>JAYGHB010000112.1:0-60179 GCA_034931985.1 Halotia wernerae UHCC 0503
ACGCAAAGATTTAATGTAAAGCTATTTTTCGCTACGAACTTGTGAAATCATGTACCAAGCATCTACCTCTGCTTCACTGTACAATCCCCACTCTACGAGCAGCCATCCTTTTGGTGTCTACGGGAAAGTCTACAGAATGACTACATATCGCTACGAATGCCTGCAAAAATGTACTAATACCAATTCTGTATGAAGATGCGCCAAACTACGCCAAACTTATATAGATGGGTGCATTTAGTGATTTTGTTATGAGTCGTCTATTCCAAATCGAAATTTCAGCAAGCCAAGAAGAATTGGAGAAAGCTCTCAGACATGCTACAGCAGTAAGGAGCAAAGAAAGATTGCAAATGCTCTATGTCAGCAGCAGGCGATCGCGCTTCTGAACGTTTCGTGATCAAGCAACGATAACTCGTTGGGTGAGAAAGTATAAATTAAAAACTTCATTCATTGGTGCAGTTGCTCGGTATGATATTTAATCTGCAAGCATTTACCAAGTAAACACCAGTTATGACCCAGAACTACCGCATTACCTTACTTCCCGGCGATGGCATTGGCCCTGAGATTATGGCCGTAGCGGTAGACGTGCTGAAAGTCGTAGGGAAGCAATTTGATCTTCAGTTTGAATTTCAAGAAGCTTTGATTGGCGGTGCAGCAATTGACGCTACAGGCGAACCCTTACCATCTACTACCTTAGATGCTTGCCGTAATAGTGATGCTGTCTTACTCGCCGCGATTGGTGGTTATAAGTGGGATTCTCTACCATCCAATTTACGCCCAGAAGCGGGTTTGTTGGGGTTGCGTGCAGGGTTGGGATTATTTGCCAATTTACGCCCAGCCCAAATTTTGCCCCAGCTCATTGACGCTTCGACTTTAAAACGTGAAGTTGTAGAAGGCGTAGATATTATGGTGGTACGCGAACTCACAGGCGGGATTTATTTTGGCAAACCCAAGGGAATTTTTACTACTGAAACTGGTGAAAAACGTGGTGTAAATACGATGGTTTACACCGAAGCAGAAATTGACCGGATTGGGCGGGTGGCTTTTGAGACGGCACAAAAACGCCAAGGGAAACTTTGTTCGGTGGATAAGGCTAATGTATTAGAAGTATCTCAGTTGTGGCGCGATCGCATCACTAAACTTGCCGCAGAATATCCTGATGTTGAACTGTCTCACCTCTATGTCGATAATGCTGCAATGCAGCTAGTACGCGCCCCCAAGCAGTTCGATACGATTGTGACAGGCAATTTGTTTGGTGACATTCTTTCTGATGCTGCGGCCATGCTCACTGGTAGTATTGGGATGTTACCCTCTGCTAGTTTGGGTGCTACTGGGGCTGGCGTGTTTGAACCAGTTCACGGTTCAGCCCCAGATATTGCAGGACAGGATAAAGCCAACCCCTTAGCACAAGTTTTAAGTACAGCGATGATGTTACGTTACGGTTTAGACCAGTCAAAAGCCGCAGACTTGATCGAAAAAGCCGTGTTGCAAGTTTTAGAACAAGGCGATCGCACTGGAGATATCATATCTGAGGGTATGAATCTGCTGGGTTGTCGTGCTATGGGTGACGCATTAATTAAAACGATGGTAGAAAAATAAGTTTTTAGTCCAAAACGGGCAATTTGGCAATACTTGCTAAAAGTATCGGGTAGACTAAAGACAAATTTAGCAATTATACAGCAGTCGATAGTGTACGCATTACGACAAGAACAAACAAACTTTACTGCCTCCAGGAAACAGCCTCCTTTGGTTGATCCTGCCTTGATCAGAGCAGCGGGGCAAATATACTACACCCACTGTGAAGTACATCCTGAAATAGCTGGTCAATCTTCAGGAGTAGCCATTAATCGTATTACTCATCGGGGTAAAGTGATTTTTACTAACCAACCAGTCCTCTTACCACAAGAATGTTTTGTGCCGTTGAATCAGATTGAATCTCACATATATTAGTCAGTAGTCAGTGGTCAGTTGTCAGTAGCTCTCGACAAAAGACTAAAGATGCATGACAAATGATACAGGACAAATGACACATGACTATATGGACATTTTGATGGTCGCACCTGCAAGTGTGATTGTTTTCACCTTGGGTGCATCTATTGGCAGCTTTATCAACGTTGTAGTTTATCGGCTACCAGCTAGGTTATCTATTCTTTGGCCGCCTTCCCGGTGTTCCCATTGTTTAAACCAGCTAAAAGCCTACGATAATGTCCCTGTGCTGGGATGGGTATGGTTAAAAGGACGATGCCGATATTGTAAAAGCAAGATTTCTGTCCGTTATCCTGTGGTAGAAGTGATAACAGGCATCATATTTTTACTGATTTTTTTAGTATTTAAAGTCTCGATCACTACATTAGGATATTGGGTCTTTTGCAGTTGGTTATTGGCACTATCGCTGATTGACTTAGACACGATGACATTACCCAACGCCCTTACTCAGTCGGGGCTGATAGGGGGGATAATTTTTCAAATGACAGTTGGTTTTTTTTCAGCAGCCAGTTGGGTAGGATTAGTTAATCACCTAATGATGGCGATCATAGGAGCAGTATTAGGGTTATGGTTATTTGAAGCGATCGCTCTTATTAGTTCAGCCACCTTGGGCAAAACTGCAATGGGAGCAGGTGACGCTAAACTAGCAGCCATGATGGGAGCTTGGTTAGGTTGGAAATATTTGCTCTTAGCTGGATTTATTGCCTGTGCAGTAGGTGCATTGGTAGGTATCGGCGGCATCATTCTATCGCAACGCAAATTGGGACAAAAGATACCTTTTGGCCCTTTTTTGGCATTGGGAGCAGTAATGACTATATTTAGCGGCGAAACAATTCTGTCTGCTTACCTGCGGCTGTTTTTTCCCACAAGTTAAAGAAGGGGATAGGGGACAGGGAGCAGGGGAGGCAGGGAGGGGGAGATGGAGAAAATAAGAACCCATGCCCAATGCCCACTCTAATCATTCATGACTGTAGTCCCCATTACCCCATATACTCTTCGCATTTTGGTAATATCAGCCTGTGACTTGTATTACTCTCTTAACGAAAAGTATCCGTTGCCGAGCATAACTAAATTTCATAGATGCTAACAGCATCATGAATTTTGGTAACACGTTTACAAGATTCAGGTGGACAAGATACTTGTGTTGGCATCAGTAATTTCGTTAAGCTGGCAACCAAAGATGCAAAATAAGGTCTGAAGTGCTTAGAAGCGTAATTTAACGATGTAGTCAAGAGGAGCCAGCGCTTTTGTTAAGGCAGAGCAGCCTTCCCGCAGGGTACGACTCTGCCGATAAGGTTTTCCGACTTTAGCGACTGGCATTCAAGAGTCAAAAGTTTATAGTCAATAGCAAATACTAATGACTATGGACTATTAACTTCCGGTAACGGCTTGACTTATTTTCGACCTCATACCTACTTAAATTAAGATAAAAATGGCGAACAACGAAGAATCACGCGGTTTAAAGTCTCTGTTTGATTGGTTTGCAAACCGACGTAAATCAGGATCTACCAGCCCCGAACGCCAAGAACGTGAAATTGCTGATGGACTGTGGAACAAGTGTTCTCAATGTGGTGTATTGACTTATACAAAAGACTTGAGAGCTAATCAGATGGTTTGTGTTGAATGTGGTCATCATAATCGGGTGGATAGTGATGAACGCATCCGCCAACTGATAGATCAAAACACCTGGAGACCAATAGATGAAAATCTGCGGTCAACAGATCCCCTGCAATTTCGTGATCGCAAATCTTATAGCGATCGCCTGCGAGAAACGGAAGAAAAAGTTGGTTTAATAGACGCAGTTAAAACTGGTTTAGGTCAAATCAATGGCTTACCCATTGCCCTTGGTGTAATGGACTTCCGCTTCATGGGCGGTAGTATGGGTTCGGTCGTAGGAGAAAAACTCACTCGCTTGATTGAGCAAGCGACTCAGCGACGGTATCCTGTGATCATCGTCTGTACTTCCGGTGGCGCTAGGATGCAAGAGGGTATGCTTTCCCTGATGCAGATGGCTAAAATATCCGCAGCTCTAGAACGCCATCGAAATGCAAAACTACTGTATATTCCCGTTTTGACAAATCCTACCACTGGTGGGGTTACTGCTAGTTTTGCCATGTTAGGAGATATCATTTTGGCAGAACCAAAAGCAACCATTGGCTTTGCAGGTCGGCGAGTGATTGAGCAAACTCTAAGGGAAAAATTACCAGAAGATTTTCAAACTGCGGAAGATTTACTGAAGCACGGGTTTGTAGATGATATTGTATCCCGTACCCAGTTAAAGAATACCCTAGCGCAGTTGATTGCCTTGCACCAACCCATACCAAACACCCCCCCGATGGTGTTGTGGGAGACAATGACCTTAAGTTCTACGGCCGCTGAATAGGTTAAGCAGTGTAGTAAGACTTTTCTCTACTACACCAGCGATAGCGTACTCGCCTACCATAGGCGATCGCAAACAAAACAAAATAAATATAGCAATCCGATTTGATTTACAAACACTAGAGACTACGATCCCCGACTTATTCAAAAAGTCGGGGATCTTTTTGTTCGTAACTCCTATAGGATTACTATTCCTCGTTTGATAAACTATTCCAAAAAAATTGCAGGCGAATTTTTTGCCATAATGAAACGTTCCCCGTTATTGCTTGCTATCTTCCTCATCTCATTAGTGCTACGAACCTTGGCAATAACTGCTTCCCTCAATTCGGATGAGGGATTATGGATATATCGTGGCAGTCAGTTTATCAAACACTTGTTAGAGGGAGATTTAATCGGTACTTTTCTCAAGCATCATCCTGGGGTTCCCAATATGTGGTTGAGGGCAATGGTATGTGGTTAAATTGCTGGCTACACAAAATTTTTCCAGACCTTATAGGTATAGATTTGCCTTCAGATATGGGAGCTTGTTTGAATATTCAAGAGTTTCCCATTTCTTTGTATATAATTCCTCGCCTGGTGCAAGCAGTAGTTACTTCTGCTTGTATGGTGTATTTATACATACTCGTTAAACGTTTATTTAGTGAAGCTGTAGCCCTGTGTACCCTTAGCCTACTGCTATTAGAGCCATTCTTTTTAGCATATCAACGCTTTATCACTACTGATGCGCTACAAGCTGATTTTGCTGTTTTGGCTATACTGCTGTTTCTGTCGTATTTGCAAAAAAATGGAGAACGCAAATCTCTTTTAGTTTCGGGATTATTTCTAGCAGGACTTACGCAAGCAAAATTTGTCATTGCGACCGGAAGGTAGTGTAGGGAAGCAATCCCAGAATTTTAGGCGATTACGTCGCTTCGCTCGTAATGACGTAATTCCGTGACTTTTGCGTAAGTCCTAACTTTTCCACTTATTTCCACGGTGAAACTTTACCAATAGACAAGCGTATACTATCTGGAATCCAACCTTGGACGCAGGCTCATCGAGTGGTATTTTACAAAAACCAATTGCAGCGTCAATTGCCAGAACCAAAGATGCTGAATTATTTTGCTATGCAGCAACCTTTGTACATTGTACGGCTGCATGATGTTGACTACGTATGGGTTTATCCTGGCCCATTACCTTTAGCTGAAGACATAAAGCATATCCAGTTTCCTCTATTTTTGTCTTTTGGTGAACAAGTGCAGCTACTAGGTTATGACTTGAATCAAACCAAAGTGTCTGCAAATGGGGATTTGATTATTACATTTTATTGGCAATTTCTCGCACCATTACCGCCAGATGTTTTACTCAAAATTGGGTGGCGCGATCGCTTTACCGATGCTTCTGGTGTGGACAATAACAACCCAACTAAGTTTTCTAATGCACTTTTGTTAGACGGATACGTTTCTCCAGAACAGATAAGCACAGGTACGGTACTGCGGGATGTCCATAAGCTGAAAATTTTCCCCGCTAAATCACCGCACTCTTACCAACTTGAGGTGAGATTATTTTCCCCTAGCCAAGCAAAAGTATTAGGACAAGCAGTTATTAAATAAAGTGGGCATGGGGCATTGGAGAATTGAGGAAAGAATTGTCTCCTTGTCTCTCCTGCTTCCCCACCTCCCCTAGTTTTTCATCGCCCTGGTTCTTGCACAAATATCAGTGGAGTAAGGGCTGCTAATCGCAATAGACTAGATAGGGCAAATAATCCCAGTAGTCCTTGAGATCCCGTAAATTGGGCAATGAAACTGCCGATGGTTGTACCCAAAGCACCACTGACACCAGCAACCGCAGCTGCGATCGCAAAATAGATAGACTGATTTCTAATTGGTGTAATCCCTAATTGCATATTGTGATTACATAAGTCAACTGCTGCCCCAGTCCCCCCAATCAGAATATGTAATAGCGGCAACCATAGCCATAAATCAAGACTATGAGTATTTATTCCCAGCCAAAATAGTGGTGTGACTGCAACTAAAATCCCCACCAAGATTAAAATTGGACGATTGCCAATCTTATCTGCTAATTTGCCCCACAGAATGAGCATCAGCAAATTAGCTCCAGCCTGTAAACTGCTATAAATTGTTACCCAACTCACATCCAGATTCAGTGTTTCTAACATATAGAAGTTAAAAAAAGGAGCGCTGAGATTAACAGCCAGCATCCATAAGCTGAAATAAAGTAAAAACATCAAAAAGTTAGAGTTTTTCCAGATGCTGCTCACAAAATCATTTTGTAGCGGAGTGATCTGCGGTATACAAATTGATTGATCATTTTTATCTGCTGCACTTTCTAGGTTTTCAGGAGGCTGGAAAAAAGTGTTTTGTAATTGTGGATTCACATCCGCTTTCAAGCACTGACATCCCAATCCCACAATCCCTAACACAATACCTACCAGCAATACCACCCCATAACCTTGTAAACTCCCGCCATACCAATGTGATACAGCTAGACCCGCCAAAGGTACGCACAGCAAATTAGTCATACTGGCGGCGCTATTGCGTATGCCAAAATACCTGCCTCGCAATCGCCGGGGAACTATCATTGCTAGCCAACTTAACCATGATGCGCTTCCTAGTCCTCCTACAAGATGGCTGAATAAGACAATCAAAAGTGTCAATATTACCAACTGGCGGGAGTTAAAACCTCCCCAATTTAAGATGGCAATACCCACGGCTAAAATTAGCCACAGTAGCCGAGAAATCCCATAAGTCCAAAGAGAATACCGCAGGCGACTAGTGGTGCGTTCTGATAGGTAAGCACCGAAAGGTTGAACAAGATTCACCAGCATGGGGATAGAAGATAGCATCCCAAATACCACTGGACTAGCATCTAACTGCACTAGGAAATTACTCAGCAAAATTCCGCCAGTAGTTAGAGAAAAAACTGCTGCTAGGACGGCATCTATAGTAGAAGCTTTTAAACTGGTGCGAATAGCATTCTTAGAAATTCGACGACTGAGTGTTGGAGTTGGAGAAAGTGTTGTTTGTGGTGTAACAGTCTGGGGAATTTCTAAGGTTAGAGATGCAGCTGTTTCAAAAGGAACAGGATTCATAACCGAGATATTGTTGGGTAAAGCACCCCAATATAAGTGCAGTTGTTAATAATTCTTAGCTATTTTATCTAGGTTTGTAGGATGAATTTCAAGGTTTAGCTGATTCCTGTTCGCAAAGGAACAATGACTAAGGGTAAAAAACTAATGTAGAGTATGTAAATTAACTTAATAATTATTTACAGTTTACCAAAATCTCATGCTGGCTGCAATTCTCTTTGATTTAGACGGTACTATTGTCAACACTGATTCCATACACTACCAAGCTTGGCAGCAAATGTTGTTAAGTTACAACATAGAAATTGATGAAAAATTCTACAAAGCTAGGATTAGTGGTCGCTTAAACCCAGAAATTGTCAAAGATATCTTACCGCAGTTATCACTAGCAGAAGGTCAGCAATTTACAGATGAAAAAGAAGCGCTTTTTCGCCAAATGGCTGCGGAACTAAAACCGCTGAGTGGATTTACCGAATTAATAGCTTGGACAAATGCACATCAACTAAAACGTGCTTTAGTAACTAATGCCCCTAGACTAAATGCAGAGTTTATGCTAGAGGTTTTAGGAATCCAAGCAGCTTTTCACACAGTTGTTTTAGCAGAAGATTGTTTAGCAGGTAAACCTGATCCCGCCCCTTATCAAGTCGCTCTGGAAAAATTGGGGATAAAAGCAGAAGAAGCGATCGCTTTAGAAGATTCTCCTTCTGGAATTAGATCTGCGATCGCTGCTAACATTCGTACTATTGGTATTGCTTCTACTCACGATCCCCAAGTTTTGCGAGAAAACGGCGCATTTATGGCAATTCCAGACTTTACTGACTTGCAGTTGTGGACATTGTTGAACTCATTGATGGAGTCAGATTTAAGCGCGATCAATTCATAATTCTATCTTCTGGAGGAATTAAAATCATGAAAAGAACGCTTGCCTTTCTGCTGGTTGGTTCAGTGCTGGCTTCAGTACCGATAGGACTTTCGCCTCGTGTCCTAGCTCAGTCGCCTACATCTACTCAAACTGTGACAACTCCCATCACTGACTCGGAGTACCGAGTTTTGAGCCTACGGTTGCTTCCCGATTTACGGCGGGAAACTCGTTTTTGAATAACTCGTAAGCGTTTTTGGGCTTTGCGATAATACTGAGGTATGGTAACGGTTTCGTTCTGTGCAGTTGTGAGAAATTCCTTCAGTCCGACATCAATTCCAGTTATGGCGGGACTGTGCCAAAACGGGAAAATTGTACGCTAAGGAATTAATATATATCCTGAAACTCTTGTTACACAAAGCTTTCAGGGATTTAAAATTTGATTTTTTTGGTTCTTGAAGGGCGTAAATAATCAAAACTACTCGCCGACTTCAAATTTCTACAGGTAATTTCCAGAATCTATCATACTAACTGGAAACTTTGAAATTATTTTAAAAAGGGCTTTCCTTGCCGTCTGTCTGACTTTTTTGTTCTCATCAATGCTTTAATTAATGGTTCTGCTGCACTAGAATCTTCAATTTCTCATAATGCCCAAGCTGCTATTTAGGTGTCGTGGTTGAAGTGTAATGCGAGATGTTCTTCATCAAAATATGTGCCATCAATGAATAAAGCGTCACGCTCTAAACCAAAACGCTCGAAACCGCGTGACTTATAAAGAGAGGATGCTGCTAAATTATTCGCAGTGACTGCGAGGACAATCTGTCGAAGAACACCAAGTTGTCGGGCATGGGATAATGCTCGATCGAGAAGCGCTGCTCCAACACCTTGACGGCGGAATTCGGGCAAAACATACATACTCCATAGTAAACCGATGTGAGCGCGTTTCGGACGACTCTCACGCGAAAAACCAAGCATTCCTGCCAGTCGTTCTCTGTCATCGAAAGCACCAAAAATACCGCTCTTTAAATTATCGTGAGCGTGTAGTCTGGCAGCAAAGTCGGTCAAAGTCAAACAAGCCTCCTGCTCAAAACTGGAAGCAAAAGCCGTCGGTGACTCACTCAACGCTTGTAAACGCAGTTCGCGGTAAGCGGCGACATCTTGCGAGTTTAAAAATCGGATTTTCATGTTATCTGTATTCGCAAGTGGTGGTTGTTAAAAATCATTTTTTAAGCGTCTAGAGCAATGTTCGGTGCAGGATCTCTCATTCAACAGTTCAAGAGAAATACTAATTCTCTTAAAATGTAAAATTAATATTGCTATTACTACTCAATACCTTCGCCAATTTACGAGGGTGAGATGATGATGCTTTAACCATTAACTCCCATTTCTTTGAGGGTTGGCAAAAACAATCAGTCCTAAAAATTCCTTTAAGGTTTCCTACAAGGGTTTTTTAACGTATTGACAGCAGGATAAGGGTTTCAGATGAAAAACCACCTTTTCATCGAAACGCTTATGTATGCTTAATTTTGCCACTTTTGCCAAAATTTATCTAGGCTCTTATTTTGGCAAAGGTATTGACTACTAAAACAGTATTACTTGAGCGCCAAAATTTATAATATTTTAATACTTCATAGGCTCAATTTCAGGCATCCACAAAAATTAAATTAGATGGTCTAAAACTTGGCTACCCGCGAATTATTATCTGATATACAACGAATTCAATTTACTCAAATACCTATAGATATTAGCGACAGAGATATTGGATGCTACTACACTTTTAATACTGATGATTTAAAAGTTATAAACAGTCGCCGTCGCGTACATAATCGTTTAGGAATGGCGGTGCAATTATGTTATTTGCGGTTCCCAGGTCGGGTATAGGAATTAGGAGAAAAAGTACCGAATTCAATGTTATCCTATGTTGCCTTGCAATTGTCAGTTAAGCCGAAGTTTTTCAAAAAATATGCGGTACGAGATACTACTAGACGGGAGCATTTAGTAGAAATTCAAAAAGTTTTAGGGTACTCTACTATGAGTATATCTCACTACAAGAGACTCTCTAAATGGTTGATGAAACTGGCTTTTAACACAGACAAGGGAATTGCTTTAGTCGAAACACTGATTGAAGAAATGCGTCGGACTAAAATAATAATTCCGGCAATATCTACAGTTGAAAGGCTGGCTTGGGAAACACGACGACGCGCTCAAAATCAATTTTATTTATCGCTGACGAAGCGTTTAACAACTCTTCAAAAGAAAGAACTTGATGATTTATTGGTGATAAATCTTGAAAAGAACCGTACTCCATTAGTTTGGTTGCGCCAACCACCAGGAGTAGCCAATCCCAAGAATTTTTTAAAAATATTAGATAAGAGTGATTCGATCTCGAAACGGCTCTCGGCTGCGAATGAGTTCACCCAGCATCGGCTCTCCCAGTACAAATCGAGTTGGTACACGTCGAGCTAACTCGACTAGCCGCCAAGCCCGCGATCGCAGATCTAACTCGTCTGCTCAAACTGCTTTGTCTTACTCAGAACAGGGATTGAAAGTTAAACATCCTGATGGAACTGTTCTGCAAGTTACTGGGATTCGCTTTGGCTCAGATCGAATTGTTGTTGGTCTGAGTGTAGTTAATCGATCTCCCAGAACCGTAACGCTCAACACCAATAGACAAGATTTAGTGCTGATCGACAATCTGGGAAACCAATACGATGTCATTCCCTTGATCGATAATCCAAAGGTAGAAGTGCCTCCCTACGGGACTCTCAATGGTCAATTTGCCTTTGCAACCCAGCTAGACTCAAAAGCAACCTCATTAACCTTGATTGCAAATCGGAGGTCTGGATCTCTAAGCAAAACGGCAACTGCACCCCGAATAATCGTTAACTTGCCGATGAGCAAGTAAGCGGTAAGGAAACCTTTACTTGACATTTACCTCAAACACTTACCTGCTCTAACTCCTGCTGTTTTTTAACTCCGTTGGAGACTCACGTTAAAATGTCTCTGGCGGGGCAATATCCGAACCAACGCTGACACCAGTAGAACTAGCTTTTAGACCTGGTTTAGCAGTCGGCTCAATATGTTGGGGTGATTGGGAAATAGATGCAGATGGGGGAATAATAATGATATTTGGATTAAGTGCTTTGTCAGCACTGACTTGTTGAGAAATCAATGATAATCCTCCCACTGCACCAGCGACAAGGGCTGTATAACCTACATATAAATGTATAGGGCTGATTTCTATTCCCAATCCTCCAGGAATATTTTGAGGACGAGACAAAGAGGATATATTCGATTTTACCGTCTCGGTTGCAGGTAAAGAGGTAGCTAAAATTGTGCCATTTAGTCCCAAAGCATTACCCATCAGGCGAATAAAACCACGCACTAAGATATCTTCTGGCAATAACTCAAAGTTGCCATTTTCTAATGCTTCCATTTGATGGATAGCGATATGAGTGTAAATATTAAGTTGTCTTAAAGAAACACCTTGAGATTCACGAGCTTGTTTTAATTGTTGACCGATTTGACGTAGCTGTTCCAGGCGTTGTTCAGCAGCAGCTTGCTTGACTATTTCAGTTTTTGAGGGTTGTTTATTTGGTTTTAGCCACTTTATCAGTGTTGCTATTGGAAGGTTGCTTTCTGATTTTTTCATGAAATCAATAGTTGCATTTGCTACCATTGTAGATGCCGACATTAAATTTTCTTCATTAGTATTTGTACTAGTATTTTGAGAATTTAATTTAACATTAGCTATACAAGTTGATAAGTCATTGGCGTTTTCTTGTTCAATATTTGGTGAAACACCAGTAGTATCCGTAGGTGGGTGAACAGCTGTAGCTTGCGGATGTTTTTGTGCAAACTGCTGAAACGCTAAACCAATGGCTTCTCTGCCTACAGCTTTAAACAAAGTCTTGGCATGTTCGCCTGAAGAACCTAACAACTTTTGTAAACTAGCCACAGCACGGCGATAAACTTGACTACGATGTAATTCAGCTTCAATTTCACCTAATAGCGATCGCAATTCATCTTGAGCAATTTCAACAGTATGATTTTCAGCAATTTTTAATACATAAATAGATGTCATAGTCATAATTGCAGTTTCTCCTGGTACGTATACAAAATTTAGTTTGTTTGTATAATTTTTCTAACGATTTGTTACCGTATCAGGATATTTTTGTATCATGTTTCACTAACATCTATATTTAAAGTCGATTCTTGGTTGGGATCACAATCATCGCAAAATAGGGTACTTCCGCCGGATCAACTTCATCAAGGGGTGCAATCCGCTGCTGTGCCATTGTTGCCCGTTCAATATAGAGCGCCCGCGATGCCAAGCCCAATTGATGTAAGACATCCCGTACTTTGGTAAAATGACGGCCTAGTTTCATAATCGCCGCGGCATCAGTCGTCAACAGTTGTGTAGTCAGTTCTTCGGCTGGCATTGGGGCAGGGAGAACAGTCAGAATATCGTTGTAATAGGTAAACGGTACACCCAATGCCACCGGACAAGCCATTAGTGAAGAAACTCCGGGGACAACTTCTGTTTGATAATGCTCAGATAAGCGCGTGAATACATACATAAATGAGCCGTAGAAAAACGGATCGCCTTCACACAGTACTGCTACATCTCGCCCAGCAGCTAAATGTTGAGCAATTGGTTCAACTTCCTGGTCGTAAATAGACTCAGCTTTTTCTGGCTCTAAAGCACGGGGAAGGTGATATGACACCTCGATTTGATTGCCAGTCAGATACTGAGCGACGATCGCCCGCGCGATACTTTTTTTATCTATTGCCGATTGATAAGCCACCACAGGCGCAGCCCTTAATAGCCGGAGTGCTTTCAGGGTCAACAGTTCTGGATCACCAGGCCCTACACCAATTCCATAGAGACGACCTTTCGCTGTCATAATCATTCCTCCTCTGTTGCTAAGGCGTTAATTGCGGCAGCGGCGATCGCACTGCCACCACGCCGACCATGTAAAGTTATAAATGGGACATTCCTGCTATCTGCTGCCAATGCTGCTTTTGATTCTGCTGCACCAACAAATCCCACGGGAAAGCCCAAAATCAGCGCTGGTTTAGGCGCTCCGTTATCCAGCATTTCCAGCAGCCGGAATAGTGCTGTGGGTGCATTGCCAATTGCCACAACTGCTCCCTCTAAGTAAGAGTGCCACAATTCTAAAGCTGCTGCTGACCTTGTAGTACCAAGATGTTTAGCCATTTCTGGTACTTCTGGCTCATTCAGGGTACAAATCACTTGATTATTTGCTGACAACCGCTTTCTGGTAACGCCTTCGGCAACCATGCGACAATCACACAAAATTGCTGCTCCTGCTGCTAGTGCTGCTCGTCCCGCTTGTGCCGCCGTTGATGAATATCCTAAATCAGTGACGATATCAGTCATTCCACAGGCATGAATAAGACGCACTGCAACTTTTGCTACATCTGGTGGCAGCACATCTAGATTGGCTTCCGACCGGATAATGGCAAAGGAATTGCGATAAATTTCACTAGCATCTCGGATGTAATCGGACATTGGAATTGGGAATGGGGAATGGGGAAATGCTTACCTATGCTCTCTACACCAGAGGATTGGCGGTGATTTTTGATTGATGGAATGCCGTGTTTGGTGAAAAGAACTGTTTTAATTGGGCGATCGCATGTCGGTTAGCAAATTCACCAAATGATTCGCGGGAATTTATGCGTTTGATTTGATATACCTTTATCATCTGCTCTACCAGTGCAGGCAATTCGTCAAAGCTGACATATTGGTAGAGTTCGCGGCCAAATTTTTGGTTGCTGTCACCGTCACCAACATAAATGTGATAATTCTCCATCTTGCCATTGCTGACACCAAGCAAGGTAATATCACCCTTACTATGCTGGGCGCAAGATTTTTCACAGCCGCTAAAGTGGATATTAACTGGGCAATCTAAAGTGAGGCGAGTTTCGAGATACTTAGCTAATGCCAATGCATGACCTTTGGTATCTGTAGTAGCCGCCGCACAACCCCGACTACCAGAACAGGCCACTAATCCACTCTTAATTTTGCTAGTTGAGGAATCTAATCCTAGAAATGCAATTTCTCTTTGGACATCAGCAAGCCTTTCTTGGGGAATATCAGTAAGCAGTAAATTCTGCCAAGGAGTTAACCTTAGAGAACTGCTACCGTGTTTTTGGGCTAAGTCTGCCAAACCCTTCATTTGCCTACTCTCTAGGCGACCAAGAGGTAAAATAACACCAATATAAAATAAACCTTTTTGCCGCTGGGGATGGATGCCGATATGCTGATACTGGTTATCTGATTTATCTAGAAAAAGACCGGAGAATTGTCCCTTCCTTACCTTGTCTTCTCTGGTAAAAAGAGCAAAAGGCAGACTTTTCTCTACTTCCTGCATATAACTTTCACGACCCAAACTATTAACTACTTCTCTCAAACGTGGTTTGCGTCTGCTGTTAATATCAAGATGATTTAAATAAACGTTAGCCAAAGCAGCCAACACTGGCAAACATTGATCTGGTGAAAGTAAAATTCCCATCGCAACGGGTGGTTTTCCCTTTGCGCCGACACTCAAATGAAGGCGGAAGTAAACTTTACCATCAACTACAACGGCAACAAACGCGATATCATTGAGGCGATCGCTCACTCGAACTATTCCACCACCATCAAAGCCAACGCTAAATTTTGCAGAAAGTCCTGATAAGGCTGGATGTGCTTCAATATAATCATTCCAGCTTTGGACAAAAGGACGGGTATCAATCACCTCTTGAGGATCAATACCAGCAGTGGGACTGGTCATAATATTACGGATGTGGTCTACAGCAGGGTTGCGAGAACCTAGCCCCATATCCTGTAGATACTTCAAAACTGCGGTGTTGATATTGCCATCAATTTCGCGGATTTGGATATTAGCGCGATTAGTCACATCGACATAACCACCCCCGTATTGTTGCGCTATATCTGCGATCGCTCGGCATTTTTGACTATCAAGAATCCCGCCCGGTATTCTCAGACGAAACAATATCCCATCTTGGGCAGGTGTGGTGTAAAATAAGCCAGGACAGGTAGTTAATCCAGACAGCAAAACTCAGACTCCTTCTCTGTGCGACGCAGAGAGTAGATAATAAATATGCCTTGAAGACACTGCTGGAGTTGGCATTCTGACTCGGAAAGTAAAAAGTGAATCCTAACCTTTACAGCTGCGGCACAGTCCCGGAATTTCACCGGAGTTTCCCAACCCCAAGCCTTAGTAATTTAGCATAATAAGGTAGTCAGACCTGCATCCAATATTTTTTAACGCTAACCAAGCCCCACGCTTAGGCTTTACCAAAATTCCCATTCCTGAGATTACGTTTGCCCTGAATTTGAAAATTGGCATAGGCGTAAAATTAACCGTTGTTTAATTCCATGAGTGAAACAGCTTCATTAGAACAATACCTTCGCCAATTTACGAGGGTGAGATGATGATGCTTTAACCATTAACTCCCATTTCTTTGAGGGTTGGCAAAAACAATCAGTCCTAAAAATTCCTTTAAGGTTTCCTACAAGGGTTTTTTAACGTATTGACAGCAGGATAAGGGTTTCAGATGAAAAACCACCTTTTCATCGAAACGCTTATGTATGCTTAATTTTGCCACTTTTGCCAAAATTTATCTAGGCTCTTATTTTGGCAAAGGTATTGTTAGAATAAAGCCATTTCTCAAAATTGGCTTTACAGCGTCTCCATTCTTTGTCTGTCATTGCAAACCAATCTGTATCTCGGTTTTTACCACGCACAACCATATGTTGTCGAAATCGCCCTTCATAAAGAAACCCCATTCTGGTGGCTGTGGTTCGACTCGCATGATTGAGAGCGTCACATTTCCACTCAACACGTCGATAAACGTGGTGTTCAAATAGATGTCGAAGAAGCAAAAACTGAGATTCGGTATTGACTTTACCTTTATGAACTGCCGACGTAAACCATACATGGCCAATTTCAGCACGACCATGATCCGGCGCGATCGCTAATAATGCTACAATACCCACTTGAAAATTGCTCGAATTTTCAAAGACTGTCCAAGTCAGCGGATCAGATTGACCAATCATGTCCCTTTCCATCCAGTCTTGCATGGCAGAAGAATTATCAAAGGAACCATAGAACAGATAATTCCATACCGCTTCCTTTTCAGGAGTTCCGTGTGACGCAGCAAACAGAGCTTCCACATCTCTTTCTGGAACAAGAGGTTTAAGGGTTACAAATTGACCATCAAGTTGAAGAAAATCAGGTGATTGCCAAATCTGCTGTTGCATAATTTTATCGATGTCTCGTCAACAGACTAATCTTACTCTTCTTCCCCTGACAGCGTTGCTGAATCAAGGGATGAAATTTATGTGTTGAAATCTTTGCGCCTAACCTGCGGGTTCCGCCTTAGCGGTATGCTTGAAACAAAATTCATCCTTCAACGGCGAGTTGCCCTAGAAAGTGTCAAAATTAAATGAGTTTTGCGTCGGCACTCAGCGACTTATCGCTAGATATAACGCAGATTTGAGATTACTAGAGTGAAATTTATGGGCAAGCAGCGTGTTCTTTCTGGAGTTCAACCAACGGGCAATTTGCATTTGGGTAACTATTTCGGAGCCATTGGTAACTGGGTAAAAGGCCAAAGCGAATACGAAAATTACCTCTTTGTCGCTGATTTGCACGCGATTACAGCACCACATGACCCTACCAAGTTGGCATCTGATACCTACACCTTGGCGGCGCTCTATCTAGCTTGTGGTCTAGATTTAAAGCATTCCACTATTTTTGTACAATCCCACGTTTCTGCTCACAGTGAACTCACCTGGTTGCTCAACTGCATTACACCTCTGAACTGGTTACAAGACATGATCCAGTTCAAGGAAAAGGCTGTCAAACAGGGAGAAAATGTCAGTGTCGGCTTGTTAGATTATCCTGTGCTGATGACATCTGACATTTTGCTTTACCAAGCCGATAAAGTCCCAGTGGGTGAAGACCAAAAGCAACACTTGGAATTGACACGGGATATTGCCGCGCGATTTAATCATTTATTTGCTAAATCAGATCAGCCTGTACTAAAGTTACCAGATCCTTTAATTCGCAAAGAAGGAGCCAGAGTAATGAGTTTGGCAGATGGTACACGTAAAATGTCCAAATCCGATCCTTCGGACTTAAGCCGAATTAATTTACTCGATTCACCAGAGCAAATTCAGTACAAGATTAAGCGCTGTAAAACTGATCCCATTCGTGGTTTAACTTTCGACGATCCAGAGCGTCCAGAATGTAACAACTTGTTAACTTTATATATGCTGTTTGCTGGGAAGAGTAAAGAAGAGGTAGCAGCGGAGTGTCAGAATATGGGTTGGGGACAATTCAAACCACTGTTGATGGAAACTATGATCGCAGCTCTACAACCAATCCAAGCACAATATCAGGCAATTACAGCAGATAAAGGCTATTTAGATTCTGTGCTGCGCGATGGTAGAGTCAAAGCTCAGGCGATCGCTAATCAAACTTTAGCAGATGTGAAAGCTGCTTTAGGCTATTCTGCCCCTGTATAAATCCTTAATTTCTCTTTAAGGTGTAATTCGTCTTACCCTTGAAGAGAACTAAATTATCAATGTTATGGACAATAACCATAGCTATAGCTATAACGCTTTGAATTGTTTCCGTAAAGCCGCGCAATCGGGGGAATTTTTAGTTACCGCCGAGGTAGCACCACCAAAAGGAGGAAATCCAGTGCAGATGCTGCAAATGGCGGCGACCCTTAAGGGAAGGGTTCATGCCGTCAACATTACTGATGGTAGCCGCGCTGTATTACGGATGTCTTCATTAGTAGCATCAGCAATTTTATTACAAAATGGGATTGAACCAATTTGCCAGATGGCTTGCCGTGATCGCAACCGTATTGGTTTACAAGCCGACCTCATGGGCGCTCATGCCTTGGGTATTCGTAACATTTTAGCTTTGACTGGCGACCCAGTCAAAGCAGGCGATCATCCTGATGCCAAAGCTGTATTTGACTTGGAAGCTGTGCGATTGCTGCAATTAATTCGTAAGTTAAATCAAGGCGTTGATTGCAACGAAAAACCCTTAACTGATGAAGCGACAGATTTATTTGCTGGTGCAGCAGTAGATCCGCAATGTGCAAGTTGGTCAGGTTTGCAAAGTCGATTTGATCGCAAAATAGAAGCAGGAGCGCAGTTTTTTCAAAGTCAATTGATTACTGACTTTGAAAGACTAGAAAAGTTTATGGACAAAATAGCTTCTGCCCATAAAAAACCCATTTTGGCAGGAATTTTTCTGTTGAAATCTGCAAAAAATGCCCAGTTTATTAATAGGTGCGTTCCGGGTGTAAATATTCCCCAGCATATTATTGATAGATTAGGGCAAGCAAAAGATCCGCTTGAAGAAGGCATGAAAATTGCCGCCGAGCAAGTACAGATTGCACGGCAATTATGTCAGGGTGTCCACATGATGGCCGTGAAGCGGGAAGATTTAATTGCGCCAATTTTGGATTTAGCTGGAGTTGCTCCAGTTCATCAGATGGTAGCGAAGTAAACGAGTAATAAACTATCTAGGTGGAGGCGCGAAATTTCGCGCCTCTATTATTTGGGGAGATGTAGGATTGAAGTACGCCAGTTATAGCGTTTCCTTGTCTACTGAGAGACTTCACTTGTTGGTTATAGGGATACTTTCGCACTTTCTCATAATATCATGTCCGCTTGATTAGTTATTATTCCAGACATCTATGCAGAAATCTTAAAACCCTCTTTCCCCCTGCTCCCTGCGGTCTTAATGATAAGTCTTTCACCGAACACGATATAACCCGATTATTTTAGGCGATCGCTTTTCCATGCATGATAATTTTATGCGATACCTAACGGTAAGCTTCCCTAACGCACTTTCCCTTAATGTCATGTTGAGTAAAATTATTGCAATTCAAACGTTTATATTAAGCAAGAATTGAAATAATCTGCTGACTCAACAGGTGTATGTCAAACTCTCTTAAAGCATCAACCACAGGACTAGCAATCGTAGATAAGGCACGGCAACGCTGTGGTTGGACAAAAACCAGCACGGCGCGTTGGTGGCACGATGCACATACATCTAGAGCTACGTTACGGCGATTTTGGCAGGGCGAACGCATTCAGCGAGAAATTTTCATCGCCATTTGTCAAGCCGTTGGCATTAGTAACTGGGAAGCGATCGCAGATTCGGCTGATTTGAACTCAGATATTGCAGACATCACTACATCTTACCTCGATTGGCATCAAGCGCCTGATGTCGAAAGTTTTTATGGACGAAATCAGCAATTGCAGCAACTAGAGCAATGGATTACCAGCGATCGCTGTAAATTAATCACCATTGTCGGCATTGGTGGTATTGGCAAAACTGCCCTAGTGCTGGCTTTAGCAGAACGCATTCAGCCACAATTTGATTGCTTGATTTGGCGTTCATTTCCGACTGTAACATCCCTACTTTCTCTACTGGACAGCTTGTTGCACACTTTTGATCAAACGGTTGTACAGGATATTTCCCAAGGTACTGCACAACTTATACATCACCTGCAACAACGTCGCTGTTTACTAGTCTTTGATGGACTTGATACTTTTAAAGACCTGAATAATTATAGTCAATTTATCCAACAATTGAGCCGTAATCATCATCAAAGTTGCATTATAGTTACTAGTCGTGAACAACCAAAAGCCATCGAAATCGGTTCAAAAACAATTCGCTGTCTAACTTTAAAGGGATTGTCAAAAACAGAGGCGCTAGAGTTATTAAAATCTAAAGGATTTACAGGTAAAGAATTAGGATTATTAGGCTTAATTCAACTTTATCGCGGTAATCCCTTGGCGCTGAAACTTGTAACTCCATTGATTCAATCTGTATTTGCTGGAAATGTGGCTGCATTTCTCAGTCAGAATACCTTGGTAATTGGCGATCGCTTGCGAACTATCCTCAAACAACAATTTGAGCAACTTTCTGACTTAGAACAAGATATTCTCTATTGGTTGGCAATTTGGCAAAAACCTGTCACTTTGTGTCGATTGCAAACACATTTGTTAATATCTGTTGATCCGGCTACGATTTTAGAAGCAATTGTCGCTTTAGAAAGGCGATCGCTATTAGAAAAATGGCTGAGTGTTGAGGAAACCTCATTTACATTGCAACCCCTAGTGATGAAAATAGTAACTGATGAATTAGTAGAAAACGCTGCTCAAGAAATTCATCAAGTTGTGCAGAGTCATAATATTGGTCATTTTAAGATACTGCGAACTCATTGGTTGCTGCGACCGGGTACTGATGATATTGCAGGCGATCGCATTTTGCATCAACTGCAAGAACATCTGTGGCGAGTTTATGGTGCAACTTTACCACAAACCCTCGATCAGATTTTGTTGCTGTTAAAGGATCAATCTCCTTTGGCAATTGGTTACATCGCTTGTAATCTGACAACACTTCTCAACGTCTAGTTTATCCTTACATGGCTGAATAGGTATAGCAAGGGACAGGGGACAGGCTTGAAAGTCTCTTGGTGTCAGGATTTTATGATCAGCTTATGTCCTAAGCTAACTGGCAACAGCCGTAAAAGCCGGATTTGATGTTAAAATATAGTCAAAATGTCTAAAATAGTCAAAACTATGCAGACCTACACTCTTACAGATGCTCGCAACAAACACGGTGAAGTTTTTGACAAGGCTGCTATTGAACCAGTTCTGTTAACCAAGCAATCACGGCCTAGTCATGTGATTATCTCAGCTGACAACTACCAAAAATTAATGAATCGGTTGCAAGAATTAGAAGATATGGTTTTCGGTCAAGCTGCTCAAACGGCTTTGAGTCAGTCCAAAATGGTTGGTACAGAGACTTTTACATCTGCATTGAAGCATTTAGCTGATGGCGAAGCTTGATGGTCTAGCAGCTGTTCTTGATTTTCTGAATGGTTTGCAGCCCAAAATAGCAGCGCAGATTGCAAAAAAGGTTTTGGCTTTGAACATTGAGCCTTTACCAACTGATAGTGAGCAGCTATCTGGTTATCAGGGTTTATACTGAGTTGATAGTGGTGAATATCGAATTATTTACAGGTATTTTCCTAAGCAAGATTTAGTAGAAGTGATTTTAGTCGGTAAGCGCAATGATGATGATGTTTACAAAAGATTAAAGCGGTTACTGGGCTAAACTTTGGTTGTTATTAAAAATGCTAAAATCGCTCCAGCACCATGCTTTAGGCATATTTGATGACTTTCGACGTTTCCAACTCTCTGATTCTCGATACAGCGCTTTCAGTATCTGGATTAACTGACTATATTCGCGTGCTGTTAGAACAAGATGAGCAATTGCGGCAAGTTTGGGTAATTGGCGAAGTTTCCAGTGCAAATCATCATCGTAGTGGGTTATTTTTTACGCTGCAAGACCCAGATGGTACAGCAGGAATTAAGTGTGTGGTGTGGAATAGCCAATTGGCAAAACTCGCCCAATTACCTGTTCCTGGGGAGCAAATAATTATTTTGGGGAGTATTAGAGTTTATCCGCAAAGGGGAGAGTATCAAATATCAGTTTGGCAAGCTTTACCTGCTGGTGAAGGTTTACAAGCGCTGCGTTATCAACAACTTAAAAACCGCTTGCTAGCTGAAGGTTTATTTGACGCACAAAGAAAACGTCCTCTTCCACCTCACCCCCAAACGATCGCTATTGTCACTTCACCAACTGCTGCGGCTTGGGGTGATATTCAAAAAACTCTCAAGCACAGGTATCCAGGTTTACACGTTTTATTTTCTCCTGCTACAGTGCAAGGCGAACAAGCGCCAGAATCTATAGTTAAAGCGATCGCACGAGTAGAACGAGATGGTCGTGCCGAAGTGCTAATTTTATCGCGGGGTGGTGGTGCAGTTGAGGAATTAGCTTGTTTTAATGATGAACGAGTGGTGCGATCGCTTGCTAATTGTTCCATACCTGTAATTACTGGTATTGGTCATCAACGAGATGAATCTTTGGCAGATTTAGTTGCAGATGCTTCGGTACATACACCAACTGCGGCGGCGGAAACTGTAGTACCAGCTTTATCAGAGTTGTATACTCAGCATCGTCAGCGAGTTGTGGCTTTACATGAGGCCGTACATGATTCTGGGGAAACTGCTTTTAATCAATTGCAAGTATTGCAAAACCGTTTGCGGCGTTTGCGGTTAGAAAGGCAAGTGCAGCAAGAAATAGATCAGCTGACTTGGAAACGTCAGCAATTAATGCAGGTGACACTGGGACGATCGCAGCAAGCCAAGCAGCATCTAGAATTGTTACGGCAGAAGTTGGCAACTCTTGACCCGAAAGCTGTGTTGCAGCGTGGTTATGCCGTGGTCAGACAAGAAAATGGCGCGATCGCTCGTTCAACAGGTGAGTTAGCTGTAGGACAAAATTTAATTATTCAGTTGGGGCAGGGTGAGGTTAAAGTGAAGGTTACAGAAGTGAAAGATTAACCAACTGTATTAGACAACTGCTGAACAAAGTTCTAATGCTCAATTGAATTTAGCCCTTTCTGCAACATGGCTTTTTTGAGGTTGGGCATGGCATTGTAGCGACGCTCAAATTCGGGACGGGTGAGGCGATCGCCACTCTCAAGAGGCGGAATGTAAGAGGGGGAATTGGTGGGAGTCGGATTTTGTGGAGAGGTGTTAACTTAACCACGATCACAGGTAGTAGAAGTGGGTAAATTGATTGTATCGCAGTGCATTGTTGCTCATTGCTTGAGTTAGAAGTAGCACAAAAGTTAGTGATAAAGTTAGGGTAGGGTGAAGTTAAAGTGAAGGATTAATTAACCCAAAGGCACAAAGGCACAAACAGTTGAATGGTTAAACGTAAGAATGCTTCTAGTTCTGATGCAATGGAAGGTTGGAATTATGAGGCGAAGGTTGTAGAAATAGAGGGCATTATTGCTCGCATTGAGGCGGGTGAGTTGGAATTGGAAGAGGTGTTTAACCAATTTGCTAGTGCTGTTGAATCTTTACGTCAGTGCGAAAATTTTTTGCAGCAGCGACAGCAGCAGGTAGATTTATTAATTGAAACTTTGAGTGATGAATAAAGTGGAATCTCTGCGCCCCTACTCTGTTGTACCTGCTGCGATCGCATAAGTTATTTGAAACCCGTAATTTCCCCTTAGTCCGAGCAGGCGGACTAGTCTCTTGGTGTAAGACATTAGTCTTATACTCAATATTTCTGATTTACAGCACTGGTAGCAGATGAGATTAGTGCCAAAACAGCATAAACTTTTGGATGGTAAAGCTGATCAAGGAGATTGCTGTGACTAGTTTTTTATTCGTAACCGATTTAGATAATACCTTTGTAGGTAATGACAAGGCACTAATAGAGCTAAGCGATCGCCTGTACAGACACCGTGAAGAATATGGCTCTAAAATTGTTTATGCTACAGGGCGATCGCCTGTTCTTTACCGAGAACTCCAAGTTGAAAAAAACCTGATGCAACCGGATGCTCTCGTTCTTTCTGTGGGTACTGAAATTTATCTTGATGGTAATGATACTCCCGATTCTGGTTGGTCAGAAATTCTTGCTCCTGGATGGGATCGAGAATTAGTCATATCGATAACTAAATATTTTCCTAAGTTAGTTTTACAACCAGATTCAGAACAGCGTCCCTATAAAGTGAGTTGTTTTCTCCATCAAGAAGTTGCAGCAGATGTTCTACCACAGCTAGAGTCAGAACTGCAAAAATGTGAATTAAATATAAAGTTAATTTATAGTAGCGGTATTGACCTTGACATTGTGCCTCTTACCAGCGATAAAGGTCAGGCAATGCAGTTTTTACGTCAAAAGTGGAAATTTGCAGCAGAACAAACAGTTGTCTGTGGTGATTCAGGTAATGATATTGCTTTATTTGCTGTAGGCAACGAAAGGGGAATCATAGTCGGGAATGCACGAAAAGAGTTACTCCAGTGGCACAACGAGTATCCCGCGGAACATCGTTACCTAGCACAAGATTTTTGTGCAGGTGGCATTCTTGAAGGCTTAAAATATTTTGGTTTCTTAGAATGATTAGCTATCTCAAAGGAATCGTCGCTGGGATTCAAACAATTAGCGTTAATCGCGTTGTTTTGACTTTAGAAGTGAATGGCTTAGGGTATGATTTGCAAATTCCTCAACGGCTGGCACAGCAATTGCCAGACTCAGGGGGAGTGATCCAGATTTTTACCCATTTGCAAATTCGGGAAGAAGTACCGTTTCTGTATGGCTTTGCTTCCCCAGCAGAACGTGATTTATTCCGTTATTTATTGACTGTTAGCGGTATTGGTGCATCTTTAGCGATCGCGTTGTTGGACACTTTGGAATTACCAGATTTAGTCCAAGCAATTATCGCCACTAACACGCAGATCTTAATTCAAGCCCCTGGTGTCGGTAAAAAAACCGCAGAACGCATCTGTTTAGAACTAAAAAGCAAGTTAGTCGAGTGGCGTAAATCAGCAGGCTTCTTCGTCGCCACAGGCGGCCCAGCACCAGGGATTCTCGAAGAAGTACAAATGACCCTTTTTGCCTTGGGATATACTGCCCATGAAGTCAGTCACGCCCTCCATGTCGTCAGTGAAGACATTGGACTACCCAAAGACGCTTACGTCGAAGACTGGATCAAACAAGCGATCGCTCATCTTAGCAGCAGCGAACAAGTTAGTTAGTAGTCACAACAAGTAAAAAGATAAAAGATAAAAGACAATCAGCAGTAATTCTTACAGTGCATTTCCCATGCCCCATGCTTCGCTCAATTAAAAATGAAAAATGAAATTCAATCAATATCAAGTAAAAAGATAAAAGATAAAAGTTAAAAGACAATCAGTAGTAATTCTTACAGTGCATTTCCCATGCCCCATGCTTCGCTCAATTAAAAATGAAAAATGAAATCCAATCAATTCAATTTTTAATTTTTAATTTTTAATTTTTAATTTTTAATTCCCGTTCGCGTAGCGTCTTTGCAGGAGAAGGGATGCCCAATGCCCAATGCCCAATGCCCCTATACTTGGATAGAAGAATCTCTAACAACCATTCATCGAGCAAATTGGTATCGCTCAGTACAAACAATTTACGGTCGCCCTGGTGCAACCGTGGTTTTGGCTGGGCAAGAAGTAATTAATTTTGCTAGCAACGACTATCTGGGATTGGCTGGAGATGAACGCTTGATGAAAGCGGCAATTGCTGCTATTCAAGAATTTGGGACTGGTAGTACTGGTTCTCGATTACTCAGTGGGCATCGTGAATTACATAGGGAATTAGAGCAGGCGATCGCATCTCTCAAACAAACAGAAGATGCAGTAATATTTAGTTCTGGGTATCTAGCCAATTTAGGTGCAATTACTGCTATAGTAGGTAAGCGTGATTTAATTTTATCTGACCAGTACAATCATTCAAGTCTGAAAAATGGGGCAATTCTCAGCGGTGCAACGGTAATTGAATATCCACACTGTGATGTTGCAGCACTAAAAACCCAATTGATTCAACAGCGGCAAAACTACCGACGCTGTTTGATGATTACTGATAGTGTCTTCAGCATGGATGGTGATTTATGTCCCTTACCAGCACTCTTGGATATAGCTGATGAGTTTAGCTGTATGCTGCTAGTCGATGAAGCTCATGCGACTGGGGTACTGGGAAAAACTGGCGCTGGGTGTGTTGAATATTTTGGATACACAGGAAGCCAGTTAATTCAAATTGGTACTTTGAGTAAAGCCTTGGGTAGCTTAGGTGGATATGTAGCGGGAAGTACTACCTTAATAGACTTTTTGCGGAATCGTGCCTCTAGTTGGATTTATACCACTGCACTTTCACCCGCAGACACAGCAGCAGCCTTAGCAGCAATTAAAACGTTGCAGCAAGAACCGCAACGTCTAACTCAATTGTGGCGCAATATAGATTATTTAAAAAATTTAATACACCAACAGCTACCTAATTTAAAATTATTACCTTCAGAATCACCTATATTATGTCTTCAATTACCAAGTGCCGCTGCGGCGCTCAATGCTAGTAAACAACTCAGAAATACTGGCATTTTTGTCCCAGCAATTCGTCCGCCTACAGTACCCACAAGTCGGATTAGAATTTCTGTAATGGCAACTCATCAACCAGTGCATATCGAGAAATTAGTAGCAGCATTAAATAACATTGATAAAATCTGAATTATGAATTATGTATATAGCAGTCCTAAATCATTCGTGAAAACCTCTCTTAAAGCCTATCGAACCCCATCAACTCCTCTGGCTCTCATCCCGACGCTCACCCTAACGGGTAGAGCGCGGGGCTTCCCGCCGATAAGCTAAAAACAGAGCAACAAGCTTGAAGGTCTTTTGGTATCCAGGTTTGATGATCAATTTATATCCTCAACTACCTGGCGATCGCTATATGCAGTATTATTTTTGCTTTTTGAGAGCATAACCTAATCTCCAATTACTGGGTTGTTGTAACTGATTTCTCTTGCCTTGGGCAATCAACCAAACAGCAATCCGTGTATTAAATTGCCCCTTGATCAGGTAATAGCCTGGCTGAGCATAAATTCCCTCAATAAAGTTATTGCCAGCATTCATCAGTTCTCCACAGTAAGTTTTTTCCCCAGGTATTGTTAAGGTGACAAAATGATCGCTACGATATCCATTCGGGATCATAAATATACCGTAGACGCGATGGCGACCAAACCAAGGCTTAATCACTATTTTTTCAGGAGTAGAGTAGTATTTTCCACTTGTAGAGGAAATAAAGCCCCATGAACGGCAACGAGTTACTGGCGCTTGTTCTGAGATATAAGAAAAGCCCAGAATGCCAACTAAGCTCAGTACAAATAAGATATAAAATACCTGTTTTCTCACTTGTTAGAATCCTAGGCTAATTCTTTCAAGTTATATTTTAGCGACTTAGACGGATAGCGCAACGCTAGTATGGCAGGAGGTGAGTCACGCGGTCTCTCCTAAAGGCAGCCCCTGCGGTCTTGGGGAACCTCCACAACGCAGTGGCTCCCCATGAGCGACTGAACCCGAAGGGCAGGAGGTAAAATACTACTTGTTCGTAAAACTCACGCTCTCAATCACAGACAATAAAAAACCAGCACTCATCTGCGTGCTAGTAAAATATCTCGTCTTTGCGATCGCTCTTTAACTTTTAGGCAATTTTTTGCTGATGAAGCCACATTGAGATACTCAGACTAGGTGAAATCTATAGTCTCAACAAACTCTAAAATGCTTTCTTTGATATCCTCAGCTTCTTCTTCAACAGAGCCACGAGTTTCGTCTTTCAAAAAGCTACGCTGGCTACTAACTATATACAAAAATTCAGCATTAATAAAGCTAAGAAGCCCTCGATATGCATCCAATCGGGTAGCTGTACCGTTATTTTCTTGCTTAGAAATTGTTGAACCTTGCGGCATATTAATTAATACAAAGTAAGCTCCAGCCATCGTGTCTGACAGATATTCACTATATTCTACTTGAGCATTAGGCACATTGGCTAAAATTGCTTGCGGCAAATACTTGTCTACTAAAATCGATTGCAAGTATTTTTCCTGTCCTATAGACTCCATTTCCTCTATTTTTTCTGGAGGTATAGAATAATAGTCAATTCTGAGTAAAGTGCCAAAATCATCTGAAAAACCCACTACTCCTTCTTGACTTTGAACTTTACCCCCCTGCTGAGAATCAACTGGAATCGACACAGTAAAATTGCCTAAAGGTGACTCATATACATCTTCGCTATAGTCTTCTACTTCTTCAAGATATTCCTCATTTTCGGCTTCTTGAAAAGTAGCAATGACTTCCTGCACTATTTCTTGTGCTTCCTCATCTTCAAGCTCTAAGGCTTCTTGGAGTTTTTTCAAGTAAGGCTGTTTCTGTTGGGGAATAACTAGCTCTTCTTCGTCGTCTATTAGTACGATTACTCCTGCGGCAAAAGCATCTAGCACCAAATCATCCGAGAGAGCTTCACTTGCAGCATTATATAAAGCCCCTAGTCCCTCGTCTTCTGCAATGCCTATAAGTCTGTCAACTATTTCTGTAATTTCATCTTCCGAATATTCTTCAAAGACCTCAAATTCCCAAAGGATACTGCCTAAAGTTTCTGGATCTATCTCTTCAACAGCAGAATCTGCAATGGCGGTGACAACTGCTATTGCTGCTACCGCTTCTTCTGGACTCAGCGATTCTTCGGATATCTCTGATGAGCGAAATATATAGTCATACTTGGTCATGATTGTTACCTCCAAAAATGGCTTTCTAGTAATAACAGATTAAAAGTGACAATGGTCAGTTTAGCAATGCAGCGAACCTCTTCTATAGGAGATTTGTTACGTTTGGCTGACTCAATATTTCTCAAGGTATCTCTAGTGTTAAACAAGCCTTACTGAAACGAGCTAGCTACAAAAACTTCTGACTTGCCTTATCCTTCACGTGGGACATACAGAAAGCGATCAGCGAGGTTTTCGTAGAAACTTGGATCAGTCCAATAACCTAGGTGTCCTTCTACTCCCCAGGATGCTTGATATTGCATTTCTACGTTATCTAGGTTCTCATAGTAATCTAAATGACCACTAATGGGATCTTTAAGGTAATAGTAATTGACCCAATGCACTTGTTCGAGCTGGCAGATAACTGGATTTTGGGTGAAGTATGGATTTTGCCGGACAAATTCTGGTTTGGCACGGAAGGAGTTGAGGTGTTCTAAAATCCGTCGTCGGATGTATTGTCCTTCCTGTGCCATGTCCCGGAAGAAAAAGGCCATTTTGTCTAGTGGGGAACCAAAGGTCACTAGCCCTTTGATTTTATTCAGTAATAGACTTTTATTTTCGTCTTGAGACAAACTAGATTCAATGCAGAGAAGATTTAATGTGTCGTAGGCAATACAGCTACCCAGAGAATGTCCAGCCAGTATTACTTGGTCATAATTTGCTTGTTTATCCTTAAGAATTGCTTTCAGCAATGTTAAGGATTCTTCTAGTATTTGCTGGCGAATCTTTCGGTAAGGTGATTTGGGTTCGGTAATGCTGTAAATAGCAACGTCGCCAACAAAATTAACTAAAGGTGGTGTGACAACTTCTTTACTGAGCTTCCAGGCAGATTGGAGAAAATAACCTCTGAGAAATGGGCCTATTAACAATAAAATTAGCCAAATCCCTGTTCTTAAAGCTGGATAGACAAAATTAAATATGCGGAGGAAGATAGTGAGTAAACGTAGGCGATATTTAAAAAAGCTGGTTCTATTTTTGTCAGCTAAAAGCTGGTCTAATAAGTCTTTATTATCTTTGCGATTGTAAAACTCGATTGTCCCCTCTAGTGTTCTCTCTGCCCATTGTAATATCTCAGGTACACTAATTTTATTTTCTGTATTAGGGGCCCAGTAGTATTCATGAACATCAATTAGCCATTCTTGCTCGGTATCTGTTGAACTCAGTCTGACAAAGCTTTCCGTCCAATAAGAACCAGCTGATAGTCTGCGCCTGGCAATTAAGTGTTCTAGTTTGAAAGGTAATTTCTGCTTATGAAAGTGCTTGAGCAAATTTCGGGCAAAATAGTCCATAGTTTCCAAAGGATTTTGTTGGCCGACACCGTGAATCAGCAAAAAAGCTGTACGTCCTTTGGGAAATCTGGCACTAATATCTTGATCAATCATGATGATTCCCAGTAGAGGTTTCTAAAAGCGGCAAAGTGAATTGAAAGGTTGAGCCTTGACCAAGTATACTTTCTACCGTGATTTGTCCTCCGTATCCTTGCACAATTTGTTGAGCGATCTGTTTAACGAGATCGGACGGTATCTAGGCGGTAGGAACGATCAAATATATTTAGAGCATCGGCTTATGGGTTGCTTTGAGACTTGGGCGGTCTACTTTTGAGCAAGCGATCGCCCTTGTGTGTTAGAGAATATTTACCTAGAGTTAACAGTAGATAGGATGTTTAATTGGCTGAAGATGTTAGGTAATTAGCCAAAGAATATATATTTAAGCGATCGCCTGATTTGTAAAAATGTCAGCCAAAGTGCGGAACTATTCTGTAGTCTTAGTGTCTTCAGTAAGGAATTAGCAAAAATTATCATCAGGTTTTCTTCCGGATTAATCGGTAAACCCTGAGAAATTTATGCCAGTAAATTCTGCTGTTATCTAGAAATAATACGGATGAGATTACGCTTTTTTCTGCTTAGCGTCATCAGCATTGTGCTACTTACTTCTCCAGCCAAAGCATCTCGCTTAGAATCTTGGTACTTTGACACCGCCCAAAACCAACTCAACATCACTACAGAATCGGGAGTTAAACCAAAAGCATTTTTAATTCATAACCCAACGCGACTTGTGATTGACTTGCCAAAAACCGAACTCGCCGGAAATACAATTCGTCAAAGTTTTGGCTCAGCAGTTCGAGAAATTCGCATTGGCAAAGTTGAATCTGACACAACTCGACTAGTGGTTGAATTAGAACCAGGGTACACAGTTTCCCCGGAAAAATTGTTAATTAAAGGTGACTCTTCTTCCCACTGGATGGTAAACTTTACATCATTTGAGCGCAATGACAACAAAGTTTCCCTCTCTAGTGAAGAAAAAATTCCCGTTCAAATAAGTGATGTTTCGACCTTTGCAGGAGTTGTTCCTTTAGGCACAGAAATATCACAGATTAGCTCTCAAGTTAAAGCATTGATGAATCGTTATAGTTCCCTAGATCCAGGAATATTTTTCTTAGATTTGGATACAGGTAACTATTTAGATTTTCATGGACAATACCTTCGCCAATTTACGAGGGTGAGATGATGATGCTTTAACCATTAACTCCCATTTCTTTGAGGGTTGGCAAAAACAATCAGTCCTAAAAATTCCTTTAAGGTTTCCTACAAGGGTTTTTTAACGTATTGACAGCAGGATAAGGGTTTCAGATGAAAAACCACCTTTTCATCGAAACGCTTATGTATGCTTAATTTTGCCACTTTTGCCAAAATTTATCTAGGCTCTTATTTTGGCAAAGGTATTGCATGGAGAAAAAGCATTTCCTGCTGCTAGCACAATTAAGTTTCCGGTTCTAGTTGCTCTGTTTCAAGAAGTAGACGCAGGTAGAGTTAAGCTGAGTGAAACTTTGGTAATGCGGCGTGATTTAATGACTGGAGGTTCAGGAGTAATACAGTATAAACGGGCTGGAACTCGGTTTAGTCTTTTGGAAACTGCTACCAAAATGATTACCATCAGTGACAATACTGCCACCAACATGATTATTGACCGTTTAGGTGGTAAGACTAAGTTAAATAAGCGTTTCCGAAATTGGGGACTACAAAATACTGTGATTCGTAATCTGTTGGGCGACTTCAAGGGTACTAATACAACTAGTGCAAAAGATTTGGTAAGACTGTCAGCTTTAGTTGTGAATAATCAAGCGCTGAGTAATTCCAGCCGTACCCAAGTCTTGAGTCTCATGCGTCATGTGGAGAACAGAAGTTTATTGCCTTCTGGTCTTGGTAAAGGTGCAGTAATTGCCCACAAAACCGGAACACTAGGAGTTATTCTAGGAGACGCAGGTATTATTGAAATGCCATCTGGTAAACGTTACTTAGCAGGGATTTTGGTGAGAAGGCCTTTTGGCGACTCAAAAGCTAAAGATTTTGTGAGTCAAGTCTCTCGAATCGTATATGGCTACCTCAATCAAGGGAAAGTAGCCGATCAGTCTTAATCATATCTTTTTTTTTGTGAACACAACAACCAGGCTTAGCCTGATTGTTGTTCTTGAGTGTGACGCTTTTGTTTACGCCCCACTCACCATGTCAGAATCGTGACGTTATTTGTAAAGTTCTGTTGCTAAACGCCAAGCCAGAATTCCTGGAATCAGCGCCACAGCCAGAGCGATGTAGACTTGAGTATCTGATATAGGCATAGTTAGAAACCTCCTGAGCTTCAAATTGATTTTGAACCGTTCGTTTACTACTTTTCCTTGTTTTGCCAAGATTGTGGAATATCTTGTTACAAGATGCAACAAAAGCAGGTATTAGTCATTAAAAAAATTTATAAAACTATGGATTTTTATCTAGGGATTGACTTCGGTACCTCTGGCGCACGCACTGTGATCATTGATGATGCAGCTTGCATTCAAGCAGAAGCACGGTATCCTTGGGCAAGTTCTGGTGTTTCTGACTTGGTAACTGGTTGGCAGACGGCTTTGTTGAGTTTATTAACTAAAATACCTGAAGAATTGCGGCGAAAAATCAAGGCGATCGCGATTAATGGTACTTCTTCTACTGTCTTGCTGGTTGATGCGGCTGGTAAACCTGTAGATGCACCTTTATTTTATAACAATGGGCAAGGATCAAGTGTCCTAGAGCAATTGAGAAGTATTGCACCCGCTAATCATACTGTTTTAAGCGCCACCTCTAGCCTTGCCAAATTGCTATGGATGTCGCAACAACCTTCTTTTGCGAAAGCTAAATATTTTTTGCATCAAGCCGATTGGTTAGCATTTGTACTACATGGACAGTTGGGTATTAGCGATTATCACAATGCTTTAAAACTGGGTTATGACGTAGAAGAGTTGAAATATCCAGAATGGCTAGAAAATCTGCAAATACCGATTCAGCTACCCAAAGTTTTATCTCCCGGTACTCCCATTGGGGAATTACGCCCTGAGATTGCGTCTAATTTTGGTTTACCCCATGATTGTTTAGTATGTGCTGGTACAACTGATAGTATTGCTGCCTTTCTTGCTAGTGGGGCAAAATTCCCTGGGGAAGCGGTGACTTCTTTGGGTTCAACACTGGTAATAAAACTCTTAAGTCGCACCCGTATAGAAAACTCGCAATACGGAATTTACAGCCATCGCCTGGGTGATTTATGGCTGACTGGAGGTGCTTCTAATACTGGGGGTGCAGTACTGAAGCATTTTTTCAAAGACGCTGAATTAGAAAGCCTCAGCCGCGAAATTGATGCATCAACAGCTACCGAGTTAGATTATTATCCATTATTGCAAGCGGGCGATCGCTTTCCCATCAATGATCCTCATCTATCCCCACGATTGACACCACGCCCAGATAATCCTGTAGAATTTCTGCATGGACTTTTAGAAAGCATTGCCCGCATAGAAGCGCAAGCATACAAATTATTACAGCAAATGCAAGCAGACCAATTGAGTCGTGTTTATACTGCCGGTGGTGGTGCAGCGAATAAGACCTGGACTGCAATTCGCCAACGATATTTAAAAGTGCCAGTAGTTTCGTCAATGAATACAGAAGCCGCTTATGGCACAGCATTATTGGCAATGCGGGGTATGGAAAAATCAATCGCACTCCACACTCTTTCGGTTGCGGATTAACAAGCCATCGAGTTTAGTTCTTCTACAAACTTAAATTCTTTTCGCAGTCTTATTTTCTGGCGTTGCTGAATGAAAATATGAATTTAACTCACGCAGAGGCGCAGAGAATCCGCGATAATACTCTGCGTTCCTTTGCGTTACCTTTGCGCCCCTCTGCGTTTAAAAACTCACTTCATTAGCTTCAATTTTCCCGACTTGCTTGACTGTACTTGGGTCGTAAGCAACTGTTTGAGTACTCATCTTTGACAGTTAGATGTTTGCATTATTACTTTTACATAACTTTAAGATTTGCTGTTTGTCCTAGCTCATTAAATTGGAAATCTATAACTCTGTTTTACTCTAATTGGAAGATGAAGCAAAATGCTCACCATGCCATCATTACCAAAGAAATCAAACGTCAACAGAGGTTTTATTTATGGAAACTTTCGTTCTCGCACTTCTGCGGCATAATCTTGCACGGACTTGGTAATTATTTCTCGCAGATTTGTATAAACTTTAGCAAAAGGTGGCTGTTTCTCTGTTAAACCAAGCACATCAGAGGTAACTAATACTTGCCCATCACAATGGTTTCCTGCACCAATACCAATTGTAGAAATGCTAAGTTTTTGTGTAATTTGCCTTGCCAAATCTGCGGGTATATGCTCTAAGATGATCGCAAATACACCCGCTTGTTCAAGTGCGATCGCTTCTTGTAAAATTCTTTGTTTGGCTTCTTCAGTTTTACCTTGTTGTCGCAAACCAATTTGATGCACAGATTGTGGTGTCAAACCTACATGACCCATGACCGGAATCCCCGCTTGCACTAACCGCATCACAGTTTCTACCATCGCTGGATAGCCACCTTCCAACTTGACTGCTTGAGCGCCCGTTTCTTTCAGTACCCTTCCAGCTGAGTGCATTGCTTGTTGTAGACTTTCTTGATAAGTCAAAAATGGCAAATCCACAACTACTAAAGCATGTTTCACACCACGGCGCACAGCTTTAGCATGGAGCAGCATTTCTTCTAAAGTGATTGGCAATGCTGTTTCATACCCAAGTACTGCTGCCATAGAGTCTCCCACAAGGATTAAGTCTACACCAGTTGCGTCGAGAATTTGGGCGATCGCATAATCCCAGGCTGTCAATGCTACGATTGAACGCCCTTGTTGTTTCCATTGAATCAATTGCTGGGTAGTAATTGCCATTTTTAATTAGGTGATAGATGTAGCCTTTTCAAGGTAGGTAAAAATTTTAGTCAATAAATGCCTCTTTAACTCTGTGTTTTCAGCGTCTCTGCGGTTTAAAAGTATTTTTTTAACCGCAGAGGCGCAGAGAGCGCTGAGAAAAAACAAGAGATTTGACGAGTCACCGTGAAAGAGCTAGGGATAGATGATAAGAGATTGACTATTAAAAATAATTTCAGTCTCCTGTATCCTGTAACCTGTCCCCTATCCCCTACTTTACAGCGCGACTGAAAGCAAGATGAGGTTTTGCACTGCCGATTTTGGGCATTAACCAAGCCAGACCTTCACTAGTACCAATCCACAATTTATTACCGATATCAGGTACAAGGGCAAGAACTCGACTAGAAGGAAGTCCAGCAACTTCGTCTAATACAGCTCCTGTATTTGGATTTAATCGTAACAAACCATTGTGAGTTCCAACCCAAACACTACCATCTTTAGCAAAGTGGACTGCTGTCACGTTCCGACCTCGTAAACGAGTCACAGACCGCAGCACCGCCCCAGTTTTTGGGTTAATCACTAGCAAATTATTCGGCATTCCGGCCCAAATTAACCCTTCTGGACTGATAGCTAAAGCTTGTACGGTTGTTCCTGGCAAATCGTCGATTCGCTTCATAATCGCAGCCTTAGCAGTATTAACCCGTACCAGTCCATCAAGAGTACCTACCCACAGTTGACCTTCAGCATCCAAAGTCAGAGTATTAGCACTAACACCGGGCAAATTTTTGACTGTGGTCATAATTAAACCTTGGTCAGGACTAAGTAGAGCTAAACCATTATCGGTTCCAGTCCATAAGTAGCCCCGCTTGTCAAGTAATAGCGATAAAACCCGTTTGGAAGGCAAAAATAAATTTTGTGCTGTAATTTCACTCGTGCGGGGGTCTACTCGCATTAGTCCCTCATAAGTTCCCACCCATAAACGCCCCACTTTGTCTTGAGCTAAAGCACCAATGGCAACATTTGGTAAACTCACACGAGCTAAAATTTTACCTGTGTTGGGGTCAATCCGCGCTAGTCCTCGCCAAGAACCCACCCAGAGATTACCTGTAAAATCTCCCAACAAGTTGCTAACACGATAATCTGTGTTGATCTCCCGTTCTTCGATTCCCCTATCATCAGGTAAAGGGTCTACTCGCGGCGGCGGTGCAGCAGCTGGATAAGAAGGAGTTAATTCAGATGGTTTGATATCAGGGGTTTTTGGTGGCGGAATACTATTATCAACTTTTTGGGCAATTGCCGAACTTGCAGCGATCGCAATCCCAATACTCGGCAGAGTTATCAACCCCAGCAAAATAGAAGTCATCAATAAATTAGTACGCTGGCGAAATAATTTCACGGTGACATTTCCTTTAAAGACACTACCCATAGCCATTACCTAAACTGGCTTGAGGTTAATTTCAGTGTTCCCTTTGTTGGTTTGTTTATTTGCAATTTTTCTGAAATCGGCGAGTGTCAGGAAGTATGTGTTGCGTCCCTATTCTCCACACTCTCCACAACCTAATTCTTACTCATTAGCCAATCTCCCCGACTGATTCGGTAAATAACCGCCTCACTTCCCAAAAGTTCTGTCTTTCCTTGCAGTTTTTCCCCTAATTTATGGGCAACTCGTATTGAAGCAGCATTCTGTGGACGAATCAAACTGATCACATGCGATCGCTGCAACTTCTCAAAAGCATAATCCATTGCTGCTCTTGCTGCTTCCGTTGCAAAACCACGTCCCCAAAAAGCTTGTCGTAACGTCCAGCCAATCTCAAAATCAATCCAACCTTCCGGGTTCCAGCAGCCGATGCGACCAATCATTTCACCAGTTAAGCGCTCCTCAACAGCCCACATTCCATAGTCTCGTAATTGCCAATGACCAACAATTATTGCCATATTTCGCCAAGATTCTCCACGGGATAAAGGCTTCCCGTCAGCAATGTAGCGCATGACATCCGCGTTGCCGCACATATCAGCATAAGCGTCAAGGTCTTCTTCACGAAATCCACGTAGGAGCAAGCGCTGGGTTTCAAGTTGAGGAATATGCATAGTATAGCAGGGGACAGGGGACAGGTTTGAAAACCCTTTGGTATAAGGGTTTTATGTTCAGTTTATGTCCTAAGCTACCTGGCGATACCTATAATTGCGGTTTTGTATGGATGAAATACACCACTCTAGCCCCTAGGGTGTGTTTTCAAACCTAAAAGCCTTCAGGCCATACAAACAAAGCCTGTTACTCATTTCAACATACAAGGCGGACTTAGTTGGTTCGTGTAGCCGCACCCTGTAGGGTATCGGGTAGGGTAGTTTGAAAGCGCGCCCTAGTTAAAATAAGCTCAATATTGTTACACTCTTTTTGTAAAGCTATCTTAATAAATTGTTAAAATATCTGTTAAATAACAAATTTAAATAAGTAAGTTAAAAACTTTCAAAGAATAACTTATCAAATTATTGATATCATTGTGAAATAAGCTACAAATTACGTGGTGTGCAATTTTTGAACTTTCACTTACAACTTTGCTGAATATCTGTCAAGTAAATTCTCTCTTAATCTGTTTTCCAATTAAAGGAAACATAATAGGGATGCGGAGGTGGGAAGGTGTGCTATCAAGCCCAATCCCTATAAATTACCCAAATATGCAGGGAAAAATCTCATACCTTTCCGCAAAGCGCAGAGTTTTTGCTGAATTGAGAATATTTAGTGGGGTAAGAGGAAGAAATAAAAGATATTTTTTTATTCATGGAACAAGGGAAAAGCAGAAGCGCTCAATCATGCACCTCTGGATCAGGAGAACATTAAAGCCGCTACCCTCAACCAAAGCCAACCTCTAACAAAACATTTTTTCTGATCTTCCCTCTGGGAATGGGGGAAAGAGCAGGGGTGAGAGGAAGTTGCACAAAACGTGATTTGATAAGTAATACAGAGTGACTTCTTGGAAGGGAATATATGTCTTACGCTCAAACGAAGACCCAGAGCAAATCAGGGTATCAAGCCGGGGTTAAAGATTACAGACTGACTTATTACACACCTGATTACACACCTAAAGATACAGATATTCTGGCAGCATTCCGGATGACTCCTCAGCCTGGAGTTCCCCCCGAAGAAGCAGGTGCTGCTGTGGCGGCTGAGTCTTCCACTGGTACTTGGACAACAGTGTGGACAGACTTGCTTACCGACCTAGATCGCTACAAAGGTCGTTGTTACGACCTCGAACCTGTTGCTGGTGAAGATAACCAGTACATTTGCTACGTTGCTTATCCTTTGGACTTGTTCGAGGAAGGCTCTGTTACCAACATGTTGACCTCTATTGTCGGGAACGTGTTCGGTTTTAAAGCTCTGCGGGCATTGCGTCTAGAAGACTTGCGGATTCCTGTTGCTTACCTGAAGACCTTCCAAGGGCCTCCTCATGGTATCCAAGTGGAGCGCGACAAATTAAACAAATATGGTCGTCCTCTATTGGGTTGTACCATTAAGCCCAAACTAGGTTTATCTGCGAAGAACTACGGACGCGCTGTATACGAGTGTCTGCGCGGTGGTTTGGACTTCACCAAAGACGACGAAAACATCAACTCTGCACCGTTCCAACGGTGGCGCGATCGCTTCTTATTTGTAGCAGACGCTATCCACAAATCTCAAGCAGAAACAGGCGAAATCAAAGGTCACTACCTAAACGTGACCGCCCCTACCTGCGAACAAATGTTGCAACGGGCTGAGTTCGCTAAAGAACTCAAAATGCCCATCGTCATGCACGACTACCTGACCGCAGGTTTCACAGCCAACACCACATTGTCTCGTTGGTGTCGTGACAACGGTTTGTTGCTGCACATCCACCGGGCTATGCATGCTGTTATCGACCGTCAAAAGAACCACGGTATCCACTTCCGCGTTTTGGCTAAGACTCTACGGATGTCTGGTGGTGATCACATCCACACCGGTACAGTGGTTGGTAAACTCGAAGGTGAGCGTGGCATCACAATGGGCTTCGTTGACTTGTTGCGTGAAAACTACGTTGAGCAAGACAAATCTCGCGGTATCTACTTTACCCAAGACTGGGCTTCTATGCCTGGTGTAATGGCAGTTGCTTCTGGTGGTATCCACGTATGGCACATGCCTGCACTAGTAGAAATCTTCGGTGATGACTCTGTACTACAATTCGGTGGTGGTACACTCGGACACCCTTGGGGTAATGCTCCTGGTGCAACCGCTAACCGCGTAGCTTTAGAAGCTTGTATCCAAGCTCGTAACGAAGGTCGCAACTTGGCTCGTGAAGGTAACGACGTTATCCGCGAAGCTGCCAAGTGGTCTCCTGAATTGGCTGTTGCTTGCGAACTTTGGAAAGAAATTAAGTTCGAGTTTGAAGCAATGGATACCGTCTGATCTTGAAGTTAAAAGTTAAAAGGTAAAAGGTAAAAGAAATAACCATTTCTTCTTTTTACTTTTTACTTTTTACTTACGTTTGGGCTGGGGTCAAGCATGAATCTGAAGAAAATTGCGAAAGACACAGCCAAGACTCTCCAACGCTACCTGACATATCAGGCGCTGAAGACAGTACTGGCACAGCTAGGCGAAACTAATCCTCCTTTAGAACTCTGGCTGCATAACTTTTCCGCCGATAAAATTCACGACGGAGAAGCATATATTGAGCAACTGTTCCGAGAAAAACCAGATTTGGCATTGCGGATCATGACTGTCAGAGAACACATAGCGGCAGAAATCACAGAATTTTTACCGGAAATGGTTTGTACTGGCATTCAGCAAGCCAATATGGAACAGCGTCGCCAGCATCTAGAACGCATCACGCAAATCAATTTATCTAGCCCCAGTCTTGAAACTGAACAGCAGACAATCTCAGACCAGAATTTGGATAACTAAATCCATTTAGTTCGGTCAACTTATTACTAAAAAATCACAACCCATTATCAACAGCCATGCAAACTCTACCAAAAGAGCGTCGTTACGAAACCCTTTCTTATCTCCCACCTCTTTCTGATGCTCAAATTGCCAAACAGGTTCAGTACATCCTGAATCAAGGTTATATTCCAGCAGTTGAGTTCAACGAAGTTTCTGAGCCAACCGAATTCTTCTGGACAATGTGGAAACTGCCCCTATTTGGCGCTCAATCCACTCAAGAAGTATTGAGCGAAGTTCAATCTTGCCGTTCTCAATATGGCAACTGCTTTATCCGTGTTGTGGGTTTTGACAACATCAAGCAGTGCCAAGTTCTCAGTTTTATCGTTCACAAACCTAACACCAGCAGATACTAAAGCTGGCAAGCTGAGATTAATCAGGGGGAAGCTTAATTAATTTTTCTGCCCCCGATTGGAACAGATAGGTCTTATTGACAAAAGTAGACCTATCTTTTTTACCATAAATTGCTACACACTTTATATTGCAAGCTTTTTAGGCTATTTTGTCGCTCCGTCAGATTTGAGTAATTAAATTAGTAATAAATTTTCTTAAATCTAGACAAGGTTTTTTTCTAAGAAAACACTTAATGGATCTGGTTTATATTCTCCAAATGGAGGTATTCTATAAAATCCAACCTTTTCATACAATCCAATGGCTTCGGGTTGATAAATACCTGTTTCTATACGCACCGTGTAAATATTCGCGTGCTTTGCAGATAGTTCTATCTGATTCAAGATTTTTTTGCCAATTCCTTTACCACGAAAGGCTGGTTTATTATACATCCGCTTCACTTCAGCGTAACCCTGGGGAAAGAACTTTACAGCACCACAGCCAACTGGCTCATCGTCTAGTCTGGCCAGGAAAACAGTGACGGATTTATGAAGTAGAGCAGGAATATCAAGACCATGTCTACTCTCAGGAGGGTAAAGAGTCGCTAAATAATTGTCAAGTTCCCTAATTAATTCCTGTATAGCAGAACAAGTTGGCTTTTCAGGAGTAATTACTAGTTTGGGCATGATCATTCATCATTCTCTACGCTAAAACCGCCCATTTCCCTGGACAATGTGCTTGACGGTCGTCAGGGTTTCCAAACTAATAAATCCCCGGCGATGTCCTTTTTGGTTAGACATACCCAAAAATACCGAATCTCCTCGCGAAGGGTTGCGGGAAAAACGCGGGGAAGTGTTGATATATGTAGAAGCGCTGTTAACTCCTAGAGCAAACTGCCGACTTTCCTGGTAAGATTCAGTCACGATACAGTCGGCATGACCACTACTGTATTGATTAATCCAGGCGATCGCTTCTTCTAAGCTATCCACTAGTTTAAAAGCTATTGTCTTGGTTAAATAAGAATTGCCCCATTCCCCTTCCTTCGCTAGATGCAATTGAGGAAACGCCTCTACTAATTCTGCATCTCCTTTAATTTCAAAGCCTTTTTCTTTCAAGCTGTTACACAGAACAGCTAAAGATGATGGCATGGCTTGGCGATGAATTAGTATTTTTTCGATGGCATTAACTGGGTCTGGTTCGCTTTGATGGCTATCGATAATCATCCAGCGTACCATTTCTAAACTAGCATTGAGCGACCAGTAGAGGTAACAGTTACCCATCGCTGACTTTAAAACTGGGTAGGTTGCTTGCCGCATTACCTGCTGTACCAAGCTAGAACGTCCGTAGGGAATCACTAAGTTCAGGTACTGGTCTTGGGTGACTAAATCCCGAATGGAAGCACCATGTTCTGCTGTGATGATTTCTACACAGCCTGACGGTAGACCAACTTCGGCGATCGCACTTTGTAGTACCTCAACGATTACCGCATTGGAATGGCTAGCCTCAGCACCGCCTTTGAGAATGATACTATTACCAGTTTTGATACAAAAACCCGCTGCGATCGCTCCTAAATCAGGAAACGCCTCATAAATAAATCCAATTACTCCTAAGGGCATTAACTGAGTGTAACTCTGGGAGTCTTCTAGTTGATAGTCAGCATTCCTAACTCGCCGTAGTGGATCTGATAGTTCCCCTAACCGTTGTAGAATTTCCACTGTGGCCTCTAGCCGTGTGGGAGTCAACTTTAGCCAATCTAAAATCAACTCTGGCACTGCCATTTCTTTACTAGCTTCTAGATCCAAAGTGTTGGCTTCTAAAATGTCGTCAAATGAGCGCTCAATCGCCTCTGCCATCGCCAACACAGCACGACTACGGTCTGCTCCCTTTGTGAACCCCAACTTTAGGGAAGCTTGATAAGCGCGTTTAGCGCTAGTAATTGGTTCAGGGTAATCATCCAAAACTTCAAGGATCATTGAATTAACGTCTGTAGGTAAGCCAGACCATGAGTGCTGGCAGAACAGCCAACAGCACTGCCACTATTGCCCAAGCAATAATGCTGGAACCATTTGCTAATCGTAATGCTAATGGCAACCATATAATCACTAGCACGAAAAGAATGCCCAATGCTATCGGTAGATAGCTTTCTCCTAGCCGTGGTTTGACAACATGCCAACTATTTCCCGTCCAGCGCCAAGCTCGCTTGTAGGGATAGGTGGTAGAAAGCTGTTCTAGGACATGACCATTATCTTCTACTACAAAGATTTGCTGACAGCGATCGCAACCAAATGCTTCTGTCAGGGTAATGGGAATCAGCTGTCCCCGGCGACGGCAGGGACAGGGATATTCCGTGTTGAAGTCGATTTTTTCAGGTTTTTTAGATTGCACAAGCGTTCTAATAACTTGAGCGTGTTTTTACTGGCTATGAGAATCAATCCCCTGGAAATGCCTGGGTGGCTTCTGTGTGATTAACTGTTGATCAAAATAGCGAGTCAAGACGAATACTGCCATAATTGCCAACAGAAAATGTATCTAACTAATACTTTCATTGAAAGCGACGGGAAACTCTATCCCCTTGGGGGATGTTCGGGATAGTCGCCCCGTCGCTTGGGGCATAGGGCATAGGACATAGGGCATTGGTAACTTCTTCTCCCATGCCCAAAAACTTCATCCCGCAAGTGGCGTGGAGTTTTTCATATTCGTCCCTTCAAGATAGATATATTTGACTGAAGGATATCTTTGACAATCTTGGTTAAGAATTTTTTGGTCTTCATTTGTGGCTTCAAAGGTAATATAGTTGCTTTTTTGGGCATTGATTGTGCTTGTATGTCTGCTACAATTCTAAGTCTACGTGGCGATAACTCTGAAAACAACCAGTATTGAACTTTCAACAGTACCCTAGGTTTTCCTGTGAATCACTGAGGTCACTATTATTATGTTCTTGTGATCAAGCTTTAATCGGGATCACTTCTGTGTCAATTCCTGATAATCATCTTTGAGTGTTGTTGCTGGTTTCGATTCAAGAAGCACAAGCATTTTTAAAGAGTAATAAGTGTCTCAACATTAGTCCATTTTTCAGACTTTTTTCCTAGATTGCTTGAGGCTAGCTTCACAGCCACAATACGTAAATTTGCACCTGATCCTAGAGCTATTCAAATAGCCACTTTTACGTCAGTGGAGTATAAATTTTCTGACTCGGCATATTACCCTATGCCAAATGAGCCAGCTACACTTCATAAAAATTGTAGCCAAAGCAGCATGAGCTTGGAACAGATTCAAATTAAGATTCATATTTTTTAACAAGCGGGTAACGCGATTCGAACGCGCGACATTCACCTTGGCAAGGTGACGCTCTACCACTGAGCTATACCCGCATTTGCTACTTATCTATGATCTCAAATCTATCTCTATTTGTCAACTCTTGCATTTAATTATTTTAGTCAATAGTCCATAATTAATAGTCAAAAAATCTTCGACTACGGACTATTGATTAATTTCAGTCAATTTCTTCTGACTTTGCAGTTAAATTGCCGACGCTGGCACCTTGGAAAGAAGCCGGCAACGATTGAGGATTATGAGAGTATGGCTCTGCTAGGTTAGAACGCAATTGCCGCATCAGACTAGCCATTTCTAGGGCATTCATGGCGTAGTCCCAACCATGATTACCTTTGATACCTGCCCGTTCTAAGGCTTGCTGCATAGTGTCTACTGTCAAAATGCCAAAAATGACTGGAACTCCGGTCTGAAAACTAGCGGCGGCAATACCTTTGGCTGCTTCAGAGGATACTAAATCGAAGTGGGGTGTTTGCCCTCGAATCACAGCACCAAGACAAATTACAGCATCGTAACGATGTGAGAGTGCCAGTTGGCGAGCTACAATTGGTACTTCAAAACTTCCCGGTACCCAAACGTAGTCCACTTGATTACCGTGGGGATTGGGGTCTACGCCGTGGCGTTTCAAGCAATCTTGACATCCCTCTAACAGTTTTCCGGTAACAAGGTCATTAAATCGACCAATAACTATTGCAAAACGCAAAGGTTCCGTTTGAGTAAAAGTTCCCTCGAAAACCGCCATGACTGCCTCTGAATCAACTATACTCTTGCCACTATACATTTGTTCTTTAAACGTAGAAGAGCAAGAAAGCACAATTAGGCAAAAAGAACAAGGAAAAATTTATCCATTGAGCTTTTACCTGTGATCTTGGCTTTCCTGCTCTTGTATTCCCTATGCTATTTGCTTGCATGAGGGCGAAGTTGTTGCTTAAACAACAAAAAAGTTTAACAGGCCAACTAAAAGCACCAAGGCAATCCAGACTCCAGAACCAAGCCAGAGCAGCTTTTTAGATTCAACCCAGTTTTGCGGAGTTGCATAGGCAACAGGAACGCCAACAACTAGAACAAAAGACAGAGCTACCAGAGCTATCAAAGCAAATTGGAATATTATCGTCATTTTTGTTTCTCCCAAGACAGCGAAATAGTGACATATCCTACCTACACTGGCTGCAAGCATTATAGTGTAGGCTTCTCAGTGACTCCCGGTAAAACGTTGGAAGTTTTCTGAGCTTTGATTGAGGTTTTCCGTGATGTTCCACGGAAGACACTTTAATTTTTTATTCCTTATTTGTAAGCTAGCAGAAATTGCGTCACTATAGTCATTAGTCAGTTGTCAGTTGTCAGTTGTTTGTTTTTATCGCTGACCTTTGACCATTAGCAACTATGGATTTAATTCTTTGTCACACAACAGCTGACTTTGACGCACTAGGAGCAGCGGTAGGACTAACGTGTTTGCTCCCAGGAAGTAAGATTGTGCTGACTGGTGGCTCTCACCCACCCGTGCGGGATTTTTTAGCGTTGCATCGAGATGAGTATCCATTGATTGAACGACGTTCGGTCAATCCGCAAAAGATTCGTTCTTTAACAATTGTAGATACACAACAGCGCGATCGCCTCGGCAAAGCTGCTGAGTGGTTAGATTTACCTCATGTCAAAGAAATCATCGTTTATGACCATCACCTCGGACAAAAACAGGATATTCCAGCTACCCAGTCTTATATTTCTCCAGTGGGAGCCACTACTACTTTAATGGTGGAACGATTGCAACAACAGCAAATTTCCCTCACTCCTTCCCAAGCAACGGTGATGGCCTTGGGTATTCATGTGGATACTGGCTCGTTAACTTATGATAGTTCTACACCACGGGATGCTCTGGCTTTGGCTTGGCTGATGCAGCAAGGCGCTAGTTTGTCGGTAGTTTCTACTTATCGAGATCCTGGGTTATCTCCCCAATTGCAGCGACTATTGACAGAGGCAATAGAAAACTTACAATCTTTTTGCTTGCATGGATATACAATTGCCTGGGTAACTCTCAAAACAGACGAATTTGTACCGGGTTTATCTAGTCTAGCTTCCCAATTAATTGAATTAACCGAAATTGATGCTTTGCTCTTGGCCAACGAACATCATCTGGGAGAAGATGATTCACGCTTAACTATAATTGGGCGATCGCAAATTCCTGGTGTTAATCTTAACTCATTATTTCAACTCCTCGGTGGTGGCGGTCATTCTCAAGCAACTTCAGTGAACCTACGCAAAGTAGATTCCCAGGCAATCTTAAAACAACTGCTAGACGGCATCAAAGCTTCAATCCCCCATCCCCCGACGGCGCGGGATTTAATGTCGTCACCTGTCCGCACCATTCGCCCTGAAACCACAATTTCAGAGGCGCAGCGCATCTTATTACGTTATGGACACTCTGGTTTATCGGTAGTCGATGCCCAAGGGCAATTAGTAGGGATTATTTCGCGGCGGGATATAGATATTGCCCTGCACCACGGCTTTAGTCACGCGCCAGTCAAAGGCTACATGACAACAAATGTAAAAACTATTACACCCAATACGACACTACCACAAATTGAGTCGCTGATGGTGACTTATGATATTGGACGTTTGCCAGTATTGGAGAATGGGCAATTAGTTGGTATTGTTACTCGCACTGATGTATTACGAGAATTACATCAAGCAGATGAAGAAAGGGGCAGAGGAGCAGAGAGACACAAAGGTACACGAAGGGAAGATAATATTAATCTGCCTCAATTACAGAATAAACTTGCTCCTCAACTGTGGCAATTGCTTGCCACTGCATCACAAGCAGCAGAAAAACGGGGTTGGCATCTTTATCTAGTGGGGGGTGCAGTGCGGGACTTGCTGTTAGCTGAATCAGCAGCAGGCACTTTGATGATTACAGATATTGATTTGGTAGTTGATGGTTTTCATCAAGCAGCAGATGTTGGCGCTGGTGTGGAATTAGCCAAGGCACTCCAACAAATTTATCCAGCAGCCCGTTTAGACATCCACGGGGCTTTTCAAACTGCTGCTTTGTTGTGGCACAAAGACCCAGAATTCGACTCTTTATGGGTGGATATTGCCACCGCCAGAACAGAATTTTATCCTTATCCAGCAGCGAATCCGGAAGTTGAGGCGAGTTCTATTCGTCAAGACTTGTATCGCCGAGACTTTACCATCAACGCCCTCGCCCTACGTCTGACTTCTCCCCGTGCTGGTGAATTACTCGATTTCTTTGGCGGTTTACTAGATTTACAAGCTAAGCAAATTCGGGTTTTACACGCCAATAGTTTTATCGAAGATCCCACCCGCATTTATCGCGGTGTGCGCTTTGCTGTGCGCTTCGGATTTGAAATTGAACCACAAACAGAAGAGTTTATCCGCTATGCCATCAATAGTGGTGTTTACGATCGCACTTCCCACACAAATCATAAAACCCCAGCCCTACAAACTAGACTCAAAACAGAATTAAAACATATTCTAGAAGCCCCTTACTGGCAACTGGCTTTGCAGTTACTCGACAATTTGGGGGCGTTGCAGTGTATCCATCCTACCCTGAAACTAGATGATTCACTCCTGCGGCAATTACGTTTACTAGAACGCTGTCTGCGGCGATTTGATCCTCAACAAAGTCTTATGCACTGGCAAATGCGACTAGAAGCCTTAATTGCCCACTTAGCACCAGAATTTAGGGAGAAAGTAGCAAAAAACCTGCAATTGCAAGAAGATAGTATTCAACGCTTGCAAAATTTGGCTTTAGCCCAAACTGAGTTACAGGAATCCCTACCTCAGTGTCAACGTTCCAGTCAAATCATGCAGATCCTGAGACAGTACGACTTACCAATGCTGATTTTAATTGCCTTACAAAGCTCACGCCTTGTTAGACAGCAAATTTGGCATTATTTCACAGTTTTAGCAAACGTGCAGCCCATTCTCAATGGTAACGACCTCAAGAAATTAGGCTACAAACCCGGCCCACGATATCGGCAAATTTTAGATGATTTACTCGCTGCTACTGTGGATAAAGTGGTTAAAGATCAGACAGAAGCAGAAGAATTTTTAACCAAACATTATCCCCAAAAAATTTGAACAACAAAAATGTTGAGCGCAGTCCCTACCTAGGGCTTGCTTTTTCACTACTTTTTCAGCAAGCCCTACTTAGTCGTCTGTTTCATTAATTACGATGGTGATATGTGTTTGTAGTATAGCGATCGCAACTTTAAAAAGTTTTTGGTGGACGGATTGACGCTTGAGAAAATCGGGGGGATTCCCTTAGAAATACCCCCTAACTCAGGGAGCAGGGGGAGTAAGAAAAAAATTGGATAATTTATTTTTTGGAGTTCTCTAAAAGACAGAATATTGCAGGGTGTACAGAGATTTTATTTCAGCACTTGATCTAGTAACTCTCTAGCAGGTTGTGCTTTAGCCAGTGCTGCTTGGTGGTCACTATAAGCACGAACCAGGCGAGAAAGGCTGCTCACGCCTGCTTTCAGTTGTTCAAGTTCTTCACCAGCAAGCAATTCTCCATCCAGCATCCGTCCGATTAAAGGTTTGATATCACCCACGTCCTGACGGACTTTTTGCAGCTTGTCTACAGTACTCAGTAAGGCTTTTAGTGAATTTAAGATTTCGTCAATATCCTGGACATCCTCTCCTGGTTCGGGAGAGTTATCAATTGTTACCGACTCTTCAACGTCTGAAACTGTAGTCAATTCCTGTGCAGACGTTCCAGCTGTCACCCCATTTTTCTGTGCCATCAACGCTTCCTCAAGGAATTTTTCTCAGTCTATCGTTTTACCAGACATTTCAGTTGGCGGATGTTTAATTTCTCCTTCGCAGTAACCCAGTTCGTACATACTAGCAGCTTGAGAATCTTGTTCTGGTGGTACTTTGGGTTTTCCAGCCCAGACATCAGATTTTCCTAAGTTAAACCAATCTTCATCAGTCATGCCTGAATCGAATATGTTCTCCGTTGTTTTTTTCACCTCAACCTCCCAGAAAACCACTACTTATCCATTCACCGAAGGTTTTCCCCCAAGGATAGGGAAGCCGATTATTTATTAATCCTTGCACTACTATTTGGCAAAAGTCTTGTACCGTTAGTTAGAAAGAACAAGCGGGGGATAATCGATAACTCTTACCCATGCCCCATTCCCAATGCCCCATATAGGTTTTTATATCAATCCTGTCGAAATTCCCGTTATTTTAGAAAATAATAAAGTAAGTCGAGTATCACAATACTCACTTTATTTGCTCATTTCCTCTAGGAAAATATGACTCATTCTTTCCTTGAACGCCTGCATAGCCCAGAACGTCCAGTTATTGTCTTTGACGGGGCGATGGGAACTAATCTGCAAACACAAAACCTCACTGCTGAAGATTTTGGCGGCGCGCAGTATGAAGGTTGTAATGAATATTTAGTTCATACTAAACCCGAAGCGATCGCCAAAGTTCACCGAGACTTTCTCGCTGTGGGTGCAGATGTAATTGAAACGGATACTTTTGGCGCTACGTCGATTGTATTGGCAGAATATGATTTAGCAGATCAAGCCTACTACCTCAGCAAAACAGCCGCCGAGTTAGCAAAGCGTGTGGCTGCGGAATTTTCTACTCCCGAAAAACCCCGGTTTGTCGCTGGTTCGATGGGGCCGACTACTAAATTACCTACCCTAGGACATATTGACTTTGACACGATGAAAGCATCTTTTGCTGAACAAGCAGAGGCGCTGTGGGATGGGGGTGTCGATTTATTTATTGTCGAGACTTGCCAAGATGTGCTGCAAATTAAAGCGGCGTTAAATGGCATTGAAGAAGTTTTTGCCAAGAAAGGCGATCGTCGGCCGTTAATGGTTTCGGTCACAATGGAAAGTATGGGTACAATGCTGGTAGGTTCAGAAATCAGCGCTGTACTAACAATTTTAGAACCTTACCCAATTGATATTCTCGGTCTCAACTGCGCCACTGGCCCAGACTTGATGAAACCACATATTAAGTATTTATCGGAACATTCGCCTTTTATCGTTTCTTGTGTTCCCAATGCGGGTTTACCTGAAAACGTGGGTGGTCAAGCTCACTACCGCCTGACACCGATGGAATTACGGTTGTCGCTAATGCATTTTGTTGAAGATTTGGGTGTCCAAGTGATTGGGGGTTGCTGTGGGACACGTCCAGAACACATTCAACAATTGGCAGAAATTGCTCAAGAGCTAAAACCAAAAGTTAGACAGCCTAGTTTAGAACCTGCAGCAGCATCTATTTATACTACTCAACCTTACGACCAGGATAATTCTTTCTTGATTGTGGGGGAACGTCTTAACGCCAGTGGTTCCAAGAAGTGCCGCGATTTGCTGAATGCAGAAGATTGGGATGGACTTGTCTCAATGGCCAGGGCGCAAGTTAAGGAAGGCGCACATATCCTCGATGTGAATGTGGATTATGTGGGACGTGACGGCGTGCGTGATATGCACGAGTTGGTTTCCCGGATTGTGAATAATGTCACATTGCCTCTGATGCTCGACTCCACCGAATGGGAAAAGATGGAGGCGGGTTTAAAGGTGGCTGGCGGTAAGTGTTTGCTCAATTCCACCAACTACGAAGACGGGGAACCGCGTTTTTTGAAGGTGTTGGAGTTGGCGAAAAAGTACGGTGCTGGTGTAGTCATTGGTACAATTGACGAAGAAGGCATGGCGCGGACAGCCGAGAGAAAGTTTGCGATCGCCCAACGCGCTTATCGTCAAGTTGTAGACTATGGTATTCCACCCACGGAAATATTTTTTGATACTCTGGCTTTACCGATTTCTACAGGGATTGAAGAAGACAGGGAAAACGGCAAAGCCACCGTTGAAGCGATTCGGCGGATTCGTCAAGAATTGCCAGGATGTCATGTGGTTTTGGGTGTATCTAATATTTCTTTTGGTTTGAACCCAGCAGCGCGAGTTGTGCTGAACTCGGTATTTCTGCACGAGGCGATGACGGCGGGAATGGATGCAGCCATTGTCAGTGCTAGCAAGATTTTACCGCTATCTAAGATTGAGGCAGAACACCAAGGTATTTGTCGCCATTTAATTTATGATCAGCGGAAATTTGAGGGTAATGTCTGCGTTTATGATCCCTTGGGAGAGCTTACCACTTTATTTGAGGGGGTAACAACAAAACGCGATCGCTCTTTGGACGAAAATCTACCCATAGAAGAACGCCTCAAGCGCCATATCATCGACGGTGAACGTATTGGTTTAGAAGAACACCTGACAAAAGCTTTAGAACAATATCCCCCGTTGCAAATTATCAATACCTTTCTGCTGGATGGGATGAAAGTTGTCGGAGAATTATTTGGTTCTGGACAAATGCAACTACCTTTTGTCTTGCAATCTGCGGAAACCATGAAGGCGGCGGTGGCTTATCTAGAACCATTCATGGAAAAATCTGAATCTGGCAATAATGCCAAGGGAACCTTTATTATTGCCACAGTGAAAGGTGATGTTCATGATATTGGTAAAAACTTAGTGGATATTATCTTGTCTAATAATGGCTACAAGGTAATTAACCTGGGAATTAAGCAGCCGGTGGAAAATATTATCCAAGCTTATGAACAGCATCATGCTGATTGTATTGCTATGAGTGGTTTGCTGGTGAAATCCACTGCTTTCATGAAAGAGAATTTGCAAGCATTTAACGAAAAGGGAATTACCGTTCCTGTAATTTTAGGTGGTGCAGCGCTAACTCCCAAGTTTGTGAATCAAGATTGTCAAAACACTTACCAAGGCAAGGTAGTTTATGGTAGAGATGCTTTTTCTGACTTGCATTTCATGGATAAATTAATGCCAGCGAAGGCTGCTGATAATTGGGATGATTTCCAAGGATTTTTGGATGAAGTCACTGAAACAGCAGAATCAACAAATGGCCACAAAGAATTAGTTAAAACTGCTGAAGAAAAAGCGCCTGCTGAACCAAGAGAAATAGACACAAGACGTTCTGAAGCTGTGGCTTTAGATATCAAACGTCCTACGCCGCCTTTTTGGGGAACGCAGTTGTTAAAGCCTAATGATATTTCCATTGAGGAGGTATTCTGGTATTTGGATTTGCAAGCTTTGATTGCTGGACAATGGCAATTTCGCAAGCCAAAGGAGCAATCAAAAGAAGAATATCAGGCTTTTTTGGATGAGAAGGTGTATCCGATTTTGTCAGGTTGGAAGCAGCGGGTGATTGAGGAGAATTTGTTACATCCGCAGGTGGTTTATGGGTATTTTCCTTGTCAGTCTGAGGGTAATACGTTGTATGTTTATGATGCGAACCGCCAAGACGCCAAGGACGCCAAGGAAATTGCGAAGTTTGAGTTTCCTCGGCAAAGGTCGTCAAAGAGGCTGTGTATTGCTGACTTTTTTGCAACTAGGGAGTCGGGGATAATTGATGTTTTCCCGATGCAGGCGGTGACTGTGGGGGATATCGCCACGGAGTTTGCCCAAAAGCTATTTGCTGATAATCAATACACTGATTATTTGTATTTCCACGGTCTGGCGGTGCAGGTAGCGGAAGCGCTAGCTGAGTGGACACATGCTAGGATTCGCCGGGAGTTAGGCTTTGGAGGTGACGAACCGGATAATATTCGGGATGTTTTGGCACAGCGATATAATGGTTCGCGGTATAGTTTTGGCTATCCGGCTTGTCCAAATATTCAAGATCAGTACAAGCAACTGGAATTATTGGGGAGCGATCGCATTAACTTATATATGGATGAAAGTGAACAACTTTATCCAGAACAATCAACAACGGCGATTATTGCCTATCACCCAGTAGCGAAGTACTTCAGCGCCTAATCAACAAAGTAGGGGAACAGAGTAAGCAGGCTGAGGCTTATGGCGTTAGCCATACAGGGAGCAGAAAAGCAGAGTAATTGATAAATAAGTCTTTCTCCAATGCCCAATTCCCTGTTCCCTTTACAAAAACTATCGCTTAAACAAAGACAAAATTGCTCTGAGTTAGTGTGGTGGTATCAAATCCAGTTAAAACTCCTAGGGTTTGATTGCCTAATTTAATCTCATGACCAGAGAAAGTTAACTGATTAAACAAGGTCACGCTATACAAGACGATTGTATCCCTTTGACCCAAATTAAAGTCGCTAATAGTATCCTTACCTGCTCCTTTACCAAGAACGAAGTAATCTCTACCTGAACCACCGATTAGGCGATCGCTACCGTTACCTCCATTCAGTAAATCGTTACCTCTACCACCTCGCAGTACATCATCGCCTGAACCACCGACTCCCAAATTAACTTTTGCCAAAACTCTAGGTACAATACATAAGCCTCATCCTTTTTCTTCAATATTATGGGTAGCACTTTTGGGCATCTATTTGGCATCAGCACTTTTGGCGAGTCCCACGGCGGAGGTGTGGGGGTTGTAATTGATGGTTGTCCTCCGCGATTGGAAATTACTGCTGAAGAAATTCAATTAGAGTTAGACAGAAGACGGCCTGGGCAAAGTAAAATTACTACCCCGCGTAAAGAAGCAGATTCCTGTGAGATTTTGTCTGGGGTGTTTGAAGGCAAAACCCTAGGGACACCTATAGCAATTTTGGTGCGAAACAAAGATACGCGTTCCCAAGATTACGACGAGATGGAGCAGAAGTATCGACCTTCCCATGCAGATGCAACTTATGATGCTAAATATGGCATTCGCAATTGGCAAGGTGGTGGTAGGTCATCAGCGCGTGAGACAATAGGACGAGTAGCCGCAGGTGCGATCGCAAAAAAAATTCTCCGTCAAGTTGCGAATGTAGAAGTCATTGGTTATGTCAAGCGCATCAAAGACTTGGAAGGCGCAGTTGATCCAAATACAGTTACCCTAGAACAAGTAGAAAGCAACATCGTTCGCTGTCCCGATGCCGAATGCGCGAATCGCATGATTGAACTAATCGAGCAAACAGGTAGACAAGGTGATTCTATTGGCGGCGTAGTCGAATGTGTAGCGCGCAATGTACCAAAAGGTTTGGGCGAGCCAGTATTTGATAAATTGGAAGCTGACATCGCTAAAGGTGTGATGTCTCTCCCTGCAAGTAAAGGCTTTGAAATTGGTTCCGGTTTTGCCGGGACGCTATTAACTGGAATTGAACATAACGACGAATTTTATATAGATGAAGACGGTGAAATTCGCACAGTAACTAACCGTTCTGGTGGCATTCAAGGGGGAATTTCCAACGGAGAAAACATCATTTTACGAGTTGCATTTAAACCCACAGCAACAATTAGAAAAGAGCAAAAAACAGTCACTAATGAGGGGGAAGAAACTTTATTAGCTGCCAAAGGTAGGCATGATCCTTGTGTGTTACCCCGTGCAGTCCCAATGGTTGAGGCGATGGTAGCTTTAGTATTGTGCGACCATTTATTACGCCATCATGGACAATGTAAGGTGTTGTAGGTAACACGCAATTGTTAAAGCAAATTTCATTATTGTGGGGTGGTGATTGTGCTATCCCTATTTTTTGTTGAGCGTTGTTATAGTAGCAGCTAACACAAATCAAGCAGTGCGATCGCATCTACTATTAACATGGGTGAAGAGTCTCAAAATCGGTTAAAACACTTTGCTGCTTTAAAGTCCAAGTACCAAGCAACTCAATATCAAGATTCATCACCTTCTAGCCTACTGTATCTGATCTTACGAAAAGTTGACTTAGGAATTGAACTAACTAAATTAGAGTTTGATTGGTTGAAAGATTATGAGCTTGTTGAGACTTTAAAAGCTATCAAACAAGAGCAGCAACACAGAGCGCAAGAACTCGGTAATCTAGAGTTTGAATTTTCCAAATTAAAGTCTAAGTACAAAGCTACAAAACATAACATTTCTTGGCAATCTAGTCGCTTGTATTTCATACTTTTGAAACTTGAGTCAGGAAACTTACTCGCTGATTCAGAGGTTAAATGGCTAATAGAAAACGGTTTGAATGAGACAAATAAAATTGCTCAAGAGGTAAAACGATTTATTCAACTTAAATTTAAGTATAAAGCTACTCAATATCAAGACTCATATCCTGATAGTAAATTGTATCAAATAATGAAAAAAATGGAGGTGACAGAAAATTTAAGCAATTCTGAATATAACTGGTTACTCAATAACAATCTATTTGAAGCAGCAGAATTTTTTCAGCAACAAGAGTCAATAAAAAAAGCTCATTTTGCCCAGTTAAGAGATAAATACAAAGCGACTAATCACCCAGATGTGTCATTATCTAGTCTGCTATATTTAATATTGCAAAACATTGATGCAAAAAGTAATTTGAGTGACTCAGAACTTAAATGGCTGGAACAGCAAGGACTTACCGAAACAATAACTATTGCTCAAGAATTGGAACAAACACGAGAATTTGCGGACTTGAAAGCTAAATATAAAACAACTGAGTATCAAGATTTATCGCCTAAAAGTCACCTATATAAAATTTTCAAAAGACTTGAGTTGTTTAATCAGTTAGGTGAACAAGATATTAATTTCTTGAAAAAGCGCAAGCTAACTGAAGTTATAAAAATTGCAAATGAAAAATACGTTTATATTATCAAAAAGCCAAGATAAACTAAGAACGATTGGATGTAATGCAAGTATCACTCTGGCGTTACACTACAAGTTAATTGATATGGTTGCATCGCATGAGTTTTATCACGCTCTTAGGATTAGCTGCTGCTATACTAACCACGATTGCCTTCTTGCCACAGATGTTTAAAACTTGGCAAACTAAGTCAGCAAAAGACGTTTCTTTCGTGATGCTGATTACATTTATGAGTGGTCTTTTTTTGTGGTTAATCTATGGAATTTATTTAAAATCTTTGCCGATTATTCTTGCTAACAGCATGACATTATTTTTTAACTTTATAATTCTATGGCTTAAAATTAAATATAGATAAACCTGCCTAGATTAAATACCTGTGACATCATCTGTTTTTGACTCTGAACGCCTCTTATTTACCCCCACAACCCCCAATAACAACGCTATCCCGCTGATTTTTGCTTTTCCTAATGAATACAGCGTGGGTATCACCAGCCTCGGCTATCAGGTGGTGTGGGCAACTTTGGCAATGCGTGATGATGTGCAGGTGAGTCGCCTGTTTACCGATACTCACGAACAACTCCCCAGAAAGCCAGAAATTATCGGATTTTCTATTTCTTGGGAATTAGATTATGTAAATATTTTAAATCTGCTGGAATCTTTAGAAATTCCCATTCGCGCAACTTTGCGTGATCATAATCATCCCATAATTTTTGGTGGTGGCCCTGTTCTCACTGCTAACCCAGAACCATTCGCAGATTTTTTTGATGTCATCTTGCTAGGAGATGGCGAAAATTTGTTGGGAAATTTCATTGAAGCGTATAAAGAAGTTAGAAATGCTTCTAGAGAAACTCAACTCAAAGCATTAGCACAAATCCCAGGAATTTATGTTCCCAGTTTGTATGAAGTGGAATATCAAGCAATAGATGGTGCAGTCAAATCAATTAACCAAATTTACCCAGAAATTCCGGCAATAGTCCAAAAGCAGACTTATCGCGGTAACACTTTATCTGCATCAACTGTCGTTACAGAAAAGGCAGCATGGGAAAGTATTTATATGGTGGAAGTGGTGAGAAGTTGTCCGGAAATGTGCCGCTTTTGTCTAGCAAGTTATCTCACATTACCTTTTAGAACAGCAAGTTTAGAAAATTCATTAATTCCAGCGATTGAAAAAGGTTTAGAAGTTACAAACCGGCTCGGATTATTAGGTGCTTCTGTGACTCAGCATCCAGAGTTTGAGAGTTTATTAGATTATATTAGTCAACCAAAATACGATAATGTCCGTCTGAGCATTGCCTCAGTCAGAACCAATACAGTCACAGTACAGCTAGCAAAAACTTTAGCACAACGAGACACGCGATCGCTTACCATTGCTGTAGAAAGTGGTTCGGAAAAAATCCGGCAAATCATCAATAAAAAGCTGCATAACGATGAAATTATCCAAGCGGCAATAAACGCCAAAGCTGGCGGCTTAAAAAGTTTGAAACTCTACGGTATGGCAGGAATCCCCGGTGAAGAACCAGAAGATTTAGAGCAAACAGTGGACATGATGCGTAGTATCAAAAAAGCTGCGCCAGGATTGCGCTTAACATTCGGATGCAGCACCTTTGTACCCAAAGCACATACACCATTTCAATGGTTGGGGATAAATTGTCAAGCCGAAAAGCGGTTACAGTTTTTGCAAAAACAGTTAAAACCACAGGGGATAGAATTTCGCCCAGAAAGCTATAATTGGTCAATTATACAGGGTTTATTATCGAGGGGCGATCGCCGACTTTCCCATCTTCTCGAACTTACCCGCAACTTTGGCGATTCCTTGGGTAGCTATAAACGTGCTTTCAAGCAACTCAAAGGACAAATCCCCGACTTAGATTTTTATGTCTATGCCAATTGGTCAACAGAGCAAGTATTACCCTGGAGTCACTTGCAAGGGCCTCTACCACAGACTACACTACTAAAGCATTTGGCTGAGGCTACTAGCTATTTCAATTCATCCCCAAAAGAACTACAACCATTGAATTCGTAGCTGAAAACTTGATGCAAACAACAGCTGAGTATTACTGTGCCTATTGTGGCGAACCGAACTTAACCTTTATTGATTTGAGTGCTGGGTTACAACAATCTTATGTAGAAGATTGTCAAGTTTGCTGTAACCCCAATATTTTGTATGTGCGGGTTGATGAAGACACCCTAGATATCGAGATTGATACCGAATACGAAGAGTGAATTTGAGGTTTTTCTCCCCATGCTGCACTTTACCCATTCCTCCGTGATTGATGCGCCACTAGAAGTAGTTTGGAATTTTCACGAAAGACCAGATATTTTGCAACTATTAACTCCACCTTGGCAACCAATGCAAGTAGTCCGCCGTGAAGGAGGACTTGATGTCGGCGCTATCACAGAATTTCGCCTATTTGTAGGACTATTACCTTTAACTTGGTTAGCGCGTCACACTGAATATGAAAAATATCACCTGTTTACCGACGAACAGATATCTGGCCCTTTTGAATCTTGGGTACATCGACATCAATTTGCACTAGAAGGCGGTAAAACTAGACTGACTGATGCTATTACCTACTCTATGCCAGGGGGAGGAACAGTTGAATTTATCAGTGGTTGGCTAATACAAACGCAATTAGAAGCGATGTTTCGTTACCGCCATTATGTAACTAAACGCGAGTGTGAATCACGATCATAATGCCCAATCTCTAAGCTAATCTCTTTTAATTAACCATGTTACTTTTTGTTCAGGTTATTGTGTGTTTCATCTTGGTGATTACTGTAGGAACATGGCTGTCAAAGAGTGCTGATATTTTGGCAGAGAAAACGGGATTGGGGCGTACCTGGATTGGTACACTGCTACTCGCAGGTGTCACATCTTTACCAGAATTGGCTACAGGGGTGAGTGCAATTGTTGTATTTAACGCTCCAGATTTAGCAGTAGGCGGCATTTTGGGCAGCTGTCTTTTCAATCTGCTCATCTTAGCGTTGCTTGATATTCTCAGTGGCCCTGAACCATTACTCAAGCGAGCGCAGATTAGTCATGGATTGGCGGCTAGTCTAGGCTGTGCGATGTTGGGCGTAACGGCTGCTGGAATTATCTTAGCTCGTACAGGTACTTATCTGACTGTGGGATGGTTTGGTCTGCCGAGTTTGGTACTATTTTTATTTTATCTGGCGAGCGCCCAGACAATTGCCCAGTTTGAAACTAGACGACGTGCTGAAGTTTTAGAAGAAGAAGCTGAGATTTTCCAATACCAACATGTTAGACGTAAACAGGCTTATCTAATATTTATCTTACTTTCAGTGGCAACTGTAGTTTTAGGTGTGTGGCTGGCTTCTTTAGGTAAACAAGTTGCAACAGTGACTGGATTGGGACAGAGTTTTGTTGGCGCACTTCTGCTAGCTGCGGCCAGCTCACTACCAGAAGTAGTGGTTTCTCTAGCAGCAATCAGACTCAATGCTGTAGATATGGCAGTATCTAATATTTTTGGTTCAAATCTCTATAATTTGGCAATCCTGGGGATATATGATTTGGTATATTTTCAGGATAATCTTTGGTTGCATGTCAACCAAGTACACATTTTTACTGCTGTTATAGCGATGATCATGACTTCAGTAGCGATCGCTGGATTAATCTATCATGCTGTCAGCCGTTCCAGGATGTACATAACTTGGGATGGACTCACTCTAATTATCCTGTATTTCGGCGGTATGTATATGATTTACTACAGCTAAAACTAAAAGTTAAGTAGCTAGCTTACTCATGAGAATTGTTCCCTCTCTCTTTGATATCGTCAGGTAACTCTATTTTTGGTTCAACTGTTTCCCGCCCATAATTAGCTAAAGTCGCTCCATCTTCCAGATGCACAGAAGAATACTTATTCAAACTAATCCGCTGGGCGATATAAATGCCGGAATGTCCCGAAAATAAGTAACTCACTACACAAGCAATACCAATAAATACCCCCGATTGTAGCCCAAAGAGTTCAATTCCCATTAAGGTTGATGCCAAGGGCGTATTCGCTGCACCTGCAAACACACCCACAAATCCCATTGCTGCTAATAGTGGTGCAGGTAATGTCAAAATCGAGGACAAAGCATTGCCTAAGGTTGCACCAATAAAAAACAGAGGGGTCACTTCCCCTCCTTTAAAACCTGCTCCTAAAGTGAGAGCAGTAAGACCAAGTTTTGCAGCAAAATCCCAAGGAGGTAGCTGAGTATAGAAAGAATCAACGATAGTTGGGATACCAAGCCCAATATACTTAGTTGTGCCACTTAACCCAACAATTGCAGCTACCAGCGCACCGCCTATCAAAGGACGTATTGGAGGATAAGATATCTTGGCTTTAAAGAAGTGACTGATTTTATGAGTTACTTGAGCAAAGAATCTCGCTACTATCCCAAAGATTGCACCTGCAATAATTGCAGAAATCAGCCCCCAAGTTGTGAGCGTTGGTATAGACGGAGCGTGTCGGTATACTGTGTGATGCAAGCCTAATCGCAAGGTCACTTGATTTCCAATTATCGCTGCAATTAAAGAAGGAAAAAGGGCATCGTAGTGAATTCTGCCAATTGCTAAAACTTCTAAACCAAAGACAGTTCCTGCTAAGGGAGTACCGAAAACTGAAGCAAATCCGGCGCTGATACCTGTCGTTAGTAAAATTCGCCGACTTGCTCCTTGAAAGCGTAATATTTTAGTTAACTGATCTGCTAAAGAAGCACCCATTTGTAGAGCTGTACCCTCGCGACCAGCTGAACCACCAAATAAATGAGTGAGGTCTGTTCCTAATAAAACAAGAGGAGCCATGCGGAAAGGAATAATTTCTTTGGGGTTATGGATTTCTTCAAGTAAAAGGTTATTTCCCGCTTCTACAGTTTGACCAAACCGATGATAAATCCAACCGCTTAAGAAGCCACCAAGCGGCAGTAAGGCAATGATCCATCGATGCGATTCCCGCCAATCAGTTGCCCATTCCAGCGATACCAAAAGAGCCGCAGAAGCAGTTCCGGCAAAAATACCAACGATAAACGAAATGGGCAACCATTTTATCAGGTGGGGTAATGCAATAAACGGTTCAAACTGACGAAGGTAGTTCATATTAATTCGTAATTAAGACACACTACAAAAATTGAATACGGGTTCTTCGGCTTCAGCCCCTTTGTCACCCCTTCAGGGAATGGAGTATAAAAAAATGTAGTGAAACCCAACAAAACCAACGATTTTTTGTGTTGGGTTTCGTCCCTCAACCCA
>JAYGHB010000113.1:0-57415 GCA_034931985.1 Halotia wernerae UHCC 0503
TCTGGTCAGATTAGGGCTTTTTCAAGCCCACGCCTAAAGGCGTGGGGTTTCTGACGCAACTACTCATTTTTATACTGACACTGAATAAGTCGCGATCGCATAGCGGCCGCGACCTTGCAGTTTTAAGTCCAGAGATTAGATTATGCCGGATAAATCCGTAAACGTCGATTTGGTTCTTCCCCAAAACTGTGCGACTTGAGGCGATAGTGTTCTACCAACTCATGTTGCATTTTGCGGACTTGCGAGGAACGAGGCAATAACTCAACTGGCTGGCCTTTAGGAATCACAATCTGCTCGACGGCAAGTCTGGCTTCTTCTAGGGCATCAATTTCGTCATCACTACCGCTATGTAGAAACAGTTGTAGTTCTTGGTCATCGGCGATTTCTGGGTCATCGATATTCAGTAACCGTCGCAAACCACGGGTAATTTGCCCAATTGTAGTGGACTTAATCATGTGGATTGGTACATGACGGGCTTTGGCCATTTGCCTGAGTTTGGCATGATTTTTGACGTGCGATCGCAATGCCAAAATTGCATCAGCACTATCAATATCTTTAGTCAATACCACTGGTAAAGTTAGCACGTTAATCACTTGTTCTAGTTGATGGCGGCTAACACCATAAGGGTAAATGTGCAGTGGTAAATCTTCACCATTTGGCCCTGAATGTTTGGTGTCACTAAAATCAATGCTCTCCGGGTAATTGAAAGATTCATCCAGCAAGCGGTCAAATTCACTCCGCCCACTCACCCGTTCGCGCTCTAAAGACAATGGCGGCATTGCTACCATTTGTCCAGATGAACGCCAACCGTTAGATTGTCGCGCAGGTAAGAAAGATTCCTCTGTTGTGGCTGTATGTCCACCACGACCGTTGACAACAGCTAACTGCCGCGTAACGGCCACTTTGCCTTGATCGTCAACGCTTCTGGATTGTGGGGTAGGTTGCCGCCCCCGCAGCAGATTATCTACTGTATCAGCAACGCTTTCGTGTACAACCCAGCGCTGCCGTTCTAACATTTCCACAGCAATTTCAAAGGTAGGAGGAGCTTTGCGTTCTAAAACAGTCTTTTGACTGCCCCTGCGTCTGGCTTCGTCATCTCCCAGAGTCACCGCCTGGATACCCCCAACTAAATCAGCAAGAGTGGGGTTTTTAATGAGGTTTTCAATTTGGTTTCCGTGGGCAGTACCTACCAGTTGCACACCTCGTTCGGCAATTGTACGAGCCGCTAAAGCTTCCAATTCCGTGCCAATTTCATCAATAACGATGACTTCTGGCATGTGGTTTTCTACTGCTTCAATCATCACCTGATGCTGAAGTTCCGGATGAGCCACTTGCATCCGCCTAGCGCGACCAATGGCGGGGTGAGCAACATCACCATCGCCAGCGATTTCGTTGGAGGTGTCAATAATTACTACACGCTTATGTAATTCATCTGCTAAAACACGGGCAATTTCTCTTAAGGCGGTAGTTTTGCCCACCCCTGGACGACCCAGCATCAGAATTGATTTACCCGTTTCTACCAAATCGCGGATCATGCCAATGGTTCCGAATACTGCCCGACCTACGCGACAGGTCAAGCCAATAATCTTGCCAGTGCGATTGCGGATAGCACTGATGCGATGCAAAGTTTGCTCAATTCCTGCCCGATTATCTCCGCCAAAGATTCCGACTCGCACAATGCAATCATCAATTTGTTCTTGAGTAACGGGTATTTCGCTCAGATACTCGGCTTGATTGGGAAAACGAGCTTCTGGGCGACGTCCCAAATCCAAAACTACTTCAATTAAACTATCTCGTTTGGGATGATTCTCTAGTGCTTGTCGCAGGTCTTGGGGCAAAATATCTAATAACTTTTGGAGATCTTCTGTTATCGTCATGCTTTCTATTGTGACGTTTTTAGAGATAACGAGGAAATTTCTGTGGGGGGGGTTCCCCTGTGGAAGAAAGTATCCGGAACGAGCGATTAGCGCTCTTGCTTGCTATGACTTGAGCTGGGAAACAAGAGAATGGGCAAGTCCTACAGCTTGCCAGAGTAGTATATCGTTTTCTTCTAGGCGGATAGTCGCCTTAATACTAGTATTACTTACCTCCTGATTCTCTAACTGTTCGAGAATTGGTGACAGCAGTACACGAGCGTAGCTACCATAAGCGACTCCAGCGATAGAGGTAGGGGAGGATGAGGGGGATGAGGAGGTTGCTGCTTCCCCTGCTTCCCCTGCTCTCTTTAGCAGTCCCATTGCCTTTAACTTAGCAACGGTGTAGCTATTAGTGCCACCTGCTAACTGCACATATCCCGGTAACTTAGCTGTCAAAACTTTTTGTCCTAATTTCACCGTTGCTAAAGTAGTGCCATTTCCAATGTCACCACTCATCGGGCGACCATCGGTTTGCCAAATTAAGACACTACGCAAGGGAGTAACTAAGTCATAAATCGCCTGGAGGTAGTCAGTTATGCCCTCGCCATCGGGGCAACTGATGGCTAATACTTTCAATTGACAGACCCACGGTGAAATTATTTGCCACAATCGCTGAAATTCTGCCAAACGTCCTACTTTTGTATGGATTTCTACGGCATCTACTGCTGTTGACATTACCAATGGCGCGATCGCCTCCGGCGTTGACATGTATGAATTTGTATAAATTATATCATTTGGGCAAACTGGTATACAACGGCCGCAGCCGTAGCATTTTTGGTGTTCAACTCCCGAAAAGTTATCTTTTATACGGTTAAAAACAATTGCTTGTGCGGGACAAGTTTGTTCACAGGGTCTAGGGCAGTCTGTGAGGCACTCAGTAGAATTAAACTCCGCTTTGCGAAAATGGGGGTCTTCTCCATCGTTCAAGCTGACCATCAAAAAGGGACGGTTTTCTTGGCAGTGAAAACCTCGCTTTTGGGCATCCCTAACCAGATGCTTGGCCACTTGTAACGCTTCTTGGGCTGCTGCCATTACGGCTGGATCAGCTGCGACATCTATACAGTCAGCGCCCGCCAAAGTATAGGCTAATGTTAAACTTCTGACTGTAGGTAAATGTTGGTAGCTGGCTCCGCAGATCAGCTTGAACCAGTGACCTTCTTTTAGAGATTGTAAAGGGGAAAACAGATCAGTCACATTTCTATTATGCTTTTATGTGACTGAAAATAATAGTCTCTACTAGATAAAAAATCCTGATTTAAGCAGATGGTTTGATGGGAATGGCGATCGCAAACTCTGCACCTTGCCCTGGAGATGAGGAATAGGTAATCTGCCCTTGATGTTTCTGCACTACAATCTGGTGACTAATCGACAATCCCAGTCCACTGCCTTGTCCTACTGGTTTTGTGGTAAAGAAGGGGTCAAATAGACAAGATTTTAAAGATTCATCTACACCAACACCATTATCAGCGATCGCTATCTTCACAGTCTGAAAATCTATCACCTCTGTGCGAATCCGAATCTGCGGTTTAGTCAAAAGTCCATAATCTATAGTTAATAATTCATGATTTTTGACTACAGACTTTTCTAAAGAATCAATTGCATTATTCAATAAATGCATAAATACTTGATTTAATTCACTTGCATAACAGGTGACTAGGGGCAAATTACCATATTCTTTGATGACGACAATGGTTGGACGATTTACTGTTTTCTTGAGTCGATGCTGTAGCATGACCAAAGTGCTTTCAATACCTTCATGAATATTCACTGCTTTCATGTGGGCTTCATCATGTCTAGAGAAGTTTTGCAGTGCTAGTACAATTTCTCGAATGCGATCTGCTCCTCTATACATCGCACCCATTAAATCTTGCAAATCATTAATGACAAAATTCAAATCTATATCATTAACTATTGTTTGAATTTTCAGATTTGGTTGTGGATACTCTTGTTGATAAGTTTCAATAATATTAACTATATCTTGCACATATTGACTGGCATATTGCAGATTGCCATAGATAAAACTAATTGGGTTATTAACTTCATGGGCAATACCTGCGACTAACTGTCCTAGCGCTACCATTTTTTCATTTTGAATCTGTTGAACTTGGACATTTTTCAAATTATCAAGAGCTTCTTGCAATAAAAAGTTTTTTTCTTGGAGGTTAATTTGCAGTAAACGTAAATTAATTTGAGTTTCAATACGTGAGACAACTTCTGCTACATGAAAAGGTTTCGTGATATAGTCCACACCACCAACGTCAAAGGCTTTGACTTTATCTAAAACGTCATCTAGAGCGCTAATAAAAATCACTGGGACTTCACAAGTTTGAGCATCGGCTTTTAGTTGTTGACAAACTTGATAGCCATCCATACCTGGCATATTGATATCTAGTAAAATTAAATCTGGTAAAACTATTTGGCAAGCAGTCAAAGCTATTTTTCCATTTAAGGCTTTACGAACTTCAAAACCTTGGGCTGTCAACATAGCTGACAGCAATCGTAAGTTATCTGGTGTATCGTCAACTACTAATATATTTCCTTTGGAGTTATGAGTAGGATTTAAATGCATCTGAATCTAAATTTATTAGAATTATTGAGGATATTGAATGTTGATGAAAAATATTTTATAACCATTATGAAAAAATGAATATTGATCAACCTGCTTTACTTTACCACTGAGGTTTCGAGGCAAGCAGGTCGAGAACTAGTTGTTGTTCTAGGGGTTGAGAAAACAGATAACCTTGAGCAAAGTCACAGTTTAAACTTTTCAACTGTTCTAATTGTTCTTTGGTTTCAACTCCTTCTGCGATCGCAGCCATCCCCATTGATTTAGCAATACCAATCATGGCTGGTACTAGCCCCATAGCTTCTTGATTATCCTGCATACGTTGGACGAATGATTTATCAATTTTGAGTGCATTTAAAGGAAAGCTGTGCAGATAGCTTAAAGATGAGTATCCTGTACCAAAATCATCTATAACCAACTTAATTTCTCGCTCTTTAATTTGCTGAAGGATTGTTTTTACTGCCTCGGTATTTTCCATAATTACACTTTCTGTAATCTCCAATTGTAAACTCCCAGATTTTATGTTAGTTTCATAAATAATTTGGTCAATTTGTGATATAAAATTAGGCTGTGAAAACAACCGCACACTTAAATTAATGCTAATCGTGATATTTTCTGGTGTTGCTGGGTGATTTTGCCAGATGTGCAGTTGTTGGCAAGCTGACCGTAATACCCAAATATTGAGATCATTAATTAAACCTGTTTCTTCTGCCACAGGAATAAAATCTACGGGATAAATGAGACCACGAATCGGATGTTGCCAGCGCACAAGTGCTTCAAATCCAGCAATCATACCTGTAGTCAGAGAAATAATTGGCTGATAGTAAATGAGAAATTCTTGACGTTCGACAGCTCTATGCAGGTCATTTTCCATCTCTAAAAGTTGGATTGCTTCCTGATACATTGCTGGGTCAAAAATATGATATCTAGCTCTGCCTAAAGCCTTAGCACGATACATTGCTGTGTCAGCATCGCGTAGTAAATACTCTGATTTCTCGTAGTCTTGATTACCCCAATTAATGCCAATACTGGCACTCATAAATACTTCATATCTAGACAATTTAAAAGTGAGTGATAGTTGTTGCAAAATATTTTTAGCAACTTGGATTACTGAATTTATATCTGTCAGATTCTCTAGGAGAATGCCAAATTCATCACCACCCAATCTTGCTAAAGTGTCAAATGGTACTAGACACGCTTGCAGGCGGTGGGTGATCGCCATGAGTAATTCGTCTCCCACGAGATGTCCTAGAGAATCATTGACAACTTTAAAGCGATCGCAATCTAAGAATAATACAGCAAACTGATAACTGGGTTCTTGCTTGGCAAAATTTAGAGCTTTTTCTAGTCGCCTCATAAACAAAACTCGGTTTGGTAAACCAGTTAGGGAATCATGCAACGCTATATGTAGCAATTTACTTTGCAATTGTTGGCGAGAAGTCATTTCTACTTGGAGATTTTGCAGAGCTTTTTTTAACTCCCATGTACGCTTTTTTACCCTTTGTTCTAGTTCAGCATTGAGACTTAATACTTCTAATTGTGCAGCCCTCAATGCCATTTGATTTTGTACACGCACTAGAACTTCCTCAAACTCAAAGGGTTTGGTAATATAATCTACGCCTCCTATTCTAAAAGCTTTTACCTTGTCGAAAACATCATCTAAAGCACTAATAAAAATCACCGGAATATCCGCCGTCAAATCCCAGGCTTTAAAGCGCTGACAAACCTCATAACCGTCCACCTCCGGCATCATAATGTCAAGTAAAATTAGATCCGGTAATACTGTTTGACAAGCAGTCAATGCCATTTGCCAGTTCAAAGCCTTGCGAACGTTATACCCTGACTTGGTAAGAAGCGAAGACAACACTCGCAGGTTGTCTGCCATATCATCAATAATCAAAATATCTTTTTTATCAGGGTCTAACCGCTGGTAATTCATTCTGCGTCTGTTCTAGTCAATTCCATGATTTTCTGAAGCCGAGAGTTGTTCGCTAAATCTCTGAAAAATCAGAAAATTTGACCCTTATCGGCAGAATATGCTGGAGTAATTTTTTTGCTACAACTTACTGCTGATAAAGTATATTGCCCAATTAGGGAACATTGGCGACAAATGCCACAGGATGCTTCCCTGGGTAATATCCGTATTTCTGGCGGTTTCTACCTAGTTGATATAGCGTTTCCTAGTCTGCTGAGGTACAAATTTATCTGCGCCCATCTGTCTTGAAAAGTTTTGCGCTCCTGTTACGCGGTTTATTCTTTTTTCTGTACCTCACTTAGTTGGAAACCGCTATATATTTTACACTTAGATGTTGGCTGACGTTTCCAGTCAGATTCACTACATGAACCTTTCATGAATAATGCTTTACACTTATATATTTCGTAAGTCTAAAATCGTTACTTTATACTATGAAAAAGTTAATGCTTGACCTCGGACTTCCGTGTTTAATTGGCCTTTGTCATAAACAATCTGGCCACCAACGATGGTTGTTACAGCCCATCCTGTGAGGTTCCAGCCTTCAAAAGGACTCCAGCCACACTTAGTTAACAGTTCCTCACGTAAGACTGGGCGAGATGTATTCAAATCTACAAGCACTAAATCAGCATCATAACCAGGAGCGATCGCCCCTTTGTTGGGAATGTTGTATGCTTTAGCTACAGAAGTTGACATCCAATTAGCAACTTGGGCAACCGTACATCGTCCCTGGGTAGCAGCAGTTAACATCAAAGCTAGAGAAGTTTCCACCCCAGGCATTCCAGATGGACTATTGGGATATTCTTGAGCTTTTTCTGCCAATGTGTGGGGTGCATGATCTGTGGCAATGAAATCAATTACACCATCTCGCAAAGCTTGCCAGAGAACTTCGTTATCGTAAGGCGATCGCAAGGGTGGATTCATTTGCGCCAATGTACCAATCTTTTCATAAGCACTGGTATTTAGCAACAAATGCTGTGGTGTTACCTCTGCTGTTACCCAACTTGGTTTATCTTGACGCAGCAGTTCTGCTTCTTCGGCTGTTGACATGTGCAGGATGTGCAGACGGCGCTGATATTTTTGAGAAAGTTTTAATGCCAGTTTTGTTGCCAAGAGCGCAGTTTGATTATCTTGAATCTGTGAGTGAACTGCTGGATTGTGAATCCCGGCAAATTCTTGGCGACGTTGGTTAATTCTGGCTTGGTCTTCGGCATGAACAGCAATTAAGCGATTTCCTTGAGCAAAGATTGCCTCTAAGGCAGCATCTTGATCAACTAATAACTGACCATGCATCGACCCCATAAAAATCTTAATGCCCGGTGTCGGTTTGGCTAAAAGCAAATCTGGCAGATTCTCTGTTGTTGCCCCAATAAAAAAGCCATAATTAACCAAACACTTGTTAGAGGCTCGTTGCAGCTTGTCATCTAAAGCTGCTTGGGTAGTCGTCAGAGGACGAGTGTTAGGCATTTCCAAAAATGAAGTAACTCCACCTTTGGCACAGGCACAACTGGCTGTAAACAAGTCTTCTTTGTGTTCTAACCCTGGTTCCCGGAAATGCACCTGCGGATCAATGACTCCTGGCAACAAAGTTAACCCTTGCGCGTCAATTGCTATGGTTGGTGTTGTCGTGGAAATTTCTGGTGCAACTTCAACGATCTGGCGATCGCGCGTCAGCACATCTCCCAACATCAATTCCCCATTAGGTAGAATAATGTGAGCGTGGCGAATCAGTAAACTTTCTGGAGATGGCATGGAGTTAACAATGTTCAGACAAGGAGCTACGTGTTACAGAAAACTATGCTTTTAGGTTAAACTTAGTTGCACTCTTGGTAATAATTTTTTGCATAATGGTAAAAAAAATTTACTTTTAACTTATGGTCGGGCTACCAAAAAGCCGACGTATCTGCCGCTAAGATCAAGATATAAAGTTTCTTTAGGTGAGTGAATTACCCCCGCTTTCCCTTACTTCAGTAATTTAATGCAAAACCAAGTGTCTGATAACAACTCTAGTCAACAACCTGATAATTCCTGGATCGCAGAGCTAGGTAGAACAGTTGTATTAAGTATCGTTCTAGCCCTAGGCATTCGTACTTTTGTTGCTGAAGCTCGCTGGATTCCTTCTGGTTCTATGGAACCAACGCTGCACGGAACCCCAAATCAGTGGGAAGCAGACAAAATTATTGTTGATAAGTTGAAGTATAAGTTTTCAGAGCCGCAAAGGGGAGATATTGTAGTTTTTTCACCTACGGAGGAGCTACAAAAAGAGCAATACCAAGATGCCTTTATTAAGCGTATAATTGCCTTACCTGGAGAGACAGTAGAACTCAGGAATGGCAAAGTATATATCAATAAAAAACCCCTTCAAGAAGACAAATACTTGAGTTCGCAGCAAAGCACAGCAATTGATGTTTGCACATCAGGGCAGCAGCCCCCATACTTAGCAAAGCCAGAGACCATACCCCCTAATTCATACTTAGTGCTAGGTGATAACCGTAACAGCAGTTATGATAGTCGCTGCTGGGGTGTTGTTCCTCGTGAGAACATTATAGGTCGCGCTATAGTGCGTTTTTGGCCTCTCAATCATGTTGGAGAAATAGATCGGTCGCCACTTTATCCTAGTGCTAGATGAGCTATTTCGGTATGAATTAAAGTAATTACAGAAGTAGAAGTTTTAGATTTGACAATAGCAGTCCCATGATTCAGTTTTTCACACTGGAGATGGGGCTGCTGTCTTATCTAAGGCTTTGTGATTTTTGATTCTGAGTGCGTTACTGCTATTTATAAGTATAAGTATTTACGCACTTGTGACAATAGTATCATTGGCAGAATACTAGTACGCAAGTTACCTCGTAGAAATACTATATTTTACTTACTTAATAGCTACATAAAAAATATAAGAATATCTTGTAATTTTAAAAAACTAAATTAATTTATCTCATGAATTTATGATTCATGCATTTTTGTGTGTAGATCCGCAAGTTGAGATGGGAATACTAAGTACGACCATAAGTTAGACGACAAACACGAAAATAGGTAACTATTTAACTTTTTTCAGTTAGCTTTTGGTGCTTAACTATCCGGATTTTTCCTCTAAAAACTGTAGAGAATTAGTAGGGTTAAGTAAACGGGCAACTTTCTATGAAAACTCAGTTTTATACATATAAAAACTTTATATGCACTTAATTATTAGGCTCTTAAAACGGGTTTTTTACACTTTTGATTACTTTCTGTTACCGGAAGTGATGTTGCTAGAGAGCTTATGTTTACTAGGTCAAACGGTTCAGCAATCGAAAAACAAGCATCTGCTCAAATAGAATCGAGAACTGATTTACCGAGACATCAAAACAATGAGTTAATAGGCACAACCATAGTGCAAGTAGACGAAAAAAAATTACCAGTATTTGCTAGGTAACTGAAATTCATTTATGAGCCTTAGCAGTCAAGATGATCCACCAGAGGACAAGTTTATGTCAACTCTCAGTTGAATTTTATTTTTCTTGAGTGCAGGTGTTCTAAGAATTTGGTGGTTTTCTGGATAAGAGATATAACCTGCAAGAGCATTGTTCTGTTGAGACGCTTTGAGTCAAGTTTTCACCCATCATAGCTAACCTCAGTCAGCAAGCTAGTAGATGCCAATCGTGACCAGATCTTCTATTGAAGAGTATTTCATTGATTTTTGAATAATGAGGACAACAATGTTAGTGAATTTTGTGGATGAGCGTGGTAGCGGTAGATAGAACGAGTGTGAAATTCTCCCTCGACTATCGGTGAAAATTTTGTAGTGCTGTAATAAACTTAGGATCTCTTGGGTATGACACTGATAGTATTAGTCAGTTAATGATGCGGTGTGGGACGATTTGTCTATTCACCTTCATAAATTCAATTACCCATTGCATCCAAATTCGAGCATTCATAATCATCAGATGCAAGTGTAAATATCAGACAGTATTTTTTCCCAACTTCAGAAAAAATACTCAGATGGTAGCAATGAATTCACTGATGACACAATTAAAAGGTATAATTTCGGCTTGACGATCGCCCTCATCCCCATAAGTCAAATGTACGTTGAGATAAACATGAGGCTTGTAGGGCATTCGTTCAGCCCACTCAATCGCTACAATACCTGGCATTACCTCAAAACCTTCCCAGTAAGTTTCTAGATTCAAGGCTAAAACCTCTTGTGATTCTAAGCGATATAAATCTAAATGGTAAAGCGGTAAGCGTCCTTCCGTATACTCATTAATGAGAGTAAAAGTAGGGCTAACAATTGGTTCGCTAATGCCTAAACCTTTTGCAATACCTTGTACTAGTGTAGTTTTGCCAGTACCTAAATCCCCCTCTAGTAAGATGACACTGCCGACACTAAGAGTCTGACCAAGAGCAATTCCTAAACGTAGCGTCGCCTCTGCATCTGCAAGAAATATTTTCATCTTCCATCGCGAGTTTTGTGATGAGTCCCACTGTACCAACGTAACAAAACTCGCGCTAGTTTTTGAGGATTGTGACGCACACAACCTGTTTCATCTTCATACAATATATTCGCTGGGACAATCCGCCGCCCTAGTTGAGATACAGCTTCTCTATCTAGGAAGACGGGGTGGGAATTTTGTTGGGCGTAGCGGATGAGTGATTGCTCAGAGGGAGATTTTTTGTGTACTAGTACAGCATCAAAAAGCTGTCTGTGTCCGCAAGCAGTATCAATTGCTCTAATATGGTCAGCAACCGTATATCCTTGAGTTTCTCCTGGTTGGGTCATGATATTGCAGACATAGATACGTGGGGCTTGTGTCGCAGCGATCGCATCGGCAATTTCTGGTACAAGTAAATTAGGAATTAAACTCGTATAAAGACTACCTGGGCCAATAATAATGTAATCAGCTTCTTTAATTGCCTTAATAGCTGCTGGTACTGCTGGGGGATTAGCAGGAATGCAGCCAATTTTTACAACTTTACCCCCAGCTTTGGGAATACTGGACTCGCCCTCAATCCGGCGACCATCAGCTAACTCTGCCCAGAGGCGAACATCACTAAGAGTTGCTGGCAAAACTTGTCCTCGCACGGCTAGCACTTTGGAACTGGCTGCAACTGCTCGTTCTAAATCGCCAGTGATATCACTCATTGCCGTTAAAAACAAATTACCAAAACTGTGACCTGTCAACCCATCGCCAGCCCGAAAGCGATATTGAAATAATTCTGTTAATAACTTTTCTTCATCTGCTAAGGCTGCCAAACAATTACGAATATCCCCTGGTGGTAAAACTCCAAATTCTTGGCGTAACCTTCCAGAAGACCCACCATCATCAGCTACAGTCACAATTGCAGTAATATTAGCACTGTAGGTTTTTAGTCCCCTCAGCAAGGTAGAAAGTCCTGTACCACCACCAATCACGACGATTTTTGGCCCTCGGTACAATCGCCGATAGGCTAACAAAACATCAATAAGTTCTTCTTCACCTTCTGGTCTTAACACCTTAGTAATTGAACTGACGGTGCGAGTTTGCCCCCAAAGCAGCAACAGCAAGCCGCCAAGCAGCACCAAAGGCCCGCTGATATAGTTGGGTAAGAGGTTGGTGATCACTCCTAGAAAACCCCTAACCAACTCAATCATCCAAAAAATCGGGGTTAGCTTAATCCAAATAGCTAACCCCAAACTAGCCAGCAGTACACCTCCAACACTAATCAACAACCAACGTTTGACAGATAGTCCAGGGGATAACCACTTGAACCACTGGTTGACCCGATGGGAAGTTCGACTACGTGACTGTTTTTGCAGAGTGTTGAGGGCTTGTCTGAGAAAACCGATTGACATACCTAAATTGGGAGCAGTGGGACAACCTAATGATTAACAGAAAATGTACACTACCTGGTTTTAACACCAAGTGGTACTGCTGCCTTGGAAGTCAAAAGTCAAAAGTCAAAAGACTTACTAACTTGGGATTTTTAACTGTTTAGAATAGTAGCTTTATTTTTGCCGTGCTGTACTAGATTAAGAGTGAGTCGTTAAAGTTGCCAGTGTTCCCCATAAAACAACGTGAGTTCGACGGCTCTAAAAAACCCCGCTTCCATTCCTCTCCCCCACGGTGGGAGAGGCTTTGAAACCTTGATTTTTTCGTTCAAAACCAGGAAAATTTCTGCCCCTCTCCGCGTCGGAGAGGGGTTGGGGAGAGGTTCATCGAATTCACGTTAAAACAGTAGCCTGGCTTGGTAAAAGTGAATTTAATGGAAAAACGAATTTTAGGATTAGATCCAGGACTAGCAATTTTAGGATTTGGAGCAATTACCTGTACACAAGCTCCCACTAAAGGACAAGACACCACAGCAAATATGCTGGATTTTGGGGTAATTCGGACATCGGCAGATACAGAAATGGGACAGCGCCTATGTACGGTGTTTGACGATTTGCACACCCTGATTCAAGGACTACAACCAGATTTGGTTGCGATCGAGAAATTGTTCTTCTATCGTATGTCAAGTACAATCCTCGTGGCACAAGCACGAGGTGTAGTTATGTTGGCTTTAGCGCAGCACAATTTACCTTATGTAGAATTTACTCCTGCCCAAATCAAACAAGCTTTAACAGGCTACGGCAATGCAGATAAGTCAGAAGTTCAAGATGCAGTTGCACGGGAGTTAAATTTAGCAGAAATTCCCAAGCCCGATGATGCTGCTGATGCTTTGGCGGTGGCTTTGACAGCGTGGTTCCAGGTGTAACTTTTGTACAACGAGAATAATTAATTGAACTGAAAAGTAAATAGTTACAAATTATATAGTTATTGGGGCGATCGCCTGAACCGATAAACTGTGATTGGGAATCAGCGATCGCTTTTTGCTGTCTAATTTTTTGGCATCGTAGAGCAGTATATTAACTTGCTACTTCGTAATCTGTCATATTATAGCGATCGTCCCACTCTTTAGACAGCAATAGTAACCGGCTGCTCAAAGAAATAAATTTCTCTGACTGGGTCAACTTTAGCAAGTAACAAACGATAGAGAACATGAGGTACACTCTAATACAGCACGGCGTAAATATTTGACTCCAAGGTAGCGGTACTAGTCCCTAGCCCCTGATCTCAACGAGATGTACCTCACTAAAACGAGAAGCGCTATAAACATGTAATCTTATTTGCTAATTAGCTTCGTTTCCGTGCGATCAAAAATTTGGAATGCCTATCTTAAAACCTATGTCAGAATTATGGATTAATTTATTTAGCTCAGGTTCATTTATCCCGCATGGACACTGCTATTTATGGCAGACAGATTTAGTTTGGTTACATTTAATATCTGACGCACTCATTGCCCTAGCATACTACTCTATTCCAGCAACATTATTTTATTTTGTCCGCAAGCGGCAAGATCTACCTTTTGATTGGATTTTCTTATTGTTTAGCACATTTATTGTCGCTTGCGGCACTACTCATATCATGGATATTTGGACACTTTGGCATCCCACCTATTGGCTGTCGGGGTTAGTTAAAGCGATAACTGCAATAATATCTGTAATTACAGCAATAGAACTTGTGCCATTAGTACCACAAGCACTTGCACTTCCCAGTCCTGCTCAACTAGAACAAACAAATCAAGAACTGCAAATACAAATAACCGAACGGTTACGGGTAGAGGCAGAACTGAGAAAATACCAGAATCATCTGGAGGAATTGGTTACTATTCGTACCAATGAAATTACCCAGACTAACGAACAATTACAACAAGAAATCGCTGAACGCGAGCGTGTTGTAGAAGTTCTCCGACAAAGTGAACAGCGTTACCGTTACTTGGCTAATGTAATTCCTCAACTTGTATGGACAAGTGATGCTGATGGTCAATCTGATTATTTTAATCAAAATTGGTGCGATTATACGGGTCTAACATTAGAGCAGTCTTTGGGTTACGGTTGGGTGGCAGCATTGCATCCCGATGATGTAGCAAAAGCTGAGGAGGTGTGGTCAAATGCTGTAAAAAGTGGCACTTTCTATGAAAATGAATATCGGTTTAAATGGGCTGGTGATGGTTCCTATCGTTGGCAGCTAGCGCGAGGCTTCCCCCTCAAAGATGAGCAAGGTTGTATCATTAAGTGGTTTGGGACTTGTACTGATATCGATGAACAAAAGCAAATATTACAAGAACGCGCACACTTACTGGAATTAGAAAAAGCAGCACGAACAAAAGCAGAATCAGCTAATCGAATTAAAGATGAATTTCTTGCCGTTCTCTCCCATGAGTTACGCACCCCACTTAACGCCATTCTGGGCTGGTCTAAGTTATTGCAAAGTCGTCGGCTTGAGCAAGCAAAAATATCTCAAGCCCTAGCAACAATTGAGCGTAATGCCAAATTACAAGTCCAACTAATTGAGGATTTGCTAGATATCTCTAAAATTTTACAGGGCAAATTAGTATTTAATATTACTAATTTAAACTTAGAATCTATAGTGTTGCTGGCATTAGAGACGATACGTTTAGCAGCAGAAAGTAAATCGATTCAAGTAAGTACAATATCTGCACCGAATTTAGGACAAGTTATGGGCGATTCTGTCCGCTTGCAGCAAGTAGTTTGGAATCTCCTTTCCAATGCTGTCAAATTTACACCTAATGGCGGAAAAGTAGAAGTGCGGTTAGAGCAAGTTGATAATTACGCGCAAATCGTAATTAGTGATACAGGTAAGGGGATGAGCGCAGATTTTTTACCCTATGCTTTTGATTACTTCCGGCAAGCAGATAGTAGCTCCACTAGAACATTTGGCGGATTAGGATTGGGGTTAGCAATTGTGCGTAAGATCATCGAAATGCATGGTGGTACAGTTAAAGCAGAAAGTACTGGCGAGAATCAGGGGTCAAAATTTACTATCCAGTTACCGATTCTGGGAAATGAGAGCTTAAGTAGAGCAGCTAAGCAAAATCATTACTTATCATTAACTCCTCAATCTTTACCTCTAGCTACTGTGCAGATTTTAGTTGTTGATGATGATGTTGATTCACGAGATTTCATTGTTTTTGTCTTACAGCAAGAGGGGGCTGAGGTGATTGCGGCATCTTCAGCCTTGGAAGCATTACAAACCTTGAAACAGACAAAGCCAGATGTGTTAATTAGCGACATTAGTATGCCCGGAATGGATGGCTATATGCTCATTCGTGAAGTCAGAACTTGGACACCAGAACAAGGTGGAGAAATTCCCGCGATCGCTTTGACTGCTTTTGCGAGAAACTATGATCGGCAACAAGCATTACAAGCCGGCTTTCAGATACATTTACCCAAGCCTTTTGACGCAGAAGAATTAGTTGCAGCAGTTGTTAGGCTGACAGGACTTACGCAAGTGGCACAAATAGCGGGCAGGGCGCAGCCCTGACACGCGACAATTTAAATCAAACCAAGCACATAAGAATACTTGGGCGTTTCAGTTGCTGAATTAAATAACTGGAGTTTAGACTAAATCGGTCATGTTCAAGAAAAAAAGGGAGTCTGATTGAATACAGTCCCCCTTTTGGCAGAAGCTGAGAAACGAACAACCATTACTCACCTGCCAATATGAAACGTGCCAGATTAGAAGAATTTCGTCAAGCAGCCTACCAACATTTAGGCAGAGCGAAAGACGCTACCTTTGAATTAACAGATGCTATATTGCTGACACGAAATGTTTATTGCCTAGCAGAGTTGTCCTTATCGCCAGTATTTAGACGCAAGTGGCCAAGCATCTATGAGGCGCTAGAAGATAGCAGACCAAAACGACAGAAATTGATGCAGCTATATATTAAACAGATACCAACGGAGAAACGACTGGACGCACAAGGTAATATGAGAGTATCCAAACCTTTGTGGTTGGCTTGGGTAGGAGAAGAAATGCCACCCTTAGAGGAAGTTTGGTCTGTTTACTTGCGTCGCTTTACAATTGATCATTGGTATCGTTTTTTGAAGCAACGTTTACATTGGACAGTGCCAAACTTTGGTACTCCTAAGCAATGTGAGAGGTGGAGTGACCTCATGCCTCTGATGACCAGTTTTAATTAAGAATTAAAAATTAAAGATTAAAAATTGAAAGAAATAATAATTTTTAATTAATTAATCCTTCGCGTCAAACCCACATTCCGCAGATATTGAAGCAGATTAAATAATTATGAATTGTAAGAGTAAAGAGCCTGAAATGATTATCTGGCAATCATTTCAGGCTTTTTATTTTTAAAATAATAAGAGTAAAGAGAAAAACATGAAAGAGTCAAAAGAAGCCATGCAAATTCTAGATATAGACCATTTAGGAATAGTAGCAGGAATAATAGACGAGATGGAATTGGTAGAAGAAGTGAATAAAATAGTGGGAATAAAAACGAAAGAAACTCTAACGCCAGGACAAGTAATGAAAGCAATGATATTGAATGGATTAGGGTTTTTAAGCGCCCCATTATACCTATTTAACGAATTTTTTGTAGGAAAAGCAACAGAACATTTAATAGGAGAAGGAGTATTACCAGAACATTTAAACGACGACAAACTAGGAAGAGAACTAGACAAATATTATCAAGTAGGAACAACGAAAATATTTACAACAGTAGCCATAAAAGCAGCAAACAAATTCCAAGTAGAAATGCCTAGTATCCATTTGGATGGGACTTGAATGAGTGTAGAAGGAGAGTATAAGAAAGAGATAGAAGGAATAGAGCAAATAAAACAAGAAACAGAAGAGAATAAATTAGAAAGAGAGCCAGAGATGAAAGCAATAGAAATAGTTCACGGATACTCAAGAGATAAAAGGCCAGACCTGAAACAATTTATCATAGATATGATAGTAACAGGAGATGGAGATATACCATTGTATTTAAAAGTAGATTCAGGAAACGTAGATGATAAAAGTGTATTTGTAGCAAGATTAAAAGAATTTAAGAAACAATGGACATTTGAGGGGATCTGTGTAGCAGATAGTGCATTATATACAGCAGAAAACTTAGCAGCAATGAAAGAATTGAAATGGATAAAAAGAGTACCATTAAGTATCAAAGAAGCACAAAATAAAATCGTAGATATAAAAGAAGAAGAATGGGAAGATAGTCAAATATTAGGCTATAAAATAACTGCCAAAGGATCAGAATATGGAGGCATAAAACAAAGATGGATAATCGTCGAAAGTGAACTAAGAAAAAAATCAAGTATCCAACTCTTAGAAAAACAAGTTAAAAAACAGGAAGAAAAAGCAAAAGCCGCACTCAGCAGACTATCCAGACAAGAGTTTGCTTGTCAGCCAGATGCTAAAATAGCAATAGAAAAGCTATCAAACTCCTGGAAGTATCACCAAATAAAAGAAATTGAGTACCTAGAAAAACCAGAATATAAAACAGCAGGTAGACCAAATAAATTGACTCAGCCGAATCAAATAAGATATCAAGTTAAAGGTCAGATAAAAAGTTCTCCTGAAGTAATAGAAGCTGAAAAGATTAAAGCCGGGAGATTTATATTAGCAACGAATATCTTAGATAAAAATAAATTGAGTAATGAGCAGGTATTAGAGGAATACAAAGCCCAACAATCTAACGAAAGAGGATTTAGATTTTTGAAAGACCCGTTGTTTTTTACATCAAGCGTACTTCAAAGAGGGACTGACCAGTTTTTTTTCAGCGATTCTCTCAAAGCCTCTTGACAAAAGACTTACAGCCTTAACTTGTCACCAATGCATACACTACAGACACTAAAGCGTGAAAGCCTTATACAGCATAGACACGGGAGGACACCAGCCGCAGACACCGCAGACACTAAATGTCTATCAAGTGTCTATTAAATCTCCGCTTTTTACTGTCCGTAGGATAGGATTATTATATACGTTAGCCACTACATTTAGATGATTAACAGTTAAAGAGGTCTAAAAATGAAAACCGAACACGAACGCGAACAGTTAATCAACGCAATCAACCTACTGTTACATCAAGCTTATGACAGTACTTTAGAAGAGATTTACGCACTACTAAAAAAAATCGAAGATGAAGAGGACGAAAACGATTTAAGAGCGTATCATGCTGCTAAAAGTGATGTAGAAAATAATAGTCTTATTGCATGGGACGACATGAAAAAGGAAATCGCTAATGAAAGAAAAAAGGACGTAGCGTGATCTACGAAGTTAAATTTACCAAGGGTGCGAGAAAAATGTTTAGAAAACTATCTCAAGAATTGCAAGACCGCATACAAACCAAAATAGATGACTTAGCAATAGAGCCACGTCCCAACGGAGTAAAAAAGTTAAAAGGCGAAGAAAAATCCTATCGAATTAGAATAGGCGACTATCGCGTTATCTACGATATTTTCGATGATGTTTTATTGGTAAGTGTTGTGGAAGTCGGACATCGTAGCGAGGTATATAAAGATGAAAGTTGACAAGCAATAAAAAATTAGAGCTATCGCCTACAGCTCCCGACTAGTGATACCAGCCGCAGACCCCACAGACACCGCGTGTCTATCAAGTGTCTACAATGTGTCTAGTAGACACCAATAATAAATCAGCCCTCTAATTAGCTAGTTATTATTAGAAGATTACAAAAATAATGCTCCCAAGTGTAATCGTTATATGCGGTTGAATAATCACCAACTCCTATCAGTACCAATCTCATGGGCATCTACTTCAATAAAGCAGTAATCCATGTCAGCATGAGAGTCCATTTCCCCAAATAGATCATAAACTTGTTTGTCCAGGTCTTTATCATTTTTATATGGAATTGTAATAATATACTCGCAGCCATTGGCAGTGGTTTTTTGAGCATTATAGAAAGCAACGCAGAAACGCTCGATATGCTCTCGCACCTTCTTTTTACGCCGAATAAATTTACTATTATTTTCCACTCGTAACCACAGCCGAATCCGTGCTGATTGCTTGACTACAAGAGAGTCAAGTCTTGGCTTATCCACCAGTGGGGCATTCGTTTCATTTTGTGTAGATGCAGGTGTTGAAGATTCGCCCTCAGTGGTCAATTCAGCGATAAACGCATCCAACGCTTGAGCGATGCGGTCTTTCGATTCAGTACGTTTTGACACACGCCAGTTTTGCAGAATGCGATCGCGTATTGCCTGAGCATCAGTTACAGATACTTTGTTGTGTAACTTATCCGTTTTATCTATCTGTAACTGGTTCTGTAACTCTTGCCTAACAGTTGACAATTCCGCCGTTAGGCTGTCAACTTTCCCAATGCTTGTGCTAACAATTCCGACTTTCTCTGTAACTGACTCTGTAAAGAGACCACTTCTGCTGTTAATTTCTCCACAGACTCTGGCTTGGTTACAGACTTTATCTGTGTAACTTTCTTTTGAGGAGTGGGATTGCTCAGTTGGTAGGCGATTTCGTCTAACTTGGTTATGGATAAATTTTCAGAACGTCCTATATAGCATTTTCTGAGAACACCACCAACTTTTCTGTAACCGTACCAGTAACTAGCTTGTCCTTTGCTTCCTTTTTCTTGACGAGCCGTGTAAGGTGGTTCATGATTATTGGGGACATAGCGAAAAGATTGTGCAGTCTCTAACCACTTCTGCCACTTTTTCCACTGCTTCTTTATTTCAATAATGTTCGTGCTGTTATGAGGTGAAAGTAACCCCTCTCCTACTACTGAAAGTTTACTCATCCTAGTTACCGATAATTTATCTGTAACTACTGTATCTTTAACTCAAATCTTTTGTAGCGATGACCTTCCCATCAAGCGCCGAATGCCTTACCGCCTCACTACCTCTGTCATGTCTACAGTTGTAGACGGTTTCCGAAGCTGTGGCTCAGAAGATTCTGGCGATGAAGCCTCCTAATTAAAACTGATGTCTGATATCAACCTTGATATCAAGACTCTACCTAGATGCTTTCTGGGGGGCTTTTGATTTGGAGTGTGCGAGGGGCGAGGCGATCGCCTACGGCGGGCGGTTACGCCATCGCTCTTGGTGCAATTTTGCTATCATTTAGCACGCAACATAAAAAGTAGTATCAATAACTATGCCGATAGGGAGCCAACCCAAAAAGATGTCTCTGAGTTCTGGGGGTTGGATGACCAGACGGCTAATGGGTTAATCCTCAAGTTTAAGAATCATTTGGTGGCTGAGGGTAGAAAGGCGGCAACTATTAACCGTTACTTGGCTGCCATTAAGTATTTAATTAATGCCTTTAAGGACACCATGCTCATTACCACTATATTGTCTTCTGACTATTTCTATTTCTTCAGAATACCTTTTATCTAAAACGCTATCATCAAATATTATGTAACCATTGTCATCAGGTTCAACTACCTCTTTCACATTATCCCATAGTAAACGAGGTGTTAATTTTTCTGTTTTCAAATAATAGTTAATGGCATCATGACTAATACTCTCTAAATGCTCTGCCAAATTGGTAATTGTATAATTAATTTGACTACTTAATAAATATTGGCAGTAACTAAGCTTAGTAAATCTCATTACCGTTAGCAAAATTTATCTAATACAACCTCTATCTATTTTCTCATGAATATTTCATACTTTGCTTCCAAGACAGCGACTTCTATTACGAAAACAAGGCTTTCAAAATCAGATTCAATTAATACTCATGTACTATCAACTGGCGATAGCATTGTGCCAGTTGCGTAAGTCCTGGCTGATAACAACAGAAGTTTCATAAGACGTGTATTGCTCCAGATTTCAATTCCCAAAAATTAGGGTAACTCTGATAAATTCCAGAATTACCCTAATTTGAGATTTTAAATTGCAACCAAAAATGATTTAGGCAAATGCAGCAGTTGTGACATCGTTATTTGCCAAAATTTCTTGCAATTCTTCGGCATCTACCGTTTCTTTGTCAACCAGCATTTGCGCTAGCTGGTCTAGAATGTGGCGGTTCTTCACTAACACTTCTTTAGCGCGTGTATAAGCTACATCCACAAGTTTGCGGACTTCTTCATCAATGGCAGCGGCGGTTTCTTCAGAGAAATCGCGTTCTGACATGATATCCCGACCGAGGAACATATTACCTTGTTGACGACCAAGGGCAACTGGGCCAAGTTTATCGCTCATGCCAAAGCGAGTAATCATTTGACGGGCAACACGGGCTACTTGTTGCAGGTCATTAGAAGCACCGGTGGTAACTTCTTCTTCACCAAAAATGATTTCTTCAGCAAGGCGACCACCCAAAGCTACTGCCATCTGATTCTCTAAATAAGCGCGACTGTACAAACCAGTATCCATGCGGTCTTCACTAGGGGTAAACCAAGTTAAACCACCAGCGCGACCACGAGGAATGATGCTGATTTTTTGTACTGGGTCGTAGTCGGGCATTAAAGCACCAACTAAGGCGTGACCAGCTTCGTGATATGCTACCAAGGTTTTGCGCTTTTCGCTCATTACCCGATCTTTCTTTTCTGGGCCAGCTAACACGCGATCAATGGCATCATTGATTTCATCCATTGAAATTTCGGTTAAATTTCGCCGTGCTGCCAGAATTGCGGCTTCGTTTAGCAGGTTGGATAAATCTGCACCAGTGAACCCAGGAGTACGACGGGCAATTTTATCCAAGTCCACATCTTTGGCCAAGGTTTTACCGCGGGCGTGAACTTTAAGAATTTCGCTACGTCCGGCATAGTCGGGACGGTCTACCACTACTTGACGGTCAAAACGACCAGGACGCAACAGTGCTGAATCTAGTACATCAGGACGGTTGGTAGCGGCAATGATAATAATGCCAGTGTTACCTTCAAAACCATCCATTTCGGTGAGTAACTGGTTGAGGGTTTGTTCACGCTCATCGTTACCACCGCCTAAACCTGCACCCCGCTGACGACCAACTGCGTCAATTTCATCAATAAAGACGATACAAGGAGCATTAGATTTAGCTTGTTCAAATAAGTCGCGGACGCGGGACGCACCCACACCCACAAACATTTCGACAAATTCTGAACCGGAGATGGAGAAGAAGGGTACACCCGCTTCGCCGGCAACAGCACGAGCTAGGAGGGTTTTACCTGTACCAGGAGGGCCAACTAACAGTACACCTTTAGGAATTTTTGCACCGACGGCGGTAAAGCGATCGGCATTTTTGAGAAAGTCTACGACTTCATTTAGTTCCAACTTGGCTTGGTCAATACCAGCAACGTCGCCAAATGTTACTTGAGTTTGTGGCTCCATTTGCACTCTAGCTTTGGATTTGCCAAAGTTCATTGCTTGGCTACCTGGGCCACTTTGGGCGCGGCGTAGCAAGAAGAATAAACCAACTAGAAGCAATACAGGGAAAAATAAGCTGCTAAGTGCCTTAAACCAAAATCCTTCATCAGTTTGGGGCAAAACAGAAATATCAACACCTTTGGCAGTCAGAGTATTGATTAGGTCTTGGTCGTTGACCAAGGTTACTAACTTTTTATTCGGGTCATATTTTGGTGTAACTAAGGCTGTGGAACGGTCTGCACTCAGACTGACTTTTTCTACTCTGCCTTTTTCAACTTCTTGAATAAACTGACTGTAACGCCATGTCTCTCTGCTTTGAGGTTGTTTGTCAAAAAATGCTGTTCCCAGCGCAATCACAACAATAAACAGCAGCGCATACAGCCCCGCATTTCTCCATCTTTTATTCACTGAGGTTAATCCTCCTGTATTTTTTTGCGTTCACGCAGCGTCTTTTCAAAGACAGGGCTTTATTAAGAATTATGTTAACTTATTTTAAGGTATAACAGAATGGCGCGCCTGTCATGCTAAAAAACTTCCTTATTTGCTGAAAACTAGAATGGTAGGGACTATATTGTAGCGACCCTGTAGGTTGTTGAACGGTATGGATGGGAATAATTTCTACCACACTATTAGTGTAGGCGATCGCTTCAAATCCCTGAACTAATTCACTCGTCCAAGGTTCCTCTCGTACCGTTTGCTGTTGGTTTTGCAGCCATTTAATCAACTGCGATCGCACGATTCCCGGTAAAATACCTGCTGTTAGAGGTGGTGTCCACCAACTACCATTTTGCCATCCCCAGAGGTTGCCTGTGGTAGTTTCCAGCCAATTACCTGCGGTATCCACTAAAATCGTTTCTTGGACATTTTGTTGTACGTTAGTTTTAGCTAACCATGCACTGAGGTAGTTTCCAGTTTTATGAGAAGGCAAACTACGAGCAAATTGTGACATGGCCAAACTTGTGGTAATGCCGTTTTTTTGGTTTTCTGTTAAATCCTGAGGTAATAATCTACCGATTATCCATTCCCGTCCATCGGGAAACAGAGTGATTCTGAGAACGGGGAAATGTGCAAGGATAGTCTCTGCACCTTGGCGTACACACTTCCAATCTGGTTGTTCCCAACCAAAAGATTGTAAAGAAAAAAGTAGGCGATCGCAGTGTAAAAGCCAATTGGTTAAACTACTATCGAGTGAGTTTTCATAAACTCGCAGCGTTGTAAAAACCGTTGCTCCATAGAGCAAACCTGGATCGTTAATGTTTAATTCCAGGGTTTGGGATTGAATTAGTTTGCCATCGTACCAAAAAATATTAATTGTCATTTGTACTATGCCCTATGCCCCATATCTAAGATTTTAATCTTTCGGGGGAAACATAATTTTTCGAGTCCCTTCAGGAGTAGTAATCACCTTTCCACCCAAAGTCTCAATTCTCTTAATTGCTATTTTACGAGTTGTTTCATCTACGTCATTACTTAACACCATCGACCAGGTTGCGATTTGGGCATATTTACTATTAGGATTTCGACTTAAAAATTCCGCTGTTTTTTGAGAAATTGCAGCTACATATTTACTTTCTTCATCTGAGTAACTACTAGCCCAATCTGCTGCCATTGTGAAAGAATGTTGGGCAGCCTGAGAATTGCCCATAAATAATAATTCATCAATTGCTTTATAACGCCACACATAATAAGATTTTTCAGGAACCTGAGGAGATAATGATTTTAAACCTTTCTCCATTAAGTTTATAGTTCGTTCTGGCATAGCAGCATAAATAGAAGTACTAGCAGAAAGACTAAGATAAGCTGCTAAAAACCGGGGGTCGCGTTCAAGAATTACTTCAAAATATTCTGGACTCAGGCTATAACCTGTTTTAGCGCGTGCTTCATCATCACCGAAATATGGCAAAAAATTGAGATATACCCAATCGGCGATGAAATTGTCATAACCAAAACTGGGCATTCTCTTCCAGAAATTCAGCCGCAATTTTTCTAATTGGATGTCTTTTTCTAAGGTTTCTAGAGAGGTAGCTTGTTTGTCATACAAGAGTTTTTGTAGTTTAGGAAATTGAATTAAGCCAACTCCTAACATACATAAACAAGCTACAAAAGGCGTGATTACAGCTTGTCGAGATAACAACCACATATTTTGCTTGTCTTTATAGGTAAATTTATCTCATTTTATATGATAATTTTTATGTAAAAATACTTACTTTAGGCGTAGGTTGGGTTAAGCCGCAACCCAACTCGGATCAAAGTGTTGGGTTTCCTTACGTCAACCCAACCTTGTATCTTAGAAGAAGTAATAGACCCCCTTAAAAAGTAAAAAGTAAAAAGTAAAAAGTAAAAAGTAAAAAGTAAAAAGATAATCCCCATAAATAAATTGAGGAGCCAGTCGCCTACGGCGGGAAACCCGCCTACAGCGCTGGTTCACTGCGCGTCTCGAAACAAATGTTTTCATTTCATTCCATAAATAAATTTAGGGGCTTGGGACCACTGCTCTTTTTCTTTATGAGTGCCTTTTTACTTTTTACTTTTGCCTTGTTTGGTCACACCCTAGGTCAGAAGAGACCGAGAAGCGCTATAGCTTTTAAAAGTTCCAACTTCATTTTTCTTTAGAAACAATTCTTAAATCATTAAGTTGTTTTGAGTTTACTTACTTTTTTTAAGTAAAATTACTGAAGCTTTAGCTAGAACACTAGAATTAAATTTTGTTTGTACTTAAAGTTGCAACTACCACGCTATTATGGAAAATAATGTTACAGAAAACATCGAAAGTAATGGTCAAGCTATTACAACAAAAGTTAGTGATTTTGAGACAATAATTACTAATCTCAATGCTGATAGAAACGGATTTAATTTTGACGACATTACTGATGCTATCAAAAAAGCAATAGTTGAAGTTGTGGAATTGGAAATTACTACTTGGGTTTCAGAACCATCTACCAACTTAGGTAGCGAATTACAAAATGGGCAAGAATTTCCCAAAGCAGGTAATCGCATACATACCATTGTCAATCTTGTTAATGGTGATATCAAAAATGAGGTTGGTAGTCAATTTGTTGGTAATGGTCCCTATACAGAACTGCGAGAATTTCATTTAAGTCAAGTTAAAGAAAGTCGTGAGATTATGCAAAAGAATATAGAATCTGTGCATAAAATCTATGGAATTTTGATGGAAATGCTGAGAACACGCAAAGGTTCACAACAATCTATATCTCGTTCTTAAGCATTATTGATAAATTTATATTTAAAACCAAATACCTACAGCAATCTAGGGCAATCTGTAGGTTGTATTGCCTTGGTATTGATTAATAACAAGATTTAGTCAAGTCTATTTTAGAGGTTTTCAGTATGCCTAATGAGATTCAAACTCAAGCTCGATGTTTGTTAGACAACCTGGTGAAGTCTGTACAAGGACTAGTAGACGATATCACAGCTTTAGAAGTAAATACTATGGTTGTCGAGCAAATTAGTGGGGCAAAGTTTAATGCTTGGCAGGCGTATCAAACAATTTATTCTATCAATGACAACGAATATTTTGATGAAAGAGGAATTCCTGGCGATAGTCCTCAAGATCAAAACTTACGTGATCGTTATCGAAGTTTGTTTACACAACTTGAAAGAGAGTATTTTTATCTTCTAATTGATCCCAACTCTAAGTTTTATAAATTGCCCAATGAAAAAGTAGAAAGATATCAGCAACGTCTGGAGTTTTTAAAAAGACAAAAGCATGGAGACATAGTTGAAACTGATCCAAAGTATGTGAAGTTAGCTCGACCAATACTACCTCCTCCAACTCCTGTAATTGAGGGAGAAAATCAAGTAGATTGGCAAAAAGATTGGCAAGAAAATTGTCGGGAAATCCAAGAAATATTAAATAATGATAAGTTTGTGCGTACTCTGCGAAAAGTAGCAGAACTTAAAGCTGGACTTGACAGTGGTGATGTCACAAAATCTACAATTGATATTATTTATGCCCAAACCGTCATGCAGTTGGATGGCGATATTATCAGCCGTTACCATAAAGAACTGTTTCAGTTGCCTGATTACGAAAAAGATTTAATCATCAAAATACATACAGAAGGTGTAGTTGCGGGAGAAAAACAGTGGCGTGGGACACTGGATTTTCTGATTACTTTAGTACAGGGTATTGCCAATTCATCTTTATCTCGAAATGGTCGTTGATAATACAAAGACTGATCAGCAAGTTGATGTTACACTCTCTTGTTTCTTGCAAGTTCCTCAAGGCACTGCTTTTGAACTCAAGATTGAGCAAGGGCAGTATAATTTTTATCTCAATGAGATAGTTGTTAAACAGATTCAGCAAGCCCAAAAAACTGGTTATTCTTTGTACATTCCACCAAGGCTGCTAGTTCCCTTTTGGTACTATTCTTTTTTCAATAGTCCAGAACCTCTTAGCAATAAGTTTCAAAATCGTTACGTTGTTGTGATCATCAATATTTTGAGATTACTTCTGAGTAAATCATTAAATAAAAAAACAAATTTACAATCTGGACTGATATTTAATTGTTATTATCAACAGCCTCAACTAGCTTTATCTGTTTGTGAAAAACCAGAAATAGTTTTACAAAGTACTGTGTTTTTGAGTGGTGATATATTTCATAAAATTCACAGAGACTTTCTCCAAGATGCAAACTGTTTGATAACTGTCTCTGCTCATTATTGGCTCACAGAACAATTACTTAGTTACCTGCGGAAGAAATTAAATCTTTTAGCTTGGGAATTAGCTTCCTTTGCGCCTACTAGTTTTGTAGCCGAGAGACTTTATCAAGCAAAAGTTGGGATAGCACTGTCTATATTTGCTTGGTTAGTAGCAGCTATAGTATTTGCTATTATCCGCTATGTGCTTGTTAACAAACTTCAAAGATTTACTTCTATCAACTCTAAGTATCTAAATTGGATTGCGTGGGGAATAACTTGTATAATCCCTAGTGTTGTTCTTAATTCTGCTGTAAACGTTTTACTTTTTGTGTTGTTGTCAGTTCTTGTACCGCCCCTTATGAAGTGGGTCTTAAATTTTATTTTGCCACGAATTGGGAAATCTACAATGCGGTGGTTACTGTTTGCATAAGGATAAATTACAGAAATTATCTGATACCATTTCACGAAATTATTGATACAAATTACTTTTCTTACTCCCCCTCGCCTCCCCTGCTACCTTTGCTTGCCCAAATGTATCAACTTTAAAGTGAAACGGTATGAGGGCATCCTGTTTTGGCAAATCGGCCGCAGACTAGAAGTCTGGGGCTATAAAAACTAAACTCGCGTAGGCGGGTTTCAAGGAGTCCGCGTAGGCGGACTACTACCCTGCGGGTACTCCTTACGGAGAACTCGTAGAGTAGCCGCAAAGGGTCTACGTTTGTATAGCCAAGCCAGTGCGTTGGGGAAACAGAGCCGTGGGCGGCTGTCGTCGGGTTCCCAAAGCAGCCATTGTGCGGACTCCTTCTCTACGGGAAGCTCTTCGCGAACGGAGAACTCGCGGGGTAGCAACTGGCGCGCGACTTTCAATCGCTAGGTATTTCTTCCAAAAGTCGATGCTCCCAATTATCTTTTCAACAGTTGCCAACATTGTTGAGCGATCGCCCAATCTTCTTGAGTACGAATCACTAATACCCGCACTGCTGAATCTGGTGTCGCTATATCCTCATCTACAGGATGGTGCTGATTTTTCTCCGGGTCAATTTTCAGATTCAAAAATCCCAAGGCTTCACAAGCAGCTTGGCGAATCCCTGGAGATTTTTCACCAATCCCAGCGGTAAACACTAAAGCATCTAATCCCCCCAAGCTGGTCAGCATGGAACCAATACCAGAACGTAAGCGATGTACGTAGATATCCCAAGCAAGTTGAGCGCGGTAGTTTCCGGAAGCGATCGCTTCCATAACTTGAGGTAAATCGCTAGATACTCCCGAAATTCCTCGTAATCCTGAAGCTTTATTCAGTAAATAATCAAGACTTTCGGCAGAATAATTAGATTGTCGCAACAAGTAAATCAAAATTCCCGGATCGATAGAACCACAACGACTGCCCATCATCAATCCATCTAAGGGTGTAAATCCCATAGTTGTATCAATGCTACGACCGTTTTTAACTGCTGCTAAAGAGCAACCGTTACCTAGGTGACAGGTGATTAACCGCAGAGATGTTAAATCTTTACCGAGAATGTCAGCAGCACGACTAGAACAATATTGGTGACTAATACCATGAAATCCGTAGCGGCGAATACCTTGCTCTACCCACTCATAGGGGCCGGGATAAATGGCTGCGGCATCAGGTAGACTGGCATGAAATCCCGTGTCAAAAACTGCTACTTGGGTAACTTCTCCTAAGCTTTGTTCAATCGCTTCTATCCCCTCCAAAGCGGCTGGATTATGAGCCGGAGCCAAGTTAGACAGACGAGCGATCGCTTTTTTCACGTCCTCGTTAACTATCACACTACCTCGGTAATTTTGTCCACCGTGTACCACACGATGTCCTACCACATCGATTTCTGATAGTTGACCGATGACCTTGGTAGCGCCGCGACTGAGGGTATAAAGCATATAGGCGACATGTGCGCGGCGAGAATCACCATAAATTGATTCTTGCAGGGTTTCACCCGTGGCTGTTTTTACCTCAATTTCTGCCACACCCCGATCTTGAGTCCAGTTAACTTTCCCTTCCCAAAGAGGTTGGGGTACTTCGTTAGGGAGAGCCTCATCGGCAATTTCATACAAGCAACTTTTTTGGCTACTTGATCCAGCATTCAATATGAGTACTTTCATACTTTTGTATCACTTACGTTTGTGAAATTTGAACTACATAATCACGAATTTCAAGTAATTAATAAACTTATTACCAATAGTCTAGGAAAAGCAAAAACGTGAAAGGTTTCAAGAAGTTATCCTCAATCATGTTGCTACTATTAGCCTTTATCTATCCGCCTGCTTTAGCTCAAGCCAAGGATAGTAGTCTGAATAATGTTCTTAATGAACAAAGTCATGAGTCAGAAACAAATTTAGTTGAGGGTACAAGTGGAGAACTTTTACTAACTCGACGACGGACTCAACGACATCATTATAGACGTGGGAGAGGGAATCGACGACATTATTATAGACGGGGGCGGAATCGACAACATTATTATCGAAGACGCTATCGTTCTATACATTATTCTGGACAATACTATCGTCATGGACAATGGGAACTTGTGCGCGATCGTCATGGAAGATTAATGTATAACTGGCGGCGGTTTTGATGATTGATGCTTAACTAAATACGGTTTCTATCAAGCTGAAAACTATGACTAGCATAGGTTTAAAAGCCACCACCGTCTTGAAGGGAAGTTTCCCTACCACTTGCTACAACAAAGGACACTTCCCTCAAGCTTCATTAATCGCCTGGGTTAGAAAACCGTTGATTAACCCTACTTAGAGCGCTAGTTCATCGCACCCCGCAACTACTTTTAGCGTAACGGTAGCGAGTCAGACGCTCCTGCGTCGCTAACGCTTCGCTATCGAGCGTCAAGGGTTTCCCAATTTCAGACTAATGGCGTTTGATATCAGGCTACCCAATATTATCAAGGTATTTGTTGGCTAACCCTCCTTTTAATCTAACGTGCTATTCTTGTGAACTAAATTGTTTATTGTTTTTTAACTTTTATCTGTTGTTGGGAAAGTTGAAAATAACTAAGTTGAAGTTGCTTCTCTGAATTTGTTCAATCAAAAAAGACTATTTTTTTAACGCAGAGGGACAAAGAGTGAACGCAGCGAAAAGTTCTGTTCGCGTAGCGTCTCCGTCAGGAGAAAGAGGGTTTCCCTCTGTAGGAAACTTTTCAAGACAAAGTGACGCAGAGTTTTGCCAAATTTAATTCGCTACGAATTAATGAAATGTTGTACTTAGCTCTAATAGATTGCTGTTGCCAAAGCAGGTCATTCCCAATGTTATACACTTAAAGGGCATTCAGTGTGGGTTTATGCGATCGCTATCAGTTCAGATGGTAAAACTTTAGCCAGTGGTAGTTATGATGGCACAATTAAAATTTGGAATCTGCATAACTGCTAGCGATGATGGCACTGCTAAAATCTGGTTATTAAACAGTACTTTATGTACAACCCTGTTGGGACATAAAAGTGAAGTTAATGGAATTGCGAAAATAATATAAAAATAATATTATGAAAATAAATTCGCGATCGCTAATCAAAATTAAGTTAAATTCTCAAACGAGTAAAGTTATTTTAAGTTTGCTGTTAATATGTCTTGTTGTGCGCTTACTGCCTTATTTTGCACCCATTCGTACCGCAGATATTGTCCAAAACCAACTAGCAATGCAGTTTAGCGATCGCAATGGTTTACCATTAGGAACATTACTCACCCGTGACCAAGAGCATACAGCAGTTGTACCGCTCAATCAAGTTTCTCCCCAATTTATTCATGCTATTTTAGCCGCCGAAGATGGTAGCTTTTATCAGCATGGCGCGTTGGATATTAAAGCAATTGTCCGCGCCATCAAAGAAGCCATTCACGCGAAAAGAATTGTCTTTGGTGCTTCTACAATTACTATGCAATTGGCGCGGATGTTAGATCCCGTTCCCCGCAATATTTTAGGCAAAGTTCAGGAAATTTGGTTATCTTGGCGGTTAACAGCCGGGATGAACAAAGATGAAATCCTTTGGGCTTACATTAATCGATTGCCAATGGGAGGAAATATCTATGGTGTAGAAGCCGCAGCCCGGACTTATTTTTCCATACCAGCTAGTGATTTAAATCTCGCCCAAGCTAGTCTTTTGGCGGCTATTCCCAATAATCCCACGTATTTTAATCCTTATGAACATTGGGAACGATTGAAGCAACGGCAGCAATATGTCCTTAATCGTATGGTAACAGACGGGTATATAACTAGGGCGATCGCAGAGCGAATATCCACAGAAAAAGTAGTGTTTCAATCCCGCCAGCGGGGAATTATTGCTGCACCACACTTTTTGTTTTGGTTAGCTAATCAGATTACCCCAACCGGGGAACAATCCCTGATTCGTACCACTATTAATCGTCCTTTGCAGCAGTTCGTCGAAACCCAAGTACAACAGATAATTGCTTCTGTGGCTGCTAACAACGTTCATGATGCAGCAGCTTTGGTAATTGACAACTACACTGGTGAAGTTTTGGCTTATGTCGGTTCGCCTGATTACTTTAATGAAGCAAACCTAGGACGCAATGATGGAGTACAAGCCCTACGTCAACCAGGGTCTACTTTAAAACCTTTTGTCTATGAATTAGCTTTAGAAAAAGGTGTAATTCGCCCAAATACTATTTTGGCAGATGTCCCTGCTCACTATGCTATTCCCGGCGCAAAACTTTATAGCCCTACAGATTACACCGAAACTTTTTTAGGGCCAGTACGGGTGCGTGTCGCTTTGGCAAATTCTTTAAATGTACCAGCAGTGCGGGTTTTAGAAAAAATCGGGGTGCAGACTTTCTTAGAACGTCTACATCAGTTGGGATTTGCCCACCTCAATCAAACTCCAGAATATTATGGTTTGGGGTTAACTCTCGGTAGTGGTGAAGTTAGTTTATGGGAATTGGCTAGCGCTTACGTGACAATGGCGCGACAAGGAGAAGCTACGCCATTATTAACTACTCTGACTGATTCTTCTAGTAAAAATTGTCACCGCCGAGACACACCGATAAACGAGGCAGTGCGTTGGGGAGACAGCGCCGTGGGCGGCTTTGCCGACTTGAGGCGACTGTCGTCGGGTTCCCAAAACACTCCGTTGGGCGGCTATGCCGACTTGAAGGAAGTGCCGCCGACTTGTAGCAACTGCCGTGCCGATAAATTTATCTGCGGTTACTTGTTCCCCAATCGGACAACATGGCAACTAATCACTGATATGCTCAGTGACAGTCATGCCCGTGCTACAGCTTTTGGTGTAGACTCGGTGTTAAATTTACCTTTCCCTGCTGCTGTTAAAACTGGTACTTCTTCTAATTTTCGTGATACTTGGACTGTTGGCTTTACTACCGATTACACAGTAGCCACTTGGGTAGGTAATTTTAATGGCGAACCAATGCGGCAAGTTTCAGGAGTTACAGGCGCAGCACCTTTATGGAATCGGATTATGCTACACCTGCATGAACATCAAGAACCCGCAGCTTTTCCACCTCCAAAGAATTTAGTGCAGTTACCAATCTGTGCAATGTCGGGATTACAACCAACACCAGATTGTACATCAGTAGTACAAGAATATTTTTACCCTGAAGATAAAATTACTTACGAAAATCAGCACGATTTCCATTTGCCACCAGAATATGATGATTGGTTAGCCAAACAACCGCAATCGAATTTGGTTTTTAGCAATCTGAGAATTGTATCTCCGCATAATGGCGATTTATTCTTGTTGTATCCCGGTGAAGAAGGACAGCAAAAACTAGAGTTGAAGCTAGCAGGAACTAAATCTGAGCCTGTAGAGTGGTGGCTGAATAATGAAAAGTTAGCCACCCAATCAGCTAATTCTTTATTTTGGTATTTGCGCCCCGGTAGCTGGACTTTGGAAGCCAGAAGTGGCCAAATGAGCGACAAGGTAAATTTTCAAGTCAAGGTAGCTACTCTCGAACCTACACGCCGGGGCTTTTCACTCTAGAATGATTTTTTGAATCAAAAATACGTCTGGGTAAAATCTGGGACACAAAAAAGTTTTAAAAAAAATCGGAGCTAAATTGCACAATTTTAGTATTATAGCGATAGCCAGTTAGTTTAGGGAGCATCCCACTTTTTTAATCAATACCCTGGAAGGGTATTGCTACACGAACAAAGCCTGCCTTCGCAGGCTTCAGAAACTCATAGCCGTTTTGCCCGCTAGGCTAGACAGGCTTTGTCTCTATAGCCCTAGGCTTCTAGCTGTGGGCATTCATAAAAACTGGGATGCACCCGTTAGTTTAGGACATAAACTGATCATAAAACCCGTACACCAACAGACTTTCAAACCTTTCCCCTGTCCCCTGCTATATTAATCACACTATATAAATAGTTATAAAGTTATAAAGGTTTTAGCCATTTGACTTAACTTTGAAATGACTAGTTCTACCAATGTAAAACCCTAGCTAATTCTCAGTGTCAGGCAATTTTGAACTTGATTTTCTACAAAGTGTCATGAAATTCCGTTTTGACAATTGCCGGAGTAATGTTACCAATGTAAGTACTGAGCGATCGCGCAGTTTGCACTAAGAAATTATTGGGATCTACAAGACATGGACTGCAAGCTAAGACTGCTTCTAAAGGAACTGCTACAACTTGTCCATTTTGCCAAGCTACCATTTGTGCAGATTGCCCATCAGCTAACAAATCTACGGCAGCTTTACCAAAAGCTGTTGCCGTCAGACGGTCTAAAGCTGAAGGAATACCACCTCGTTGGATGTGTCCTAAAACCGAAACTCGAATATCAATTTGATGGTTACTGTAACAGCGAATCTCATCTGCGATATATTGACCCATACCACAGGATGGCTTTTCGCAGGATGCATGGCTGGATGAATCCGCCGCTATTTGAGCGCCTTCTGCCACAACTATAATTGCAAATCTGCGTTCCCAGCGATCGCGTAATTCTGCCAAATGTTCGCACACACCTTTAATTGTATAGGGAATTTCGGGAATCAAAATCACATCAGCACCCCCTGCAATGCCAGAGTGCAGGGCTAAATGACCTGCTTTGCGTCCCATGACTTCGACAATCATCACGCGATCGTGACTAGCAGCTGTAAATGTCAAACGATTCAAAGCATCAACAATCGTGTTAACCGCAGTATCAAAACCAACTACTCTTTCTGTCTTGCCTACATCATTATCAATTGTTTTCGGAATGGCAACGAACTGCCAGTTTCCTTTACTTTGCAATTGGTTAAGAATTGCTAAACTGCCATCTCCACCAATACCAATCAAGGCATCTAGTTCTAAAGCATGATAGCCAGCAACAATCTCGTCAACATGAGCTAGAGTATCACCTTTGTTGATGCTACCAAGAATAGTGCCTCCCATATTCAGCAGGGGATCAATACCACGTAGGTCTAGACCATGTATTTTCAGAGGCATTGCCTTTTTTTCTAAAAGCCCTCTAGTTGCATAAGGGATTCCCACTACCTGCCAGTTATAGGTAAGAGTGGCATGACTAACAACTGCCCGAATTACAGCATTGAGTCCGGGACAATCACCACCACTAGTCAAAATGCCAAGTCGTTTTTGCATGGTCATCACATCTCAACAAAAAAGATAGTAGGAAACTATCCCTAAGCTCACTTCTAGGTTATGTGTTGAAATTAAGTCAAAATTCTGAGGAAGTTGTGAGGATCCATAATCTTCTCTCTTTGTCTCTGCACCTCTGCATAATTAAATCATACCCTCATCTAGCAACGCCGAAAATTCACTTAACTGTCCTCACAAGTTTCTCAAATTGTTCTTTTATCATCCTAACTGTGAGACGCAGAACATCCTGAAGAGACGAGAGGCTCAAACGATGAATCCAGCATCTGCTGTTAAAACTAAGAATACAGCAAAAATACCCTCAACAACAGATAAGCGCTTTAAGGTGCTGGATGCAACTATCAAACGCTACCAGTATCAACAGGATGCACTGATTGAGATATTGCATAAAGCACAGGAACTTTTTGGCTATTTAGAAAACGATGTATTAATTTACGTCGCTCACAATCTCAAACTGCCACCTAGTCGAGTTTATGGAGTTGCCACTTTCTACCATTTGTTTTCACTTGCACCTAGTGGTGTACATACTTGTGTAGTGTGTACTGGTACAGCTTGTTACGTCAAAGGCGCTCAAACTATCCTGACAAATGTAGAAAAGTCTGCCCACATTCATGCTGGTGAAACCACGGCAGATGGTCAAATTTCACTGTTAACAGCAAGGTGTTTGGGGGCTTGTGGAATTGCACCTGCTGTAGTATTCGATGGCACCGTTTTAGGCAATCAAACTGCTGAATCAGTTAGTGATCGCATCAAAGGATGGTTGCAAGATGGATCTACCTGAGTTAATTGAAATTGCTCAAAAAGAAAGTGCTTTAGAGAAACCTGTGCAAATTCGCTGTTGTGTTGCAGCTGGTTGTCTATCTGCCAATTCACAAGTAGTAAAACAGCATTTAGCAGAGGCTGTAACAGCAGAAGGTTTGACTGAAACAGTAGAAGTTCGTGGCGTTGGCTGTATGCGTTTGTGTTGTCAAGGCCCATTGGTACAGGTGGAGAAAAACACCGAACCAAAAAGTCCAGGTACGCTCTATGAAAAAGTCACACCTGATGATGCACCCTCAATTATCGCCGCTGTCAATGGAGGAGAAACAACAGCCCAACAGGGGGATTTAACTCATCCATTTTTTACATCCCAGATGCCAATTGTTTTAGAAAACAGTGGCAAAATCGATCCAGAACGCATTCAATCTTACATTGCCGCCAAAGGTTATCAAGCCCTTTACCATGTCTTACGGGAGATGGCTCCTAGCGAAGTAGTAGATGCTATTACCCGCAGTGGTTTACGGGGACGTGGTGGCGCTGGCTATCCTACAGGTTTGAAATGGGCAACAGTTGCTAAAGCAAAAGGCGATCGCAAATTTGTAATCTGCAATGCTGATGAGGGAGATCCGGGGGCATTTATGGATCGCAGTGTTCTCGAAAGCGATCCCCATCGCGTTTTAGAAGGAATGGCGATCGCAGCATACTCTGTCGGCGCAAATCAAGGCTACATCTACATCCGGGCAGAATATCCCGTTGCTATCAATCGTCTGCAAATTGCAATTCGTCAAGCGCAACGCCTGGGCATCTTGGGTACTCAAATTTTCGATTCTCGCTTTGATTTTAAAATTGATATTCGTATCGGTGCTGGGGCTTATGTCTGTGGTGAAGAAACTGCTTTAATGGCTTCTATTGAAGGTAAACGCGGTACTCCTCATCCCCGTCCACCCTACCCCGCTGAGTCTGGTTTATGGGGCTATCCTACTTTAATTAATAACGTTGAAACCTATGCCAATATTGCACCTATTATTCGTAAAGGTGCTGACTGGTTTGCTAATATTGGCACTCAAAAGAGCAAAGGCACAAAGGTTTTTGCATTGGCAGGCAAAATCCGTAACACTGGTTTAATAGAAGTGCCGATGGGAACTTCATTAAAACAGATTGTAGAAACAATGGGTGGTGGTGTACCAAATGGTGGTGTGGTAAAAGCCGTGCAAACTGGTGGCCCTTCTGGAGGATGTATTCCCGCATCAGCTTTTGATTGCCCGGTGGATTATGAATCACTCACTCAACTAGGTTCAATTATGGGTTCCGGCGGCATGATTGTCATGGATGAAACAACCAACATGGTGGATGTCGCCCGTTTCTTCATGGAATTTTGCATGGACGAATCTTGCGGTAAGTGCATTCCCTGTCGGGTAGGAACGGTGCAGTTGTATAAATTACTGACAAAGATCAGTGAAGGTAAAGCATCCTTTGCTGATTTAGAGTTGCTAGAAGAACTATGCGACATGGTGAAACATACTAGCTTGTGCGGTCTTGGTCAGTCTGCACCAAATCCGGTGTTTAGTACTTTGCGTTATTTCCGTGATGAGTATTTGGAGTTGATTAACTGACAAACAAGGAGGGACTTATGCAGCGTAAATCATTTGGATGGATAGTTTTATTTGTCCTTGCACTGGGGTTGATTCTGATCACACCCTCTGTAGTCAGCAGTCAGGGAATGATGCATCACGGTATGAGGGGAAATGGTGATATGCAAACCATTCATCAGCTGTTTGCATATCACAATCTGGTTGATCGTACTGTTGAGGAAATTCCTGGTGGTATCCGTGCTGTAACGGAATCAGACAATCCTCAGGTGACAGCATTAATTCAAACCCACGTTCCTAAAATGTACCAGCGTGTTAGTCGAGGGCAGTGGTTTCCAATGATTAACATGGTTCCCAGCCTACCTACCATGTTTGACAATGCCAACCGCTACGAGAGGCAGTTTCAAATGACACCCAAGGGTATCGCGGTTACTGAAACCTCTAAAGATGCCGATATGGTCGCCGTTATTCGTGAACACGCTCGCGATGTCACCCGTTTTGTGGAAGAAGGAATGCCTGCCATGATGGGCAAAATGATGAGATAGCAAATCAAAACGGCAATTGGCTGACCCGATCAAAACAGCGCATTTACCCTGTATTTAGGATTCAAAGAATCTCCTGCCAAGTTAGGTTTTAAAGCTCAAAAGAATCAGTCTTGTGCTGATGAATGACTATAAAAGCGAGGTGAAAATGGCAGTAAAAACACTAACCATCAATGAACAATTAATCAGCGCCCGTGAAGAGGAAACCATTCTCCAAGCAGCGCAAGATGCAGGGATTCACATTCCGACTTTGTGTCATTTAGAAGGAGTTGGGGATGTCGGCGCTTGTCGCCTTTGTTTAGTAGAAATTGCTGGCAGTAATAAACTTCAGCCTGCTTGTGTGACAAAAGTTACTGAAGGGATGGAAGTTCAAACAAACAGCGATCGCCTGCAAAAATATCGTCGCACAATTATCGAAATGCTATTTGCAGAAGGCAATCATATTTGCTCGGTCTGCGTAGCTAATAATAATTGCGAATTGCAAGACCTGGCAATTGAGATGGGTATGGATCATGTGCGTTTGGATTACCATTTCCCCGATCGCAAAGTCGATATTTCTCACGATCGCTTTGGCATTGACCACAACCGTTGTGTTCTTTGCACTCGTTGCGTGCGTGTTTGTGACGAAATTGAAGGAGCGCACACTTGGGATATGGCGGGTAGAGGAACAAATTCCCATGTGATTACTGATTTAAATCAGCCTTGGGGAACCTCAGATACTTGTACTTCTTGCGGCAAATGCGTTTATGCTTGCCCTACAGGTGCTATTTTTTACCAACGTTCGAGCGTCGGTGAAATGAAACGCGATCGCACCAAACTTGATTTTCTAGTTACAGCACGGGAAAAACAACAATGGAACCTTTAGAGATAGAGAGTTAATTCACCCATTCCAAATTACGAATTATTATGTCTCATTTAAAGCTAGCAACGGTTTGGCTAGGCGGTTGTTCTGGCTGTCACATGTCTTTTCTCGATTTGGATGAATGGCTGATTGATTTAGCCGGACAAGTGGATTTAGTTTATAGTCCCTTTGCTGATATTAAGGAATATCCCCAAGGCGTTGATGTGGTGTTAGTCGAGGGTGCAATTGCTAACGAGGATCATTTGGAAACGATTCGGAAGGTGAGAGAGCGATCGCAAATTCTTGTATCTTTTGGCGATTGCGCTGTCACTGGTAATGTTACTGCTTTACGTAACCCTTTAGGTAGCGCCGAACCTGTTCTTCAACGTTGTTACATCGAAGCTGTCGATATTCACGGCACAATTCCCCATGAACCGGGTATTGTACCAACTTTACTAGATCGGGTGATCCCAGTGCATACAGTAGTTCCAGTTGATATTTATTTGCCAGGGTGTCCACCTGATGCAACTCGAATTAAAGCAGTATTAGAGCCACTGTTAAGAGGAGAAAAACCACAGTTAGAAGGACGCGAATTGATCAAATTTGGTTAACGAATATCCCCCCAGTCAGAAAAATCAACCATTTTAAAAGATTTTTGAGGAGATTGACTATGTTAAAAGCTGTAGACATTATGACTAAAGATGTTGCGACAATTCGCAGTTCAGCAACGGTAGCTGAAGCAGTTAGACTCTTGAGGTCAAGGGACTGGAAAGCGCTGGTTGTAGATCGTCGCCATGAACAAGATGCCTACGGCATGATTACCGAAAAAGACATTGTATATAAAGTAATTGCTTATGGTCAAGATCCCTCTAAGGTACGTGTTTATGAAGTGATGACCAAGCCTTGTATCGTTGTTAATCCTAACCTTGGCTTAGAATATGTAGCACGATTATTTGCTGACCATAATTTGCAAAGAGCGCCTGTTATCCAAGGCAAACTACTGGGGATTATTTCCCTAGCTGACATTCTCGCAAATAGTAAATTTCTGGAGCAACCCCATACTATTGTGCTAGAACAACAACTTCAGGACGAAATTCAAAAAGCTCGTGCCGTTTGCGCTCAAAAAGGCATCCATTCAGAAGAGTGTGCTGCTGCTTGGGATGTGATCGAGGAATTGCAAGCTGAGATTGCACATCAACGGGCAGAGAAAGTTGTAAAAACAGCCTTTGAAGAATACTGCGATGAGTATCCAGAAGCAAAGGAAATTTATGACACTTGGTGTAGTGGGTAAGCTCCTCAACATATTACAGCAGATTGCAGGTAAATGAAGTACAAATTTTAAGAACAAAGCCATATACCAAGAGAGTTTCAACCTGTTCCCTGCTGTAAGTTGCTTGCTTATATTAGGGAGCAATTGCAAGGAAAGATACAACTATGACAAAAGATTTAAGAGATTCAAAAGAGCCAAAAATTTCATCTGAAAAATTGGCAAGTTTACAATTAGTAGATGGACACATAGGTGAGATATCTTTATTCAATGGCAAGCTATCTGTTTGTTTTCAGACTGATGATGCAAAAGATTTGACCCTTGTGTTTACAGATGTTGCTGGAGTTGAAATGTTCAATATCCAGAATGCCGAACTGAGTAAATGGACAGTTAGCTTAAACGATCCTTTTATCGAACGAGCTAGTAAACTTTCAGAAAAACATACTGAAGGGCTTGTGTGCTATGCCTTTTGGTCGCCTTGGCTAGAAGAGCCACTGATGCGTGTTTTAGCTAGCGATTTTGAGATCAAAACTTAACATTACCTTGATTTAAACCTATCTCAGCTAGGCAGCAAAATCATGATGAAAAAAGTAATCATTGATCCAGTTACCCGCATTGAAGGACACGCTAAAATCAGTATTTATCTGGACGATACGGGACAAGTAAGTGATGCTCGCTTTCATGTCACAGAATTTCGTGGTTTTGAGAAGTTTTGTGAAGGTCGTCCTTTGTGGGAAATGCCAGGAATTACGGCGCGGGTCTGTGGGATTTGTCCGGTGAGCCATTTATTAGCTTCTGCCAAAGCAGGCGATCGCATCCTGGCTGTTACAATCCCTAAAGCAGCAGAAAAACTGCGCCGTTTGATGAATTTAGGACAAATTATCCAATCTCACGCCCTGAGTTTCTTCCACCTCAGCGCCCCAGATTTGTTATTAGGAATGGATAGCGAACCTCAAAAACGCAATGTATTTGGCTTAATTGCAGCCGAACCAGAACTTGCTCGTGGAGGAATCCGCTTGCGTCAATTTGGACAAGAAGTTATTGAACAATTAGGAGGGCGTAAAATACATCCATCATGGGCGGTTCCTGGTGGTGTCCGCGAACCTTTATCAATAGAAGGACGCACCCATATTCAAAACCGCATCCCAGAAGCACGCACCACAGTATTAGATGCACTGGGTAGATTTAAAGGCTTACTCAACGATTATCAAAAAGAAGTGCAAACCTTTGGGAATTTTCCTAGCTTATTTATGGGGTTAGTCACTCCTGATGGTTTGTGGGAGAACTATGACGGACATATTCGTTTTGTAGATAGTGCTGGAAATATTATTGCCGATAAACTTAATCCAACTCATTATCAAGAATTTATCGGTGAAGCAGTTCAACCGGATTCTTATTTAAAGTCTCCCTATTATCGTCCTTTGGGTTATCCTGACCAGAGCGACCATTGTCGTTTGGATAGTGGTATTTATCGGGTAGGGCCCCTAGCACGTCTGAATATTTGTAGTCAGATTGGTACGCCTTTAGCTGATGCAGAATTAAGAGAATTTAGAGACAGAGGTAAAGGTACAGTTACCTCATCATTTTTCTATCACTACGCCCGTTTGATTGAAATTCTGGCATCAATTGAGCGAATTGAAATTTTACTAGATGACCCTGATTTACTATCAAATCGACTGCGGGCTGATGCTGGGATTAATCAATTAGAAGGAGTGGGTGTAAGTGAAGCACCACGCGGTACATTATTTCACCATTATCAAGTGGATGAAAATGGGTTACTTCAGAAAGTAAATTTAGTAATTGCCACAGGTCAGAATAATCTGGCAATGAATCGTACAGTCGCGCAAATTGCGCGGCATTTTATTCACGGCTCAGAAATTCCTGAAGGCATGTTAAACCGTGTTGAAGCGGGAATTCGAGCTTTTGACCCTTGTTTGAGTTGCTCAACTCATGCGGCGGGGCAAATGCCTTTGCATATTGAATTAGTTGGGAAAGATGGGAGTATAGTCAATGAGATTTGGCGAGAGTAATACTATAGCAGGGGACAGGAGAGAAGTGCGGTCTTCTCCCTTGGCGTTAGCCTCTCCCTTTGGGAGAAGGGGAGACGCTACGCTAACGGTAGTCCACCGCCAGATACCTGCGGCGGGAAACCCGTCCGCAGTACTGGCTCCTCTTTGTTGGAACAACAAGACCGGGCTACCTCAACAAGTGGAGCAACTTCTCCCAAGGGGAGACGCTACGTGAACGGGGGACAGGTTTGAAAGTCTGTTGGTGTTAGGGTTTTATGATCAGTTTATGTCCTAAACTAACTGGCTATCGCTATAATTCGTAATTAAGAAAGTTAGATTTCTACTTGATTTCTAGATTTACATATGAATTGCAATGTAATAGCAATTGGTTACGGTAATGAATTGCGTAGTGATGATGGCATTGGGCAACGAGTAGCTAAAGCGTTACATCTATCAAATGTGAAATCTATTGCTGTCCACCAACTCACCCCCGAACTTGCTGAAGCGTTGGCTAATAGTGATTTGGCAATCTTTATCGATGCTTGTTTAACTTCCGAAAGTTCTCAAGTGCAAGTACAATCGCTCTCACCTGAATCTTTCAACCTCATCGCTGGACATACAGCAGATCCACGATCTCTTCTTGCTCTGACTCAAGCTATATACGATTATTGTCCGCCAGCTTGGTGGATAAAAGTACCAGGAGTAAACTTTGAATTAGGCTACAGCTTATCATCAACTGCACAAACTGGAGTAGCGATCGCCCTCAAAAAAACTGCCCAAATTATAGACGACAATTTCAGCTTACTTCTTTCGGACATGACATGATATGAGTTCGACAAACCTCTCAAGTCTTCACAAGTTTCTCAACTTCTTATCCTAATATCAAAAGTAGATTCAGCTTAATCATTGCTAGCCCTTAGAGACACAGGCGCAAGAAAATGAACAAGAGAAGCTTTGCAACCATAGATGGTAATGAGGCTGTTGCCCAAGTCGTCTATCGACTAAATGAAGTCATTGCGATTTATCCAATTACTCCTGCTTCACCAATGGCTGAGTGGGCGGATGCTGGGGCTAGTGAAGGCAAACGCAATATTTGGGATACTGTTCCCTCGGTGGTACAGATGCAGAGTGAAGGAGGTGTGGCTGGTGCTGTACATGGTGCTTTGCAAACTGGTTCACTGACAACCACATTTACAGCATCCCAGGGATTATTGTTGATGATCCCCAATATGTACAAAATTGCTGGGGAATTAACACCTACAGTTTTTCATATTGCCGCGCGATCGCTAGCCGCGCAAGCCCTCTCCATTTTCGGTGACCACAGCGATGTTATGGCAGCGCGGGGTACTGGTTTTGCCATGCTTTGTGCTTCATCAGTGCAAGAAGCACAAGACTTTGCTTTGATAGCAACACGAGCAACTCTAGAATCACGAATACCCTTTCTGCATTTTTTTGATGGCTTTCGTACCTCTCACGAAATTAACAAAGTAGAAACTTTAACAGAAGATGACTTGCGCCAATTCCTTCCCGATGAATTAGTATTCGCCCATCGTTCACGCGCCCTCACCCCCGACAATCCAGTTTTGCGCGGTACAACACAAAATCCTGATGTCTACTTCCAAGCTAGGGAAACTGTCAATCCTTACTATCTAGCTTGTGCAGACATCACCCAGAAAGTCATGGATGAATTTGCCCAGATGACTGGGCGACAGTACCAACTATTTGAATACCACGGCGACCCAGCAGCCGAACGAGTCATTGTGCTGATGGGTTCCGGTTGCGAGGCTGTACACGAAACAGTAGATTACTTAAACGCCCGTGGCGAGAAAGTGGGCGTTTTGAAAGTAAGACTATATCGCCCATTTGATACCCAGCGCTTTGTTGCTACCTTGCCAACAACTACCCATACCATCGCAGTTTTAGACCGCACCAAAGAACTAGGCGCATCTGGTGAACCTCTCTATTTAGACGTAGTAAATGCAATTCATGAAACATGGGGAGCAGGGGAGAAATTAGGGTTAGATTCTCCCATACCCCTTTGCCTCTCTGCCCCTGTGCCCAAAATTATTGGTGGTCGCTACGGTTTATCTTCTAAAGAATTTACGCCAGCGATGATTAAAGCTGTCTTTGATAACCTTGCTGCGGCTGATCCAAAAAATCATTTTACTATCGGTATTAACGATGATGTCACTCACACCAGCTTAAATTTTGACCCCGACCTTAGCATTGAACCAGACAACATAATCAGATCGATTTTTTATGGTTTGGGCGCAGATGGGACAGTGGGTGCTAATAAAAACTCAATCAAAATTATTGGCGAAGAAACAAACAATTACGCTCAAGGTTATTTTGTCTACGATTCTAAGAAATCAGGTTCCGTCACAGTTTCTCATCTACGTTTTGGTTCACAATTAATTCGCTCGACCTATTTAATCAGCAAAGCTAACTTTGTTGCCTGTCATCAATGGGAATTTATCGAAAAATTTCCTATCCTGAAAGACATCGTACCAGGGGGTACATTCTTAGTTAATTCTCCTTATGAAACAGATGAAGTTTGGGATCATCTGCCGCTATCAATACAGGAACAAATTATTCAAAAGCGTCTGAAGTTTTATGTAATTAATGCCTATAAAGTCGCTCGTCAAGCAGGCATGGCTGGCAGAATTAACACGGTAATGCAGGTTTGTTTCTTTGCTTTATCGGGTGTATTGCCACGAGAAGAAGCGATCGCAGAAATCAAAAAGTCCATCCGCAAGACTTATGGCAAAAAGGGCGATGAAATTGTGCAGATGAACCTCAAAGCGGTGGATACTACTTTGGAGAATCTGTATGAGGTGGGGAATAGGGAATTGGGAATAGGAAATGGGAAAGAAAACCAATCTCCAATTCCTGACACTGCACCCGCTTTTGTACGTGATGTCTTAGGTAAAATGATTGCCCGTCAAGGAGATGAACTGCCAGTTAGTGCTTTACCAGTAGACGGTACTTATCCCACTGGTACGGCAAAATGGGAAAAGCGTAACATTGCCCAAGAAATACCCGTTTGGGATACAGATGTCTGTATTCAGTGTGGCAAGTGCGTGATGGTGTGTCCTCACAGTGTCATCCGCAGTCAGGTTTACGAACCGCAGCAGCTAGAAAATGCACCATCGACGTTTAAGAGTGCTAATGCTAAAGACCATGACTGGCAAGGTTTGAAATACACAATCCAAGTGGCAGCAGAAGATTGTACTGGCTGCGGTATTTGCGTAGATGTTTGTCCGGCGAAGAATAAATCAGAACTACGCCGCAAGGCAATTAACATGGAACCGCAAAGACCATTACGCGAACAAGAACGGGAGAATTGGAATTTCTTTTTGAGTATTCCCAATCCAGATAGAAGTCATCTGAAACTGACTCATATTAACCAGCAGCAGATGCAAGAACCATTATTTGAGTTTTCTGGGGCTTGCGCGGGTTGTGGTGAGACACCTTATATTAAGTTAGCAACACAGTTGTTTGGCGATCGCATGATTGTTGCCAACGCCACTGGTTGTTCTTCTATCTATGGCGGTAATTTACCCACTACCCCCTGGACGCACAATACCGAAGGACGTGGACCAGCTTGGTCAAATTCGTTATTTGAAGATAACGCTGAATTTGGATTAGGTTTTCGCATTTCCATTGATAAACAAGCAGAATTTGCCGCTGAATTACTCAAACATCTGGTAACAGATGTGGGTGAGGAACTGGTCAATAGTATTCTCAATGCCGAACAAAAAGATGAAGCTGATATTTGGGAACAACGGGAAAGGGTTGTTATCCTGAAACAAAAGTTAGAAGCAATTATTACTAATCAATCGCCACTGACAAACAAAGCCAAGCAACTCCTGAGTGTTGCTGATTACTTAGTGAAAAAGAGTGTTTGGATTATCGGTGGTGATGGCTGGGGTTATGATATCGGCTTTGGAGGACTAGATCACGTCTTAGCCAGCGGACAAAACGTTAATATTCTCATTCTTGATACTGAGGTTTATTCCAATACAGGTGGACAAATGTCCAAAGCCACTCCCAAGGCAGCTGTAGCCAAATTTGCGGCTGGGGGTAAAGCTGCACTTAAAAAAGATTTAGGTTTAATGGCGATGACTTACGGCAATGTCTATATTGCCAGCGTCGCAATGGGCGCACGGGATGAACACACCCTCAAGGCATTTCTGGAAGCCGAGGCTTATCAAGGTCCATCGCTAATTATCGCCTACAGCCATTGCATTGCCCACGGAATCAACATGAGTACGGCAATGCAGAATCAAAAAGCTGCTGTCGATTCAGGTCAATGGTTATTGTATCGGTTTAATCCAGACCGCATCAAGCAAGGAGAAAACCCATTACAACTTGATTCACGCACACCAAAGCTACCGCTAGAGCAATATATGTATCTAGAAAACCGTTTCAAGATGTTAACCAAAAGTAACCAAGAAGCAGCACAGCAGTTACTTAAAGAAGCTCAAGCAGATGTGAAAACCCGTTGGCAAATGTATCAATATTTGGCTGCAAGAAATTATTGAACCCTAAAGATTTCTCCTAATCTCTCTTCTCTACGCCTCTGGGTGATGCCAGTTGCTATAACGCGATTGTCACTTCTCTCTAGGGGCTACGGTGTACACGCAAGTCCAAGTAAAGTAATAACAGAAGGAGTTGTGGCGCGATCATTTTCATCGGAGCCGTCATGACAGAAGAAGAAAACCAACTTTTAATTGAATATGCTCGTGCGATCGCTCAAATACTAGACAAAAACGCTCCGGTTGAGGAACTGACAAGCTTAGGAAAGATTGAATCCGTAAATAAAAAGTGGGATGCTCCCATTTGCGCCTTTGCCTCCTGACATTTTAAAAAAATTTTCTCCCAGTTAAGTTTCTCCTGGGGCTGGCAATCTGGGTGCTGTCGCCACTAAATCTATGTTGATGCTACCGAAAACTATAATGCTCATGATTTTGATTTTTTGAGCTTAAAATCATTAAGCCTAATATTACAGCAGTAAATATTGACAAGAGATCAATAAATTGTCTCTTGTAATTTTATATTATTAGCGACGACTTTTATTCTTATACTTAATTGCCAACAGAATCATACCTGCTGTTGCAAATGCTATCGTATTTGTAGGTTCTGGTACCGCAGAAACTTTAGCATCAATTTGTGCAGTTCCAGCAAACTCACCAGCCAAACTAGGATTACTAATGGTATTAGCAAACTCTGGAGAGAACAGCAATTGAACATTAGCGAGAGTTAAATTTTTACCATCAAAGTCTAAATTGCCCGGAGCGCTCAAATCAAATAAAATTGTGTTTAGAGAAACCGTATCTTCTAAAAAGAAACCACTGGCATTGTTGATAGCCCGTGTTGGAGCAAAACCAACAGAAAAGTTACCAACAGTCAGTTTGTTGTTGAAGGTAATAGTGCCTGTATGTTTGATTGTACCTGAAGGCTGAGAAAAACCGCCTACGTCGCTGAAGGTAAAGTTTGTGTCTGGGGCGATATTAAAGCCAAATGCAAACTCATCAGGAATTGTTTGGGCTGTATTATTCATATCTGTCAAGTTTAGCCCCAGACTTCTGAGAATCTCTTCGTGGTCTTCAGCGACGCTGGTGACACCGGATTTTATCTGATAATTTGCAGCATTTACTTGTATGGGCGCAATTGAAACAAAAGCTGCTGTCGTCAAACCAATAATTGCCCCAAGCTGATAAAAACGCATAAATGCTCCTCATTATCTGTAGTTAATCATATAAAATATAACAGTGTTTTTACTTAAAGATTTCATTTCAGTTTAGTAAAGATTTTCTGGGAATTTAGTTTTAAGATGAAGGTTAGATAAAAAAATCCAATTTATGATTGCAATAGCCTGTTTTTTACATTCGATTTATTTAGTGTTTGCTTATTTTTTAACTGAAAAGATTCATCAAATTCAGTCATTTTATCGTTTAAGTTATTAATAATTTAAGAAAAGTTTAAAAAATCTCTGGCGATCGCTCATTTGCTTTTGATAATGGGGCTAGGGGCTAGGGGCTAGTGCAGTGTGGGTTAAAAACCTTACCATACAACCAATATTCCTACTCTTCTCTAAGAGAGGCTGCGCCAATGCTACCTGCCTTCTGGCTTCTTGTACTAAAACAGCTATTTAGCTCTGAAGTTGTGAGCATCGATGATTTTTTAGGCAATCTAAAATATACAACATAATTCAGGAGTTAGAATACCATCCGGGGCATCTACAGAAGCAACACGGGATTTATGCCTAGCTTTGAGACCTAAATTGTGTACTCCATCAACTTGAAATTTGCTGTAGCTTTGTAGTTTTTGTTATTGATTGAATTATTCAAAGAAGTTCAACGGATCAATGAATTTTTCTTTTTCCAAATAGCCACTTTAGACGGTTCATTTTCTAATACTAAGGTTGGTCGGTCAAATAAGAATATTTTAGATCGAGATTACTTTCAAAAAGCACTGACAGGGCAGAATAATATTAAGGTGTAGAGTTTATTATTCGACTACCTAAGTAGCTATCATGTACTATAGCAAAAGACAGGGAACAGGCTTGACCCTTCTCTACGAGATGCTACGCTCAGGGTTAATGCCTAGCGCAGTCGAGACGTTGAAAGTTTTTTGATATCAGGATTTTATAGCAGGGGACAGGTTTGAAAGGGGAGCATCCGGTTTTGGCAGATAGACTTTTTTAGACAACCCATATAGTGGGGTTTGTGGCACTAAATAATTATGTTTCTTCCAAAAGTGGATGCACCCTTTGAAAGTCTGTTGGTGTCCGGGTTTTATGATCAATTTATGTCCTAATGGGATTTAAAGTGTATTTGGATCAACACCTTGCTCTTGTAATCTGGCTAATAAATTTTGCAATTGTTCTTCTGGGGTTTGGTATCTGTTGCCATTTTCGTCATACCAAAACAGCCATTCTCGTGTTCGTCCTTGATAATTACCCTGTTCCCGCCCAATACCTAAACCAATTTCGGGCATCCAAATTTTATCCCCTGGTTGTAGAATGTATTTACCTTCAACTAACCGATAAACTTCTAAGCGTTGACGCTTACGACGTAGCCGCGTTGGTGCATAAATAACATAATACAAAATGCCTAATTCGGCATAATCGATTTTTTTCTGTTCATATTCGCCGTTGTAAGTTTGAGAAACCACTTCTAAAGCTAAAATTGGCGGGATTCCATCTTCTTCCCAAAAAACATAGCTGGAACGTCCATTTTCACCAACAAAACGTTCTACACCCAAACTCAAAAACCCATCGGAGACTATTGCAGGTTGTAATGGTATGTAATAAATTCCCATATTAATACCGAAAAACCAGTCATCGCGGTTTTGCCAAATCGAAGCTAATATAGCTAACAATAAATTGGGAATTAATATTTGCAGTTCGTTATCCACGGGGGTATCATCAGAATCTGGTAATTCTGCCGATGAAGGTAGGCATTCTAACGGATCATAGTTATACATAATACCTTGGTGGTTGACAGTGATTGATTATCAATTATCAGTCATTAAAATAAACTCATTTGTCCCCCTTCATTTAAAGGTAACTTAGTCTGAAAAATCTAATAAGGCTTTTTCTTCAAGGATGCGTTTCTTTGCATCACCAAAGCGGAAAATGACGGCTGCTAAGTACAACATTTCATTAATTCGTAGCGAATTAACGTGAGTTCGACGGATTTTATGGGCTATAAACCTTGTAAATCAAGGATTATTGAAACTAAGGCTGATAGCAAATCTCAATGATTAGTTGAGAATAAGGTCAATAATTGACAGATTCAATAGTTACTGATTTTATTCTCAATAAGCCCAAGCCTTTTTAGGTACTGTTAGTTACCAGACAATATACTGGTCAAGGGTTTCAGGCTTTAAAGTTCATCGAACTCACTTGGCTACGTTCAGTGAAAATAGTTAATTACAGCCTGAGCGATCGCCTCATTACCATCCTTAGCAATAAGCTGGGATTGCTTTGGTTGTTGGGGCTGTTGATCAAGAAAATCCCAAGTTCCTTGAAAAAACTCAGTTGGGGTGAGAATTTGATGTTGATGGTAATTAATAATGCCTTCTAAAAGAAAAGCTGCTTCGGCAAAATCATCACGGGGAATAGTAACGAGAGGGACTCCTAGACGTGTAGCTTCCGCAAAAGTACTGTAACCAGGTTTAGAAACAACACGCCCACAAATAGACATAAAATCTACAGGGCGATATTTGCGGTCAGTAATTTTTATTAAATTAGGTAAATCAGGGGCAGATTGATCAAAGATAATAAATTGCCAATCTGGAAAATGTTTCAGGTTGTCGTAGGGAATCTGCTGTAAACCTAAGCCTCCAAAGGTTAGCAAAATAGTTTTTTCTAATGGTGCAGTAATACCCCAAACGGCACGTAAATCAGCAGCAGAGTCACGAGGGGAACCACCGGTTAAGCCGACATCTGTGATATTATTAAAAACCTGCATCGGTTCGTGAAAAGGAAGACGAAACAGGCGATCGCATTTCGAGTAACAATCACTAATCCAATCAGCAATAGCAATAAATTCGTCTCCCCAATCTCGATAAATCAAGTCCCAGCCAAAATTACTCATCATCCAGCAAGGGATATTTGCCGCTTTGGCGAATAAAGGAGTCAGAAAAGGGATATCTGCCAAGATGAGATTGACGCGGTTTTGGCGGATAAAATTGACTTCAGAGGCGATCAGAGAATTTTGGTGTTTCTGAATATCTAGCAACTTTTCCTTAGTGGCTTCCTTATCCATTGTCAAGCTATCTACCTGTATCACACCTAAGTCAAACGATCGAGGACGATGAATAAAATCTTCTTCTATATAGGACTCTAGCAACCACCTTGGGGCAGTAGTTACCATAATTAGCAAGACTTCTGGACACAACTTTTGAATTGTCGCAGCTACCGATGCTGTGCGAGTTGCATGACCAAACCCGTGGTTAGTGATGGCTACGTATAAAATTGGACGTTCCATTTAAGAGTTAGAAATGAAGAATTAAACGTTGGGAATTAAAATTACAAAAATCATAACTGATAATTTCTAACTTCTACTTTGCAACTTGTACTTGTATTCTAAAATGATATAAAATTTATGAAAATACTCGGATAAAAACTGTGTAAAATACGCAAAATTTCAACCTAACCAAAATTTAGAAAACGACTTACTAGCTGAATATAAAAAGGCTCGTCACAACCGTTTTGCTACTCAAGAAAATGAAACTTCCATTACTCTGATACGTAAAGACGCGCCACGGCGCGTCTCTACAAGATTTATGTAATTGGGATTAACGTGAAATAATATTACAGGAAGCAGCAAGGTAGCGATCGCATCTCCAATTCGGTCAAATAGTATTAATGCGCTCAACCCACGGGCTTTGACCAAATGTATGGCTGAAATGGTTTATCAAGGGGCGTTTTAGCAATGTGGTTTGTATAGTTGTGCATCACTTTAATTGCTATGCCCAGAATGATTTCTAGCACTTGTTGTTTACCATAACCAGCTGCTAAAAATTCCTCAGTTTCACGATCTTCAATCCAACCCCGTGCTTGAATCATTCGTTGTATAAAATGGCGCAGTGCTTGCAATTTTGGATCTTGGAGTGGGATACCATCACGTAGCGCCTGAATATCTTCACTCTTCATACCCATCATCTTTGCCAAGCCGGAGTGGGCTGCCATGCAGTAGTGACATTCGTGTTCATAATTCACTGTCAAATAAATAATTTGCTGCTCAATTGGACTGAAACTTGTTGTAGCAAACAAATCCCATAACGCCATCGAACCTTTGAGCAATGCAGGCGCTTGGGCGAAAACTCCTTCTAAGTTTGGTATAAATCCAAACGTTTGTTGTGCGTGAACTAATGCCGCTTTAGAGTCTTCAGGCGCGGTATCAATCGTGTGAATGGTAAATTCCATTGGTTGTTGCCTTAAATATGCGACTAGGTAGACAAGTTTGTCTACCAAAAGTTGGTGCTATTGTATTTCAAAGGAGACAATCTTGTCTACTCATCTAACTATGACTACCCAATCAAGTCACACTCGGCAACAAATTCTAGAAACAGCTTCTGAACTCTTTTATCAGAAAGGAATTCAGCATGTCGGCATTAATGAAGTCATTGCAATGTCAGGCGTTGCTAAACGGACACTTTACCGATGGTTTCCGTCCAAAGACTTGTTAATCGAGGAAGTGATGAAATATCGCGCTCTCCAGTGGTTACGCTGGTTTGAGGATGCAGTGTCAGAACGAGGCATTACGCCCAAAGAATGTTTACTAGCAACGTTTGATGTATTGCGTGAGTGGTACTCAAGTCCCAATTTTCGGGGTTGTCCGTTCATCAATGCTGTTTTAGAAATTGCCGATACCTCTCATAAAGCACATCAAGTTTCAGTAGATTTACGTGAGTCGATTCGACAAATTATTGTGCGCTTGGCGGCTGAGGCTGGTATCAAAAATCCAGAATTCTTTTCGCAACAGTACCTTCTGTTGATTGGAGGAGCTAGCCTAATGGCAACCATCGAACAGTCAGCTAACGGAGCAACCTTTGCTCAAAGTACGCTCTCGGTTCTAATTGATGCGAACATCGGAAATTAACAATAAGTGCCTCAACTCAAGCAAAAAATAGGCGGATATTTAGCCTTTATTGTCCAAAATAAACTTGTGATGAACATTTGCTGGATGCTACCGTCTACAAGTGGACACAGGAGTGGAAAGACTTTTAAATCATGAAGCGCAGACACAAAGTAGCCGGTCTCCAGACATCACTCATTACTCTTAGCTTAATATCTAACTTATTTATACCTTACTCTACTATTGTTGCTGCGCCGCCAAGGAACCCAGACAAAACTGTAGATTGTGAGATTTTAGTTGTAGGTGGTGGACTTTCTGGCGTTGCTACAGCTTACGAGGGTTTACTTGCAGGAAGAAGGGTTTGCTTGACGGAAATTACCGACTGGTTGGGAGGACAAATTTCTTCTCAGGGGACATCAGCATTAGATGAACGACCAACCCAGCGAATGCGTCAATTCTATTCTCGCGGCTATTTGGAACTGCGCGATCGCATTCGGCGCAAGTACGGTGAACTCAACCCTGGCGATTGTTGGGTAAGCGACTCATGCTTTCTTCCCCGCGATGCCCACAAAATTTTGACTCAAATGCTCAAAGATGCTGAAAAACGGGGCAAAGGTAAGTTGGAATGGTTCCCCAACACCGTTATTAAAAAATTAGAAATTTCACCCGCTAGTAAAGAAGATAGCAAAGTAGGTGGACAATTAATTAATAGTGCGATCGCCATCCAACATCAGCCAGCAAAAGGCGCACCACCAATTAACACCTTTCCTTTATCTAAAACCATTGAAGATACTTATCGCTACCAAAATTCTTCGCGGTTTACCAAAAATATTATCCGCCTCGTTCCCAAGCAAAATAAAGGAAATGCCCCTAAGTGGTACGTTGTAGACGCTAGCGAAACCGGAGAAATCATTGCCCTAGCTGATGTCCCTTACCGATTAGGCATTGATGCTCGTTCTTACCTAGAACCTTCTGCTTCCAGCACTACAAACAACCCTTATTGTACCCAAGGCTTTACTTACACTTTTGCAATGGAGGCCACCAAGGAACCACAACCGCAGAAAATGCCCCCATTTTATTTACAATACTCTCCATATTTCAGCTATGAATTACAGCGACTAGCCAATTTTGACTTACTTTTTACTTATCGTCGCATTTGGAGTCCCAAAAAAGGGCAAGCAGAAAAATTTGGTGGAATCAATTTTACTGCTCCTACACCTGGGGATATTTCCATGCAAAACTGGACTTGGGGCAATGACTACCGTCCTGGTACTGCTAAAGATAACTTAGTTTACACTCGCCAACAATTGCAAGCCACAGGGCAGTTAAAACCAGGGGGCTGGATGGGGGGACTGCGAACAGCAACCCTCGACAAAGCAGAAGAAAATGCTCTCTCATTTTATTACTGGCTAGTAGCTGGCACTACAGACTCCCAACTGGGAGAGGGTGTCAAACAGCAGCAAACAAATAACCGTTTGTTATCGGGTATAAATTCCCCGATGGGGACAATGCATGGTTTATCAAAATATCCTTACATGCGGGAAGGAAGGCGGATTATTGGACGACCCAGTTGGGGACAACCCGGCGGTTTTGGGATTTGGGAAATTGATATTTCTCGCCGTGACTACAATGATGAGTATTATCGTAAGACTCTACCAGCAGATATGTATCGCCGATTAAAAGCAGCACTTGCAGGTTTGGAAGCAGTATCGGTAATTGAAGGTAAAGTTTCCCCAGACCAAGCAATGCGGCGAACTCGTTCTACCATCTTTCCCGATGCTATAGGTATAGGTCACTACGCTATAGATTTTCATCCTTGCATGGTAGAAAGCCCACCAGAAGCCCCTGGTAACATAGAACGTCCAGGTGAAAGGCGCGGTGCTGGTCAAGCTTATCCCTTCCAAATTGCCCTACGAGCGATGATTCCCCAAAAAATTGATAATTTAATAGTGGGAGGTAAAAGCATTGCTACTAGCCATATTGCTGCCGCTGCCTATCGGGTACACTCCTTTGAATGGTCTGCTGGTGCGGCTGCGGGAACTGTTGCAGCTTTTTCTTTGAAAAATGCTGTTGCACCCTATCAATTGGTAGACGATTTACCCAAAGCAGAACCGCAATTGCAAGCGCTCAAACGTCTATTAGAGCAAAATGGCAACCCCACTGCTTTCCCTGATACGTCGATTTTTAACCAAAACTGGGATGATTGGAAGTAGTTAATGCCCACAGGGGTATGGAACATGGGGCATGGGGTAGTTCTCTCTTTCCTTTCCACACCCTACCCCCTAGTTTTAATAGCAGCTGACTATGGATTAAACTAGTTATTTGAATGTAATTTTGCAAAATTTTGTTGGCTAAGTGTTTTATGGTTACAAGACTTTCAGCTGTTTATGGGATGGGTACAGCACCAACTGTAGCTCCTGAACGGTCTAATCAAGTTACCCGTAAGCTTTATCCGAACTACAAAGTGATTGTTTTAGACGATGACTTTAACACTTTTCAACACGTTGCTGATTGCTTGACCAAATATATTCCTGGAATGACAAGCGATCGCGCTTGGGATCTCACAAATCAGGTACACTATGAAGGGCAAGCGATCGTCTGGGTCGGCCCCCAAGAACCCGCAGAACTTTATCATCAACAGCTGCGCCGAGCTGGTTTAACAATGGCTCCTTTAGAAGCAGCTTAATTATCATGGGCAAACCCAAATCAGAATCTCTCCCGGCTACTTCTCGTAAAGATGGCAGACTAGTCTGGAATCACTCAACTCATATTTCTGGTCTCATCCCCATTTTAGAACGCCTCTGTCAGCAAGATGGCATTCAAACCGTTACGCCAGGAGTGATTGGACGGGCGAGGGGTCATTGTCCCAAAATGCAACTGCGTGTATCTGTACCTATTCGCGGTGGTTATAAAGTTATTGCTAGACAAGGTAAAACAGTACAAGAGGTTTTTATCCTGACCATTTTAGATCAGGATAAGTTTCAAGATGCGATCGCGATCGCGATGAAAAATTAACTTGTTTAACAGTCTCAAGTCAACATCTTCAGATTTTTTGACTAATAACTAATAACTATTCTTCAACTTGGTGTACTGCGAATTTGTGTAGTGGCAGAATAAGTATGCAAGAAAAAGTTAAGAAATATGACAGAGCCGTAGTTATTTTCAAAGTCATGATTAGATTTTCCCAGTCGGGTAAAATCATCTTTTCTATGGCAAAAGCAACACAATATACTAACCAGTAAGAAAAGCTCATTCTAAACAGAATCTGTTCGGTTTCTTCTAAATCGTCTTTTGACTGTTTGTCATTCCAAAGTAATACCAGACCGACAATACAGGCAACAAAGGAAACGGCAACTACAAACTCGTGACACAAAAGATTTATTGAATGCATTTGCGTTGATCCCAATCTTTTTCAATTGAGATTCAGTCTAAAGGAATATTCCTTTGGGGTACACAACATAGTTACAAAGTGAAATAGAAGACTGCATTTTATGTAAAAAAATGCAACAATTATGCTATTTTTATGAAGCTAAATATTTTTACTTACAGCAGATTTCAGGTAAATGAAGTACGTGTTAGTGCTAAAGATGGATAAGTAAAGTTTCTTGCTAGTGTTTTCCTCTCATGCCTGCCTGCCCTATTTGTACATCTTCTCGAACTGTCAATAATGGTCGCATCCACAACGGTAAACAACGGTGCAAATGCCTCGACTGCGGAGGACAGTTCGTCGAACAAATATTGACATTTCTGTTATTTCGATTATTCTAGAAATATGGTTAATAGAGAAACGGCTCGGTATGCAGATATATTTGCTGCATTGGGATCGGAGCCACGGCTGGAAATTATGCGGCTACTTTTTGCGGTTTATCCAGAAGGGATGACTGTAGGTGAGATTCAGGAAAAGCTAAAAATTCCGAACTCAACCCTATCGCACCATCTGGAGAAGCTGCGGAATGAGGGGTTGGTTAATTTTCGAAAAGAAAAGCAATTTCTGTGGTATTCGGCAAACGCTGAGACAATGGAGGATTTGCTGTCTTTTTTATCTACAGGAAAAAGTAGGCGTAATAACACCCTTGAAATAGCCAAAAATACATCCACTCAGGAAGGGGAAGGGTTTATGTTTGAAAGATTTTTTGAGTCTATCTTTGAAAAACTCTTTGGGTTTATGTCTGAGAAATTCAGCCTTAAGGGTTTTGAAAGATTCACCGAAAAAGCAATTTCTGCTATCTTATTCGGTCAGGGCGAAGCTCGTCACTTACGACATAACTTTGTTGGGACAGAACAAATTTTGTTGGGACTACTTGGCGAAGGTACTGACATTGCATGGCAGTTTCTCACATCTGTAGGGGTGAACTTGGAAAATGCCCAGATGGAGGTAGAAAAAATTATTGGCAGAGGCTATGGATATACGGCTGTGAACATTCCCTTCACACCCAGAGCCAAGCTGGTGTTAGAAATATCGATAGAAGAGTCTAGACAACTCGGCCACAACTACATTGGTACAGAGCATCTGCTATTGGGTATTCTCTGCGAAGGACACGAAGGAGGAGGAGTAGCAATCAGAGTTCTGCAGAATCTTGGAGTAGATGTGGTTTCTTTGGAACAACGACTGAGGATAGCTTTAACTTAACGTGAGTTCGATGAACTTTAAACTCTAAAACCTTTGAACAGCCTAATATCTGGAAAATAGCTGTTCCTAGAAATAGTTGAGCTTATTGAGAATAAAATCAGTAATTTCTATATCAGTCAGTTATTGACTTTATTCTCAACTAATGTTTAATAGTTTATTTCAGGCATAGCTTCAAGAATCGTTTATTGAAAAGGCTTCTAGCCTCTAAAATCCGTCGAACTCAAGTTAACTTAAAAAGCAAGATTTTAAACCAAAAAAATCATGCCAATCAAACACAAAAAAACGCCCCCCATTTATGGGGAACGTTTTTGATTCAGCGAAGACTTAGAAGATTAGCCGTTGATTGCAGGTGCGGTTA
>JAYGHB010000114.1:0-55707 GCA_034931985.1 Halotia wernerae UHCC 0503
TGCCTACTATCCTGGCACTTTAGTGTTAAATCTCCATAAGGGTATCGGTAGAACCACTATTCATAGCTATTATTGCTCGTTTACAAGCCAGATTGTTCTTTAATGTATCATCAAATGCGAAAAGGCAGATTGATTGACTAAATGAGCAGTTTTTCTGCACAATTCAGAATGCCTACCGAGATACCAGCAAGAACGAAGACATTGTTAATTTTTGTTTCAGTAATAGAATACGACGACAGCACCTAAATTTCCTAATATCACTTTGAACGGTTAAACTCTTCCAGAGTTGGCAGTGGAAGATGAGATTGGGTAAGCTTCGTTGATTAAATGTCTCCTTGAACACCATAGGAGCGATCGCTTGTGGGGTAATCTGAGACTGAAGGCTTTTTACTTGACTATAAAAACGGCAAAGCAATTTTAATCTATTGGCGATTTTATATTGTTTCAATGGCATTAAAAATGTGGCAAATACTACTAAATATTTAATCAATTGCTGTGCATTTAATTTGCAGTAAAATGTCAATAGTACGTTGTTGAGGTAATTGGAATTAACATATCTGATAAATTAGACACAAAAAATACTCCCCACAGTCAAAATTGGGTTAGACAATTTTAAATTTAGAATCAGCGAAATTTGAATTTCTTTGTCAAGAGTAAAGCTATAGTGTATTAAGCAATCCTGCTCTTGGTGTGGCTAAGGTCAAGGCTTACTGCCAAAAGTATCTTATGAATTAGTTTGGAAAGACACTCTAACTCGATGACAGGCAAAAACGCAAGACATAACGCATTTCTGCGGCTGGTGTCTGGTAATGGAGCAGCTTTAGGGGCGGAATCTCGCTACTCGCTGTTTACCAGTAAAGAGGTAGTAATTGGACGCGACCCCAGTTGCCAAGTTGTCTTAGATGCCATGACGTATCGGATGGTATCTCGTCGTCATGCTGTGGTTCGTCCTCTTTCTTCATCTCCAGATAGCAAATTTAGCTGGCTACTTTGTGATTTAAATAGTGCCAATGGTACTTACTTAAATGGACAACGCTTATATGGATGTCAGGAATTGCACTCAGGCGATCGCATTTCGTTAGGTGCTGATGGGCCACAATTTATTTTTGAGCATGAATCTATCTCTCAAGCTACGGTGTTGAGCAACCAAGGCGCACCCTTGCCTTCAGCAGGGAACTACCAAAACCACACCTATTTAAAGCCCCCAGATTCGGTCAGCTTCACTCAACTATTTCCGATTATTTCTACTGGCAAAGATTTAACTCGCAAGGCTTACCTTGTACCCGGAATGCTTACTGTAGTATTTGTGGTGCTAATGTTTGCTACTGTAGGTCAGCCCCAAGCTAATCAAATAATCGTGGCGATTTACATAGCGTTTGCTGCCTACTATTTTGTTTATCAACTTTGCGGTAAACAAAAGCCTTGGTGGGTGCTAATAGGTGCAGCCTTGGGCACAGCGCTGATTTTACTCAGTCCTGTGCTAGATCTATTTATCTTTGTATTTCGCAGTGTTTTACCTGGTAGCTTACCCTCACCTAACGAATCTATCACCTTCACAGAATTGCTGGTGCGAATGTTTTTTGGGGCTGGGTTGATGGAAGAATTACTCAAGGCGTTGCCTGTAATCGGGGCATATTTCATCGGCAACAGCTTACCCTCACCTTGGCGGGAACGCATCGGTGTTTGGGAACCTTTAGATGGCATTCTTTTGGGAACAGCTTCTGCTGTAGGCTTCACTTTATTAGAAACTTTGGGACAGTATGTGCCAGAGATAACTAACAATGTTGCCCAACAGGTGGGTGTGGGGGCTGTTGGTCAACTGGTGGGTTTGCAACTGCTGATTCCACGCATTCTCGGCTCCGTGGCAGGACACATGGCTTACAGTGGTTATTTGGGGTATTTTATTGGGTTAGCTGTTCTCAAGCCCCGGCGGAGTTGGCAGATTCTCGCCGTTGGCTATCTAAGTGCTGCCGCCCTCCACGCTTTATGGAACGCTACAGGATCTATCAATGCTTTACTGTTGGTGGTAGTTGGGGTGTTATCTTATGCCTTTTTGATGGCAGCAATTCTCAAGGCACGGGCATTGTCACCAACGCGATCGCAAAATTTCGCTACTCGCTTTATTGGCCCTAAATAGGTACGGATTCTTAACAGCAGTCAAAATTCAAAAACAGCCTATTGTTTGCTGGGGTTCTCCCGTGGAGCGAACTAACGTTTAGAAAACCTTTTGTTGAGATAGCAGTTGCTTCTACCCAACTACATCAGTTTTAGCGAAATTATAGCTATTGCCAGGTAGGTTAGGACATAAACTGATCATACAACTCTGCCACCATGAGAATCTCAAGTCTATCCCCTGTACCCTGTCCCCTGCTATAATATTCTCTATTGCGATTGTGGATGGGTAGTTGATTGAGTGAGAGCGATCGCTCTCAAACATTGGCATAATTCGCTGTTTCTCTAATTCTTGCTTTTCCCATAATTCTTAAATCTGCTTTAATATCTGCGGAATGTGAGTTATAAAAAGAAGTGGCAAAGCCACTTCCTAATTCCCAGGTAGAACCTAAGAAACAGTATAACCACTATCAAAATTGAAAATAGTATAAATTAACACTGATTATTTTGATATATCTGTTATCTTTGCCCAGTGGATGAAGAAATATTAGTTATTATCCTGCAAATAACTGTATCTTTCAAAAATCTGTATGCAGTACACTCTGTTGGGGGAAAAGGGACTAGTACCGCTACGCGAAAGTCAAAAGTCAAAAGTCTTATAATTGGGGCTTTTTAACTGTTTGAAATGGTAGCTTAATTTCCGCCGTGCTGTACTAGTACATGATTTCACAAGTTCGTAGCGAAAAATAGCCTTCCATTAAACCTTTGTGTTCCTCTGCGCCAACCTTTGCGCTCCTCTGCGTTTAAAAATATTACTTTTTTAAACTTAGTTCTCCCTTGACTAGAATCTATCTTTCATTCCCCGTATCCGGGCAAATGTTTGTACTGGATCGCTACTTTTGGCGGCGGATTGTAATGATGGTTGCTCCCAACGTAAGAAGGGATTAGTATCTTTTTCGACACCGAGAAGGGAAGGAACAGTAGCTTCTCCTCGGCTGCGGCAAGTCTTCACTTCATCGAAGCGCCTTTGTAAATCAGTGTTTCCACGATCTACAGTCAGAGCAAATTGGAGATTTTTTAAAGTGTATTCGTGGGCACACCAAACACGAGTATTATCTGGTAAAACCCGCAGTTTACTTAAGGATTCCAGCATTTGCGTAGGTGTTCCTTCAAATAAGCGACCACAACCTCCAGCAAACAGAGTATCGCCACAGAACAAATCGCCTGGTTCGCTGGATGTGTTGGGAGGAAAGTAGTAAGCGATGTGAGCGCGGGTATGTCCGGGAACAAAAATAATTTCAGCTATGCGATCGCCAAACTGGACGCGATCGCCTTGTTGTAAAAATACCTGCTGTCCAGGTATTCTGCCTTGATCCTCGGCTCCACCATAAACTGTCACTTGGGGGAACTGTTCTATTAGCTGGCGATTACCACCGACATGATCGCTATGGTGGTGGGTGTTGAAAATTGCTACTAACTCTGCTTGCAAGTCTATCAGCTGTTTAAGTACTGGTTCAGCTTCTGCTGGATCAACAACGGCGGCAATCTTTTGTTTACGGTCGTGCAGCAAGAATATGTAGTTGTCTGAAAGTACCGCTAGACGAATTACTTGCATTACTTCTGCCTCCCTTACCAGTAGATGTTCGGTATTGATCAGCCACTCTATACCCTAGTAAATAACTGGATTAGATGCACTAGATATATTAACTACTTATAGTTTATTCAGTATAATTATAGCAGTCTATTAGCCATTAGCTATGGTAGTATACAACCGTGCTTATACTTAAAATACAATAAAAAATTGCTAAACCTGTTTTGATTTATCAGTAAAATTTCTCTAGGTAAAAAGCAAATATGAAGTTAAATTTATTGTGTCATTTTCTACTTTCAAGATAGTAATAGAAGTAAATATTTCCAGATATCAATATTTCCTTTAACTGTCTAATTCAATAAATTTTTGTCTCCTTGAGAGGTCAACAAACATTTTCATAAGCTTTTGCATATCTCAAAGAAAGCAATGAGCGATCGCATAATCATCAATACAGAAAGTAGCTTACAAGATTATAGCTCGAATTATTTGATGATGGTTAATCCTCAAAGATTATATTTTACTTATGTCTATTAGTTCATAAAATTATGAAAAATGTTAAAGGATTAAATTATCTATGGCTCCACTAGTTTCATTTATTTTACCTTGCTTTAATCGAGCTAACTATTTAGAAAAGTGTGTTGCAAGTGTTTTGAACCAAACATTGACTGATTTAGAGTGTTTGATTGTAGATGATGGTTCAACTGATAATACTCGTCAACTGAGTGAAAGTTTAGTTAGTAGAGATTCACGGGTCAAGTATTTTTACAAAGAAAATGGCGGAGTGTCATCTGCAAGAAATTTAGGTTTTAATAAATCCCAAGGTGAGTGGATTCAATGCTTAGATCCTGATGATTGGATTCATGAAGATAAAACCAGATTTCAATTAAATTACTCAAGCAATGTAGCAGTAGAAAATATGGTATTTTACTGCGATTATGAAAGAGTATATTTAGATAGCAACCAGAATATTATTAAACGAGAAACAAATATCATTTCCTCTTTAACAAAAGAACAATTGATACACCGCTTGCTGCTGCCCGATTTTTTAGCTGATTCTCCATTTCCCTTGCTCCAGCAATGTCTACTAATGCACAGAAGCGTTTTCAATAAAAAAATGTTTGATGAGAGTCTTAAAGCTCTCCAAGATAGAGATTTTACATTAGATCTTTTAGTCACAGATGTAAATTTTGTATATACACCTATAGTAGGAGCATTTTATACAAAACATGAGTCTAACAGAACTAATAATTGGTTTTACATGAAAAATTATTATACTATTTTATACGAAACTGTTTCTAATAAGCATAAAAATTTGATTCCTTTGTGCCAACCTGGGATTACTTTTTTGCTCAAAGAAGCAATTAAAGAAACAGATAAAAATAGTTTTGATAGACTCATGAAAATGTTTCAACCTCCTTATTACTTATTGAATAAAACTATTCAAATCAAGCATAAAATTTTAATTAAAATTATTTATTTAATTAGGCTAATTACTCCTCAATCTTTACTTTATGAACAATATCGAGGGCCACGGTTGAAAAAAATTATCTCTATTTTTTCTAGAATAAAAGACCAAACAAAAGCTGTATAAGAGGTGATTGATCATAGCCATAGTGAGCAAATATAATGAAAACTAAAGTTTCGTTAGTTGTGAGTGATTTATCTGGAGGAGGTGCAATTCGAGCATTTTTATTGGGTCAAGTCTTGAACAGGCTCAACTATCAAGTAGAAGTTGTAGGATTATTATTCGGAAAGGAACTCTATGCTATTCCTCCAGCTAACACTTCGATTGTTTCCATTGATGGTAAAAAATATCCTGAGTTTTTTCTAACAGCCCAAAAAGTTTTAAATAAGTTAGATGGAGATATTATTTACGCAGTTAAACCTAAACCTACAAGTTTTGGTCTATCTTTAATTAAAAAATTCAGTAGCAGTCGTCCTTTAATTTTAGATATGGATGACTGGGAACTCAGTTGGTATGGAGGTGACAAATGGCAATATCGTCCCAGTTTGAAGCAATTATATAGAGACATATTTAAAAAAGATGGTGCATTAAGATTTCCCGATCATCCGCTTTACCTCACGTGGATGGAAAGTTTAGTAAATCGTGCAAATGCTATCACGATAGATACTCAATTCCTTCAAGAACGTTTTGGTGGTGTTTACGTGCCTAATGGCAAAGATACTGCCATGTTTGATCCCCACAAATATGACCCTGATGAAAGTAGAAAGCGTTACAGTCTTTCTGAGTATCGAGTTTTGATGTTTCCTGGCGCACCACGACCGCATAAAGGAGTTGAAGATGTTTTAATAGCTTTAGATCAGTTGAATCAGCCAGATTTAAGACTAGTAATTGTAGGTGGTAGTCCTTATGATGATTATGACGATCGCCTCATTCAAAAGTGGGGGCATTGGATTATTAAGTTACCAAAATGTCCCGTGGAAACTATGCCTGATGTGGTAGCAGCAGCTCATGTCCTAGTTGTTCCTCAGCGAGATAATCTGACTGCTCGCGCCCAATTTCCTTTAAAATTGACAGATGGAATGGCAATGGCTAAACCTGTATTATCAACGCGAGTTGGAGATATTCCCGGAATTTTAGGCGAAACTGGTTATTTGGTTGAACCTGCTGATCCCGAACAAATTGCTGAACAAATTAACTTGATATTTCAGAATTTAAATTTAGCTAATGAACGAGGTAAAAAAGCTAGAGAAAGATGTATAGAAAAATATAGTGTAGAGGCGATGGCTTCTACTTTAGAGTTATTAATTGCTCAGTTGTAAACTGTGACTTTAGATGACCTTAAATTTAATTTAATTGAGTCCATAGATAATTTATACGATTCCAATATCAGACATCTATTTATTGTGATTTATTCAAGGATTGACTGAATATAGCAATAAACTCAAGCAGAATGTTAATACTGATGAAAGTGTAATTTAAACACCTACCTAATGTCTACCAGGAAGCTAATACTAAAATTTGCTAAACCCTATCCAGGTTGGATTCTACTAACGATATTGTTGGGATTTTCTGGAGCCTTGTTTAATGGGGTCAGCACAGCTCTGATTGTGCCAGTAGTTTTAAGAATTGTGGGGCAAGAAGTCAATTTGACTGGTGCGCCTCCTATTCTCAAAACTGTTATGCAGCCCTTTGATAGTATTCCAGAAGATTACCGCATCTTGGTGATGTCTGGGGCGATTATCTTGACAATTTGTTTAAAAAACTTGGCTAATTATGCGAGTTCATTGGTATCGAGTTCTTTATCAAGAATGCTAACTTCGGATATCCGAGAAGCCGGACTAAAATTATTATTAGATATTGATATAGATTACTATGCCAAGATGAAAGTTGGGGATTTAATTAATCGTCTTGGCGGAGAAATAAGTCGGGCTGCAAGTGCTATAAGTAATGCAATCAGGTCAATTATTCTAGGGATTACAATTTTAGTCTTTATTGGATTGTTGCTGTCAATTTCTTGGCAGTTAACAATTGCAGCGACAATTTTGTTGTCTTTTGTGACATTAGTAAATCAATATGCCATTTCCCGTTCCAAGAAGTTTGGTAAGCAGCTCAGTGATATGTCTAAAGCATATTCAATCGCTGTGCTGGAAACTTTGAATGGGATTCGATTAGTTAAAGCGACAGGAAATGAAGAAAGAGAATATCGACGAATTAAGAAACTAATTCGCGATCGCGAAAAAGCTGATTTTCAATCTCAGGTAAATTCTGAAGCGATCGCACCTCTAAGTGAGGTCATGGGAATTACTGCCTTATTACTAATTGTGTTTTTAAGTAAAACCTTCTTTGCAAACCAGATTGCTTCCCTTTCAGCTGTATTACTGACATATTTATTAATCCTGCTGCGAATGCTACCTTTAATTTCTCAGTTAAATTCTGTTCGCAGTAGCTTTGCCAATACTTCTACTAGTGTGGAGATGGTGACTGAGTTTTTAAATCACCATGACAAGCCGTTTATGAGTAAGGGTGAGGTTCCCTACACAAAATTACAGGAGGGAGTGCATTTTAATTCCCTGTCTTTTGCCTACCCTGGTCATGAGAAATTAGTACTCAAAGATGTGGATTTATTCTTACCACGCGGTACTACTCTGGCGTTGGTTGGCGGTTCTGGTGCTGGTAAATCAACCCTAGCAGACCTATTGCCCAGATTTTATGATCCCTTATCTGGCTCTATTACCATCGACGGCAAAGATCTACGCGACTTCGATTTGATATCTGTGCGGAAGAGAATGGGAATCGTTAGTCAAGATACCTTTCTCTTCAACGACTCGGTACGAAATAACATTGCCTACGGACAACTTGAGGCTACTGAGGATGAAATTATCACTGCAGCCAAGCGAGCCAATGCTTATGAGTTTATTAGCAAATTACCACAGGGATTTGACACTCTAATTGGCGATCGCGGCGTGATGTTGTCTGGTGGACAAAGGCAAAGATTAGCGATCGCCCGCGCTTTGTTACAAAATCCAGATATTTTAATTTTAGATGAAGCTACCAGTGCTTTAGACACTGTTTCCGAACGGTTAGTACAAGCTGCACTCGACGATCTTAGTCGCGATCGCACAACGTTGGTAATTGCTCACCGCCTTTCAACAGTACAACGAGCCGATCAAATTGCCGTACTAGAACAAGGACAGGTGGTAGAGGTAGGAACTCACGACGAACTTTTACAAAAAAATGGTTACTACTCACGCCTCTACTTAATGCAATTTGGCGATCGGGCAGAAGCTACGATTAAACAACAACAAAGCTTAGTCCGCATCTGTCACGAAATTCGGACACGGCTGAATTCTATGATTGGTTTCCTGCTCTTATTACTGGATGATATGGTAGATAATTCCCAAGAACGGCAGGATTTAATCGAAGATTCTTACAAATCAGCCTTTAGAATTATCAATGCTATTGATGTTTTAGAAGATATTGTTAACCTGCAAATGAAAACACAATTACAAACATTTTCAGGTACAAATCGCAATGGAATTACCCATTATCAAAACTTCGCTCACTTCGCCGTTAAGTTCCAGGAATATCTCAAGCCCATGCGTAGTTCTATCCAATCTGTAGCTGAGAATTTGATGGAAATGCCCTCAGAAGAAAATGAATTAATTGCAGAAGCTTATCAATCAGCAATGCATCTACTTAATAATTTAGAAAAGTTTGAAAGCATTATTAAAGTTTAAAATGATGACCAATGTAAACAATAAAAAACATTATATTTTCTTTATTCAAGAAGAATTACCCAAACCAGAAGCTCACTTAGTGCAGGTGACAAATGCAGCCAACGGAGCAGCTAACTTAGGTTATTCAACTGTTTTAGTATATCCTCAAAAAGGATTGAGAGCGATGAGCTTAGTTAATTTAGCTCGTCCTTTCCAACCTCAAAAAACACCAGAAATAATCGTTAAATATTACAATCTCCATGACAAGTTAAAAGTTGCTACCTTACCCATGCCTTGGCCGATTGATCATTTCCATAACAAATTTACTAATTCTAATACTATTGCTGCAAAATATTATTTTCCTGTTCATATATTTCCTACTACTAAACTTGTCCATAGTCGTAATTGGAATTTAGTCAAGGCTGCTATTAAGAATGGCGTTCCCGCCATTTACGAACACCATCATCATGAAGATAAGCAATTTGAGCCAGAAATTGTCAACAGTCCGCTGCTACAAATTGCTGTCACAGTTGTAGATACTATCCGTGAAACCATGATCAAAAATGGTATGCCACCAACAAAAGTGATTAAGCTACACAATGGTTTCAATCGCTTGTTTATGCTGAGACAGTCAGAAAAAGCGGCAGAATGGCGAGAAAAGTTACTGACAAGTGGACGCAGCCATTTAGTAGTTTATGCAGGTGCATTAAAACAATTTAAAGGTATTGATGTGCTAATTGATGTTGCTGGCCAAATGCCAGATGTGCAATTTATATGTGCAGGTGGTAAATCAACAGAGGTAGAACATTATCAACAACTAGCAAAAGTAAAACAGGTTAACAACATTATATTCTTAGGCTACATCTTGCATGAGCAATTAGCATCTTTGCTACAAGCCGCTGATATTTTAGCTCACCCTCATTGTTCAGGAAATGCGGCAACTTTTACATCTCCTTTGAAGCTGTTCGACTATTTAGCCTCTGGAAATCCTATTGTAGCTACGGAAATTCCTTCGTTAACTGAGTTTAAAAATACTCAGGCGATCGCTGCTTGGTGTGAACCCGATAATCCCTATAAATTCGCGGAAGCTCTCAGACGGGTTTTAGACACTTATCCTCGAAAAGTAGACGGATATCCAGAAATTATTGAATTTGTCAAGCAATTTTCTTGGGAAAATAGAGCTGAGAAAATTCTTAGTTATGTCGATGAATCTTTACGTCCATCACTCATCGCTTAGGTTGCTATAAATAACTCATATTGAATCAAATGAATCTAAAAACTGTTGGTATGATTAGCAGCTATCGAGGTCTTGATCAAAGAGCCGATTGGTTATGGCAACAAACTCCTCATCAATTTGGCATTTTGGACAATATCCAAATTCAGGCACTTGCACCAAAACCAGATTTTTTGCTCATGTATCAATTTGATTTTCCCAAACCTCCCCAGCCACAATCTTTGTTGGATAAATTACGTTGCAAACAGCAAAAATCACAATTAAATATTAATTCTCTTTTGCGTGGTGTTCCTAAAGATCGGGTTATTTATCTCCTGCGAGAACCACCTTTAAATGAAGTAATCGAAATTAATAAACGCAACTATCAAGAAGCCCAAAAATATTGCGATTATATTTCCGGCCCCGATGATTTTGTCCCTATTCCTGACTATATGCCTGCAATTTGGTATCACAGTAACTCATTTCGAGAGTTAAATGAAATGCCACCACCCGAAAAAGTTGCTTTTTGTAGTTGGATTACTTCTGGTATTAGCCGTACAGCAAATCATCTTCAAAGATTAGACTTTTTACAATTGGTGCAATCTAGCAATATTAAATTTGATTTGTATGGACGCGACTTACCTAAATGGGCAAAAAAATCTGGGGAATTAGGTAACAAATGGTATGGCATGGCTCCTTACTATTACAATTTGGCAATTGAAAATTATGCTGAAAATAATTGGTATGTCAGTGAAAAAATGTGGGATGCTTTGCTAGCATGGTGTCTGCCAATTTATTATGGTGGTTCAGCGGCGGATAAATTATTACCACCTGGTAGTTTTTTGCGCTTACCCAGCTTGGATGCCAAAGGTATTGCTTACATTCAAGAAGTGACTGCTACACCTGATGCTTGGTATACTGCTAAAGATGCGATCGCCGAAGCACGTCAAATCATTTTACACAAACTCAATCTTTTAAATTGGCTATCAAACTTTATTGATAAACACTCATAAGTTATGAATGGCATTTGCACTCTTGGCAATGATTATGTTTTTGATCAACTCGTGGCTTTGCTTAATAGTATTGATGCAATATTGGGAGCCGAAACTCCTGTTTGTATCTATCCTTTTGATGAGCAAATGCAACGCATATCTGAAGAAATATCTCATCGTCCCAATGTATTTATTTATGATAATCAAGATGTCATCAACCGCTGGGATCAATTTATGCTAGAGGCTAGTCCTGCTAGCATGAACAGAGATAAATACCGAATTTATGGCGGTCATCGACGATTTTGTGCTTTTGATGACCCCTTTGATAACTTTATTTATATGGATGCTGATACTCTAGTGATGAACTCACTAGACTTTATTTTTGAAAAATTAAATGAATATGATTGTGTAGTTTATGATTTTCAATTTAAACATCCAGATAAAGTTTATAACGTAAATTCATCTAAATTATTCCAGATTTTTGATGAAGAACGTATTCAAAAAGAAATATTTTGTTCGGGATTTTACGCTTCCAAAAAAGGTATCTTCACTGAAGATAAAATAGCAAAATTATCATCTTATCTCAAAGCAGGTGAACAAGAAATACTTTATCCCACAGGAGACCAACCAGTTCTCAACTATATGTTTATGAGATCGGGCATACAAGTTTATAATTTGGCTCATCACTTACCAAGCAATAAAACAACTGGATGCTCTGTTACTTCTAGTCATTTTGAAGAAAAAGACAAAGTTCTTTATGACCAAGATAATCGGTTAACTTATATTCATTATATTGGTATTCCTCCCAGAGTTAATCAAGCAGTATGTACCGGAGAAAATATTGATTTTCCCTACCGAGATTTGTTTCTTCACTATCGTTATCTCCACGAACCACAGAAGCGTCCTATCTTTAAAAATCCTGCCAAACCTTATAATGCTCCAACACCAAATCTACTGACAAGAACTTTAAAGAAACTCAACTTCATTAACTAAGGATAATTTATGAGTCGGGGAATTTATATAGTTGCTAATGATCGCGTGATTGATAATGCGATCGCACTACTCAATAGTATTCGCTGTTACGACGCGGAAGTTTCAGTTTATCTCATACCATTTAATGAAAATTATCACAAAGTTTTAGAGATACTAGCTACTTTACATAACGTCCAAATTTTTCCTAATCTCCAACTTGTTGAGCAATTTACCAATCGTATCGGAGAAATTTTTGATCGAGATTTTTTAGCCTTACCTAACAAAATGCGTAAGTTAGTAGCATGGTTTGGCCCTTTAGATGAATTTATTTATATCGATACAGATATTGTTGTTTTTGAAAAAATTGCCGACAATTTAGACAAACTTACAGAAGTTGATTTCTTTTGTTGTGATTATCACCATGCTAACGATAAGCTGCGAAATATTTTTTCTCCTTTAGTAAAAGAGCAGCAAATCTTTACAGACGAACAACTAGAAGATGTTTTTAACAGTGGCTTTTGGGCTTCAAAAAAGGGAATTATTACCGAACGAAAAATGGATGATGCTTTGTGCGAATGTGCTATACATCGCGAATACTTTGATTTTTCTGAAGGAGTCACAGACCAACCAATTCTAAATTATCTAGTTCTCAAACTTACTTCCAAACGTGGCAATCTCGTCAAAATTCCAGGGGGAGGTGCTGGTAGCTGGGCTGGTTCTCGAAATTTCCAGCAGCGAGAATATGTCCTATATGACCGAGGACAGCAACTAAAATATCTCCACTGGGCTGGAACGCGAATGAAAACTGGTAGCCCCTACTGGGAATTATGGGAACACTATCGCTATCTACATGAGGGTAGATTAGCCTTTGTACCAAAACTGACTCACCGTTTATTTCCTTTTCTTGTTGCCCGTACTTGATATTAGGAGTATCCCCATGTTCAATGGTATTTACACTCTGGCTAACGATGTTGTCTATGACCAATTAGTTGCTTTGCTTAACAGCATCGAAGTTAATGCTGGTAGAGAAATTCCTGTTTGTGTAATTCCTTATGATCAACGGTTAGACAAAGTGCGGACAGAAATTGCCCAAAGAGAAAATGTTACCCTATTTGAAAAACCTGATTCCATAGCTTACTGGGATAATTTTGCCACCCAGGTATGGAAAAATTACCCCAGGGCGCAAATAAATTGGCGAAAACGGGGCTTGTCAGAACTTTATCGTTTACCAATGCACCGCAAACTGTGTGGTTTAGATGGTTCTTTTGATAAGTTTATTTATTTTGATGCAGATACTTTATTAATGGGGTCTATAGACTACATTTATGAAAAGTTAGATAGCTTTGATTGGGTAGTACACGATTTTCAATATAAGTCGGAATTAAAATATATTTTTGATGCTCCATTAGAGCTTTTGCACCAGATTTTCACAGAGGAAAATTTGCAAAACAAAGTGTTTTGTGCAGGTTGGTTTGCGACAAAAAAACATGTTTTCTCTCAGGAAATGTTAGCAAATCTCCTCGAAAAATTAAAGGCTGGTGAAGCTGAAGTTATGGCTTTGGGAGGCCCAGACCAATCTTTATTTAACTATATGGTATTGCAAAGTGGCATCTCATACTATAACTTTGCTTATCATGACTTGGAGAGGGCAACTGGTAGCCATTGGTCTTCTAAATTTGATGTGGTAGATAACGTTTTATACGACCAAGAACGTCGGCTGACATATCTGCACTATATGAGTATTGGTGCATCAACCTTTACTCAGCTTTGCCTCGGTGAAGATATGAATATTCCATATCGAGATGTGTTTTTACATTATCGCTACTTAAAGTCACCAGAAGAAAGGCCTCAAAGTTTTAGACATCCCAGTTTGTTGATGAATTTGCAAAAAAACAGCACAAGTTTTTTCAACAAAAAAGTCGGCAATATTAAGCTGAAATATCGTAACTTTAAGGATAAACTCGCTCAATTAAGCTAATTTAGCTGATAAAGACTGTATGTATTTCCCCTTGTATCCCTTCTTTTCTCAATCTTTGGTCTTAATCCTTACGAATTGGCATTCCATCCCTAAATATTTTAGCAACCCAACAACTGATAGCATGAAATAGGGAACGGCTGACAGTTGAAAACGGGAGTATCTTCAACATGGATTTAGGGGAAAGAAACTTTTGCTTCTGTACTTATGCTGCTGGGAAGATTTATCGTGCTTTAGTAAAAAATCTTCTCGGTGACATAGAAAAATTTGCGCCGAATATTCCTGTAATACTTTATACTGATAGACCCCAAGAGTTTAATGAATATCAATTAAATAAAAACATTTTAGTATTTGGACATCATAGACAAGGGGTTTTGCATTACCATGAGCGCAGATTTGCCATTGCTGAAGCTTTATTAATGTTTAATTCATGTATGTATCTTGACGCAGATGTACGAATTTGTGCGCCAGTACCGCAATATCAGCAATGGCTACCTGGAATCACAGCAAGAAGCTGTACCAGTATGTTAAAGCATTTTCAAGGACGAATTAATAAAACAAATCCACCGCCAACAAGCATCATTCAACAATTTGAAATGCTCAAAAAAATGGGGCGGAAGTTAGATATAGATATAGATTCTGAGGATATTAAATGGATTAATGAGTTTTTATTTGTGGTAACACGAGATTCTGGTAAAGAAATGCAATTTCTCAAGAATTGGGAAAAACTAGCACTTTATGCTGAATTAAATAGTCTGCATAAACATCCAGCTTATGCTATGGGATTAGCTGCTGCGAAAGCTGGTTTTTCAGTCAGGCATGATGTGATGGAAGGACTTGACTTTTTTGACGATAGAATCGAAAAGGTGAGGATTGCATCAGGACAATCAAAGCGCAACGCAAAACTTGCTTACTTTGAAATCCAGCAAAAAATTGAAAACTCTCATAGTTCAGTTTCTCAAAAAATTATGAAAAAACTTACTCAATATTCTGAATATTTATATTATGCAGTTCGACTGAAAGTTACTACCCTATTAAAGGATTATAAATTTTACTACTGGTAATAAGTTCGTAGTCAGGACTTTAGTCCTGGATTTTAAGCACTTTAGTGCTTACTACGAACCAATAAAAATTAATGCAATTCTGTCCCCTGCTATAGCTAACGATACAGCCATACCCGAAGTAGCGAAAGTAGCTGTTCAGTATCTATAGGTTTGGTGATGTAGTCAGAGGCTCCGGCTTCGATGCATTTTTCGCGATCGCCTGGCATGGCTTTGGCAGTTAAAGCAATAATTGGCAGGGAGCGAAACTCTTGTTGCTGGCGAATGGCACGGGTAGTTTCATAACCATCCATTTCTGGCATCATTATATCCATAAGGACAATATTAGTCTCAGGATTAGCTTGCAACATCTCAAGACCATCTCGACCATTTTCGGCAAACAACACCTGCATTTGATAACTTTCTAAAAAGCTGGTGAGGGCAAAAATATTTCGCAAATCATCATCTACAATCAAAATTGTGCGATTAGCAAGTACCGGATCGGTTTGGTGTAGTTGCTCTAATATCTCACGCTTCGGTTGGGGTAAATTAGCCTGGACTCGATGTAAAAATAAAGCAGTTTCATCTAGCAAACGCTCAGGCGATCGCACATTTTTGATGATGATTGTCTCTGCTAATCCCCGAAGTTGGGTATCTTCTTGTCGAGTTAGTTCTTTTCCTGTATAAATAATGATTGGCAGTTTCAATAGGCTAGGTTCTTGCTTGATCTGCTCAATCAGTTCTAATCCACTCATATCGGGTAGACCTAGATCTAGCACGATACAATCAAATCGCTGAGATTTCAAAATTAACAGCGCTTCTGCTCCCGTACCCACAGATGTACTCTGGACATCACTATTGCCAATCAGTTCAATAATACTTTGGGCTTGTACGGGGTCATCTTCTATGACTAAAAGATTTTTGACTTTGCGCTCAATAAAGCCTTTAATATCAGTCAATACTTGAGTTAATATTTCTGGAGATACAGGTTTTTGTAGGTAAGTGATTGCTCCTAGCTGTAGCCCCCTTTGTTCTCTGTCATCCACAGAAAATATATGTACTGGAATATGTCTAGTTTCTGGATCGTGTTTCAGACGATCTAACACTGTCCAACCATCCATCTCTGGCATCTGGATATCCAGGGTAATGGCATCAGGTTTAAATTGTTGCGCTAAGGCCAGACCATGTTTGCTTTGTAAAGCAACCATAACTTTAAAACCCTGTTGACGAGCCATTTCTAGTAAGATGCGGGCGAATTTATCATCATCTTCAACGACTAGCAAAACGCGATCGCCTGGCTGAATGACTTCGCGATCGTCGGCAATTTCATTAGGGAAATTGGGGACTAACTGTGGTAATGATCTGATGGGCTGAGGACGTAGTGAGGAGGTAGTTTCTACCCTTGTTCTTTGAACCGGAGTTGTTATTTGAGCATTCCCTGAATAAGTCTGGGGTAGATAGAAAGTGAAAGTACTTCCTTGATCTGGTTGGCTAACTATTTCAATTCTCCCACCCAACAGCTGAGCTAATTCACGGCTGATCGATAAGCCTAAGCCAGTTCCCCCATACTTACGACTGGTTGTGCCATCTGCTTGTTGAAATGCCTCAAAAATAATCTTTTGCTTATCCTCAGAAATACCAATACCCGTATCACTAACTGCAAAAGCAATCATCGGATGATCAGGTTGTTCTGCCTCGGTAACTTTGCTAATTTGTAACTTTACGCCTCCCTGGTCGGTAAACTTAAAGGCGTTAGCCAACAGATTTTTCAGTACTTGTAGCAGGCGTTTGGGATCTTGAGAAATTATATCTGGTACATTATCGTCCAATTCAACAGCAAACCTAAGTCCTTTGGCTTGGGCTATTTGAGCGAAAGTCCGTTCTAGAGAACTCTGTAAATCTACCAAAGGAATTTGCTCAATTTCTACGGATAGAGTTCCCGACTCAATTTTGGCCAAATCTAAAATGTCATTGATTAACTCCAGCAAATCTGTACCAGCAGAATAGATAGTCCGGCTGTAATCTACCTGTTTTTCGGTTAAATTGCCCCCCGAATTATCTGCCAGCAGCCTAGCTAAAATTAACAGGCTATTAAGCGGTGTTCGCAACTCATGGGACATATTCGCCAGAAACTCTGACTTATATTTAGAAGACAAAGCCAGTTGCTCTGCTTTATCTTCTAAGGAATGCCTTGCCCGTTCAACCTCTTGATTCTTGTGGGCAACTTCTCGGTTTTGTACCTCTAATAATTCCGCCTTTTCTTCTAATTCTTCATTAAGCTGCTGTAATTCTTCGTTAGACTGCTTCAACTCTTCTTGTTGCTGCTTCAGGAGTAATTGCGATTCTTCTAACTCTTGTGCCTGCTGTTCTAGGAGTTGATTGCTTTGCTTTAATTCTTCTTGTTGCAGTTGTAATTCTTCTGTTAGAGCAACAGATTCTTGCAACAGTTGCTGAGTTTGCGCGCTTGAGGCGATATTATTTAAAAATACACCAATAATTTCACTAAATTGCTCTAGAAATTCCAGATGTAGCTGACTAAAATGCCCAAAGGAAGCAAGTTCAATAACGGCGCTGATCTGATTTTCAAATAATATAGGCAACACAATAATATTCAGCGGCAATGCTTCTCCCAACCCAGAACTAATACGGATGTAATCGTTGGGAACTTCAGTTAAGAGAATCCTTTGCTTTTCTAAGGCACACTGCCCTACCAGTCCCTCACCTAAGCGAAACTGATTTGCTAAGTTTTTACGCTCTTGGTAAGCATAGCTACTCATTAGCTTTAGTACAGGCTGGTTGTCAATCGAGTCCATCACATAAAAAACGCCTTGCTGTGACCCAACCAGTGGTGTCAGATTCGACAAGATCAGGCGAGATACGCTTTCGAGATTTCGCTGTCCTTGGAGTATCTGGGTAAATTCAGCCAAATTCGACTTTAGCCAATTTTGCTCGTCATTTTTTTTATTGGTGTTTCGCAGATTCACAATCATCTGATTGAAGGTTCGCGTCAATACGCCAATTTCATCTTGACGATCGCTGTTTGGTAAACTCACCCATAAATTGCCATCTGCAATATTCTCTGCCACGTCAGAAAACTCCTTCAGTGGTTTTGAGATATATCGAGTCAGGATGAATCCAATCAAAGCTAAGATTAAAGATAATAAGGGAATACTATAAGTAATTATATTAAGAGTTTGCTGGGCAGACGCGTGTGCTTTATTAGACCGCTGCTGTAACAGCATATTCTCCTCATCCTTCATAGACTCAATAATCTGCTGGATTTCATCCATCAGTTGCTTGCCTTGGTCTGTTAAAACAGCTTTCTGGGCAGCTTCTAAGCCTTGGTTTTGCCGCAGACCAATCGCTTCTTTCATGACAGCCAACCTCTTATTGATCAGTGGCTGCAACCTATCAAGCCGACTTTGTTGGATGGGGTTATCTGCTGTTAAAGTTTTAAGTTCCTGGAGTTTTTGATCCAGTACTTTCGTAGCAAAATTATAAGGTTCCAGATAACGCTGTTTCCCTGTAATAATGTAACCGCGTTGCCCAGTCTCAGCATTTCTCAGTTCCAGATTCAAATCTTTGAGTTCACTTAGTACTTCGTATGTATGGCTTTCTCGGCGCGAAGTTTCAATAAGTTCATTAGTGCTTTGGTAGGAGATTAGACCAATCGTGGTTAGAATCGCCAAACTTATCGCAAAACTAGCTCCAATCTTGGTTCCAATCTTCGAACTTTTCAACATTGAGGGTTTTTCTTGAAATTATTTTTTTACTGTTACAACTATATATAGCAGGGGACAGGGAACAGTAACTGATAACTGTTAATTTAATCAACCCCCAATCTCCTATTTGATATGTAAAATGGTCAGCGTATCTTGCTTGATCCATGCCAGGCTCGCTCATGACCATAACTAAACGTCAACTACCGACCTTTTTACGTTTTGCCCAAAATTCAAATCTTTCTCAAAAATTAATGCTGATTGGGTTAGCCATTACCCTATTTTTTATCTTCCTGGCTTTCTTTGCCCCTGTATTCCAGGCTGGGGGATGGCTACAAGACCCCAAAGAATTTCTCTCAAACCCAATTCAAAGTCCTCCTTCAGCACAGCATTGGTTTGGTACGAGTCGCTTGGGTCACGATGTCTTCTCCCGTACACTGTTTGGCGCTCAAGCTGCACTGCAAGTAGTGATTTTAGCAACGGCATTGAGTATGATTATCGGCGTGCCTTTAGGCATGGTGAGTGGGTATCTGGGCGGTAGGTTGGATAAATTTTTGCTATTTATTATGGATAGCATCTACACACTACCAGGGTTATTGCTGTCGGTGACGTTGGCATTTGTAGTTGGACGGGGCATATTGAATGCTGCGATCGCGATTAGTATTGCTTACGTTCCCCAATATTACCGTGTTGTTCGCAACCACACAGTCAGTGTCAAAACTGAAGTTTTTATCGAAGCGGCTCAAGCAATGGGCGCTTCTACTTGGATTGTGCTGTCTAGATATCTATTTTTCAACGTTATTCAAAGCGTACCTGTATTATTTACACTTAATGCCGCCGATGCGATTTTAGTTTTAGGCGGTTTGGGCTTTTTGGGGCTAGGACTTCCCGAAGAAGTGCCAGAATGGGGACACGATTTAAAACAAGCTTTAGAAGCCTTACCCACAGGCATTTGGTGGACTACACTTTTCCCCGGTTTAGGAATGACATTTATGGTGGTAGGGTTATCACTACTTGGTGAAGGGCTAAATGAATTTGTCAATCCGCGATTACGGCGAGAAAATGGAATCCGTAAATAGTCAATGGTTAGGGACTAGGGACTAGTACAACACGGCGAAAATAAACCTACTATCTAAAGCAGACAAAAAGCTCACGGTGTAAGACTTCTTTCTTTTGCCTTTTGACTTTTTACTTTTGCTTTCTCGTACTAGAGTGGTGTATTCCATCCATATAAAACCGCTATATTCTTGACCTTGACTTTTGACTAAATTTGTATTCTTACTGAGAGATTTGTGTGAAAGATAACTTTTCTTTAATTGCTGCGGCCGCTGGTGGATTCATGCTTTCTGTTGCTCTGGCTGGAATACTACGAGGTACGCCAGTCACAACTTTGCAGGGACAATCTCGTGTCAATTCCTACTTGGTATCTAATCAACAACATGTAACCGTACTTCGGAGAAACCAGTGAGTTAGGGACTTCCAAATTAAAAAACATTCAAAAATCTCATACAACAATCCTCTCTCTTCTTGATCTCTCCGTGTCCTCTGCACGACGGACACTTTGCTCAAGTCGGGAGACCCGCCCACGCAAGTGTCCTGCTCTGTGGTTGGTTTTCTTGGATAATTTATTTCTTGGAAATCCCTTACACCTGATAAAATTTTGTTTCAGACTAAATGAGATATACCCAAATTCCCATAGGCTATTAAGAATGCCAAACTTCAGCTAGTACAGCACAGCGGAAATAAACCACCCAAAAGAAATGCCTGAGACCCTTGCAAAAAGGGAATTTACGTAGCTTGCTTCTCGCATGAAGGCGAGTATTACGAATTACGCGCAGTGGTACTAGCTGTTTGGCAAATTCAGTTAAAAAAATGAAGATGGGTACACGTAAACGTATTGGCATTCTGACTAGTGGAGGAGATTGTTCTGGTTTAAACGCGGTTATTAGGTCTGTTGTGCATTGTGCTTGTGGAAAAGGTTGGGAAGTCCTGGGCATTCGTCAAGCAACTCTGGGCTTAATGGCACGTCCGCCGCAATTCACAAAACTAGAAATCGACTTAGTTGACCCACTGTTAACCTCTGGTGGAACAATGTTAGGAACCACCAATAAAGGCGATCCTTTTGCTTTTTTGATGCCTGACGGCAGTGTATGCGATCGCTCCGAAGAAATCATTGCTGGCTATCATCAATTAGGTTTAGATGCTTTGATTGGAATTGGTGGCGATGGTAGTTTGGCTATTCTTCGTCGCTTGGCACAACAAGGCGATATTAATTTAGTTGGTATTCCCAAAACGATTGATAATGATATTGGGATTACCGAACATGCTATTGGTTTTGATACCGCAGTTAATATTGCTACAGAAGCACTTGATCGGTTAAATTTTACCGCCGCTTCTCACAGTCGAGTCATGATTTTAGAAGTGATGGGTCGTGATGCTGGACACATTGCCATTGCTGCGGGAATTGCTGGGGGAGCAGATGTGATTTTAATTCCCGAAATTCTCTACAATCTTGACCACATTTGCCACAAAATTAAACAGCGCCAAGAAAAAGGCAAAAACTATTGTCTAATTATTGTGTCCGAGGCAGTTCGTACCCAAAAAGGTGAAACTGTGACCATGACAAATAGCTTGGGTCAATCTCGGTATGGTGGGATTGGTCAATACTTAGCCGATCAAATTAGCGATCGCATTGGTGCAGAAACGCGAGTCACAGTCTTAGGACACATCCAACGAGGTGGAACTGCTTCACCACTAGATCGACTAGTAGCAGCTGCCTTTGGTGTAGCAGCGGTAGAATTGATCGCAGAAGGTAAATATGACTACATGGTTTCCTGGCAAAATCGCCAAGTTCTGACTGTGCCAATTGCTGAGGCGATCGCTCAATATAGAACTGTCAAGCCAGAGGATACTTTAGTCAAAACTGCTCGTGGTTTAGGTATTTATTTGGGTGATTAACATCGTAAACCAATAAAAACTATACGCCACTTGCGGCATAGAGTTTTGTCAGTTGTCAGTAGTGAAGATATTTGAAGACTATTCACTCTTTGGTTGGGGTATTACACCAGATCAAAAACAACTGACACCGGACTATTGACCCACCTAGCGTAAACTAAGTATCTTTATTGATATTAAAAAATCATTAATAAACTATTGTTAAACATTAAATTTATAGTAGTAATTTCCATCAAAATATAAAACTCCTTCAGATCCCCGACTTCTTAAAGAAGTCGGGGATCTTGTTGTTCATATCACCATATCAATATATATGAAGTCTTGATTGAAGGTTTTTGCCATACAGATGTACAATACAAATAGTTGCCGATGGCTCACTCTAACCCTATCCGATCAGGAAGCAGTCTATACCTAATTGCTAGCATCCTGGAGCAAATTAACGTGTATAGGGGTAGATCAAGAGCAGCATGTTTGTAGGCATAGGGAATATCTCGTAAAACCAGCTCTGTTAATAGGTAAAATCTGGTGCGTTAAATTTTGTCATTTGCACAATTTATTCGATTTGAGTGTATTGTCACCAAGTGACTATATACCATTTATGACTGTGCTGATAAATCAGCATAGTCAATTCGTGGGCATTGGTAATTGGGTAGCCAGCGTGTGATCAAAATAATCTGAATGGAGATTTCTGCTTTTATAGCGACTGGCATACAGCTTTGTTGATCTCAACAATTGGCATCATTAGCTATTGAATTTATTTCCCATACTCCATGCACTAGACCCAATTTAAAATTCAGAGGAATCAATGACTATCACTACTTTTCTCAAGACCAAAAATGCATATAAACGCCTTGAAGAAGAAACAAATTTGCAAGGGAAAATTTTGATAAAAAATGGGATCAAATGTGAAGATACCAAGAAAAAGGAGCCGAAAACTGAAAGTTTGATTGTCAATGACTTAAATCGTGGTCGAGTAGCTATTTTTATTGATGGTGTCAACTTATTTCATGCAGCTTTGCAACTTGGGATTGAAATCGACTATCTTAAATTGCTTTGTCGTTTAACTGCTGGTTCACGATTGTTGCGTGCCTTCTTCTACACTACAATTGATGTCTCACGACAAACTATTACACGTCCTCGCAGTAATGAAAAGCAACAGGGTTTTCTATTTTGGATGCGTCGAAATGGTTATCGTGTATTTACCAAAGAAGTACAGTCAGTAGATAATTCCAAAAAACCCAATTTGAATGTAGAAATTGCTGTCGATATGATCACCTTAGCTCCTCACTACGATACTGCGATCTTAGTTAGCGGCGATGGAGATTTAGCTTATGCGGTGAATGCTGTCTCCAGCACAGGTTCTAGGGTGGAATTAGTAAGTTTGCGAACAATGACTAGCGATAGCTTGATTGATGTTGCTGATTGTTTTGTTGATCTCGATAGCATTAAAAAATACATTCAAAAGGACTCCCACCCAGGCTATAATTATCGGGCAATGTCCAACTCTAAACTTTAAATTGCGATCGCCAATCCATCAAAGTTTACTACCAGATCTTATGGCCAGTTTCTGGAGTAGAATCACAAACTAGGAAAATCTCTGCGTATTTTACTTAAATCCTAATCAAGATGGATATTTTAATTGTTGAGGATGAATCAGAAATTGCTCAGTTAATCCAACTCTCTTTAGACAAAGAAGGATTTTCTTGTCGCGTTAGCCGCGATGGTATTAATGCTTTGCGGATGTTTCAGGAACAACCGCCAGATTTAATCATCCTAGACTTAATGATTCCTGGGTTGGATGGATTAGAAGTTTGTGCCAGGATTCGCCAAAAACCAGGTGCAAAAGACCCTTATATTTTGATGCTCACAGCTAAGGGTGAAGAAATTGATCGGGTGATTGGCTTGTCTACTGGTGCTGATGACTACATGGTAAAACCCTTCAGTCCTAGAGAATTGGTTGCTAGGGTAAGGGCGTTATTGCGGCGCAGTCTCCGCCAAGGGGGACAACATCAAATAAATCGTACCCAACATTTTATAGTGGATATAGAGCAACGCACTGCTAGTCGTCAAACAGATTCTCAAGAACCAGAAACTTTAGACTTAACTACTTTAGAATTTAATTTATTAAGCACTTTTGTCAGCAATCCTGGCCGAGTTTGGAACCGCACCCAGTTAATTGACAAACTTTGGGGCGATAATTTTTTTGGTGATGAACGGGTGGTAGATACTCATGTCGCTAGGTTGCGAAAAAAAGTTGAGCCTGATCCTGGTAATCCCGCTTTTATTAAAACTGTTGTTGGGGTCGGCTACAAATTTGAAGATTCCTCTGTAATGTAAGTAGAGCAGGGGACAGGTAACAGGTGAGTCCAGCACTGCGAGAGGGTTAGCCCGACCCAGGTGACTGGCGTTAGCGTAGCGCGACGTTAGGAGCGTCACCCGTTCGCGCAGCGTCTCCGATAGGAGAAGGGGGATAGGGAACAGACTTGACCCTTGCCTGGGTTTTATGATCAGTTTATAGCGTTTCCTAGTCTGCTGAAGTACAAATTTATCTGCGTCCATCTGCGGTTAATTCTTTTTTCTGTACCTCACTTAGGCAGGAATCGCTATATGTCTTAAACTACCTGGCGATAACTTATGACTAAAACAAACTGGCGTTGGATGAAGTCTTTGCCTTTAGCATCGCGCCTGTTTTTCTCCCACTTAGTTGTGATGATAGTGGGATTACTTAGTCTTGTGATTATCAGCAAAGTTTCTTCTCCGCGCTTTTTCGTCCTGCACTTAGAAAGACTAGAAAGTAGGGGGTTGAAATTAATTAATATTCGTACAGAATTGGTTCAAGGATTTGAGATAGCTTGGCGGCGAAGCACTCTTTGGTCAGTCATAGTCGGTACTACTGCTGCGGGAGGATTGAGCTATTGGGTATCAAAACGAATTATGCAGCGGTTGACCGAAATGGAACAAATTACTCAAAAGTTTGCTGCTGGTCAGCTAGAAGCGCGATTACCTTTGTCTAACATCCCAGAACTCAATCGATTAGGTGCTAGTTTTAACCGCATGGCAGCCAGTTTAGAAGGGGTAGAAGCGCGGCGGCGGGAATTGATTGGAGACATGACCCACGAATTACGCACACCCTTGACTGTTGTACGCGGTTACTTAGAAGAACTTGCAGATGGAGAAATAGAACCGTCTCCGGAAATTTATCAGCGGCTAGCCAAGGAAACTAAGCGCTTAGAGCGTTTGGTTAACGATTTGCAAGAACTTTCTAAGGCAGAAGCCGGTTATCTGCCAATTAATATACAGCCCGTGAATCTGTCTCCTTTATTAGAATCATTAGTAGAAAAATTTACCGACCAAATGTTGGAAGATGGCCCCGTTCTACGTTCGGAATTTCCATCTCAACTACCGCTGGTACTGGCAGATATTGATCGTACAGAGCAGGTATTAGTCAACTTGCTTGGTAATGCAGTGCGTTACACTATTCAAGGTTCAATTACCCTGCGTACTTGGACTGAAGCATCTCAACTCTGGATTGCGGTTGTTGATACAGGTATTGGCATTGCCTCAAAGGATTTGCCCCACGTATTTGAGCGCTTCTGGCGCACCGATCAATCACGCGATCGCCATTCTGGAGGAACAGGCATTGGTTTAACTATTACCCATCGTTTAGTTGAATTACAAGGCGGTCAAATTCAAGTAGAAAGCGAGTTGGGCGTTGGCAGTACATTTCGTTTTTGCTTGCCTTTAGCTTAAGTTACAGCTACAACGAATTGTCATAAGCTGGTTATATTTGTGTCATATCAAATTGCTAGCTTAAGAGGTACTAGGAGAATACAAAGTAGAGAAATACTTCTTCAATTCTTCATAGCACCCAATACCTAGCCTTTATATGTCTATTTTTGTTTTAGCTACATTGTTGGTGAGTTTACTGACTGTATCTGGTTTGGCTACAATTTCTTACTTGTTCCCCCAGAATCATTCCCAAGATTAAACAAATCGTCATATTCTTCTAGCTCAAGCGTCACTCGTTGGCGCTTGACTATTTTGGTGTGCGATCGCCATTGCATTTAGCTAATAGTTGGTCAAAATCCATAGCACTCAAAAGATGTCCTCAATTTTACACTTGAAAAGTACTACCATATCAATCTATGACAGACTATTAGTGATTTAAAAGTATAATTACAAGCCTGTTAGTTTTAACTTTAAAATAAGTAAAAGTACGGATTTATGTGTTTTCTGACTTCGCCTAAGATTTATCGTATTGAGAAATATCAGGGTAGCATCAAAATTCTTAAATGTGACTTCTGTCTTGTAAACATAGCAATTCTCGGATGAATGCAATAAAGCCACAAAGAAATCAGGAGTCAGAATCGTCTTGCTCCTGACTTCCTAACCCAACCCAGACTCAAGGAGTGTTGATCATGAATCAGATGCAATTGACTTTAGTTATTGGTTATGTGCTGATGTCTTGCTATTTTTTCAGCAACTGGCTAAGATTTTCCCTACGTCATCCTAGTTCTTTCCCTGAAGAAAAGTTTCTATCGTTTGTAATGTTTTTTATCACAACTATCTTTTGGCCTCTAACTATTCCTATCTCTTTTTTAGAGGTATTTAAAAAACGGAAACTAGAGTTTAGCACTGTAATTCCTGTTGTTCTAGCAATGTTTGCTCTCAGTTTTTCTTACTATCTGAGTTATCTATATGAGCATGGATTTTGCTATCATAACTTATTCTGCTCTTACCCTTCCTAATGTGGGAACTTAAATAAAGTATCCACTATACAGAACGAAAATTTTAACCTGACCTTAAATTTTTCTTTACCTCTAGAGAAAATCTTCTTGAGAGAGAAAATTAAAAACGACCGACTAACAAACAAGCTTTTCAGTACAAATTATTTAGATAAGATAATATTAACCTATTAGTGGTTGCTTTTCTATAATTAATGTTAATAGTTACTAAATTTATTTGTAGGTATTCCTCCTAAGTTGAAAATATAGCTATCGCCAGGTAGCTTAGGACATAAACTGAACATAAAACCCTTACACCAAAGGGTTTTCAAACCTGTCCCCCTTCTCCTATCGGAGACGCTGCGCGAACGGGTGACGCTCCTAACGTCGCTCTAAGCGAAGCTATGCCGCAGGCTTTACACTACGCTAACGCCAGTCACCTGGGTCGGGCTAACCCTCCCGCAGTGCTGGACTCACCTGTCCCCTGTCCCCTGCTATACTACATCGATATTTATCGATGTAGATACCCCGTGTTGTTTAAAGATGGTGTTTATTCTCCATATTGACCACCTGTCACCTTACCCCGAAAAACAATGTATTGGTAGAGGTTGTAAAACAGCATTACAGGAATGAGGAAGCCAATAAAGATAATCATGATTACTAGGGAACTAGGATCAGCAGCGGCTTCATAGATAGTGATCCGAGTTGGAATAATGTAGGGAAAGACAATCAATCCTAAGCCTAAGAACGTCAACACGAACAGCAAAATTGTCCAAACGAAAGGCGCTCTTTCTTCTTGGCGATTAAGACTCTGCAAAAGTTGCCAAATTAACCATATTCCCAAAAGAGGAATAACGGCAAAGATGTAAACTAGGGGCTGTTGAAACAAACGCGATCGCGCACTTTCATAAATTATTGGTGTTGTAATTGTGATAAAAATAGCACCAATCAAAGTTGTCCAAGCGGCAATTTTGGCAGTTTTATAATGAGTTACCTGCAATTCTCCTGTAGTTTTCCACACGAGATAGGTAGAACCAATCAGCACATAAGCTTGAATTAACGTCAAAGCCACTAGCACCGATGGAACACTGAGCCAATCCCAAGTTGTACCAATAAAGTGTCCCACCTCATCAACGGCAATACCTTTGAGTACAGCACCAAGGGCAAATCCTTGACCAAGTGCAGCTAAAAAACTTCCAGCACCAAAAGCGAAATTCCAAAAGAATTTGCGGTTAGATAGCTCTCGAAACTCAAATGCCACAGCCCGAAAAATAAACCCAAACACCATTATGAAAATAGGGATGTATAGGGCAGTCAAAATCGTGCCGTAAGCTAGGGGAAATGCGCCAAACAAACCTCCTCCCATCAGCACCAGCCAAGTTTCATTAGCATCCCAAATATTGCTCAAACTGGTCATTAAGATGCCCCGGCGTTCATCATCAGAGGAAGTAAGAGACAATATCCCTACCCCCAAATCAAACCCGTCTAGCATCACGTAGAGAAATAAGAAGAGAGCTAAAACCACAAACCATACTTGAGGGAGAAAATAACTTAACGTCTCCATACAATCTCCTACTGTTGTGCTTCTACAGGACGTTCATCGGGAACAAACTCTCCAGGTTTAGTTTCCACGGCTGGTTTGTTGACTTCCATGCCTGGTATTGGTAGGTCTAAATTGGGGCCTTTACGAATAATGCGACTCCCAAAGAACAAAACCGCAACAAATAAAATGCTGTAGACTGTGGCAAAGCCAGTCAGCGAGACTAAAACGTTGCTAGCAGGGATATGGGATGCAGCGTCAACTGTACGAATCTGTCCGTAGAGAGTCCAAGGCTGTCTTCCCACACAGCGCACAATCCAACCGGACTCTACGGCGATGTATCCCAAAGGAGCCGCTAAAATCCAAGCGCGCATTAACCACTTTTGCTGAGTAATATTTTCGGCTGAGAGCTTACCCCGCAACCATTGCAGGGTACTAAATAGCATCAAGCCAGCCAAGAAAAAGCCAATAGCGATCATGGTACGGAAAGCGTAGTAAATCAAAACGACCATGTGGGGACGATCCTCTGGTTTCCACTCTTTCAAGCCGTGTAATGGTTCCGAAAGATTCTTTTTAAATTCCAGAATGTATCCCAGTGCATTAGGTACTGTGATTTCCCAATCGTTTTTTTGGGCTTTTTCGTTGGGTATAGCTAAAAGACTCCAATCGGCAGGCTGGCCGGCGGGGGAAGATTCCCATTGTGCCTCCATTGCGGCTAGTTTTGTCGGTTGATAGTGAAAAACTTGTTCACCGCTTAAATGCCCGATGTATATTTGTAATGGGGCAACTGCGATCGCAGCGGCTAAGGCAATCTTCAAAGATTTAGCAAAAAACGCTTGATGGCGGTTTTTCAGCACATACCAAGCACTAATTCCACCAATTACAAATAAAGAAGTCTCCAATGTGGCAAAGAACATGTGCAGCACACTATTGACCATAAAAGGATTTAAAATAGCCTGAAAATAATCGTGGACAATAAATTTGCCATTGACCATTTCTCCACCTGCGGGAGTTTGCATCCAAGAATTTGCTGTTAAAATCCACAGGGTTGATAAGTTGGCCCCCACAGCCACCAAAATGGTAGCAAGATAGTGAATGGCAGGATTGACGCGCTCCCAGCCAAATAACATAATTCCTAAAAATGCAGCTTCTAGCATGAATGCCCAAGAAGCTTCAAAGCCAATGACACTACCAAAAAAGTTACCTGCTGCCTCAGAAAAAGGGGCCCAATTAGTGCCAAACTGAAATTCCATTGGGATACCCGTCGCTACACCAATGCCAAAGTTCAGAACGTAGAATTTAGACCAAAAGCGGGCATGGAGGTAATAGTCTGGATTACGAGTCTTCAGCCACACTCCCTCGACGATTACCAAATAAATTCCCATCCCTGTAGTCAGGACAGGCCAAAGCATGTGAAATATCGCAGTCAGAGCAAATTGCATCCGTGATAGCACGACAGAATCGGATAAAAATTCCACGAATTTTCTCCATTAATTAGCCATACTTAACAGGATAGACTCATACTCTGTAGAGTCAACCTGAAAGGGATAAATGTGCAATTGAGATTTTCGCTATGCAGCGATCGGTATGCCTCTAATCGGTAGATAGGTATCATTGACACTCCCCGATCCTAAACGCCTCAAGGCAGCTTTCATCCCTTGCCTGAAGTACGGATGTGACTCGTAGCCACCCTACGAGTCACATCACCAATGCGATCGCCAAGGTTGGGGCTTAGCCCATCACACAAACCCCTTTCATCCTCTTTCACATTTGCACTATTCTTCAAATAATCCCTCACGCAATCGCAAGCCAGCACCAACAATTTTTCTGGACTGGAATCAAAGTCTAAATTCCAGAGAGTGACTTTACCAAGAGAGTCTGAGGAAGCCAAAACCTTGCCATCTGGGCTAAAACTTACGCTTTTAACTCCTGCATCAATTCCTGCAAGAGTTTGTAATACTTCACCCTTACGGTTCCAAAGCTTCACTGTCATATCTTCACTTGCCGTAGCAATAATTTGTCCATTAGAACTAAAACTTACGGCATTTACCTCACCCCCATGTCCTTGCAGAGTCAATAGTTCTTTACCTTGCCGGTTCCAGAGTTTCACGGTTTTATCTTTACTGGCGGTAGCAATCATCTGGCTATCAGGACTGAAACTTACACTCTGTATCCCAGCTAAATGTCCTCGTAGAGTAACTAATTCTTGACCCTGGCGACTCCAGAGTTTAGCGGTTCCATCTTCACTGGCGGTAGCAATCATCTGATTATCAGGGCTGAAACTGACGCTTCTCACACCGGCTTGATGTCCGTGCAAAGTCGCTGTTTGTTTTCCTGATAAATTCCACAGTTTAACTGTTGTATCCCAGCTAGCGCTGGCAATAATTTTACCGTCGGGGCTGAAACTGACACTTCTCACATCTGCTTGATGTCCGTGTAAAGTCGCTATTTCTTTTCCTGATAAATTCCACAATTTCACAGTTTTATCTCGACTGGCGGTAGCGATAGTTTGTCCATCGGGGCTGAACTGGAGACTTCTGAGGGTATCGCTATGACCATTTAGTGTTGTTAGTTCCTGTCCTTGGTGAGACCAGCCCCCGTCTTGGCGGTTCCCGTCACGATGGGGGACTGGCGAACCCGAAGGGCGACTCCAAAGCTTCGCCATTGTGTAACGACCAGTTGTACCAAGAATTTTACCATCAGGGCTAAAACTGACACTTCCAGCAGCAGCTTCCCCAAGATTGAAAATCAAGGATTGGAATTTTCCTGCTTCCCTATTATCCATATTCCACAATCTCACAGTTCCATCTTCGCCACTACTGGCCAGGAGTTGTCCATCTTGACTTAAATTCACTGCCCAAACAGCATCGGTATGTCCCCGAAAAATTTGCAATTCTTGGCCTTTGCGGTTCCAGAGTCGGACAGTTTTATCCGAACCTGCTGTAACAATTGTCTGACCATCGCGGCTGAATACTGCACTAGCAACTGTATCAGTATGACCGCGCAGTGTTGCCAGTTCTTTACCGTCTAAATCCCAAAGTTTTGCAGTCTTGTCTCGACTCGCCGTCACTAGGTTCTTGCCATCCCGACTAAAATTAACATACATTACCCAATTTTTGTGTCCTCCCAAACTCAGCAATTCTTTGCCATCTAAACTCCAAACCTTCGCCGTACCGTCTTGACTGGCGGTAGCAATCATTTTGCCATTGGGGCTGAAATGGATGGCAACAGCTGGGGCATTATGGGTAGAGAAAGATTTTAACTCCTGCCCTTCTAGGTTCCAGAGTCTCATTGTCCCACCCCATTCCATTGATGCGATCGCTTTGCTGTCAGGGCTAAATCCGACACAGGCTACCCAATCTTTGTGATTTAAGCTGATAATTTCTTTACCATCTTCAACACGCCAGACTTTTACGGTTTTATCTCGACTGGCACTGACCAACATCTTACCATCAGGGCTAAAATTAACACTCCATACTGCATCCGTATGACCACGCAGGGTGTGTAGTAGCTTCCCGTCACGCTGCCAAATTTTCACGGTTTTGTCCCAACTGGCGCTGGCAAGTTTTTGTCCATCGGGACTGAATTTAACTCGTGTGACTACATCCCCATGACCTACTAAACGGTTGCGTTCGCGCACCCAATATAAGGACTGGCGTAAGGTTTTTTCTACCTGCACCTTTAAATCTGTATCTGCGTTTTTCCATCCCATGCGGTTTAACTTAATACCAGCCCTGAGACTTTCGAGTAAAGCATCAAAGGTATTATGGGATTCAAAAGCAGTTTCTGATGATAGAGTCAAGGCTTTAATCTCGCCCAAGTTTACTTGTCGCTTTTGCTGTGAGGTTTGCCAAGTTAGTAAACCTGACAATCCCAAGAAAGTCACAGCTACAAAAGACAGTACCGATAATCCTACTACTCCCCGCTGAATCGTTTGTTTGGCTTGCTGTTCAGCGTCAAGGAGGATTTGATTAGCCTGTTTTGATGCAATTAGCGCACTCTGTACTTCTCGTTTTTCTAGTTCCTCACTAGCGGCTAAAAACCGATAATCCATGTTACTCAAACTCTTACCCTTTGCCCAAGCTTGAGTATCCTTGAGGGCTTGTCCTCGCAAGAGGTTGGTTTCATCCTGATAATTTGATGTCACCCACCGATTTATTAAATCTGCGTAGGGTCGCAACTTTTTTAATTGCTTTTCTACCCACTCTAGATTAAAAACTTCTTGATAGATGCGATTGTAAACCTGTAAACTACCCTGTTTTTTGACAACTAACCCTGATAGAAGCAACTCAATTTTTTCTGGTGAATCATCAGCAGGCACACCACCATTTTGTAATATTTGCAGATATAGTCCTAGTAGTCTACTAGCCCGTTGTTCGTTGCACAGTAATCGATCGCGGATCGTTCTTAAATGGGATGGTTCATCTTGTACTGCCCAGTTGTCGATGATCTGCGATCGCACTATAGCAGATACTTGGTCAGCGATCGCTTCATGCGGGGTCAATATCTCATGCATCAGTTTCTTCAGGAAGGGCGATTCTATGGCAGAAATATTCCCTTGTTGTCCTGTTCCCCCATCCCAATGCTGTGTGACTAATTGACACAGTTTCTGAGTCAGAAATGGTTGGCCTCCCGTCCAAGTAAGAATTTCCTTCAATGCTATCTTGGGATTTTCTACTTTATTCGCCAATCCTAATTCTAATGGTTGAACTTCCGTAAGATTGAACCCATTTAACTTAATGGCTCGCCCAATATTAAAAGGTGTGCGAGTTTTATCTGTAATCAAATCTGAAGGCGTTGCTACTCCCAACAGCGCAAAAGTGAAGCGTTTGTGTTCGTGACAAGAACGGATCAGGGCAAAAAAGTCGTCAGTATTAAACGGTAAGCTGATGGTGCTATCGATTTCATCGAAGAAAATTACAATTGACTGCTCAACCAATTCAGGTAAAACAGATTGCAATAATTCACCCAAACGACCCACAGGGGAAAAGTCTTGTCTTTGGGCTAACCAATTGCGGACATTAATTTGGGTAGAAAGCCGGAAACTCCGCACCAAACGCATAATGATATCTGCATACCACTGGTCAGCTGTGATGTTGCTGTTCCCAATTCCCGACAAGTCAACTGTTGTACAAGCAATACCATCCTCTTGCAGTCGTTTAGCCACCTGTACCCGCAAGCTTGATTTGCCCATTTGACGACAGTTGAGAACGTAACAAAACTCACCTGCTTTTAAAGCATTGTAGAGTTCTTCGTCCGCCTGCCGTACTACATAACTTGGTGCATCAATGCTTAGGCGACCGCCAACTTGATATTCATAGGATGAAGTAAGTTTTTGCACGGGTATTCCTGCCTTACAAGTCTGAATCGATGCAATGCATCACAAAGTTGACTGTCATATTTATAAAGGTTCTAGCCGTAACTGTCGATGTAGAAAAGTTAAGGATTTTTCTGACTTAACTTTTAAAGGCTAGGGACTGAGGACTATTATTTTTGATTTGGCACTTACCACTTTTAAGGTAGTTAAGTAATTTGTTGACGATAAATACCTTAATTTTTCTATATCGACGCTGAATGATTGGCGTTTTATAACTAGATAAGTTCGACAAGTATAGCAGGGTAGATAATTATGAATCTTACAAAGATATAGCTTACATGTAATTCATAGTTACCTACTTAATTCAGAGATTTTTCATTATAAATCTCTCAAATCAGTAATCTATAAAGAGGATAGGATTTATGAATAGTTTAGTAGAATTATTGCGCTATAGAGCAGTAAATCAGTCGGATAAACAAGCTTTTACGTTCTTAGTTAATGGCAGCCAAGAAAGTGATCTCACCTATCAAGAATTAGATGCACAAGCTAGAGCGATCGCAGTAGCACTGAAAAACATTACAATCACTGGTGAAAGAGTCCTACTACTGTATCCACCTGGATTAGAATTTATCGCTGCTTTCTTTGGCTGTCTATATGCTGGAGTCATTGCAGTCCCGGCTTATCCACCCAGACAAAACAAATCTTTATCTCGCTTGCAATCGGTGGTAGCTGACGCACAAGCCACTGTGGCACTTACTACTACAACCGCTTTATCCAACATTCAAGGACAATTAACTAACTTAACTAATTTACAATCTCTGCAATGGCTAGCTACTGATGACATTAACACTGATTTAGCAAACTCATGGCAACAGCCACAAATCAATAGTGATTCCTTAGCTTTTCTGCAATACACATCTGGTTCTACAGGGATGCCAAAAGGCGTTATGGTCAGCCACGGCAACCTTCTGCAAAATTTAGCCTCAATTCATCAGTGTTTTGGGCATTCACCCAGCAGCCAAGGTGTTATTTGGTTGCCTCCTTATCACGACATGGGATTAATTGGTGGAGTTCTCGAACCTCTTTACGGTGGCTTCCCAGTCACACTAATGTCACCAGTAGATTTTCTCCAAAAGCCCTTTCAATGGTTAGAAGCAATTTCTCGCTACAAAGCTACTACCAGTGGGGGGCCAAATTTTGCCTATGATTTATGCGTTCGTAAAATCACACCAGAACAACGGGAAATTCTTGACTTGAGTAGTTGGGAGGTAGCTTTCAATGGTGCTGAACCAATTCGGGCGGAAACACTGGCAAAGTTTGCAGAAACATTTGCAACCTGCGGTTTTCGCGCTAGTAGTTTTTACCCTTGCTATGGCATGGCTGAGACAACCTTAATTGTGGCTGGTGGTGTGAAAACAAAGCCACCGGTACTAACAAGTATTGATGGTAAAGCATTGTTAGAAAACCGTGTGATTTCAGCATCTACAAAAAATGATTATATTCAAACCTTTGTTAGTTCTGGTCAAAATATAGAAAATCATGAGATTGTGATTGTTCATCCTGAAAAGTTGCAACGTTGTTCTCATGATGAAGTCGGAGAAATTTGGGTTAGGGGTGCAAGTGTAACTCAAGGATATTGGCAAAAAGCTGAAGAAACACAAGCCACTTTCTACGCTTATTTAGCAGATACCAAAGAAGGGCCATTTCTGCGGACTGGTGATTTAGGATTCTTGCAGAATGGAGAATTATTTGTGACTGGGAGACTGAAGGATTTAATTATTGTTCGCGGACGTAATTATTATCCCCAAGATATTGAATCGACTGTAGAAAAGAGTCATCCTGCACTCAAATCTAGTTCTAGTGCTGCTTTTTCAATTGATATTAATGGACAAGAGCAATTAGTAGTTGCTTGTGAGGTAGAGCGCCAATATTTGCGAAAATTAGATGGTGATGCCATAGCCAAAAATATTTTAAAGGCTGTCGGGGAAGAACATGAATTACAAGTGCATACTATATTACTACTAAAAACAGGAAGTATCCCCAAAACATCTAGCGGTAAAATTCGCCGTCGTGCCTGTCGCGCTGGTTTTATGGCTGGGGATTTGAATATTGTCTGGGATTGGAGTAAAAATCCTGAAAATAAATCAGAGTTCCGCAATTTGCTAACAGATGTAGATTCTTTAAAGCAGCAAATACAAGACAAAAAGCAGGAGAAGGAAGCAATAAAAGTATCTCCAGAATTAGATAGTATCCGAGTCAAATTACGCCACATTGTAGCAAATTTATTACAAATAGACTTCGCAGAAGTTGATATTCATCAACCTTTGATGGCAATGGGGGCTGATTCTCTGGTACTAGCTGAAGCTGCTGAAGCTGTGGAAAATTGGTTTGGAATTAATATTGAACTTCGTCAATTGTTTGAAGAGTTGACAACTCTTGATGCTTTGGCGAATTACATTAATCAGAATCAATCTCTTGAAAAGAATTTAAGAGAAACGAACCACAAAGTACGCAAAGAGCGCAAAGTAAGAGAAGAAAAAGAAGAAGTGACAATTCCTTTGAGTGAGGCGCAAAAGCAACTTTGGATTTTGGCAAAGATGGGTGATGATGGTTCGCTAGCTTACAATGTTTCTGCTACAGCAGAATTAAAGGGTGAGTTTTACTTAGAAGCGATGCGTCAAGCAATGCAAGCACTGGTGAACCGTCATGAGGCTTTGCGAACAAGTATTAGTAGTGAAGGCGATTTTCAATATATCTTACCTAACTTGGAAGTTGAGATTCCTTTAATTAATTTTTCCTACCTAAGTGAAGAACAACGCCAATCTCAATTAGATAAGTGGTTTAAGAAAGAAAGTTTAGCAGCTTTTGACTTGAGTAAAACTCCTTTATTCCGTTTTCATATCCTCAAGCTGACGGAAAAACACCATTTACTCATATTTACGGCTCATCATATTATTGTTGATGGTTGGTCAATGGGGGTAATTCTGCAAGAATTAGCTGCTTTGTATTCAGCAGAATGTCAGAATTTTGATACCCGACTAAAGCCAGCTATGCAATTAAGAGAATACCTTAAGGGGCAAGAGCAGCAAAGTCAAACTTCCGAAATGCAAGCACATGAATCTTATTGGTTGGCAAAATTTAAAGCTGCAACTCCTCTTTTAGACTTACCAATAGACCGCCCTCGTCCACCCATTAAGACTTATACAGGAAGTAGAAAAACTATTCAGCTTGATGCTAATCTGTTCCGTCAAGTCAAGAACTTCAGTAGAGAAAATAGTTGCACTTTGTTTATGACTCTACTGTCGGTATATACAACTTTACTTCACAGATTAACAGGTCAAGCAGATATTGTGGTTGGCGTTCCTGCTGCTGGACGGTTGAAAGGTAGTGAAGGACTTGTAGGTTATTGCTCTTACTTATTACCAATTAGAAGTTATATTGATAGCAATTCAACCTTCTGCCAGCATTTACAAACAACTAAAACTGAATTGTTAAATGCTTACGAACACCAAGATTATCCTTTTGCTAGGTTACTGGAAAAGCTGAAAATATCTAGAAATGAAAGTTTATCTCCTTTAGTCACAGCCATATTTAATTTAAACCGACCTTTAGCTGTGCCAAAAATGTTTGGAGTTGAGACAAGTTTATTACCTCAACCTGTCAGTTTTGTGGATCATGATATCTGTCTCAATGTCGGCGAGATAGACGGCGAATTGATTATAGATTGTGATTACAATACTGACTTATTTGATGACAGCACTATTAATCATATTCTCGAACTTTTCCAAACATTGTTGGAAAAAAGTGTAACTAATCCTGAACAATCTCTTGCTACTGTACCTCTACTTAATCAATCCCAATATCATCAATTATTAGTGGAATGGAACAATACTGACAGAGAATATCCTCAAGATAAGTGCATTCATGAGTTATTTGAAGCGCAAGTAGAAAAAACTCCCAATGCAGTAGCGGTTGTATTTGGAGAACAAAAACTTACTTACCGAGAATTAAGTTACCGTGCAAATCAACTAGCGCATCATCTCCAAACACTCGGAGTTAAACCAGAAGTATTGGTAGGAATTTGCGTTGAACGTTCTTTAGAAATGATAGTAGGAATGTTGGGTATTCTCAAAGCCGGTGGTGCTTATGTACCGCTTGACCCTAGTTATCCTCAAGAACGCTTGAATTATATTTTGTCAGATTCTCGTGTGTCAATTTTATTAACTACTGAGAATTTGATAGAACAGTTACCAACTCATGAAGCCAAAGTTCTCTGTTTAGACACACAATGGGAGGCGATTTCTAGTCATAGTCAAGCAAATCTTGGATCTGATGTGCAGTCCAGTAACTTGGCGTATGTAATTTACACTTCTGGTTCTACAGGCAAACCCAAAGGAGTGTTAGTTACACATCAGAATTTAGTTAATCATAGCAGTGCGATCGCTCGCAAATTTCACCTCACATCTTTAGATAAAGTCCTGCAATTTGCCGCTTTGAGTTTTGATGTCGCCATAGAAGAAATCTTTCCTTCTTGGTTAAGTGGTGCAACCGTGGTACTGCGTCCCCACCAGATGTTTGCTGCTTTTGCAGAGTTTGTAGAATTTATCAACGCCCAAAGTTTGACGGTATTAAATTTACCGGCCGCATTCTGGCATGAATGGGTTTTGGATTTATCTCAATCACAGAAATTTTTACCAAGATGTTTACGTTTAGTGGTTGTAGGTAGCGAACAAGTCAGATGGGAACGACTCGCTATATGGCAAAAATACGTTGGTAGTCAGATCAAACTACTCAATGCTTATGGCCCCACTGAAGCGACGATTACAGCCACAGTTTACGAACCAGACTTGAGAAGGCTAGAAAATCAAACTGGTGGTGTACCTATCGGTCGTCCTATTGATAATACTCAAGTTTATATCCTTGATAGCAATCTGCAACCAGTACCCGTTGGTGTTGTTGGCGAATTGTATATTGCTGGTGCTGGTGTTGCTAGGGGTTATCTCAACCGTCCTGAATTAACTCAAGAAAAGTTTATTACCAATCCTTTTGGTGATGCAAAATTGTATAAAACTGGGGATTTAGCCCGTTACTTAAACGATGGCAACATTGAATTTATCGGGCGCATTGATAACCAAGTCAAGATTCGCGGTTTCCGGATTGAACTCGGAGAAATCGAATCTGTCCTCAATACTCATCCCCAAGTCAAACAAGCAATAGTGATTGCTAGAGAAGATAATCCTGGTAACAAGCGATTAGTAGCTTATATAGTCGCCAACTCTAATACCCTCGACAGCACCCCTGATTTTTTACCTTATGGGGAGAAGTCTACGAAAAACCTAACCCCCCAACCCCCTTCCCTACAAGGGAATATGGAGATTTCAAAGCCTCTCTCATCCCAGGAGAGAGGTTTGGATAGAGGTTTTTCAAATCTACTCGACACTCAGCAACTACACTCTGAACTCAAACAGAAATTACCGAATTATATGGTTCCCAGTGCATTTGTGATGCTTGATGCACTACCCTTAACTCCTAACGGTAAAGTAGACCGCAAAGCATTACCTGCACCAGATCAGAATACAGCAATAGATGTGGTTTCGCCGTCCACATCCACCCAAGAAATACTAGCCAAAATCTGGGCTGAGGTGCTGGGTGTAGAACAACTAAGTATTTACGATAACTTCTTTGAACTAGGTGGAGATTCCATTCTTAGTATTCAGGTTGTAACTCGTGCGAATGAAGCAGGTTTGGTGCTAACTCCTAAACAGCTATTTCAATATCAAACTATTGCAGATTTGTCTACTGTGGTGGCGACAAATACCACAGTTACGGCTGAACAAGGTCTAGTTACAGGCACAGTACCCTTAACACCCATCCAGCAGTGGTTTTTTGAGCAGAATCTGCCGAATCCCGCGCACTATAACCAGTCTGTGATGTTGGAGGTATCGCCAGACCTCAAGCCGGAGCTAGTAGAACAAGTTTTACAGCAACTATTAATACATCATGATGCCCTGCGTCTACGGTTTACATTGTCTGCATCCGATATTGTGCAGTTTAACGCCGCAGACTATGAAACACAGGTTTTCACTTGCGTAGATTTATCAGAATTATCTCCTAGAGAACAGCAATCAGCCCTGAAATCTACTGCTGATGGAATGCAAACTCAACTCAACCTGTCAGAAGGTTCTCTGATGCGAGTAATACTGTTTCGTCTTGGTAGTAATCAACCTGGACGTTTGTTGCTCATCGTACATCATTTAGCAGTCGATGGCGTTTCCTGGCGGATTTTACTGGAGGATTTGTTTACAGCTTATCAACAGCTTAGTCATGGTTCAGCGATTCAACTACCAGCAAAAACAACTTCTTTCAAAGATTGGGCAAATCGACTAAGTGAATATGCTGTGAGTCCTACTGAGTTAGATTACTGGTTAACTCAATCTGCTTGTAATATTCCGCCTTTACCAGTGGACTACATTGCTGGGAAACAGAAGAATACCGTAGCCTCAGCAGAACAAGTATCAGTTTCTTTGAGTGTGGAACACACCCAAGCCCTACTGCAAGATGTACCATCTACCTACAACACCCAAATTAACGATGTCTTACTGACTGCTTTGACGCAAACCTTTGCTGATTGGACTGGCGATAATTATTTATTAGTTGACTTGGAAGGTCACGGGCGAGAAGAATTATTTGAGGATGTGGACTTATCCCGTACAGTTGGCTGGTTTACTTCTGTTTTTCCTGTGAGGTTACAACTTGACCACCACCTCCAGGGAGAAGCACTCAAATCAATTAAAGAACAACTACGGCAGATTCCCAATCGTGGTATTGGTTACGGTGTGCTGCGATATTTGAGTCAGGATCAGCAATTACAATCTCTTCCCCAACCACAAATCAGTTTTAACTACTTGGGACAGTTAGATACAGTTCGTTCTTCATCAATGCTGTTGGGATTTGCAAAAGAATCAAGTGGACTTACACATTGTCCTCAAGGATATCGCAGTCATTTGCTAGAAATAGATGGTTTTGTGGTAGATGGCAAACTGCAACTTAATTGGACTTATAGCAGTAGTTTTCATTGCAGACATACTATTGAGCGTTTAGCTGGGATGTTCATTAAAACATTGGAATCTTTGATTTATCACTGTGTTGATCTGGAAGAGGGCAGTTATACACCTTCGGATTTCCCGGAAGCTGGATTGAATCAAGAAGAATTGGAGAAGTTACTTGGGAAGTTATCTGTTTGAGGACAGGGTGAAAGGTTTTTAACGCAAAGGAGCGCTAAGGTAAGCGCGGAGTAACGCAAAGTTTTAGTTATAGAGATGAGAGTTATGAACAAGCAAAATAAAAATATCGAATCGATTTATCCCCTTTCCCCGATGCAGCAGGGTATGCTATTTCACACTCTTTATGCACCAGAATCAGGGGTTTATGTTGAGCAGTTAAGCTGCACTTTGACGGGGAAGCTGGAGATTGCAGCGTTTGAGCAAGCTTGGCAAAAAGTGGTAGAGAGACATCCTATTTTACGTACTCTTTTTGTTTGGGAACAAGCTAAACAACCTCTGCAAGTGGTGTGTAAGTCGGTAAACTTGCCTTGGATAACTCATGATTGGCGGGAGTTTTCTGCTATTGAACAGCAGGAACGTTTGCAGACTTTGCTGGAGATGGAGCGATCGCAGGGTTTTATACTTGACAAAGCTCCATTAATGCGATGCACCTTAATTAAATTGCAGGAAAATACTTATGAATTTATTTGGAGTCATCATCATTTACTGATCGATGGTTGGTGTTTATCTATCATCCTCAAGGAAGTTTTTGCTTTTTATGAAGCTGGCATCCAAGGCCAGAATTTACACTTACCCCTACCGCGTCCTTACAAAGACTACATCCTCTGGCAACAACAGCAAAATTCTTCTCAAGCAGAGTTGTTCTGGCGAGAAAGACTCCAAGGTTTTAATGCTTATACACCTTTACTTGCAGATAAAAATGCCCACCACAACCAAACTCAAGATCACCAACATCTGCAATTATCCCCTTCTCTGACAGCAATGCTCAAATCCTTTGCTGGGCAGCATAGTCTCACTCTCAACACCATATTACAAGGTGCTTGGGCGCTAATGTTAAGTCGTTACAGTGGTGAACAAGATGTAGTTTTTGGTACTACTGTTTCCGGTCGTCCCACTGCTTTATCGGGAGTAGAATCAATGGTGGGACTGTTTATTAATACATTGCCAGTACGAGTAAAATTACCAGAAGAAAGTGAGTTATTACCGTGGCTAAAACAGTTACAACTGCAACAAGTGGAACAGGAAGAATATTCATATACTCCACTAGTTGATATTCAAGGATGGAGTGAATTACCTCGTGAAATGCCCTTGTTTGAAAGTCTGGTTATTTTTGAGAACTATCCATTAGATGCTTCATTAAAAGCACAAAATGGCAGTATTCAGGTTGGCAATATTCGTAACTTTGAAAAAACTAATTATCCCCTCACACTCATAGCTGAACCTGGTGAAAAATTCTTTTTACGAGTTAACTATGATACTAGCCGTTTTGCGGCTGATACCATTCAACGAATGTTAGGACATCTTCAAGTTTTGCTTGCAGGAATTGTTGCTAATCCACAGCAGCAGATTTCACAATTACCGATACTAACACCAGCCGAACGGCATCAATTATTGGTGGAGTGGAACAATACAGCAAGTGAATATTATCAAGATAAATGTATTCATGAGTTATTTGAGTCACAAGTAGAAAAAACCCCGAATGCAATTGCAGTGGTATTTGGAGAACAACAATTAACTTACCGGGAATTGAATAACCATGCCAATCAACTAGCACATCATTTAAAAACATTGGGAGTTGCACCAGAAGTATTAGTAGGTATCTGCATAAATCGTTCTATTGAAATGATGGTAGGGCTGTTAGGAATCCTCAAAGCTGGTGGTGCTTATGTACCTTTAGACCCAACATATCCCCAAGAACGTTTGGCTTATATGCTGGCAGATTCACAATTACCAATACTATTAACTCAACAGCAAATTCTAGAAAAACTTCCAGAACACCAAGCACAAACAATTTGTCTGGATGAAGATTGGCAAAACTTTGCTGATTACTCTCAGAAAAACCCTTGTAGCCAAGTCAAACCAGACAACTTAGCTTACATAATTTATACCTCTGGTTCTACAGGCAAACCCAAGGGAACAATGATTGTCCATAGTGGTATGGTGAATTATTTAAGCTGGTGTACAAAAGCCTATAACGTTGCTGATGGAGAAGGTTCTACTGTTAATTCTTCTATTGGCTTTGATGCCACTATTACTAGTTTATTTTCCCCTTTATTGGTAGGGCGTAAGGTAGTACTTTTACCAGAGGAAGAAGAAATTGAAGCACTCAAAAAAGCTTTGTGTTCTGGTCATAAGTTTAGCCTTGTAAAAATTACCCCTGCTCATTTAGAAATACTCAGTCATTTATTAGCTAATGAAAAAACAAACATTCAAACCCAGGCATTTATTATTGGTGGTGAAGCTTTATCAGAAAAAGTAACTTACTTCTGGCAACAAAAAGCACCATCAACTAGATTAATTAACGAATATGGCCCCACAGAAACAGTAGTAGGATGCTGTATTTATGAAGTTGAAAAACAAACCTTCCCTGGAGGTAATATTCCCATTGGTCGCCCCATTGCCAACACTGAACTATATATTTTAGATAATCACTTACAACCAGTTCCGGTTGGAGTTGTGGGTGAGTTGTATATCGGTGGTGCTGGTGTTGCTAGGGGTTATCTCAATCATCCAGAATTAACCTCAGAAAGATTCATTGACAATCCCTTTAATAAATCAAAATTGTATAAAACTGGAGATTTAGCTCGTTATCTCCCACATGGCAATATTGAATACCTCGGACGCATCGACCATCAAGTGAAAATTCGTGGCTTCCGTATAGAATTAGGAGAAATTGAAGCCTTAATTGCACAATTTACCAGTGTTGCTTCTACAACAGTAATTGTTCGTGAAGATCAGCCGGGCGATAAAAATTTAGTTGCTTATATTGTTCCTGAAAAATCACAAGTTTTTAGTGGCAATAAATTACAACAATTCCTGCAAGAAAAGTTACCTTCTTACATGGTTCCGTCTGCTTTTGTGCAGCTAGATACCTTACCTCTAACACCTAACGGTAAAGTAGACCGCAAAGCGTTACCTGCACCAGATACTTCTGAAATTTATAATTCTGATGACTTTGTTTCTCCCAGAAACGACCTAGAATTAAAACTAACGCAAATCTGGGAAGATATTCTAAATGTTCGACCTATTGGAGTTAAAGATAATTTCTTTAATCTTGGTGGGCATTCACTTTTAGTAGTGCGGTTGATGACGCAGATTCAGCAGCATTTTGATCTAAGTTTGCCATTAGCAACAATCCTCCAAAATCCTACGATCGCACAGATAGCAGATACTCTTCGTCAACAAACAGGTTCTTTTTCTACTTCTGCATTAGTTGCTATTAACGAAAATGGTTCTAATATACCTTTCTTCTGTGTTCCTGGAGTTGGTGGCAATGGTTTGTACTTCTACAACTTGGCGCGTTATTTAGGTTCAGAACAACCCTTTTATACTTTCCAAGCACAAGGGCTTAATGGTAAATCAATGCCTTACACCAAAATAGACGATATGGCTACCTATTATATTAAAGCCATGCAAACCGTACAACCTCAAGGGCCTTATATTCTGGGAGGTTATTCATTTGGCAGCAACATAGCTTTTGAAATGACCCAACAATTACAAAAACAAGGTCACGAAGTTGCTTTACTTGCCGTCCTAGATAACTTTGCACCAATTGATAGTAATAAACCCAAAGATTTTCATTTGGATGAAGAAACTAGATTCAAACACATAGTCCGCGTTATGGAACGCCTATCTGGGAAAAACTTAGAGGTTGACTATGAGGTTTGGCAAAAACTCAACTCAGAACAACAGTTAAATTACCTTCAGGAACAATTTAGCGAAACTACAACCAATCAACTGCGTGGTTTAATACAAGTTTTCGATGCTAATGTTCAAGCTGGGATTAATTATCTAGCACAAGATATTTATCCCCAACACATTACTCTTTTTCAAGCTAATGAGAATGATGCAGAAGATACTTTTATCCCATCAGATGCAGCATGGGGATGGAGTGAAGTTGCTTCTACACCAGTGGCAATTCATCCAGTTCCAGGGAACCACCACACTATGCTAAGTGAACCTCACGTTCAAGTATTAGCACAAAAGCTTAAAGCTTGTATCAATCAAGTTCAAATCGTGGGAGTTGCCTAAGATGATTCAACCCATAGCTGCCAGAGGAATGCAACTTTTTATACTAATATGGCTGGGACAAATAGCTTCTTTGACTGGTTCTGGTTTGACTAACTTTGCTTTGGGTGTTTGGGTCTTTCAGCGTACTGGTTCTGTTACTCAATTTGCTTTAATTTCTTTATTTGCAACTATCCCACGAGTTATAATCTCTCCTCTGGCTGGTGCTTTGGTAGATCGTTGGCAACGCCGTTGGGTAATGATAATTGCCGATTCTGGGGCAGGTATAAGTACGTTATTATTGTTCCTGTTGTTAGCTACTAACAATTTAGAAATTTGGCACATATATCTAGTTACAATTGTCAGTGCTAGTTTTAGTGCCTTTCAATGGCCAGCTTACAATGCTGCCATAACTTTAATAGTTCCCAAAGCACGGCTGACTCGTGCTAATGGGATGATGGAACTGGGAGAAGCTTTACCTCAACTTGTGTCGCCTGTGCTAGCTGGTATTTTGTTAGTAAATATCCAGCTACAGGGGATTATTCTAATTGACTTTATGAGCTTTATTTTCTCTTTTATGATCCTCATAAGTCTTCAGTTTCCTGATGACAAAAATACTAGTAATCAGAAAATTATTCAAAGCTCATTACTGAAAGAAATTGTCTATGGTTTTCAATATATTATCCAAAGAAAAGGACTGCTAGGACTACTAATCTTTTCTGCCATTACTGATTTAGGATTAGGGATAGTTCAAGTATTAATCACTCCATTGGTATTGTCCTTTGCTTCACCAACCGCGCTAGGAAGTATTATGTCTATTGGCGGTATTGGGATGTTAATCGGTAGTTTATTAATAACTATCTATCGTGGGACGCAAGGTGTAATTAATCATGTATTTATCTTTCAGCTATTAGGTGGATTATCAATTGTAGTCGCAGGATTACGAACTTCCGTGAAACTCTCAGCATTGGCTGCATTTTTGTTCTTTTTTGGCTGGCCGATTATCAACAGTTCCACCAGATTTATTTTTCAAAATAAAGTCTCTCCTGATGTTCAAGGAAGAGTCTTTGCATTAATGGGAGGAGTTACGGGAATATCTTTTCCCTTGGCTTATTTAGTGGCTGGGCCACTTGCAGATAAAGTTTTTGAACCGTTAATGTCTGCTAATGGTTTGCTAGCCGGAAGTATTGGACAAATTATTGGTGTCGGGACGGGACGAGGTATTGCACTGATGTTTGTTCTGATGGGATTAATAACGATGTTAGTAACAATTGTTGGCTATTATTATCCTCCTCTTAGAAAAGTTGAAGAAGAATTACCCGATGCAATGTGATGTTTTCTGCGATCGCTAGCGTAAATACAGATTTAGACAAAGCTCAAATATCCTTAATTAAAAGTTAAGTATGCATATATCTCAAAGTCCTTAACTTTTCTGTATCGACTCTTACTCTTACCTATTCTATTCTGACATCAGTAAGGCTACGTATCAAGCTTGAGTGGCATCAATCTTAGTAGTTCAAGCCTAAAAAGACTCTGATGCGATCGCCAAAGGTATGGCGTAGCCCATCGCATAATCATCTGCTGAGTTATCGAAAACGTAAAACTCAACAATACTAAATTTATTTGTTGAATATTTTCTCAACTAAACCACAAAAATTGGAGTAACATCTCATGTCAAACATCAATATTCCAGACGGACAAGTCGTTACAGAAGGTGTAATTCTTGATGAATTTGGCGAGTCTTTGAAGGTAGCAGGTAAGTTAGTGACTGACGCAACTCAACCTGCTGTACTCACCCAAAACACCCTGAATAAAATTGATGTGAAAGAAAGCGGTATGATCAAGGGCGAAAATACTGCAATCCAGGTGGAAGGAATTGCTAGCCTCATCAACAATTACGGTACGATTGATGGCAATTTTAATGGCATTAACATTGCTAACGGCGATGTAGCCTCTGCTCGGATTAATAATATTGGTAAAATTACCAGTGGTAGCCGCGCTATCAATATTGGTGGTGTTGGCGGAATCTTGATTAACAAAGGGCTAATTACCACTTCTGCCGATCCTCGTAATGGTACTGTCTATGGTGATGTCACAGCTAAGAACATTGAAATTAAGAATTACTCTACTGGAGTCATTGATGTTGGAGAAGGCTTAAATGGTGATGCTATCTCCTTGGAGTTGGGGGCTGAAGTTAATGGTTCGGTAATCAATCAAGGTTTAGTTCAAGGTCGAGGATTACCTGATGGCGCACCCGATAACCAGACAAATCAAGCAGCAGCAGTCCGGCTTTATTGGGTAAGTGCGTCAGGTTCTGAAACTTCAGTATTTAATGGCAACATTGAAAATTCTGGTACGTTAGCCGCTGAAAATGGGGCTGCTGTATTGATTGAAAACCGCACTCAACTCAATGGTTCGATTATCAATAGTGGTTTGATTGACGGCGGCGCAACTGTTAATGGAAAATTAGCGATCGCTGCTAGTGAAGCTGAAGGCAATATCCAAGTTCGTAACCGAGGTACAATTAATGGAGACATTCTGCTGAGTGCCGATAACGATAGATATAACGGTCGAGGCGGAAAAGTCAACGGAACTGTTTATGGGGGTGATGGTAATGATACCCTCATTGGTGGTAACGAGAAAGATATCCTGGTGGGTGGACTCGGTAATGACATCCTTGTTGGTAATGGCGGCAATGATCTCTTAGATGGTGGAACTGGTAGTGATATCCTACGGGGCGGCGGCGGCTCAAATACCTTCCGCTTCGGTGGTGACATTTTCCAAGACGGCTTGCAAGACTTGGATAGTATCCTCAACTTCCAATCTGGAGATACGTTCGACTTTAGCAACTATCTACAACTTGGTGGATCTGTCAACTTTATTCGCAATCAACAAGACTTACTGGTTAACCTCAGCAACGAAGATTTCCTCATTGTACGCGGCAATGTAAATGCGGCTGAACAGCAGCTTTCAGCTTTAACAGTGGTCTAAGTCAACCTAAGTTAATTTTGATTTGTAAAAGCGATCGCTCATAATGTTGAGGCGATCGCTTTTTTTAATTCTTTTTAATTAAGATTTGTAAACATCCATATACTCTCTAGTTAGCTGGAGAGATTAGGATAAAAATTAAGGCGACTTCCAGCAGGAATAAATGTCTGTGATCATGGCGTAGATGCTTCTCAATAGGTCTTAACAGCCACAGATTTACAATTTTGCTGAAGTTATTATCAAATCGCCAACTGCTGAAATCCAGACTTGGTATTAAATCTTAAATCTATGACACTCCAACTCACAGTTCCCAACATGGCTTGTTCTGCTTGTGCAAACAACATTACTAATGCAGTGAAAACAATTGATGCTAGTGCGATCGTTCAAGCTGATCCGACAACCAAGCTTGTAAGTGTAGATACTCAAGCTTCAGCAACAGCAATCAAAGATGCCTTAGCTGCTGCTGGTTATCCAGCAACCTAAAACGTCTATACATCTCACCTCGCTCCTTCCAGATTACCCAATTTGGATGGGGTGAGGAAGTTTATTTGTTTTCTCAATCAGTCACAGTGGTTCACCTATCATGGATACTCTCACACTCAAACTCCGAGGTATGAGTTGCGCCTCCTGCGCCAACAATATTGAACAAGCAATTAGTTCGGTTCCAGGAGTAGTTGACTGCAACGTTAACTTTGGAGCAGAGCAAACCACCATCAATTATGATCAACGGCGAACTAACTTGGAAAAAATCCAAGCCGCCATTGATGCTGCGGGATACTCATCTTCTGCACTCCAGGAAGAAATGCTATCACCAGAAGATGATGTTGAGCAGGCGAGTAGGCTAGCAGAACAGCGTCAACTCACCCTTAAGGTAGTGGTGGGGGCTGTAATCAGTACTTTACTGATACTAGGGTCGCTACCTATGATGACTGGCTTACATTTGCCCATAATTCCAGATTTTTTGCATAATGCTTGGTTGCAGTTAGTGTTGACAACACCTGTGCAATTTTGGTGTGGTGGTTCTTTTTTCAGTAATGGTTGGAAAGCTTTTAAACGTCGTGCGGCAACGATGGACACACTAATTGCTTTAGGTACAGGTGCAGCTTACCTATATTCTTTGTTTGTGACTCTGTTTCCTGGATTTTTTATTGCTCAAGGCTTGCAGCCTCATGTGTATTATGAAATTGCCGCAACTGTAATTACTTTGATTCTACTGGGACGATTATTAGAAAATCGTGCCAAGGGACAGACTTCTGAAGCTATCCGCAAACTCATCGGATTGCAAGCTAGAGATGCTAGAGTCATCCGCGCTGGTGTGGAAATGGATATCCCCATTACAGAAGTTCAAGTCAACGACGTAATTTTGGTACGTCCTGGTGAAAAAATTCCAGTGGATGGTGAAGTGATTACAGGCACTTCGACAGTAGACGAAGCAATGGTAACGGGTGAAAGTTTACCAGTCCAAAAACAGCCAGGAGATGAAGTTATTGGGGCGACGATTAACAAAACTGGTAGTTTTCAGTTTCGGGTAACACGAGTTGGAAAGGATACATTTCTTTCGCAAATTGTCAAATTAGTGCAACAAGCCCAAGGTTCTAAAGCCCCAATTCAACGGTTGGCAGATCAAGTTACAGGATGGTTTGTACCAGCTGTAATTGCCATTGCGATCGCCACTTTTGTAATTTGGTTTAATTTCATGGGTAACTTTACCCTCGCCACAATTACAACGGTGGGTGTATTAATTATTGCTTGTCCCTGTGCTTTGGGTTTAGCTACTCCGACTTCTGTGATGGTGGGAACTGGTAAAGGTGCAGAAAATGGCATTTTAATTAAGGGCGCTCAAAGTTTAGAACAAGCACACAAAATCCAAACTATAGTGCTTGATAAAACCGGAACCTTGACTCAAGGAAAACCTACAGTTACCGATTTTGTGGCTGTTAATGGTACAGCCCATCAAAATGAAATGAAGCTTTTACAGTTAGCGGCTTCAGTAGAACGCAATTCTGAGCATCCTTTGGCAGAAGCGGTTGTTAAGTATGCCCAGTCCCAAGAAGTCAGTTTAACAGAAGCACAGAACTTCTTGGCTAACGCCGGAAGCGGTGTTCAAGCTCTGGTTGCAGGGCGACTTGTGCAAATTGGCACAAAACGCTGGATGAACGAACTGGGAATTAATACTGATGCAATCCAGCAATACAAAGACACTTGGGAAGCCGCTGGTAAAACAGTGATTTTGATTGCCGTAGATGAAAAAATCCAAGGAGTCATGGGTATTGCCGATGCCCTCAAACCTTCGTCAGCAGCAGCAGTCAAAGCCTTACAGAAGTTAGGTTTAGAAGTAGTAATGCTGACTGGTGATAATCGTCAAACGGCAAAAGCGATCGCTCAACAAGTTGGGATTGGGCGAATTTTTCCAGAAGTTAGGCCAGACCAAAAAGCAGCAATTATTCAATCCCTTCAGCAAGAAGGACTAGGGACGCTAAAACAGCAGAAGAAATCCCTTGTGGCAATGGTGGGTGATGGTATTAATGATGCTCCAGCATTGGCCCAGGCTGATGTCGGAATTGCCATTGGCACAGGTACAGATGTAGCGATCGCTGCTAGTGATATCACCCTAATTTCTGGAGACTTGCAAGGAATTATCACAGCAATTCAACTCAGCCGCGCCACCATCCGTAATATCCAGCAAAATCTATTTTTTGCCTTTATTTACAACATCATCGGCATTCCTGTTGCAGCTGGCATTCTTTTCCCGATTTTTGGTTGGCTACTCAATCCGATTATTGCCGGAGCAGCAATGGCTTTATCTTCAGTTTCTGTTGTCACTAACGCTCTGAGATTGCGTAATTTTCAACCAAAAACCAGCTCATAATTGCAGAGGAGTTTAGCCAATGTTCAGCAAAAAAACACTTTTGGGAAGCCTTGCTGGTTTAGGATTGCTTTTAGGAACTACATCGAGTGCAGCATTAGCAGCAACGCCCGCTTCATCATCAGCATCAAATAGCCAATTTCGCCCTATTGAGCAACCTTTGGCGTTGAAAGCCGGTGTTGCGATCGGTGGTTTAGCATTAATTGGCATAGAACTTTGGTGGTTTCTTTTTAGTAAATCGCCAGCACAGCAAGCTGAAGCACATCAAGGTATTCAAGAATTGACAATCACAGTAGACGGTGGTTATCAACCGGCTCGTGTGGTTGTCAAAGCAGGTCAACCTGTGCGCCTCAATTTCTGGCGACGTGATCCCAGTAGTTGTCTTGAAAAAGTTTTGCTACCTGAGTTTCAAATTGCTTCAGATTTGGCTCTCAATCATGTCACCCCAATTGAATTTACACCCCTAAAATCAGGAGAATATCAATTTACCTGTGGCATGAATATGTTCCGAGGGATCGTGGAAGTACAAGATTGACACACTCCCCCGGCTGAAGACGGGGGTTTTACGCATCACGTCTGATAAGCTGAGAGCTGGTATCTCAGAGCTAAATAGCAATGGAATGGCACGTAACTGATGCTCAAAGTTTAGCAATCATTGATAGTGAAATCGGCGATCATGTCTTTTCACCCGCAGAATATGAAATTGTTCGGCGGGTAATATATGCCACAGCTGACTTTGAGTATAAATCTTTAATCCACTTTTCTGAGCGTGCCTTGCAAGCTGGTGCAGCATCATTAGCAGCACGTACCACTATTGTGGTAGATACTCCAATGGTACAAGTAGGTATCGCTTACGACATTCAAAATACTTTTGCTAATCCAGTCTATTGCAGCATGGAAGCTCTGACACGCCCTCAGAAAGAAAAAACTCGTGCAGCTTGGGGAATTGAAACTCTAGCCAAGCGTTACCCAGAGGGCATTTTTGTGGTAGGTCAAGCTCAAACAGCACTGACAGTATTGGTTGATTTAATTGAAGCCGAAGAAATTCAACCTGCTTTGATCGTTGCGACTCCAGTAGGATTTGTCAATGTAGATACTGCTAAAGGGCGCTTGCAAGACTCTCTAGTTCCTCACATTATTATTGACAGTCGCAAAGGTAATGCAGTTGTGGCAGCTGCGATCGTTGATGGACTGGTAGACTTGGCTTGGCAAGCTTATGGGCAAGAAGGAAATGGGGGAAATTAGCAACTTCTAACTAAAAAAATGTCCCATTGTTGTGGGAGCAGGGGAAGTAAGAAAAATAAAGAGGACTAGTCCTAGGATAGTTTAATTTTTGGAGTTCCCTTAATATCTGTAATCTTCTTCGTCTCTCTGTCTGTCTGGACGACGACGGCGGCGTGGTCTTTGTTCTCGGTCTTCACGTAAGCGGCGACTAACTTCATTAAAGAAATCTCTTCGCAGACAAGGATAGTCGTTTACCCACAAGTCATGACTGGGGATGTATACGTCGCTAAATTCTTCAATACTGCTTAAATTTGAGCGATTTGACATCACGATCATTTCGGCAATTTGACCACGAGTAATAACTTTGTGAGTCTGACGAAGTGGCGCTTCAAACTCCACGCTAAATCCCGTGTCATCGCCCACTTCTAAGTTAATCCGTTTTTCTCGATTTTCAACAATCACCAAATCGCCTTTGTTGTTGACGGTTTCTTGTTTACCCATCAATCGGTCTGTAATCCACCAATCCAAAATTCGACCTCGGAAAAAGCCACTGTACTTGTAACGGCGGGTTTTTGCATTCCGGATGCTGGCCTGAAACACTGGATACCACAGCCAAAAAAAAGCGCCAAAAACCCCCACCAAAAACATGATTGCACCAAACTCCAGTTTGAATAAGGTTCTAATCAGGAGAATCGCAGCTATGGTAACTACAGAAATTAACAGCCGTTGCAAAAAATTGGCAAACTTCCCCCAGTAGTACTTGTATTGCTGGCTAGTGGCAATTAAGGGTATGAGTTGTTCAAATTTCTGGCGGGTCAGTGGGACTAACATAGGTGGGGAGTAGAGATTGGGGAATTTGCAGATTAAAGGATCTTTTCTAATCCATATACTAACGACTTTAGCTGAGATACTTTACGAATTGCCAGTAAAACTCCTGGCATATAGCAAGAGCGATCGCTTGTGTCATGTCGTAAAGTATAAATTTGACCAGGTGCGCCAAAAATCACTTCTTGATGGGCAATTAGTCCTGGTAAACGCACGCTATGAATCCGAATGCCTTCTTCTGTTATACTGCCTCTGGCTCCTGGTAATTTCTCGGTTTCTTCTACAAGAGCTTGGTTAAAAGGTTTACCAATTTCTGCTAACAGTTGCGCGGTTTGAATAGCCGTACCACTGGGAGCATCAGCTTTTTGGTTGTGGTGCAATTCGATAATTTCTACATGATCAAAATATTGGGAAGCCGCGATCGCAGCTTGTTGCAATAGCACCATTCCTATGGAAAAATTAGGAATAATTAGGCAACCAGTACTAGCTTTTTCAGCGAAGTCTGCCAAGTTTTGAATTTGTTCTGGACTTAAACCCGTTGTGCCGACTACCGGACGAATACCATAGGCGATCGCACTACGAACATGATCATAAACTGAATCGGGATGGGTAAAATCTACAATCACCCCTGGAGGAAGTTGTCTTTCGCCAGCTACATACCCCAGCATTGGTTCCAACTGATTAGTAATAGGAATTTCCAGAGGTTCGCTTAAACCCGCTAGTTCTCCAGCGTCTTGACCTTGATGTTCGGGGCTGGTGTCAATTGCACCCATGAGGGTTAAATCTGGCGCTTGTGTCACCGCTTTAATCACTTCACGACCCATTTTGCCAGCAGCACCATTGATAATAACTGGGATAGGCGTTTGATTAGTCATAATTCCAGAAATACCTTTTGAGTCAATATAAAGAACTTATAAAATTAAACAACAAAAGTGATAGTGTGTGTATAAAGTAAAAAACTAATGATCGTTATATCCCTGTTGGAGATTGATCCCAACAAAATAAGTCAAAAATTAATATGTTTGCTCAATTTTGCCGTTTTTTGAGTCGATTTTTTAATAAGTCAAAGACAATCAATAATGAACCTCTAAATAAAGTTAGTCTGATTGTCATTATTTTAATTGATATTTTTATTCTCATCAATGTTTTTACAGGCTTAGATAATATTAGCAACTGGTATCTTAGTCCTTCACAGGCTTATCCATGTTATTTCGAGTGGCAAAATTATCAGACACAAAAGATTAAAGATCAAGACTATAATATTATCCAGCTTTCACTAAAACCTGACAACAATCAACTTAATCAACAGCAAATTTATCAACAAGCAGAAACAGGACATTTAGGTAAGGTTTCCCCAACTTGTCTGAAGTATGCAGAATATAAAGATAAAATCAATAATTCTCAAAATCAGCAAAACATAAAAATCATTAATCAAAAACAAGAAAAAATTAATACGCTTAAACAAGCTAATAGCAATATTCGTGAGCGATATGACTCTACACTTTTAGAAAAGATTGCAGGTCAACCTCGTGAACAATCGATTAATCAAGTCAGTGCTGAAAAAGCAAAACTTGAGTTGGAGCAAAATAATCGGAATATTTCTACACTTGAGAAGGAAATTACTAATCTTAAAAATGAACTATTAGCCCAACCAGAAAGTGCTATTTTTATAGCCTTTCTTAAGGATAACGAGCAATTTATAAGAATTAAAAAAGGTTATCAGCAGGCATCATTTTGGTATCCCAGTATTCAACTTGCTTTTCAATCTATTTTTCTGCTACCACTGATTTTTGTAGCTTTATTAGTTCATAAGTTAGCTCAGCGAAAAGGATATGGACTAATCACACTAATTAGCTGGCATTTACTCGTAATCTTTTTTATCCCGCTAATTCTGAAAGTTTTTGAATTTCTGCAAATCGGCGTACTATTTGAGTTTATTATTGATATAATTAGCGCCCTTTTTGGCAGGTTGCTTTTCCTCGTTAGTTATATTTATATCTTGCTAGTTCCATTGATTGGTTTTGGGATTATCAAGTTTTTTCAAAAAGTTGTTTTTAATCCTAAAGTTCAGGCAATTAGCAGAGTTCAAAAATCATCTTGTATTCAGTGTGCTAAAAAAATTCGTAAGAATGATATTTATTGTCCTTACTGCGGTTATGATCAATACGTTGAATGCCAACAATGTCATGAACTGACTTACAAACAAATACCGTACTGTAAACATTGTGGACATTTACAAGATTCTCATAATTCGTAATTGGTGAGTTTATAAAAGTGAATTATTCTATAATCCCAATCATTCAGTTGAGTATCAACACGGTAATCCCAATCATTCAGTTGAGTATCAACACGGTTTAGATAAGAATAATTAATCGCCGATAAACGCCGATAAATTCAGATATTTAATCAATCAAGTATTGCAGTGTGTGCTGCCATTGATTAAATAAAATATTGGTAAGTTTAGCTGGAAGCATATCAGTTAACCTCACTGCCATGAATGCTAATGCCTCCAGCGATTAATTTACAGCAGTTTTCATGTATTTAGACCATACTCTTGTTTTTAGCATTTCTTCCTTTGCGCCTACTCTTCTCCTGACAAAGACGCTACGCGTAGCTTGCTTCTCCGTAGGGGTACGAGAACGGCTTCGCCGAATGCGTGAGACAAAAAAGATGTGGTTCATGTACCAGAAAATCGCTGTAACTATTTTTCTGCACAATACTTTTACTGGGCAAACTCAGCAGCGATCGCATCGGTTTTGGCTGCCATAATAAAATCATTGCGATGCAGTCCTTGAATCGCGTGTGTCCACCAAGTAACTGTAACTTTGCCCCATTCGGTTAGCAAAGTAGGGTGATGTCCTTGTTTCTCAGCCTCTTCACCCACTCGTTGAGTGAAAGCCAGTGCTGTCTGAAAATCGGGGAATTTGTAAATGCGCTGTAAACGTGTCTCCCCAGTCTCCTCAATCATCTTCCAATTGGGAATCTGAGGCTGGAGTTCAGCAATTTCTGCCTCAGTTATTGGCGGCGATTCGCCACTACAAGGAACGCAAGTCTGTGGTAATAACGTTTCCATTGTTCCTACTCCTTCATAAACAACGATTTAAATTGATGGTGAGTTCGACGGCTCTTCATTAATTCGTAGCGAATTAAATTTGGCAAAACTCTGCGTCACTTTGTCTTGA
>JAYGHB010000115.1:0-17261 GCA_034931985.1 Halotia wernerae UHCC 0503
AGACTAATTGACGGATAGATTTTCTGTAGAGACATCGATTTATCGTGTCTCTCTACCTAACTAACGTAATTACAGTTACCTCTGGCGGACAAAATAAGCGTCCTGGTCGATAAGTTCCCAAGCCACGATTCACGTATAACTGATTATCTGCAACTTGGTGAAACCCCTGCGCCCATTCCCAATATCGGACTACTTTTGAACAATCTCCTAATAAAAAGGGAACCCAACGCCGCATTTTTTTGGGTAGTTTTTTCAGCATCTTTTTATAATGGAAAACCACAGGGCCAATACCTGGTATCACAATATGACCACCGTGGGTATGACCAGATAATTGCAGATCTACGCGCCACTGTGCCAATATTTTGGCAGTATCTGGGTTGTGAGATAAAACTATCCGGGGTATATCTGGGTCTAATTGCTTCATAACTGGTGCAGGATTAAATTCTCGTGACCAATAATCAGCAAGTCCTACTAGTGGTAATTCTTGCCCTAATGGATAGGCAATTTCATTCCAAAGAACTTGCACTCCAATACTAGTAAATGCATCTGTAACTTCCGCTTGAGAGTGACTGTAATGTATGTCATGGTTGCCGAGTACAGCATAAATACCACAGCGACTTTGCAGATGTTTGAGTCGTAATACAAGCTTATGAATTGGTGTAGGATCGTCAGTGACATAATCGCCAGTTAATACAATTAAATCTGGTTCAGCTTCATTAGTAGCAGCGATCGCATCTTCTAACATTTTTTCCGATAGTCGCAAACCATCATAATGAAAGTCTGACAATTGTACTAACCTTGTACCTTGTAAAGATGGGGGAAGTTCCGCAATCTTAACCGTTAATTTATCTACACTTAAACAGCCCGTAAACAACCAGTGCATAATACGATAGATACTCCTCATACCAGCGCTTACAGCTTATCAAACATTAAAAGATATCTTGAATAAATGCAAAAATTTAATATTAACCTATTCACTTTTAATAAAAACGGGGTTTATAAATTTAAGTATATTAAAACTCTGATTCTCTGCGTCTTTGCGCGGCAGTCGCTACAAGTCGGGGAACCCGCCCAACGCGCTGCCTTGCCTCTGCGTGTTAGCGAAGCGGGGCGTAGCCCGATAAATTCAGCAACGCCATAAAAAGACAATAACCCCCGCAAATGCAGAGGTTATTCATTAATCTTCCATTAATTGTATTAAAGATTCAAAATGGGGCGATCGCCAAACAAATTGCAGCTAAAATAGCGGCGATTATATAAAATACGGCGACTACTTGCAGTTCTGACCAGCCGACTAATTCTAAGTGATGGTGTAGAGGAGCCATTTTAAATAGACGCTTACCTTTACCATCTGGCCCTTTGGTGGCTTTGTAGTAACTTACCTGTGCCATTACAGAAAGGGTTTCTACGAAAAAGATACCACTGAGAATAAACAGGGCTACTAAGCTGTTTGTCAGCAATGCTACAGCAGCTAAGGCTCCCCCTAGCGCCAAAGAACCAGTATCACCCATAAAAACACGGGCTGGGTTGCGGTTATGGGCTAAGAAACCTAAGCAACCGCCACTTAAAGCAGCACAGAAAACCATTAACCCTAAAGATACAGGGGCTACTAATGCGCCTAATGCCAGTAAAGCGATCGCGACTGTTCCTGCTGCCAAGCCATCAATACCATCAGTTAAATTAGTTGCATTACTCTCAGCCACCAGGACAAAGCCAGCCAAAGGCCAGAATAAAAAACCTAATGGTAATACCCAGCCTACTCCAGGCAAAGCAATATTTGTAATATTAGCGGGTTGATTAAACATCAGCCACAGACAAAACACTGCTGCAAAACCAACTTGCAACGCCAGTTTCATCTTAGGAGATATACCTTTATTCGACTTCCGGCGGAGAATTTGCCAATCATCAATCCAGCCAATAAACCCATAGCTAAGGGTCAAAGCGGAGACAGCAAGTACTTCTTTGGCAAAACTAGAACACACGCAGGCAATGATCACAGCTACGGGGATAAAAAATATTCCCCCCATTGTTGGTGTCCCTGCCTTTTTTAAATGAGCTTGCGGCCCATCTTCACGGATTATTTGCCCAGTTTTGAGTGCTTGCAACAGTGGTATTACTACATACCCTATAGCAGCCGAACTTACAGCACCCAATAATAGGGGTAGAGTCAGCGACATACCTTGAAAGGGTAATCTATTGCCCATCCAATCGAAAATCAGTGCTGCTATACTTAGCCCGGTGGCTAAACAAGAAGCTAGACCGATACCAGAAAAGTTTAATCCTTGGTTAGGAGATAATTTAGCGTCCACGGAAATTTCCCTTCACTCCACACTTACCAAACTGAACAGCAGGAACGTATAGATATCACCAAATCTCAGCCTGGCTCAACAGGCTAATCTTCGCTTACAGTTGCATCATCGTCATCATCAAGGTCGTAGTCGTTAATACCATCTTCTCCACCTAGAAAATCTGATATTTCTTCTTGATCTTCATTCCGAAGATCACGTTCTTGAACTTCACGGGCTATGAGACGATTGTTAGTTTTCAACCAGTCCAACAGAGAGGACTCTTGCTTTAAGGGAATTACAGTAGCTCGCTGGTTACGAGGTGCTTCACGTAAAGGAGAATTCAACATACGACCAATACACAACAGGGTTAATATAACTAGACATTAAGAAGTCTATCACTTGACACGGAAAAGTTTAGTTATTCATACATTCAACTCGTGGGTTGATAAATCCGCAAGTTGGCAAAAATATTTTATTTAATAGTGGCAAGACAATCACGAATAGATTCTGAGTAATTTGCACGGCTCTATACATGGGACATTAATATCGACTTAATTAAGAGGTGATAAGCAATGATGGGAAAAGCGGCTTTAATCGATGCGATCGCTGGTACCAATCGTGGTTTACTAGCCAGTGAGCAGCAAAAACAGGCTATCTTAGTGGCGATCGCTAACTTAGAAGACCTTAATCCTACACCGTGTCCGGTGGAAGCAAGCAACTTGCTAAATGGTAATTGGCGATTACTATACACCACTAGCAAAGGTCTTTTAAACTTAGATCGCGTACCGTTATGTAAACTTGGTCAAATTTATCAGTGTATTCGGGTAAATACTACCAGCATTTACAACATAGCTGAGATTTACGGCTTACCATATCTCGAAGGATTAGTGAGCGTAGCTGCGAAATTTGAGCCAGTTTCAGGTCGTCGTGTGCAAGTAAAATTTCAGCGGTCTATTGTCGGTTTACAACGTTTAATCGGGTACAGTTCACCGGAAAGCTTTATCCAACAAATTGAAGCTGGTCAAAAATTTACGGCAGTTGATGTCCCTATAAACAACGATACACAACAAGGCTGGTTGGATATCACTTATATAGATAACGATCTGCGGATTGGCAGGGGCAACGAGGGTAGTGTGTTTGTTTTAAGCAAAACATAAGAGTTTTTACATAATGTGTTTGCGAACGAACTTAGTTGATTGTATGAACTTTGTCAAGGAGGGTGTGACCCTATTTTAGGTTTGGTATGTGAGGATTAGAACTACCAACAGAGGTAGATGGGAGACAGGGGGGCAGGGAGAATAACTACTGACCGTTGACCATTGACCCAATTAGACAAATAACTTAATAAAACCTCTAGCAGAGACCTTCAGGTTGTAGAGTGAAATCAATTAGCCCTGTATATTGGCGATTGATAACTAAAAGGGAAAATAATCATGGTTCAACGTGGTTCTAAAGTACGTGTTCTCCGCCCAGAATCCTACTGGTTTCAGGATTTAGGAACCGTGGCTTCTGTTGATCAAAGCGGCATCAAATACCCAGTAATTGTCCGGTTTGAGAAGGTAAATTACTCTGGTATCAATACCAATAACTTTGCCCCGGATGAATTAATCGAGGTAGAAGCACCTAAGGCTAAGCCGAAAAAATAAGCAGCAAAGCCTAAAGGGGATTATTTGATGAGATGATGAAGGGAAGCCTTAAGTATGAAGTATGAAATTTTCATTTCTTTCATCCTTCAACATAGCCTACTTTACTCTACGAGAAACCGACCTGCGGGTATTTACGGGTTCTTTTTGGTAGTATAGTCAGCTACCGATAGGTGTCTACATATTTCTTTGTCTTGTCTGCCCTGATCCCTAAAAGTACATCAAATTGCTTGCTTAATCAGCTTTAATGCCTGAATTGCCTGAAGTTGAAACAGTCCGAAAGGGTCTAAATCAATTGACCCTCAACCGAGAAATTACGGGTGGAGATGTGTTGCTCAATCGCACCATCGCCTACCCGTTTTCTGTCGGTGAGTTTATTTATGGAATTAAAGGAAGTAGCATTGCCACTTGGCATCGTCGCGGCAAATATCTTTTAGCTGAACTTACCCCATCTCCCGCCATTAGTTGGTTAGGAGTTCATCTGCGAATGACTGGTCAATTACTGTGGCTGCATCAAGATGAACCATTACACAAGCATACGCGGGTAAGATTATTTTTTGGGGATCAGCAGGAATTGCGTTTTGTTGACCAACGCACCTTCGGTCAAATGTGGTGGGTTCCCCCAGGTGTCGCAGTAGAAAGTATTATTACTGGTTTGGGAAAACTCGCATTAGACCCATTTTCACCACAATTCACAGTGGATTATCTAGCTGCTAAATTACAAAATAGCCGCCGTCCCATCAAAACTGCACTGTTAGATCAGTCTGTGGTGGCAGGATTAGGTAATATATATGCTGATGAAGCGCTGTTTAAGAGTGCAGTGTTACCAGAGACTTTATGTACAAATTTGCAGTTAAAGCAAATTGAGCGTTTGCGGAGTGCAATTATTCAAGTACTGGAAACTAGCATTGAGGCTGGAGGCACAACTTTTAGTAATTTCCTCAATGTTAAGGGGATCAACGGTAACTATGGTGGTGTTGCTTTAGTTTACAACCGTACTGGAGAACCTTGTCGCGTTTGTAGTAATTTGATCCAACGGACTAAGTTAGCTGGTCGTTCTAGTCATTTTTGCCCGCAGTGTCAGCGTTAATTGAGTTTCGCTGAAATTAATGTATTTGCATGTGACCACGAGCTAAGATCCTCTATAAAAGAATCTACAAATTTTTAGAGGGCAACTCATGGCGGTCAAAAAAGGAGATATGGTTCGCGCTGTCCGCGACAAACTGGAAAATAGTACAGAAGCACAAGCTAGTGATACTCGCTTTCCTTCATATTTGTTTGAAAGTCAGGGCGAAATTGTAGATGTTAAAGGTGATTACGCCCTTGTGAAGTTTGGAAAAGTTCCTACACCAAATATCTGGTTACGCTTGGATCAATTGGAAGAATTTAATAATTCGTAGCAAATTAATTTTGACAAAACTCTGCGTTCCTTTGCATTTATTCTGTGTTTAAAAATACTACTTTTTTAAACGCAGAGGAGCGCAGCGAAAAGTGTGGTCTTGGGGGTTTCCCCCCATGAACAACTTTTCAAGACAAAGGTTAGCGCATTCGCCGTTAGGCGTTCCCGCAGGGTAGGAACGCAAAGGTTTAATGAAAGTCTATTTTTCGCTACGAACTTGTGAAATCATGTGTTAAGTCGCTATTGACGATGGATTATGACTTCTTCTTTTGAGTCCCCAATTCTATGTCGTTTACCTCGTGTAACCATCGTTGGCGCTGGTAGGGTTGGTAGTACTCTAGCCCAACGTATTGCAGAGAAAAATCTGGCAGATGTGGTATTGCTGGATATTGTTGAGGGAATGCCTCAAGGTCTGGCATTAGATTTGATGGAAGCTAGGGGAATTGAATTACATAATCGCCAGATTGTCGGTACAAACAATTATGCTGATACATCTGGTTCCCAAATTGTGGTGATTACCGCCGGACTTCCCCGCCAACCAGGGATGAGTCGGGATGACTTGCTGAAAACCAATGCCAAGATTGTTGTAGAAGCAGCAAAGAATGCGATCGCCTGTTCTCCCCATGCTATTTTTATAGTCGTCACTAATCCCTTGGATGTGATGACTTATTTAGCTTGGCAAGCTACAGGTTTACCACGAGAGCGAATTATGGGTATGGCTGGGGTGTTAGATTCTGCCCGCTTTGAAACTTTCATCGCTCTAGAATTAGGGGTATTACCTGCTGATGTTAAGGCGATGGTATTGGGTAGCCACGGCGATTTAATGGTTCCCTTATCTCGTTATGCCACTGTTAACGGCATTCCCATCACAGAATTGCTGGATGTAACCACAATTGAGCGTTTGGTACAGAGAACCCGCAACGGTGGCGCGGAAATTGTGGAATTGATGCAGACGGGTGGAGCCTTTTTTGCACCGGCTTCTGCTACGAGTGTGATGGTGGAATCGATTTTATTAAATCAATCGCGGTTATTGCCTGTGGCGACATATCTGCAAGGCGAATATGGTTTAGAAGATGTTGTAATTGGTGTTCCCTGTCGCTTGGGTTGCGGCGGAATTGAGAATGTTTTGGAATTAAGTCTTAGTGATAGTGAAAGAGAAGCTTTGCATACTTCGGCAAAATCTGTGCGTCAAAATATTGTAAGGGCGCAGGAAATTTTGACGATGAAATAATAGTTTTATACTTTCTAAGAAAAGCAGCAAAATTTTGCTGCTTTTTTGTGATTAGGTAGATGAATCTCAAGGATAACCTGCTTTATATTCATAATTTATGTGAATCTTTTATAAGAAATACCGTTATATATTTGACAGACCTTTAGTAGTTAGAAGTCAAGATATTTGGGTAACAGGTTTTCCTGATGTTCCCTCCTTAAATGCCCATGCCTCAGATGCTATTTTTAATGCTGTTGAAAAAGTTCGTACCAAACAAAAGTCAGTCATAGGTATTACTATCAAGGCTGAAAGAGGACTAGGCAAAAGCCATCTTATCAGTCGAATTCGTCGCCGACTTCAGACTGATGGTAGTGCTTTATTTGTTTATACAAGCGAGATTAATGATTTAAATCGAATTAAAGGTGAATTTTTACCAAAGAAGGAAGGAGGAAGAAGGAAGGAGGAAGAAGGATGAACATAATCAAAAACTTCAGTTGTGGGTTTAAAGCCCACTTAAAATAAATATTTATTTCAAGACACGCAGTGCGATGAAATAATGCGTCCTTGCTTCAATCCCATGCTTTACAGGTTCAGGTTTAAATCCAGATGGAACTGGTGGTGCTGGAGGCATGGATTTTTACATTGAACAACCTTATGCAATAGTAGGAGAGTGCAAAGCAACTAAAACTGAGAAAGTTACTGATGGTACACCTGCACAATTACTAAAAATAGGTATGAACCATCTTGGTAAATTTCAGTATGACAATTAAATTAAATTAATTGTAGCCGCTGGAGAACTAAATTTTTACGCTTTAAGAACAGCTACCGAAAATCAAATGAATGTTATTAGCCCTGAAACACTGCAAAAACTAGTTGAACTGCAAACACACTACAAAAACTCTATCAATTTATTAGAACTAAAAGAGTATTTGCAACAAGCTCCTTTTGGTTTAGCTGAAGATAAACTTAATATTTATATCGATAAAGTTGAACAATCTATAAAGTTGCGATCGCACATTATCCAGCTTGTCAAAAATTATCTACAAAACTCAGGTATAGAATCTGCTGGTGTTGAAGCTCTACATGGTGTGTATTTCGGTTCACATCCGCCACAGTCCTTAAAACCAGAGGAAATGCACGAAATTTTGATTGAACTTTCCTCGCCCTTAACAGGTTACTTAGGACGAAAAAAAAGGCAGTGATTGGAAAAGCGATCGCTTCTACTTTTTACGCGATCTACTAATTAGCCCCAGATAATATCATGCATCTCTTTAGACCAACAAGAATTACTTAAAAAGGATTTTGGTAAAATCTCAAAAAAATAATTGCTAAAAATACTAGTCATCACGAAATTTATATGCTATATTAATAAATGATTGAAAAATTTGGCTCAGTAGCTCAGTTGGTTAGAGCACGGGACTCATAAGCCTGGGGTCGTTGGTTCAAATCCGACCTGAGCCATTACTTAATAGCATTAAAACAACAATAATATAAAAGTCAGAAAAGTAAATAGCATTAACAGGAAAAAAATACATTACAAAAGAGCAAGCGCAACTAAGCAAGAAACGGCGACGAGGATTTCTGGCTTTTTGGGCGACTACACCCAACTCAATAGAAGGCGTTACTGATATCAAAGATGAAAAATTACCTCAGCGTTAGCATATTCGGTATACTTCATCCTCCATTCAGCAACGCCAAACTCATGACTTAGCACGGGCTACGCTAACCCTACTGAGTACTTAAACTGCTTCTGTGTTCTTTTCCCCAGTGCGAATCCGCACAACCTGTTCAACAGGTGAGATGAAAATTTTACCGTCACCGATTTCCCCTGTACGAGCAGCAGCGATAATTTTATCCACCACCATATCAACCTGACTGTCCTCAACAACGATTTCTACCTTCAGTTTTTGCAGAAACTCAACGGTGTACTCAGAGCCACGATAACGTTCAGTTTGACCTTTCTGCCGCCCAAACCCCCGGACTTCAGAAACGGTCATGCCGACAATACCAGCGTTGACTAAGGCAATTTTTACTTCATCAAGCTTAAATGGACGGATAATTGCTTCTACTTTTTTCATCTTCTCGACTCCTGACTTCTAATAGGTTCGTTTATCTATCTAACCAGATATGCTGTCTGACAGTTTCACCATTCGCACTATTTCAAAAAGATATGTAATATAGCAGGGGACAGGGGACAGGAGAGAAGTGCGGTCTTCTCCCTTGGCGTTAGCCTCTCCCTTTGGGAGAAGGGGAGACGCTACGCGAACGGGGAACAGACTTGACCCTTCGACTCTGCTCACAGGGTCAACGCCGAGCAAAGCCGAGGCATTGAAATTCTTTTTGTGTCCGGGTTTTATGATCAGTTTATGACATTAGTTAGTAGTGGCAATCATTAATCAATTGATTAATCCTTGAGATTTTAATGTGTGACAGTTGTTTTTTAACGAGCGTTTTTGTATGTGGTTTTCGTGACTCAAAATATAGATAAATTCTATTATTTGAGTAGATTTAGTCCGATATTTACAAATTAATTTTGGATAATTACACAAGATCTGGAAACCCAAAGCAACGGTGAGAATGTCCTCTAACGACTCTGGTGTTGAAATAGAGGACGCACAATCAAGTACCCAGCACCAAAAGCGGTAAACATAATTAACAAAATAGTAATAGCTAACCACCAGCCACTAAATTCCTTAGTCTCTTGATGTTTGGGAGGGTAATAACTGACTTCCTGCTCTTCTATGTAGACTGTTTCGGGTATTGGAGGATTTATTTCCCCTACAGGCACAGAGAAGCCTGAAGGACGGTTTTTGTGGCTCGGCACTTCTGCTGTTACAGGTGCTACACGGGCGGGAACAACAGGTTGACGCGAACGAGAAACCTGCTGAGGTGGACGTGCTTCAGTTGCTTGATTGTTAGCAGAAGCACGGGGAGTTTGGTGATAATTAGATGTAGCAGGGGAACCCACCAAGTTTTGCAGGTGTAAAAAAGACTGAACAACTTTGGTGATTTCCTGGCGAAGTAGTTGGTTCTCTTGTACTATTTGTTGATTTCTGCCTGTAAGTGCATCTAACCTCGCTTGTGTTGCTTGCAATTCGGCTGCCAATTCTCGGTATACGGAAATGGGTACAGAGGGAGGGTAGGTTGGAGAGCCTGATTTTGATAGATTGCGGTGAACAGAACCTGTGGTTGTTCGCATCGGTGACTTGGTATCAAAAATTAAGGTATGCAATTATTCCAAGATGCTATCAAAGATAGTTATCCCGGAAACTAGCCCAAGAATAATAGAAAAATGCTCAGAGAGCAAAGATTTTTTATGGTTAATTATGTAACAAGGGGAAGAAATGCCCCACAGACCCTTGACCTTTGCCAGTATTTATTGAGTCGGTGAGTGCATTTGTAACATATTCCTTTGCCTGTTGTACTGCTGGCCACAATTCTTTGCCCATCGCCAGATTAGCAGCGATCGCTGCTGATAGTGTACAACCAGTACCGTGGGTATTTTTTGTCTCTACTAACTTTGTCGTCAAGACTTCTAGCTTTTCCCCATCAAACCAAACATCAACACCACGCAAATTTCCCTGCATTCCCCCACCCTTGACTAAAACAGCCTTTGCCCCTAAAGTCACGTAAATAATTTGAGCTGCTGCACCCATATCATCTAGAGAATTAATTGGTAAACCGCTTAGAATCTGTGCTTCGTAGCGATTAGGCGTGACGATAGTCGCTTGAGGAATTAAGGCATCGCGGAGAGTTTTCACAGCGTCATCGTCAATTAATTGCGCTCCTGTGCGTGATACCATCACTGGGTCAACCACTAAATTACTGATTTGTAAAGCTTCCACCTGCTGAGCAATAGCAGAGATAATTTCTTGGTTGAGTAACATTCCCGTTTTGGCAGCTTGTACGCCAATATCCTCAACTACAGCTTGAATTTGTGCCACAACTGCCTCTGGGGGCATAGCATCAACTCGCGTTACCCCCAGAGTATTTTGTGCCGTAATGCAGGTTATGGCGCTAGTACCGTGAACACAATGAAAAGCAAAGGTGCGTAAATCAGCTTGAATCCCTGCACCACCACCACTGTCTGACCCAGCAATGGTTAAAGCAACAGACACCCTGGATGTTATTTCAGCGTTCATAGATAAAAAGATTACTGATGAGATTGTAGTTGCTTGGCTTGTGCTGCCAAAGGATTCGGTTGGGGGTTTTGTAGTTGTTCTTGTGGCACAACCGTTAGGTAAGGTTGAATTTGAGCTTCGTCAATCCAACCAGAGTAATATTTAACGCTGGTTGATTTAGGAGAAAGGTTGAGTAACTCTAAATCGCCACGCATAGCATTCCAATTGATGGGAACGTCGGGAGAGAGTTGACCAGAACCGATACCTCGTGGGCCACCGCCAACTAAATTAAGAGAAACTTCATCCAATCCTCGCACAAAGCGTTTACCATTCCAATGCCATTGAAAACCAGGCCATTGAACAGGTGGTTTTCCTGGCGGCAAAAAACGCTGAAACTCATAAATATTTGCACCCATATTCAGTTTCACGGTGAAGCCTTGAGGATATTTCACTTCATAGCGTCCTTTACGTGTCTGGAAGTCAATAGGACTCCACCACAACACTTCTACAGTTTTCCCATTATGATCACCAGATAAAGAAACAGCAGTAGTTTTGTTAGTCAATCTACTATAAAGCGGTAGGTTTTCTGATGGCAGTTTAGCCATTGCCGTAAAGCGCCAACAAGACCAACTATCACGATTATCAGCAGCTTGCCACTGAACTTGACAAACACCGTTAGCTGTACTGATCCACAGCTGATCGTTTTCCAACCTAAGTTTATCAGGAATTGCCCCCACTAACGGACTATTATGAACCGTGTAGCTAGTCAAAGAACCGGAATTAGGATTTTGTGAATCGGGACGGTAGGCAACTAGTCCTTTCGCTGGAATATAAAGATTACCTTCTCCACTAACTTGAGTACCCATCCAAAAAGTAGGATTTTTGGCATCTCCAGTTATGGCCAAATCAGTAATTTGTGTAAATCCCAGTTCCTGCGCTTGAATCAAAGTAAATTTGTTGGTTTGGGGATCATAGCTAACGATAGTAGGAATACCGTTATTGCCTTCACCTTGCTCAAAAGCAATTGACCACCAAAGGCGATTGTTATAAATCACAGCAGATATAATGCGAGGAAAACCGAGTTGATTTCCTGTTGTAGAATACCCAGCTTTTACTGCTGCTGTTTGTAAGTCATTGAGAGTATATAATGTTTTTTGTTGAGTTTTTTTGCTATTAGGAGTAATTAACTCAAACACAACTTGATCATTGGCTGGTTCTGGTTCCTTCGGTCTGGAAATATTATTATTTTCTTCTAAGGAAAACTGCGGTTTCCTCACAACGCGATATTGATAAGTTTTACCCTGTAAATCAATGGTTTTGAATTTAGGGTTTACCAATTCTTGTGCAAATTCTGCGTAGTTACTAGGCGACTGCAATTCCTTGGGTAGAGTTCCTGGTTGTACTGTCCAGGTATTGTTACCTCGGCAGAAAACAAAATCCTGCTTTAAAGTTTGAAACTTAACTATATCTGCATCTGCTACAATACTACGAATGTGGAAATTAAAGCTGTCATAAAAGCTTTCATTTTTATTTGGCACAGGTAAAGAGACGACTGTAGCCTTTGGACAGTTTTCTGCTTGAGGCTTGACACTATTATCTACCTGCGAAGCATTGTTGAGGCTGGAGACACAAGCATTTAGCAGTAAAGCAATACCAAAAATAGGAATAATTTTTTTCATGATTAAATATGCTCTTTTTGAAGAGCATTCACCTTCATACTTCATTAAAGTAACTACAAAATCTCTAGATAAAATTCCTAACTTTATTGAGATATTTTTGGAAGATTAATAATTAATATATGGTTATTATAACAATTTTCAAAACTGGATTATAACGATTTCTACATTCTTGAGGCAACTGTCGTCAAGTAGCGTTTGACGTAAGGAAACCCAACATTTGCGTTGTTTTGTTGGGTTGCGCTGTGCTTAAACCAACCTACAATTCGAGTTTGAAAACACGCCCTAGTCCCTAGTCCCTAATAGTGCGTCAGCTTTGAATTGAGGGATGAGCAAGTTCGTAGTAAGAACTTTAGTCCTTCTCTTCTAAGCACTAAAGGGCTTACTACAAACCCTCAAAACTAACTTGACAGACCACTAGTCACTATTGACTATCAACTATTGGTTTTGTTCCGACTGCAAGCTTAGCAATGTATTTTGTAAATACTTACCCCATTGGGCTGCTAAAGGAATTTCTGTAAATGGAACATGTACCAAATTAGCAGGTTCGATAAAGATAAATTCTAATTCAATAATCCGACCTTTTTCTGGAGGAGTTTCTGTTTCTACTGCATTGCCATCTATCAAAAGTTGGATTTGTTGGATATCAAGTAAAGAAAATGTTTCTAATTTAATCGGCCCTTTGGGTGTGGGTTTTCCCCAGGTTATATTGTGACCTTTTTGACCCAATACGGCATAAATATCATATTTAGCTCTCTCAAATTTTTCTGCCCAAGCGCGGTAAGCTTCAATTTTTTGATACTCCTTCGAGCCTTGCCAAGCCAACCAGAAAAATGCTGCTAACAGGGGCAACCACAAAAGACCACGTTCCATCGTTTAAAAAGTCCTGAATCCTGTGTGAAACTTGTGTAACTAAAAGTGCAGAATACATCAACTATAAACAGAGATAAGTTATGGTAGTGAGAAAACTGGCAAAAAGCGGTGATGAATTGATATGAGAAGACTTATATTATTGTTCTTGTTTGTCATCGGGTTAATAGCTGCCGTGTTTGGTTTCTGGAATTTTCAGGGACTGGCAGCCAAAGGTGATTTTGAGACAATTCTGCTTGATTTTCGGGAAGATATTCCTATAGAGTTAATGAAGCGGGATTTACAAGCGATCGCTCAACAATACAACGTTACACCTCAATTAGACAATAAATTCTCAGCATCGGACAATGTATATATTATCAAAGGCGATCGCCAGCGACTCAAAGAACTGAAAAAATCTCAATTCGCCAAAGAGACAGAATTTATCGAGCCAAATTACATCTACAAGATAATTCCCCAACCGAGTGAAGTTGTAGGACTGGGAACAATTTTGCAATCTCCTAACAAAGAGCAAGCAACTCCCTCATTAGTTGGACCTAATGACCAATATTACAGCAAACAGTGGAACCTCCATAAAATCGGCGTTGAAGGTGCATGGAATCAAACCAAAGGTAGCGGCGTGACAGTTGCTGTCATTGACACAGGTATTACCAAAGTGCGCGACTTGCAAGAGACGAAATTCGTTAAAGGCTATGATTTCGTTAACGACCGCGAAACAGCCAACGATGACCACGGACATGGTACTCATGTCGCTGGCACTGTTGCTCAATCTACTAATAATAACTATGGCGTGGCGGGAATTGCTTACGAAGCTAATCTCATGCCGTTAAAGGTACTCAGTGCTTATGGTGGTGGTACCGTTGCCGATATTGCCGAAGCGATTAAATTTGCTGCTGATAATGGCGCAGATGTGATTAATATGAGCTTGGGTGGTGGCGGTGAAAGCCAGTTGATGAAACAAGCAATTGAGTATGCCCACAAAAAAGGCGTTGCGATAATTGCTGCCGCCGGGAACGAAAACGTTAATGGGGCAAGTTATCCAGCGCGTTATCCTTACGTTATTGGCGTTTCAGCAGTCGGCCCAGACGGAGAAAAAGCACCCTATTCTAACTTTGGTGCTGGTGTTGATATCTCTGCCCCTGGTGGCAGTGAAGCTGGTTCGATTTTGCAAGAAACCATTGACGAAAACGGCCAAGGAGTATTTTTGGGACTCCAGGGTACTAGCATGGCTTCTCCTCACGTTGCAGGTGTGGCAGCTTTAATTAAAGCAACTGGTATCAAAGAACCAGATGAAGTTTTAAAAGTCCTCAAGCAGTCAGCACGAGTTATTCAAGACGATGGCTTGAACTATTACGGCGCTGGACACCTCAATGCCGAAGCAGCCGTTAAACTTGCCATCGCAGGACAAATCAGCTTCCAAGATTTCTTCCGTTGGTTACGCGATAACGGCTATATTAACCCCGGCTTTTGGATTGATGGTGGTGTCGTGGCACTGTTACCTAAAGTTTTAATGGTATTGGGTTCTTACTTACTAGCTTGGTTTTTACGGGTTTACTTCCCCTTTACTTGGAGTTGGTCATTAGCCAGTGGCTTAATTGCTGGTAGTTCTGGGTTATTCTTTCTCAAAGGAATTTATATCTTTGACCTTCCCCAGTGGCCTTTCCGAGTTTTAGGTAGTTCCATTCCCGAACTAGGCAACACTTTGCAGGGAACTGATGCTTTTAATCCTCTATTTGCCAGTGTCTTGATTCCCATTGTTTTAGTAGTATTACTTCTGGGTCATCCTCGTTGGAAGTGGTTCGCCATTGGCTCCACCCTAGGTATTGCAGCGTGTTTAGCAGTAAGTGCAGTGTACGACCCAGCAGTTTGGGGTCTAGGAAGCGGTAACTTAGCTAGATTGTTCCTGATTACTAATGCCTTACTTTGTTATGGGCTAGCTCGTTTAGCATTAAAAGACGAAAATAGGGCATAGGGCATAGGGCATGGGAAAATTCTTACTCCTCTGCTCCTCTTCTCCCCAGCTTACCCAGCTTACCCAGCTTCCCTACACTTACTTCCCAATTATTATGAACATCACAATTACAGGCACAATCGAACGGCGTGAACTTGGCATGGGTACTTGGGCGTTAGTCTCAGATGAGGGCGTTACTTACGAAATCCTCAAAGGTGCTGACAAAAATTTACTCAAAGCCGGACAAAAAGCAAAAGTTAAAGGACAGGTGCGTGAAGATATCATGACAACTGCCATGATTGGCCCTGTCCTAGAAGTCAAATCTTTTGATGTGATTAGTTCTGATTAGCTGTGGAATTGAGAACCTCTTGTAGACGGCTTCTAAATTCTCCTTTGGGATGACCTCCTTTTACTTCACCAATAATCTGAAATTCTCCTTCTGGAGTATCACAGATAATGTAAGTAGGCCATCCCATCTCTGATTTATCAGGATATTGGGTCAGCAACACCTTACGATACTTGCGGTAGATAGCTGTATCTTGCATTTTCACATCAATAAATTGCAAACCTAGTTCTTCAGCCACTTTTTGGTCATAGAAAGACATTTTGTGGCAGATACCGCACTCTTGGGAAGAAAACTTAATGACAGCTAAACTCATCTGGCTCTGCGCCTCTGTGCATGTAGGCGATATATCTTAGCATGGCTCTTGGGGAGCCAATCATGTTGTTAAGTAGATTAACAAAAACATTTACAGTCATTGCGAGCAAAGCGTAAAGCCTTTAGCATAGCAACTCTAGGATACGCTACCGCGTTAAGCGTTCGCGTAGCGTCTCCTAGAGAAGCAATCCCAGCCGCAAGGGAATTGCTACCCTGCAAGGGCAAACGCTACATACCCTACGGGAAGGCTTACGCCAACGCAACGACTTTGTGTAATTAATTATGTATATCTACTTAGAAATCTAAAATATGGACATTAAGCATTTGGACGTAAAAATTATAGAAAAAAATGAATAACTTGAGCAAATATTTAGAGGAATCATTCCTACAGTAGTTTTCTGATTGGTCAGGAAATAAAAATTAATCAGGAATAGACTATAGAAAATTAACCAAAATCAATGATATGATTAGCAGACTTGCGATGTTTATAAGGTGTAAACCCTATAAAAGCTTCTGAATCAATGCCTGCGGCAAAGACTCGGTACAACGCAAAAAAATCAACATCCTTAAATAATTAGTGATTTGGCCAATACTACGAGTTAAAGCACCTAAACTGATTTCATAGCGCCAAGAGTAACCTAAAAACCTATCGGTGAAGAGGATACTTGGGCAAGTTCAAAGTAACTTTGTGTCAGCAAATTGTGACACTATAAGAAACAGTAGACCATCTACGCTAGAATATTGTTCTCAACTTACGCTAAAATATTGCCCTAAGCAACTACCAAGTGGGCAAGCTATAGAAGCAAAACATTTACCAAAAAAATCCCCCAGAGGGTGTTAGCCAACCAGGGGAGTTAATTATCAGGGTGCATCTACCAATTAAATGTTCTAAGATTAAACGCAATCCTCCGGATTAATCTGTACAAACCGAGGTTGTTTTTTTCTAAAAATAAAAAATTCCCCAGTGGTGGCAGCCAACCAGGGAAGTTAGCTATCAGGGTGCATCTACTAAATAATTTGTTCTAAGATTAAACAGCATGTTCCGGATAAAATTGTTACAATCAGCGTTGCTGTTTGTCCGGCATAAAAAAATCCCCTAGTGGTGGTAGCCAGCCAGGGGAGTTAGTTATCAGGGTGCATCTACTAATAATTTGTTCTAGGATGAGATAGCATGTTCCGGATAAAATTGTCACAATTAGTATTGCTGTTTGCTCAGCACAAAAAAATCCCCCGGTGGTGGCAACCGACTAGGAGAGTTAATTATCAGGGTTACGTTTATCAATAACTGATTTGTTAGAGGCGCAATCAGCATCTCCCGGATAGAATTTTCATCAACGGAGTTGCTGTTTGCCCTAAAAAAATCCCCTAACCAGTGTTAGCCAGTCAGGGAAGTTAATTATCAGGGTGCATCTACCAATTAAATGTTCATGGTGCAATCATCATTT
>JAYGHB010000115.1:17361-51590 GCA_034931985.1 Halotia wernerae UHCC 0503
TGTTACCTAGTCAGGGGAGTTAATTATCAGGGTGCATCTACCAATTAAATGTTCACGTCACAATCATCATTTTCCGGATCAATGCTTGATAATTATGGTTGTTGGTCAGCAGACTCAACTAAAAAAAATCCCCCAACCAGTGTTAGCCGACTAGGGGAATTGAAGATCAAGGTGCATCTACCAATAAAGTGTTCTATGCGGATGCCAACCAATCCGGATAAAGTTATAGAAGCCCATCAGGCCAAAGAACTTGTTCAGAAACATTCAGTAACAGGATGCATCTAAGTTATCAGCAGGAGCGAAAAATCGACTTGAAACTTTCGCGTTTCAAACTAGATTTAGGAGGCGAACAGGAGAAGTTGTGACCCAGGAATTTCATATTTCCGTAACGCCAGTAGGGCAAAATGACTACTTGGTGCGGACGGAACGAGTCGCGCCTGGGGTGCCCTTGGCAGAAGAACTGGTGACGTGGCCTGTAGCTGAATGGTTGGCAGCGGCTGGGCATTTAATGAATGACCCATTGAAGTCGGTGTTGCAGGGGGACATGTTCGCCAGAAACTCTGTCAACTTAGTGGCATTGGGTCAGCAATTTTATAACGCACTGTTTCAAGGCACTCTCAGAGATAGTTGGATTACTGCCCAAGGTATTGCCCAAAATCACCAACAAGTCCTGCGCTTGCGCTTGGGGTTAAAAGACACAAGGTTAGCACGTCTGCCGTGGGAAGTGATGCACGCAGGCGATCGCCCCCTAGCCACTGGCCCTTATGTGGCTTTTTCTCGCTACCAAAGCGGAATTTTAGCGGCTTCTCGTTTTCCATCGAGAAACACTTCAAAAACATCTGAAGAAGGTGGCGTAAGAGTCTTGATGGTACTGGCATCACCCCCAGATCAAGTCCGGCTAGAGTTGCTGAAACAAGAATCGATTAGATTACAAGCTGAACTGCACCGAAAAATATCACGAACCGCTGAAGGTGGCGATCACCTCCCCGAAATTGAACTCACCCTGCTTGATCAACCAGGACGGGAAGAATTAACCCAAGCTTTAGAACAAGGAAGATACCAAGTTCTACACTACTCTGGTCATAGTAGCTTAGGGCCAAACGGTGGCGAAATTTATTTAGTTAGTAGCAGAACTGGCTTAACAGAAACCCTCAGCGGAGATGATTTGGCGGGCTTGCTTGTCAATAATAATATCCAAATGGCAGTGTTTAATTCCTGCTGGGGAACTTACACAGCTAACTCGGATAGTATTGTGGATACAGGTGAACGCAACCTTTCAGAAAGCTTGGTAAAACGCGGTATCAGGGGTGTTTTGGCAATGTCAGAACGGATTCCTGATGAAGTAGCACTAACCCTCACACAATTGTTTTATCGCAACCTCAGTCAGGGATATCCTGTAGATTTGTGTGTGAGTCGAGTGCGTCAGGGATTAATTTCTGCCTATGGTTCTCACCAGATGTATTGGGCTTTACCAATTTTGTATCTCCAGCCAGAGTTTGACGGTTTTCTCTGCCCAGAAATTTCTTTAAATACAAATACGGAATCGCTAAATAATTACAGGCCGCCTTTGAAGATAAATCCCAACATCATGTACTCTGCTATGGCAGAGGACGATGAGATGCATTTATCAATTGAGGATATGATTCCCTCTGGCTTGCCTCATGATCCTTCTGGGCTGGATTGGCTGGGTGAAGAAACCTGGGGCGATCTGGTTGATGAAATTGAGTATGATGATCCTATCTATACAGATGACCCAAGCTATGCAGAAGATTCTGCATTAGTTTCGGATTTATTTCGCCAGCTAGATAACCAAAAAGCAACGCATCAGCAACCTCCTGGCAATGGGGAACTAGTGCAACAGATCAGAGAAAATCATCTTCAGGGGGAAATTGCTTCTATTGATCAGCAAGCAGGGTTACAGTCAGAAGTGCCAGAAGCCCTAACCGAAACTACCCGAAATTTTGCAGAAAACGGAGAAAATTTACATATAGCCTCATCGCAACAAGCTCCAGCGAAACATCGAACCCGTCGTCAACGGCAGGCTATTTTGGGCATTGTAGGCGCAAGTGCGATCGCAGGAATTATCGGTTTGAGTTGGTGGTGGCAAAATCGCCAGATGTTAGTATCATCTGATATACCAGTAATTCCTACACAATCTCAACCCACCCAAAATAATTCTAAAATCAACTTACAAAAAGCTCCTACTGAAATTGTTACTGCCACTGCTACGGAAAAATTAAGCCAAGGCGACTTGCAACCTGGGCTTGTAGCTGTAGAAGAACTCCTCAATCGTGGCGCACTTACTGCTGCTCAAACTGCCCTGAATCTAATTCCCCAAAAGCAAGCCGATGAGCCATCTGTCAACTTTTTCAAGGGGCGATTAGCGTGGCAGTTAGTTCAAACTGGAGACGATAAATATAGTATTGATGATGCTCGCCGTTATTGGGAAAGTGCTGTCAAGGCGCAACCAGACTCATTTTTGTATAAAAATGCTTTAGGATTTGCTTACTACGCAGAAGACAATGTAAATCGAGCTAATGATTCTTGGTTAACGGCGTTGGATTTAGCACTTAGACAGCAAAATACAGCTTCTAACGCAGCAATATCCTTCAAAGGAGCAGTGCCTAAAGATGCTTTAACTTCTTATGCTGGTTTAGCTATTGGGTTGTATAAATCTGCACTTAATCAACCTGCTGCTAAACAAGCACAATATATGAAAGAAGCGATCAAACTACGCCAAATGGTGCTTAAGGATGATCCAGTAAATTTCCAGGTTAATAAATTGAGTAATAATTGGCTGTGGACAGAAGAAGCAATTGCCGACTGGCGATCGCTTTTACAGCAAAAGTAAGCGTTCAAGGGGCAAAGAAGAAGAAAAAAAACCAAAATCAAGTGGCTCTAGCTTCAAATACACGGAAGAAACAATAGAGTGATAAACCAACATAAAAACTACTATGTCGCCTTTCAATACGTCCATATTCCTTAGTATTTGTTTCTAATCATGGGAACTGAATGCACTGATGCAGCGAGGATCTTGCAATGTTGCCTTTTCTGGTTCCCTGGGAAACCAAGCTGCTGTGCGTTTACAAACCTCAACTAACATCAACATAACTGGTACTTCGATTAAAACACCTACAACTGTGGCGAGTGCAGCACCAGAATTTAACCCAAACAACATTACGGATGTGGCAATGGCAACTTCAAAATGATTACTGGCTCCAATTAATGCTGCGGGTGCGGCATCTTCATAAGCTAGATTGAGCTTTAATGCTGCTACATAACTAATCAAGAAAATGAAATTAGTTTGGATAAACAGCGGCACGGCAATTAATAGAATATGTAAGGGATTGCTAACAATCAATTCGCCCTTAAACGCAAACAACAAAACCAAAGTAATTAGCAAAGCGGTAATCGAAATAGGGCTGAGATACTTTAAAAATCTCCGTTCAAACCACTCTTTACCTTTATATTTGAAAATCCAATAACGACTGTACATTCCTGCCACTAATGGCAAACCGACATAAATCAGCACCGATAAAACAATTGTTTGCCACGGCACTATTAAATCATTGGCTGCTAGTAACCACCTGCCTAAAGGTGCATACAAAAACAACATTGCTAGAGAATTTATTGCTACCATTACTAAAGTATGCGCCTGATTACCGTAGGAAAGATACCCCCACAGCAACACCATTGCCGTACAAGGAGCAATTCCCAGTAGGATAGTACCGGCAATATAAGAATTTGCGATCGCTACTTCGTCACCACGAATTAATTCTGTTCCAGCAATTAACGGACGGAACAACCAACCCAAGAAAAACTGGGCAAATACTACCATCGTGAATGGTTTAATCAACCAGTTCACCACCAAGGTGAGAATTACGGGTTTTGGCGCACGGATAGCATTTACTGCTTGAGTAAAATCAATTTTGACCATGATGGGGTACATCATGAAAAACAGACATACTGCAATGGGAATTGACACTTGATAGATACTCATTGCGTCTAGTGCTACCGCCACTCCTGGAAATAATCTTCCCAATGCAATACCTGCAAAGATGCACAAAAATACCCAAATAGTTAGGTATTTTTCAAAAAAACTCAGGTTGCTTCCAGCCCTGACTAGGGCTGTACTAGCTTGAAGATTATTTCTATCCATTAAAATTTCCTTCTCGTGTCAGAAATTAACTAACTTCTGGCTGGTTATGATTCAAAATTTCAGGGTTATTTTGTAACTCTGTAACTCAAAGCAGCGACAACCACAGCAAAGCCCTAAAACTGCTTTTGTTTACGTAACAGTTCTCCAACAGAAACACCAACTTCCACCTGAGCGTTATTTTTAGGGTTTGCTCGAAACTGTTTAATGATCGCCTGGGTAATCAGACGATGCTAGAACCATCAATCTTAATCGTTGTCACTTTTGCCACCTTTGGCGACTGCTGAGTTTGAGCTGCTTGCTAAAGCCAACATCCCAAGCGCGAGAGCCAATTTATTTACTATTGCGTTCATTGACCTCACCTGTATGAGTGACATTAAGAGTCTATTTCTATCATTTCAAAAAAAGTTGATATGTCAATATCAAGCATAGCACTATACATGAAAATTAATCAAAAAAAGTTGATGTATTTAGTACTGTTCTCGGAAACAACTGTCCCACAAACAATCTAGGGGCAGCTAAATTTGTTTTTAGCAATCCCCATCCCTTTGAGGGCGGGGTAGTTGAACCTGTCTTCTATAATTAATAGAACCTGCACACCTATATTCTAGGCATGAGACTGTGACAGAAGCTGGAAGTTATAAAGATACTGTAAATTTACCAAAGACTAAGTTTGATATGCGGGCTAATGCCATCAAGCGTGAGCCTGAAATCCAAAAATTCTGGGAAGAAAATAAAATTTACGATCGCCTGTCCGAAAATAACCCAGGCGAATTATTTATACTGCACGATGGGCCTCCCTACGCTAATGGCTCACTGCATAGCGGTCATGCTTTGGGTAAAATTCTTAAAGATATTATTAATCGCTACCAACTGCTAAAAGGGCGTAAGGTTCGCTATGTGCCTGGCTGGGACTGTCATGGTTTGCCTATTGAGTTAAAAGTTTTGCAGAACATGAAGTCAGCAGAACGGCAAAACTTAACGCCTTTACAATTGCGGCAAAAAGCTAAACAATTTGCACTAGAAGCAGTAGCAGACCAAAGAAAAAGTTGTATACGCTTTGGAATGTGGGGCGATTTTGAACACCCTTATCTGACTTTGCAGCCGGAATATGAAGCGGCGCAAATTGGTGTGTTTGGTCAGATGTTCTTGAAAGGGTTCATCTATCGCGGTTTAAAGCCGGTTCACTGGAGTCCCAGTTCTAAGACTGCTTTGGCTGAAGCTGAGTTGGAATATCCTGAAGGTCACACTTCTCGGAGTATCTACGCGGCTTTTCCAATTACAGGTCTTTCTGAGGCTGTGCAACCTGTATTGGGTGAATATTTGACTGATTTGGGTGTCGCTATCTGGACGACTACGCCTTGGACTATTCCGGGGAATTTGGCGGTGGCGGTGAATGGTGACCTTAACTACGCGGTGGTGGAAATCTCACGCAGAGAGAAGTTGCGTGCGGGGGTTCCCCCCGTTGAGCAAACTTCTCCTATGGGAGACGCTGCGCGAACGGTGGATGCAGAGGAGGACACTTGCGTAGGCGGGTCTCCCGACTTGAGCAAAGTGTCCGTCGCGCAAAGAGGATTTAAGTATCTGATTGTGGCGGCGGATTTGGTGGAACGTCTAGCTGCTGCGTTGGAAGTTGAGTTGGCTGTAAAAGCCGCGTTTAAGGGGAAGGATTTAGAACATACTACTTATCGTCATCCGCTATATGACCGCGAAAGTCCGATTGTGGTGGGTGGTGATTACATTACTACTGAGTCGGGTACTGGGTTGGTACATACTGCACCCGGTCATGGTCAAGAAGACTACATTGTTGGTCAGCGTTATGGTTTGCCTATTCTTGCACCAGTTGATGATAATGGCAATTTTGCCCAGGAAGCGGGAGAGTTTGCTGGGTTGAATGTGTTGGGTGATGGGAATCAAGCGGTGATTGATGCGTTGATATCTGCGGGTTCTTTATTGAAGGAAGAAGCCTACGCCCACAAGTATCCTTATGATTGGCGGACGAAAAAGCCGACGATTTTTCGGGCGACTGAACAATGGTTCGCTTCTGTGGAAGGATTTAGAAAAGAAGCATTAAAGGCGATCGCCACGGTAAAATGGATTCCAGCCCAAGGTGAAAATCGCATCACGCCAATGGTAGCAGAACGTTCTGATTGGTGTATTTCTCGTCAACGAGCTTGGGGTGTACCAATTCCGGTTTTCTACGATGAAGAAACTGGGGAAGTACTGCTAAATGAGGAAACTATTGCCCATGTTCAAGCAATTATTGCTGAAAAAGGTTCTGATGCTTGGTGGGAACTATCAATAGAGGAATTGTTACCAGAGTCTTATCGCCATAATGGCAAGTCTTACCGCAGAGGTACAGACACAATGGACGTATGGTTTGATTCTGGTTCATCTTGGGCAGCAGTGACGAAACAGCGTCCAGAGTTGCGCTACCCCGCCGATTTATACTTGGAAGGTTCAGACCAACATCGTGGTTGGTTTCAGTCAAGTTTGCTTACCAGTGTAGCGGTTAATGGCATTGCGCCTTACAAAACTGTTTTGACTCACGGCTTTGTTTTAGATGAACAAGGGCGGAAGATGAGCAAGTCAGAAGGAAATGTGGTTGACCCAAATACAATCATTGAAGGTGGAAAAAATAAAAAAGAAGAACCGCCTTACGGTGCAGATGTATTGCGGCTGTGGGTGTCGTCGGTAGATTATTCCTCTGATGTCCGCATTGGTAAAAACATCATCAAACAACTGAATGATGTTAGAGGTAAGATTCGCAATACAGCGCGGTTTCTGTTAGGTAGCTTGCACGATTTCGACCCCCAAAAAGATGCAGTTCCTTTTGAGAAATTGCCAGAACTTGACCGCTATATGTTGCACCGTATAACTGAGGTGTTTGAGGAAGTTACAGAAGCTTTTGAAAGTTTCCAATTCTTCCGCTTTTTCCAAACTGTGCAGAATTTCTGTGTGGTGGATTTATCCAACTTTTATTTAGATGTTGCCAAAGATAGGCTGTATATCAGTGCGCCAAATGCTTTCCGCCGTCGCAGTTGTCAAACAGTGTTGCAGATAGCTTTAGAAAATTTAGCACGAGCGATCGCACCTGTACTATGTCATACTGCTGAGGATATTTGGCAATTTCTCCCTTACAAAACACCTTATAAATCAGTATTTGAAGCTGGTTGGGTACAGATAGACCCAAAATGGCAAAATCCAGAGTTAGCAGAATTTTGGTCAGCACTGCGACAACTTTGCACCGATGTAAACAAGGTGTTAGAACAAGCCAGGATAGAAAAAATGATTGGTTCTTCCCTGGAAGCTAAAGCTTTGATTTATATACCTCACAAACAGTTAGGCGATGCTATCAAAACCTTTAACTCTGTTAGCGGTAATGGTATTGATGAACTGCGGTATTTATTGCTAACTTCCCAGGTGGAATTACTAGATTCTGCTGAGAAATTGCAAGGATTAAAATATACAGCGCAGACAGAAGATTGGGAAATTGGGGTAGTAAATGCAGACGGGGAAAAGTGCGATCGCTGCTGGAATTACTCTGTTCATGTGGGAGAATCAAAAGAGCATCCCCTAATTTGTGAACGGTGTGTTTCTGCCTTAGCAGGTGAGTTTTAGGTAGTAGGAGATACCACCAAAGAATTTTACTTTAATAAAACCCAGCGTTTTCTAGCGAGGCGTTGGGTTTCACTTATTTTCAATCTAAATGCATAAGTTGTAAAATTAAATAGTTCAGTACTCATTGATCAACTGATTTTTTATTGTATGAACAATACGGAAAATCTATGACTAATCTCTTACAAGAAGTATTTACTGTCGTCTCACAGCTACCTGAAGCTGAACAGAATGCGATCGCTCAACTAATTTTCCAGCAACTAGCCCAGCGTGATCAATTACTGCATCGAACACCCATAGATTTTATGCAATTTGCCGATGTTGCCGATGCTGAAGAAACCATACTTTTGCAAACTCTCGAACGTGAGATTGAAGAACAGCGATCATTAGACTTGCAAAGACAAATTGACCTGTGAAAAAAGCTTTATTAGATACTAACATATCGCATAACATAGCATAAGTTTAGCCCCATGAAGCCAGGCGATGTCTACGATGGGCTACGCCTACATATCCGCATCTTTCTAGAATCAAGGCAGAAACTCTATAGGGAAAAAGTGCGATCGCTGCTGGAATTACTCTGTCCATCTGGGAGAATCAAAAGAGCATCCCTTAATTTGCAAGGCGTTGGGTTTAACTTATTTCAAATCTAAATGCATAAATAGTAAATACTCATTGATAAACTGATTTTTTATCGTGTAAAAATTATGAGTGAGACATTAATAGTTACATTTGATGGTCAATTTTTGCGTCCAGATTCACCTCTAAATTTAGAACCAAATAAGCGTTATATCATTAAAATTGAATCTGCTGTTGAATCAATGCCTGATGGTAATGCTTGGGATGTACTAGAGGAGATAACCGGAACAGTCGACGCACCAAATGATTGGTCTAGTCAACATGACTACTATCTGTATGGTACACCTAAAGATTACAGTACAACTATAGAATGAATTGTGCGTTATAGCGTAAATTTTAACCCTCTTTTTGTTAATGCGATCGCAGAATATACCATCAGTTTAACCTCATGAAGTCAGGCGATCGCAGCAGGTAAGTTTTTAAAAGTAAATTTATCTGTGTCTTTGTGCCTTTGTGATTTCAAAACGTTTTTTCACCACAGAGACACTAAGACACAAAGATATGAATTTACAACTTTTGTAATAACTCCTGAGTTAACTGAGAAAATGCTTTAGAACCAGCTGATTGAGGCGCAGTCAAGACTGCTGGCATAAAACTATCAACAGCTTTAGCAACATTGACATCAACTGGTATTTGTGATTTACAAATTTTTTCTACTCCAAAATCTTCAACAACACGGTGCATGACTTGTTTATAATATCTACCAGTTAGTAAGTTAACAGTAGCCATACTAAATACAATTCCCAGCATTTGGATATTTATTTTGGCTTCATGCTCATGACTATCTTTTAACTGAGAAATACGCCTTTCTAACAACTGAATACCCACTACAGATAAAGGTTCGGGTTTAGCTGGAAGGATGTAGAAATCACTGGCAGCTAAAGCACTACGAGTCAATAAATTATAGCCAGGCGCACAATCTAAGAGGATGAAATCATACTCTTGACGCACTGGTTTTAAAATATTATTTATCAAGACTCTTTCAAAGCGATTCCAAACTGTTTCAAAATTCTGTTCACCTAAAGCCGTTGCTTGTTGATGCAGCATTTCTGACACAACAAACTCATCATACAAATCAATATCTCCTGGTAATAAGTTTAGTCCTGGGAGATTACAGACTTCAGATTGAATGATGTCCTGAATTGTCAGCTCAGCTTGTGACCCCGGATTGATAACTTCGTCTATTAAATATCTAAACGTCTTACTTTGTTTGCGACGCTTGGCAAAGTCTACAGGCGACATCAGACTCAGTGTAGCGCTGATTTGGCTATCTAAGTCAAGTACAAGCACTCGCTTACCATGATTTTTCGCCAAACAAGTAGCTAAGTTGACGGTGAGGGTAGTTTTACCTACGCCACCTTTCATATTTGCAGTAGCAATTACATATCCCATTGGTTAATTCCTTCGATGACGCATTCCCACCTAGGTAGCGTACAACCCTCTTAAATAATTAAAACTTCTGCTAAATTTACTATTTTCCGGGACTCAAAAGTTGAGACTGTCAGATTATAGCGGTTTTAGTTGCGATCGCAATATAGACCTAACCCCCAAATCCTTTGCTGGTAGGGAAGGAGAGTAAATAAGATTTTGCACTTGCCCAATTTCCCCCCAGAGTGTATTGTACAAAACCGAAAAGCGCTATAAAATATACAGGCGTTAACTCAGCAGTCTCATAATAGACACAAGAGTAAAATACTTTCCCTCTTTTCAGTTATAAGTAATTATCAACATTCATTGACATATCCATCTACCTTTTAAGTATCTATTTGTCAAGGAGTAAGCTTTTTTGTCTAAAATTCTGTAAGTTGATGTTGTACTTTTAATTTAAAATGTGTGTATGATTTTTCGCTCACAAGTGAAATAGCAAAGAACGCAGGAACTGCTCCATGCACAATCAATTATTTAACACTAACATCAAAAATTCTCACGTATTATTAACACCCAATGAAGTAAAATCAAAACTACCTTTAACAAAATCGGCTGAGAAATTAGTTTTGAACTATAGGCAAGAATTAGAACATATCCTAGATTTTCAAGATAGGAGAAAATTCATAGTAGTCGGCCCATGCTCAATTCATGATCCCAAAGCAGCACTAGAATATGCTGAAAAGCTGAAGATTTTGGCTGAGCAAGTTCAAAATAAATTACTGTTAATTATGCGGGTTTATTTTGAGAAACCCAGAACAACTGTAGGATGGAAAGGATTAATTAATGATCCTGATATGGATGATTCTTTTCGTGTCGAAAATGGTTTATTAATTGCCCGCAACCTACTGTTAAAAATTATCGAATTGGGATTACCTGCTGGTACAGAAGCATTAGATCCAATCATACCTCAATATATTAGTGAACTAATTACATGGTCAGCCATTGGCGCGCGTACAACTGAATCACAAACTCACCGGGAAATGGCTAGTGGACTTTCTATGCCTGTGGGTTTTAAAAATGGTACTGATGGTAATATTCAAGTGGCTTTAAATGCGTTACACTCAGCCAAAAGCTCCCATAATTTTCTAGGCATTAATCATAAGGGACAAGTAAGTGTATTTCAAACTAGAGGTAATGCCTACGGTCATGTAATTTTACGAGGCGGTAATCAACCCAACTTTGATGCAGAAAACGTCAAACTAGTAGAACAAAAATTAAAAGAGGCTAATTTACCCCCTAGAATTGTCATTGACTGTAGTCACGGTAATACTAATAAAGACTACAAAATACAAGCTACTGTCTTGGAAAATGTTGTTCAACAAATAGTAGATGGCAATACATCAATAGTTGGCATGATGCTGGAATCAAATTTGTATGAAGGTAGTCAATCAATTACTGGTAAACGAGAAGACTTAAAATATGGTGTTTCTGTAACTGACAAATGTATTAGCTGGGAGGAAACAGAAAAAATTATTTTGGCTACCCACGCAAAACTATAAATAAAGTCTTATTCAAGTTAGGGGATGCACAGAGTTATTTCTCTGTATCCCCTCTACAGTGCAAAAATTACAAAATCGTGCCGATTTCTTTCAAATAAACTCGTGTAAACGGTTCATCTTCTCCCAAAGTGTAGTCTTCAATGAGTCCCTTGCGACGGATTGAAATATCGTTTTCTTTCTTAATCACCACAGTAGAACCATCAAAAACATCGCGCACCAAAACCATCTCTGTTTCGGTAGGATTATTCAAAACTACCATATTACTTCCTGGGTAAAGCAGACCCTGTGCCTCTATGACATCTTCTGGATATTCGGCAATCAGTAAATCGAGTTTGGGATTACGCAGCAAACTTTGAATATTGCTATTGTAATCTGTGCGTAATACTTTTTTCGACCGATTCACAAAAACTGCATCATGACAAACAGCACCTACTATCCAGTCAGGATGCTGTAAAAGAATATGGTCAATTGTTTCTTGTAGTTCCTCTACGGAGATTTTGTTAAATGTCATAATCGGTATTCTTGCATCTGTACCCGACTCAAAAAAGGTTTCTAAGATATGAGAGGGTACATCAACACTTTCACCAACAGCAGGATTAAGATGCATCAAAATTCCTGGTGCTGCGTTGATTTCTATGATGGCAAAGTTATTAGACTTCCAAGATTCCGAGAGATTTTTGGCAATGACATCTATACCTAGGCATGTGAGCCGGAAGTGCTGAGCAACGTCTTGCGCCAAGATAATATTATCGTGGTGAACTGTAGATGTAGCATCAATGCTTATACCTCCAGCGGAAAGATTGGCAACTTTGCGAAGAAAAACAGTACGGTCTTTTTTGATGACACTATTCAACGATAAACCTTGTTCTTCTAGGCAGAGTTCCATCGCTTCATCGACCTGAATTTTACTCATTGCTGAGGTCGGTGAGTCTAAACGTTCGGGTTTGCGGTTCTCTTGGCGAATCAACTCAGCAATCGTTAAGTAGCCATCACCGACAACCGATGCGGGACGACGTTCTGTAGCAGCAACAAATTTACCATTGACACATAGCAAGCGAAAATCTGTTCCTGAAATGCTTTTTTCGATAATTATTCGGGTTGGCTGGTCTTCAGGAATTGCTGCCAATGCTCTATCATAAGCAGATTTCAGTTCTTTCGCGTCTTGTACACCAGCGGTAACACCAATTCCTTTATGACCTACTACAGGTTTGACAGCTACTGGATAGCCGATTTCTCTTGCTAATGCTAAAGCTTCTTTTTCAAAAAGGACAATATCACCCCCAGGTACGGGGAAACCCAAGGTTTGTAAAAATGCTTTACAGTCATCCTTACGGGTGGTGAAGTCCGAATCTATATGGCTATCACAGTCAAAGGTCGTCGCTACACCCCGGACATGTTTTTTTCCCAATCCATATTGCATCAGTCCTTCTTCCCACAAATAAAAGGTGGGAATACCTTTTTCGGAGGCTGTTCGCAATAAAGCATAAACTGTGGGGCCACCATAGACAGATTGTCGAAATCGGCTTTGTAGCTTCACAAGTCGTTCATCAAAAAGGAAACGTTCGTCTTGAGTAATCGCTTCAAACCAATCCCAAACAAAGTAAACGACTTCTCGGCTTGTACGTTCGTGTAGCGATTGGATGCTAATCCGCACATATTTAGGATATAGCTTGACACTCCAGTGTTTGAGGTGCAAACCCATATCCAGTTTTCCTACTTCTGACACCACTGTGGCAAACAGATGGGCGTAGGATTCGTAGCTTTGATTGCCTAAATGTGGATAGCGATCGCCTATCTTAGAAATATAATCTTCAATAGGCAGAGGCTCTCTATTTTCGACTAGAGCAAAATCAAATACTAGCGTCCCTGTATTCAAATAGGGGTTAGGCCCAACATAATGCTTGAGGTTGAAAATATCGAACACATCAGTTTTTCTAGCATTAATGCGGGCTAAACTAGTGCTTTTTTCTTGAACCATTGATGATAAACCTTTGGCTAAACACCCTGAAATCTGGACTCTAATTTCTACTTACTTAGACTTTTCGATTGTAGATTGTCTCAAATTAGTTTTTATGGGACTTACGTATAAATATCTTCTCCGTGTGTCACGGACACTTTGCTCAACGGGGGGGAACCCTCGCACGCAAGTGTCCTCCTCTGTGCCTCAGCGGTTCACTATTTCTTTAAATAGAAAGAGACTGATTTGCCGTTTCATTGACCTCAGCTTAGCTTACTGCTAAGCATTTTCAACTATCTCAAGGCATAATCATAACCCCATTTGCCAGGAATAAAGAAATTTCAGTCTTTATATAGCTAGGGAATCTAAAATATCTAACCTTTGAAAGGTGTAAGACTTTGGGAAAATCTATATATTTATAAGAATTAGGCATTGAAGGAGACAGCAAAATAATGAATAGCACCCAAGCTGCTCTTAGAGATGAAGTTAGACAGCTCGCTGAAGAAGCTTTTCGCTGCAAGCTAATTTCTGGTCATGGAGATGGGCCAGATATTAACGAGTATCAAATTGTCTACCAGGGTAAACCCAGGCATATTTCACTCGAACAAGCACGTTTTTTCTTAACCAACTTGCTTTACAGGAGTGGGATTCATTAGACGTTTTCGTTGAAAAGTAAAACTTTAGACATTTAACTGTATTTAAATATTGTTTCTATTAACATGCAGTGAAATTTAGGCATTGATTAATAGATAACTTTTTCATAAACAAACAATAGCTATTACTTAACAAAATTATTGTCACTACCTGAGAATAGTAAAAATACATCTGCGAATTTTTTATATGTTAAATAATGCCTCTAACTTGGTTTTTTAGAGGCATTATTTAATGCTTTAGGATGTCAAAAACACGTATCTTTTTCTTAAAAATACTTATTGTATCGTAATCAGTCAAACGGATGATTCTCTAGATTCAATTGTCATGCTTTAGTGATATTAACTAGTTAATATTGTATCAGGAGTTACTATGACGGAAAATACAACAAAACGGCAGTTAGTAATTATTGGTGGAGCTGAAGATAAAGAAGATGATTGTTATATTCTACGCGAGTTTGTGCGACGTTCAGGAAGTACGAAGGCAAATATTGTGATTATGACAGCAGCGACAGAACTACCAAGAGAGGTAGGAGAGAACTATATTAAAATATTTGAGCGATTGGGAGCCGAGGATGTACGCATTATTGACACCGAAACCCGTGACGATGCATCTTCATCTACAGCTTTAGGAGCGATCGCTAAGGCAACTGGTATATTTTTTACTGGGGGAGATCAAGCTCGTATTACTAGTATCTTAAAAGATACTGAAATCGATACTGCTATTCACAAACGCTTCTCTGAAGGTGTAGTTATTGCAGGTACAAGCGCTGGTGCTGCTGTAATGCCAGATAAAATGATTATGGAAGGCGACTCCCAAACAAATCCTCGCATGGAAATTGTAGAGATGGGTCTAGGTCTTGGTTTTTTACCAGGAGTAGTAATTGACCAACATTTTTCCCAGCGCGGACGCTTAGGACGCTTAATTTCAGCTTTAATTCAAGAACCTGTGGTTTTAGGGTTTGGCATTGACGAAAATACAGCTATGGTAGTGACTGATAGCCAAATAGAAGTGATTGGGCAAGGTTCGGTAACAATAGTAGATGAGTCAGAGGCTACATATAACAATATGGGCGAAATCTTAAAGGATGAGCCTTTAGCGATTTGTGGAGCCAAGCTACATATCTTGCCACATGGCTACAAATTTGACCTCAAGACCCGCCAGCCTATTCTCAATCAAGAGTCTGTACCTAATGTCTCTGTACCAGTTGCTTCCATAAACGGCTAACTTTCAGCAGATGCATTTAAATCAAGTCATCCATCAATAATTTGTTGAGCATTGATATTTATTTTTTGCATATTCTTCCTTATTACCTGAAAAAAAAAGGAACGTCGTTTCTCTTTTTTCAGGTAATAAAAGAAGTACTTAATTAACTTCAATTCGAGCAGCAGCATCATCTTGGATAATCCTCAAGGGGAGCAATGCGATTTTATGAGGTGGTTTTAGCAATTCCACTATGGCTCAAATTCAACACTTTCATAGAGATCTGCTAAACGAATTTCAAAAGGAATTGACGAGAGTGAAATATATGATTCTGGATCGTCATATTCAGTAAAGATCCATTTGTGGAAGTCTGTTTTGGAGTATTGCTCAACATGAGCAGTATATTGATCAATCAATAAATATTCTTGAAATGTGGGAATGGTACGATACGCTGAAAATTTTTCATCCCTATCGTAGCTTTTGGTTGATTTTGAAAGCACTTCGGCGATTATTACTGGGTTAGTAATCGTATCAGTTCGTCCCTTTTGTCGTTCGAGTGGGCGGGGGACAACCATGACATCCGGGTAGGTGTAAAGCGTGCGATTGGGAATCCAAAGCCGTTGATCCGCTACAAAAATACTCAGGACTTACACACAGATCACGATTTTAAGTCATTACGAGCGCAGCGAAGTAATCGCAAAGGCTTAGTTTTTTGTCACGAGTGCGTAAGTCCTAATACTGTACGGTTTCCCTTTCAAACTAACTCTTAAGGCGGCATTGAGAATACTGTTTAGTTGCTGGTTTATCCAAGTGTTTGCGATCGCTTCATCAGTTTCTATCGCCTGTTCTACTCCTGTTTTAGAAATTTCTAGCAGTTTTTGGACTTTGCCTACAAAACACCTTTAAAGTAAAGAATCAATCAATTTAAAAAGTTCTGGCAATTTATTTTCAATAACATCCCAGATCACATCAAAATCAAGCTGATCGTATTCATGGACAATCACATCTCGCATTCCTGCCATTTGTCGCCAGGGAATTTCTTGATGTTGCTGACGGAACGACTGGGAAAGCCGTTTGGTGGCTTCGCCAATAATTGTAATTTGGTAGAGAATTGCAGACAATTTCTCGTCATTGGTTTCCAGTTCTGATTTGCTAATCCCATCTGCATAGCGTAAGCTGCGCCTGATGGCATTGGCGATGTCGATCACAGATTCTTGGTCACGCGGCATAGATGACTTGTGCGGATTCCAAAATATTTTTACGTCTGAGCCAGTTTTCACTGCGCTCAATCGCAGCTTTTACAATCAAATCTACAGGTCGGTTAAAAATAGCTTGCAGTTCATCGCGCATTTGTAGAGTTTCGGTTAAGCCCCGTTTCGCAGTAGGAGAAAAGGCGATCAACACATCAATATCGCTTTCGGGGCGGAAGTCATCGCGTAAGACGGAGCCGAACAGGGCAAATTCGGTAACTTGCCACTTATGACAAAACTCATGAATCCGATCCATTGGTATATCTATTGCAGTAATAGTCATGGCATTTCTACCCTCAAGGCTTGAAGTTGCTGGTTTATCCAAGTCGTTGCGATCGCTTCATCAGTTTCTATCGCCTGTTCTACTCCTGTTTTAGCAATTTCCAGCAGTTGTTTAGATTTTAGTTTTAATGAAAATGATGATTTTATCTTCTCAGCAATCTTTTGCTGTTGAGGTTTTGGTAAAATTGGAATTAACAAATTGGCTAAATCTGGTTGAGAAATACTGTAGTAAGCCACACCATGAACTCGACGTTCAACCTGTAAGTAACCGAATTTTGAATTCAAAAATAAACTCACATACTCTGGTAAAATTTCTTGTCTAGAAACTGAAGTTAAACGTACAAGCATAATTTCACTACTAATAATCCCGTTAACTTCTAATTCTGTAACAACTGCGGAATTACCAAAACTACCTTTACGGGTAAAAAGAATATCTCCGACTTGTAGACCCACAGGCTTATCAATATCAGCCATCGTGATTGGAATTTTTACGGCACTTTCAAAATTAATCTGTCCGTTTTTGACATCGCCTACACGAATATAAGGCGTTCCTTCCTCGGTATACTCTCGATAGTCAAAACCGTTTTGAATGGGTTCTATTAATGAACCTAAGTTTTGAGATGGAAAACCACAATCTTTAATAGCTTCTTCTGCTTGATCATATTTTGGTTGGTAATACTCAGCGTCTAAGCGACCAGAAGACAGGAACGACTCCGCAAAACTCTTGACGGCAACGGTTTCTTCCGTGGGTTGCCAGTCTTTCAAGCCAAGCTCCGACAACAGCAAATCCTCAGCGTGTTGATAGATTTCAATTGCTTCCAATCTATCGGAATGTGCTTGTTCAAATAATTTCTTGAACCTTAACTGAAATCCCAGACTCAATAGAGGAATTTTTACTGCTGCTAATTCTTGAGCATTGACGTTTGACTGGTTAATTGAAATTCTAGCTCGTCTTTTTACGTCCCAAATTCCTAAGCTGGAATTGAGGAACGCAACGAGATATTCAGGTAAAACCTTTGATTCATCAGTCCTGACTCGTATTAAATAAGAGGCGAAAACTAAATCCTCATCTGAAAAACTTCTAAATATTCCCGTTCTCCCCACAAAATCAAACGAATTTGTCCGATTAAATAGTACATCTCTATCTCTGAGCTTGAAAGCTTCTATATCTACAGAAGAAATATTCGCAAACTTTGAAACTTCAGTATCACAGAGCATATTATGAATCTCATTCATCCTGTAAATTTTTGTACCTTCACCTTCTTCATTCATCTCTATTGAGATTCCGTACTGAATGAAAGTCAGATTATCCCCAACGTCAACATAACTATAATTTGGATTTTGAACAGGCGGTCTTCGATGGAACTCACCATCAATTCTAAAATCCTTGTTTTCTAGAGCTTTACCAAATAATATCTCTACCGCTTCTAGCCCATCCATCAACCGCTGATACCTCACAGCATCAAACGGCGTAACAGATGGGCTAGGTGTAAAAAAACTGAGGTTCTCCTTTTTGGCAAACTCAATAAACGCTTCCGCAATGCCGTCTTCCGTCAGTCCTTCGTGGTTATACAGGTCATGATCTACCACTAAATGTTCGTGATTATCTCGCAAGAAATCGCTCTCTACTCCAACGACTCTTTGCACCGGAGAAGGCGGCATCAAATCGCTGATTTCCTCATCGGTTGGTGAAGCCGTAGACGATGAAATTTTGCGCCAAATCTTGTCTCCAGAGTTATCTTTCCCCGACTTTCGCATGGTGGCAAAAAAGATGTTGTAGTCATCCTGTCGGGGGCAAAGTGCGCCAGCTTTAGGGTCATCGTTCCATTTCTGCACAAACAGCACTGAGGTTTTTGTGCCTGTGTGCGGCTTAAAGGTGTTGCCATGTAACCCCACCACTGCTAAAATCCGGCAGCGTTCTGCAATGAAATCTCGAATGTTCTTATCGGATGAATTGTTGAACCGTCCTTGAGGAAGCACGATCGCCATTCTCCCCCCTGGTTTCAAAAAGTCCAGATTGCGCTCAATAAACAAAATGTCGCGCCCCACTCCCTTTGCTTTTCCAGCTTTATCTTTGGTCAACTCATAGCGAGCCATGATGCGCGGTTCCTTGATGTCTCCTGCAAAAGGTGGATTTGCCATCAGCACATCAAACTGAAACTCTCGATAGTCCTTGCTGCCTTTCGGTCGCAGCTTTTTCAGTCGCCTGAACCCTTCATGGTAAATGTCATCCCAATCATCTTGCTCGGTGACTTCATCCCACAGTTCATAATCCAGGGTGTTCAGGTGCAACACATTTGTCTGCCCATCCCCCGCAATCAAATTCAGCGTCCGTGCTACCCGCACCGCCTTTTCATCAAAGTCGATCGCAAATACCTTGTCTTCCACATACTCTTTGCACCGGGGCGGCTTATCTTCCAGCGAAAATAAATGACTCGCAGCTATTCCCTCATCTGCCAAAATCTGCCGCCACACATGAAAAATCGTATGCACCGGAAACCCCGATGAACCCGCAGCCGTATCAATCATGTACTCATCCTCTTGCGGGTTGAGCATTTTTACGCACAGATCAATTACATAGCGCGGTGTAAAAAACTGTCCCTTTTCGCCCTTGCTGCTCTGGTTGATCAAATATTCAAAAGCTTCATCGATGACATCCAAGTTAGAGTTAAACAGCTTGACATTTTCCAACGACGACACACAAACCGACAGGTGAGACGGCGTGAGGCTAATTTTGGCATCTTCACTAAACACCCCTTCCCACTTCTTCTTGGCTTTGTCGAATAAATCCTGAATCTTAGTTTTCAGTGCGGCTTCTGTCTGTCCCGTATTGCGAAACTCCAGAGAACGGGTTGATCGCCTGTTGCCCTGCCCAGAATACCATTCATCATAGAGCTTGGTGAAAATCAGCTTAAACAGTTCCTCAAATACATCTACCCCAGCATTGGCTAGCACCTCATCTTCCATTTCTTCGATCAAGGTCTTGAGAGATTTATTCTCCTTCACCAACTTGTCATTAGCGATCAAGTCTTCTAGAGTGAACTTGATCTGAAGAATATCTGCCAGGGTTTGATTCGCATTCGGTAGCCCCGGAATGTCTTCAAAATAATTGGGATCTTTGCGCTGGTAATAGGAAATTTGATCGCCATTCGTCCAAACGGCGATCGGCGCACCCGTGGCATTGCAGTAAGAGCGAAGCTGGTCTTTCCCATCCTTCAGCTTTGGTTTTTTTAGCTCCACAAGCATGTAAACCGTGTTGGGACGGTCTTTGTCCATCACCACGATGTCTGCCCGTTTCACCTCTCGCCCAAAGTTCACCCCATACTCAACCTGAATGCGACCGAGGGGATAGTGCAAGCGATCGCTCAAAACCCGTAAATATAGTTGCCGGATTGACTCCTCTGGCGTGAGCTTAATCGCCTTTTGGCGCACTAAACAAACCGTATAAGGAACCTCACCGTTTTTGGTCGTCTTGAGGGTAATCGTCTGCTCTAACTGCTCAATTTCAGCCATCGTAAACTGCGACAGCTTGTAATTTGAGTCCTTGAGGATATCGGCTAATTTCATCAGGGGCTATCAAGTTGACTCTAGGGGCTTCTTCGTCATAAGAGTTTAGCGTCATTGTAGTCACTGTCTGATAAATTTTCTTAATTCTTGGAATGGCGAATGCCCCATGCCCATTTTCATGCATTCTGGTGGACGCAGTTGATGATGGCTACTAGCCCTTTCAAGGTGGGTAAAATTTTTAGTCAAAATATTCCTCTTTAAACTCTTCTCTCTGTGTCCTCAGGTCTCTGGGGTTAAATAAATTACTTTTAAACCACAGAGACGCTGAGAGCGCTGAGAAAAAACAAGAGATTTTACGAGTCACCTTGAAAGGGCTAATGATGGCTACTTACCAGATACGCCTCAATAGCTGCTGTGATATCATGGGAGACTGCTGCATACATTTAAAAAAAATCCCACTTGAATTGATCATGGCTCTGACGCAACAGCGCAAACAAGAATTAATTTCCAACTACCAAGTTCACGAGACTGACACTGGCTCTGCCGATGTCCAAATTGCAATGCTGACCGAGCGCATTCAGCGCCTCACCTTGCATCTGCAAGCAAACAAAAAAGATCACTCTTCCCGTCGGGGACTGTTGAAGATTATTGGTCAGCGCAAACGCCTTTTAGCTTACATCCAGCAGGAAAACCGGGAAAAGTATCAAGCTTTGATTGCTCGTCTCGGTATTCGTGGATAGGAACTACCCCTTATGTCTGCTGAAGAATCTGATCGCGTGAGCGAAACTCCTACTTCAGAAGCTCGCTTGCCCTTTGAACCGAAAAAAAAGCGCCAAAAACCCGTAAAAGCTGCGAATAAACCACCAGCGCAGCCCAAAACCTCTGAAAAACAGGCTACCAAGCAGCCATCTTTCAGCAAAGAAGAGATGGCAATTCCCGAAGTGGTCAGCCAGAGGATGATCCGGCGCGTGGCCGGGTTTTGTGGCATACCCACAGTTTTGGGTATTGCCTCTTTAGTAGCGAGCTATCTGCTTGCTACCTACTCTGACATTAAACTACCTCCCATCGCTGTATTACTGGTGAATATGGGATTATTTGGTATGGGGGTATTGGGGATAACTTATGGTGTTCTCTCTGCCTCTTGGGATGAAGAAAGAGTCGGCAGTCTGCTCGGTTTAGGTGAATTTAGCACCAACTGGGGACGAATGGTGGAGGTTTGGCGCGAAACTCGGCAAAAGAACGTATGATAACTCGGCGCTCAGTTAAGGTATAACTGCGGTGTTGGATAAGTTATTAAAATAAATGTTGAAGTTAACATTTTATAACTTCAACATTGGTCACATAACCACACTTCCTTTACAAGTGATGGATTTCTCAGCAACTCCTTTATGAGGAGATTAACTGAGCTTTTAAGACCGTATGCCCTACGGTTCTTTTTTTAAAGTAATGTTTAATTTTAAGTAATAGGCTGCTTTTCAGCATTTAATTAATTGGAAAACACTTATAGCGGTTCCCAACTAAGTGAGGTATAGAAAAAATAATAAACCGCAGATGAAGACAGATAAACGTAGCGAAAAGTTGAGCCAGTCTTGTGAGCGGTGAGTCCAGTGCTGCGGGAGGGTTTCCCAACCCAGGCAACTGGCGAATCCGAAGGACTCTGCCACGCCACTTGCCACAACGGGGGGAACCCCCGCAAGGCAGTGGCTCGACTTGAGAGAACTGGCGTTGCGCGTACGGGTAACAGGAGCGCAAAACTTTTCAAGACAGATAGACGCAGATAAATTTGTACCTCAGCAGACTATGAAACGCTGTATTGCTTGAAATATTAATCCAATTACCGTAACAATTATAGATTGTTGTGCTTAACAAATTGCCCTAAATTAAATCACAGAAACAAAACACATTAAATCTTAACCTCATTAAGGAATTAAATATGATCGTAGTTATGAAAACTGGTTCCCCCGAAGCGGAAATCAACCGGATTAGCGAGGAGCTAATTAGTTGGGGGCTAACACCAGAAAAAATTGTTGGTCAACACAAAGTGGTAATTGGTCTAGTAGGTGAAACTGCAAATTTAGACCCATTACAAATTCAAGAAATTAGCCCTTGGATTGAGCAAGTATTACGGGTAGAATTGCCTTACAAAAGGGCTAGCCGTCAATACCGTCATGGTGAAGCTTCTGAGGTTGTAGTTAATATTCCCGATGGGCAAGTTGTATTTGGAGAACATCATCCCTTAGTAGTGGTAGCTGGCCCCTGCTCCGTTGAAAACGAAGCCATGATTGTTGAAACAGCACAGCGTGTCAAAGCAGCAGGGGCAAAGTTTTTGCGTGGTGGAGCATACAAACCCCGGACTTCACCTTATGCCTTCCAAGGACATGGCGAAAGTGCCTTGGAATTGTTGGCAAAAGCGCGGGAAGTCAGCGGATTAGGCATTATTACAGAAGTAATGGATGCTGCTGAACTAGATAAAATTGCTGAAATTGCTGATGTCATTCAGCTAGGAGCAAGGAATATGCAGAACTTCTCCTTGCTGAAAAAAGTGGGGGCGCAGTCGAAACCAGTTCTCTTGAAACGGGGAATGGCAGCAACAATTGAAGATTGGTTGATGGCAGCTGAGTATATTTTGGCAGCGGGAAATCCTAATGTAATTTTATGTGAGCGAGGTATTCGCACCTTTGACCGCCAGCACACACGCAATACCCTGGATCTATCAGTAGTACCAGTATTGCGAAAGCTGACTCACCTACCAATTATGATTGACCCCAGCCACGGTACAGGTTGGTCTGAATTTGTGCCTGCAATGGCACTGGCCGCGATCGCAGCTGGAACTGATTCTTTGATGATTGAGGTTCACCCTAACCCCACAAAAGCTCTATCTGATGGCCCCCAATCTCTAACACCAGAGCGTTTCGACCACTTGATGCAAGAATTAGCCGTTATTGGTAAGGCAGTAGGACGTTGGCCTCAAGTAGCTACTGTATTAGCTTGAGAAGTAATTTAGCTGTGGGTATGGTTGCGATCGCTCTACAAAGACAGTGAAGACCACATACCCATTTGGAAATGAATTGAACGTGAGCTTCCAATAAAATTTCTTTTAAAAAAACCAGAATCCTAAATCTGGTTGCGATAATACTTTTAGCTTACTCAAAACTATGTAGCTATAGATAAACTGTTGAAGTCCTAAAATTTTTCAGCCCATTAACTGAAATCAACAAAAAAACTCAAGGAGGTATTTTTTCAGTTAACTTTTGAAGTTCTCTTCGATCCACTATACGCGAGGAGTGTCCATGACTGCTTCATCACCAGATAATTCGATTAATATCCCAATCACTAATAGCCTGGACGTAGCTAGGCAAGAATATCAATACAACTACACCCACATTCCACCTATTGCGATGGTGGATCAGCTTCCTGCTGCGGAACGGTTCTCTAATAACTGGTATTGTTTATTGGCCGAGCAGTTACGGGTTATTTTCGTCAATACCTTAATCACTAACCGAGGTAATCGCGGTTCTGAGTCTGTCCGTGATGATGTCAAAATGTTTATCCTGGAAGCGTTTCTCAAGGGGGCAATACCAGCCCGGATTAGCATTATCGCTAGACTTTTACAAATTGTCCCCCAGTTTTTAACTAAAGGAATATCCAAAGATTTTCGAGAACTTGATGATTTGTTGTTTTCTCTTTTGAGAGAAAACGGAGTATTGATCCTCAAAGATGTTCTAGACGGGGTGATTGCCCTTTTATATGAAGGACAGCCCACAGGCCATGTAACCAGTCTGAAGGACTACGAAAAATTGTTCCCGATGATTGAATTGCCAGCGATCGCCCAAAATTTCCAAGAAGATCAAGTGTTTGCCTACATGCGAGTAGCTGGTTATAATCCTGTGATGATCGAACGGGTAACAACTAGCCTTGGCGATCGCTTCCCAGTCACAGACGAGCATTATCAAGGAGTAATGGGGAGTGACGATTCCTTAGCAGCAGCTAAAGAAGAAGGCAGGCTTTACCTAGCAGACTATAGAATCTTGGAGGGTGCTATTAACGGTACATACCCAAACGAGCAAAAATATCTCTATGCTCCCCTAGCACTCTTTGCGTTACCCAAAGGCTCAGACCCCAACCTTCTACTGCGCCCAGTCGCTATTCAATGTGGGCAAACCCCTGGGACAGATTATCCCATCGTTACCCCTAAATCTGGTAAGTACGCCTGGCTGTTTGCTAAAACTGTTGTCCAGATAGCAGATGCCAACATCCAAGAAGCCGTCACCCACCTCAGTAGAACGCACCTATTCGTTGGTGTCTTTGTAATGGCAACTTATCGACAACTGCCACTCAACCATCCCCTAAGGCTGCTGCTGCATCCCCATTTTGAGGGTACATTAGCAATCAACGATGCCGCCCAACGTAGTCTAATTGCTCCTGGCGGTGGAGTTGATAGATTGCTGGCATCGACTATTGATAACTCTCGTGTTTTAGCAGTCTACGGATTGCAAAGCTATAGCTTCAAAAGTGCCATGTTACCGAAGCAATTCCAGCAGCGCGGTGTAGACGATGCCAACTTACTACCTGTTTATCCTTACCGGGATGATGCTTTGTTGGTCTGGGATGCCATTCATCAATGGGTTGCAGACTACCTAAACCTTTACTACGCTACAGATGCAGACATCCAAAAAGATGCAGATCTCCAAGCTTGGGCAGCCGAAGTTCAAGCTGACGACGGTGGTCGAATGCCCGATTTTGGTGAAGATGGCAACATTCAGACGCGGGGCTACTTAATTGATGCCACTACGCTGATTATTTTTACAGCCAGCGCTCAACACGCGGCGGTGAACTTTCCCCAGAAAGATTTGATGGGGTATGCCGGAGCCTCACCATTGGCAGGTTATTTGCCAGCCTCAACTCTGGGGAGAGAAATTACTGAGCAAGACTACCTGAATTTGCTCTCACCTTTAAATCAGGCGCAACGGCAATACAACCTGCTAAGTTTGCTGGGATCTTTATATTACAACAAACTCGGTGATTATCCGCAAGGATACTTCAAAGATCCACTAGTAAAACCTTTATTGCAGGCGTTCCATAGCAATCTGCAAAAAATAGAAGATACCATCAATCAGCGCAATTTGCACCGCCCAGCTTATGAGTATTTGCTACCTTCCAAAATTCCTCAAAGTATTAATATCTAAATTAAACTTATCACCCAATATGGTTTAGATAAGAATAATTAACCGCCGATAAACGCCGATAAATCCAGATGCTTAATCAATCGATTTGGTTTTGTTTAAGTAGGTATGCACGAATAAACCTAACTATATAACGAAATGTAAATTCACTGAAATGTTTGCGATTGCTGCGTTTCACTTCGTTCCACTCGCAATGACATACTTAGAAGTTTTCCCACCCACCTACTTAACTCAAACTACTAGTTAGAGAGACGCGATCAATCGCCGTCTCTACAGCAAATCTATTCGTCAATTATTTCTTGACACAGTACTACTTTTATAGCAGGGGACAGGGGAAAGGTTTGAAAGTCTGTTGTTGTCCGGGTTTTATGATCAGTTTATGTCCTAAACTAACTGGCTATCGCTATAACTGAATGGTATTGATTTATCAGCCCTTGTTCATATCAAGTTGCAATCATAGGTGAATATCATGGAACTCAAAGATAAAGTCCTTAAAAGCCACGATCGCCAAATCCAGCTTTCCTATCGTCTAGCCAAAGTCGGTTATGATACTGCAATTGGCAAGCTTCTGCGTTTACGTCTTTATTACACCGAAGCCTTGGTTATGCTCAAGGCATGGAAAGATTTTCTCTATATCCGCAAGCAATATATTGGAGACAAATTTTTTGCGGTAGACCAAGCAATCATGCACGCCAATCATTCCCAAGTCAAGGAACTGATGCAGACTGAGCCGCAAGTGCGGGGAAATGATTTAGGCATCATTAGAATCTTAGCTCCTAGCTATTTGCTCAACAATCCATTGAGCTTGGGGATGAATGGGAATGAACACACAGGGGTTCGTGCTGTATTCTCCCAAGCCCTACCAGATCCCTATGCACAGGCTGGCGTAATAGGAGAGCTAGTTGATCAAAGTTTATTAGCAGCAGCCAAACAGGGACAACTACATATCGGTAACGATTTACCAAAAATGATGCTGGGTATTTTGCATCAACTTGTTTTACAGATTTCATTATCTGAAGAAGAAATCATTGCATCACGTACTTACATTCAAGGTTTGCCCCTTGCATCCTTGCCAAATTTCATTAGCAAATATCTACTCGCAATTAAAACAGCACCGAGTATTCGACATCGCCAGCATTTAATCGAGCGATACAAACAATCTCTCAGATGGGCATCTTACATGGAAACGGCTGCTCAGTATCAATTGAATGAACACCAAATTGCTAACAGTTTGTTCGATATGATCCATATCGCCGGGACTGCGGGGACAAGCGCACTTTTGGGATCTGTGATTGGTGTTTTATGCCTCGATAATGCTTTAAGAATTGACGTAATATCAGAGATTAATACTGTCTGGAGTGGCAACGAACCTGCAAACAAATACGCTCTAGAACAGTCAACATTAATCAATCAAGTGATTTTAGAAACAGCTCGTCTTTATCCACCTGTGCGCTTTGTCAGCCAACTTGCCACCAATTCGGGTGAAGTTGAAATCGGAGGACAGCAATGTCCATTCCAAAAAGGTACTCGTTTACTTGGCTCTATCTTCACGGCTAACCGTGACTCGAACAGATACCAGAATCCCGATAATTTTGATGTCACACGGGATTATACAGATATTTTATCTTGGAACGGTGAAGGGCATGAACGAGCCTGTCCCGGCAGAACTTTATCGATTGGCTTAATCAAGATGTTCTGTTTGTATCTTTTCAAGAATTATCAATGGAACTCATTTACAGAAGTCAAGTGGGATTTTGAAAATGTGACTGCCGTTACCCCTAATGATTTAGTGCTACAAGGTTTTGCTCAACAGTCAACAAATAATTAATATGGTTGAATCAATCGAGAACAAGCAGCTAGATAATATTGCCACCTGGATGATCCCGATCGCCCAAACTAAATTACCAACTGTCCTCAAGGGCGTGTTTTTTATGGATGGCAATCCGCTTCCAGATGATTGCATCACAATGTACAACTTAGAATGGGACACACAAAACCACAGCTTGGTTCTACCTGTTTTTGCGCCAGTGCAATGGACGTTTCATAATTCAATTTTGGGATGGTTATTGCTTCGTAGCGCCCAATTAGCTCAGTTCGCATACAGAATTGAGTTTGAAGATGAAACATTACAACAAGCACAAATCACACCTTTAGCGTTTGGCTTATCGGTTCCCAGGTGGATCATAGATGCCACAATGTGCCGAGACGAAAACTCTCACAACGGAGATAATTGGAAACGCAAGAATGTTTGGTTTGGCGGAGTACCACGGATTGGTGAGTATACACTTCGTAGAATTGTAGATGAAAATGGTTGCTATACTCCTGCCTTTAATGACATGCTTACTAAGGTGCAAAACGAGTGCTTGGTAATTCCTAATTCGTAATTCGTAATTATATATACCATGCCCAATGCCTAATGCCCAATACCCTTATAAACGATCAGCATCTTTTGTAATTAGTATCCAACCTTCAGCTTGGCCAATTTGCTTGATTGATTCCAGTTTTAGCTCTTTTAAAGCAGATGCATTCAAAAGAAAATAGGGTTGCCCGTTGTAATGCCAATAATATTGCAATTCACCAATTGAAGCGGGAATAATAGTGCGATCGCTATAAAAATCCAGCGAGGGACGATGACGGGAAAAAGATGTATAAATTTGCCTGACAGATGGGTTTGCCTCGGCGATCATAGCCGCCACTGGTTTGACTGGATAAGCTTGCCATAATTCCCAAACCCAGTAGTTAGATTTCATCAATAGTAGTAGCGAAATATAACTTCCCCAAAACAAAATCTTGAGAAATTGTCCGTCGCCTCGTTCTGCTAAAATAGCTGCCAAAGTCATAGTCACAGCTACTGCTGCAAAAATTAACTGTAAATCGGTTTTTGGTGTTGTACCCCAACTAAAGTAAATACTACTAGCAGAAGCCACCACGGCAAGAATCGAAAAACCAGTGACCCAGCTACGGGGATAAGACGAAAGTAACGGTGAATTTTCTGTTTCAGCTAATTGGGCACCTAGAGCTAAAGCTAAACTAGGGTAAATCGGAAATACATACCAAGGCATTTTTGTCCCCAGCAGAGAAATTATCAGCAGAAAAACACTACTCCATACAAGTATGAGTTTTGCCCAACTCAGGTTCCGATTTTCCCAGACTAAGCGTGCAGCTTGTGGTAAAAATATTAACCAAGGCCATGTCCATTTGAGGAGTTCAATAATGTAGTACCAAGGTGGTTCGGCATCTTCTGCGGCGACTGCGCCAATTCGGTTGAGGGATTGGTTGAAAAGCCCAACTTGGGCAAAAGTATAACCATAGTGCCATAGTTGAGCGCTATACCAACAAGCCACAGGTAGACTGCCAATTAAGATAGCTGTCCAGAAATAGTAACTGGTGAGCAATCTAGGCGTATCCCAAAACAGAAACACGATCGCGATCACACCTAGCAACGCACCTAACAAGCCTTGAGTTAAGCAAATCAACCCAAAACCCAGACCAATACCCAGGCAATAACGTAAATCTCGGCGCGATCGCAACACGCACAACATCATCACCATCAAAAAACTTACTACCGCACCATCTAACATTGCTAATCTCCCATGACGTACCACAGGTAGCATTGTGAGGTAAATCAAGGCACTATAAATTGCTGCCCAACGTTGGCGAAATATTTCTCGACCAATGCAATACAGCAAAGGTACAGAAAACGCTGTTAAAATTGCCCCAGGTAAGCGTGTTGTCCACTCATTTACACCTCCTAAGGAATAAGCCCAAGCAATTAGCAAATGCATCAAAGGCGGCTTGTTGTGATAAGGTTTCCCTCCTAGGGTTGGGTAAAGCCAATGCATTGAACCTGATGGCGCATTCCAAATTTCTCTGGCCACATGTGCCATAGTCCCTTCATCCCAATCTCGCAGCGGTAGTCCCCCAAGGTTGATACTAAATAGTAAAACTGCCGCCAATAACAGCACTACCAGCCATACCCAATCAACCCATTTGTCAACTGTGCGATGCTGTTTTTCTAGATGACTCCAAATAAAGCTTCCTTCTTGCATATTCTATGATAATCATTTTACTTGCTGGTTTGATTACATAGAGATCAAAGCGAATCTCTAATGTTGCCACCCAGTAACAACAATATGTTCTTCACAATTACTAAATTCCCAGGTTAACTCAATTTTCTCTGAACAGCGATAATTATTTGAGGAATTTGCCTGATTTTTTTTTTAATTTATTTAACGATTATTAATTGATAAAAATCATACCAAGTAACAGGATTATTCACTAATTTAGTGTGTAAGTTTATTTGCTTGTCCTCAGTGCTAAATATATTTTTGGATAGATGAAAATATAAAACCTTACTTACAATAAAGGCACAATAAATGGGGAATGGGGATAAAAGCTTGCAATTTTCGGCAGATATAAATTCGTAAAATATAGCGCCTGTTCACAGATTTGCAAAGAAACTTTTGCTACTAATTTTATAAGAGCATTAAGTATCAAAGTATTAGTCAAAAAGTTAATTAAAGCCAAAACAAGAAACTTTTTAGATTAATAGTTACTTGAAGTACAAATTATCTTGGAATTACACATAAAATAAGCCAATTTGCCAGGAAATAAATTAGTTATCACTGATACAATATTTGCTTTCAAGTGTAAAAATGGTAGCGTAATCTTTCACAAATAGCAGCACATAGTCATCAATTGGCTGAGAGGAACTGTGAAACTGAGGAGCATAAGTATAATCTCGTAATATTATTATTAACTTATGGAACCAGTAACCTTGACGGCCGTAGCAACTGCGATCGCTACTATAGTTTTAACTAAAGCTTTAGAAAAAACAGGCGAAAAGCTTGGGGAAGCTGCATTAGAAGAAAGTAATAAGTTAATCGCACAACTACGTGAACAGACTAGAAGTCTGGGGCTACACAAACTAAACCCGCCTGCGCGGGTTTCAAAGGAGTCCGCGTAGGGGGGTTCGCTCTTAGCGTTCTCGGAGAGTAGACGCTTTGCGGCTACGTTTGTGTAGCCAAGCCAGTGCGTTGGGCGCGTTGGGCGGGCAATGCCCGACTTGTACTCATTCGGAGAACCCGCAGGGTAGCAACTGGCGCGCGATTTCCAATCGCCAGGTATTTCTTCCAAAAGTGGATGCTCCCCTTAACCCCAATATCAGCCTTGGTGTTCGAGTTGGTTTTATCTATCATTATTTAAGACGATTTCCCGTCACTACCAAAATATTCTCGATAACCACAAATTTTGTCTCCATCTACATCAAAGGAAACTGCTACGCGATTTTTGTAAGGCTGTCCAAATAAAACTCCCTGATCCTGAAACTCAAACACAACCGTTGTCGTACTATAAGTAAAGCGGTCTAAATTTAAGCTGATTCCGCCTGGAAAGGACTTTGATACGTATTCAAAAAACTCTTTAGCTTGTTCTTTTCCTACATTCCAACCCTGGAATTTTCCTGTTGGGAACCAAAAGGTAAAGTCTTCTATAAGCATTTCTAAAAATGCTTCCCAATCACCTGTTGCTAAACCATGCTGAAAATATTTGAATGCTTGTTGAGCAACTTTGAAAGTATTTTCTGAATCTTGTTTCATCAAGATCTCCGGGAAACCGCAACCTAAGGGTGTGTACGAAGAGATAGGAGGGTCACAATCAGCGGAACAAGGCTTAGACCTGGAGCTAAAAGGCAAAAAATAAGTAAATTGCAGTGATATCCTCACAATTATACACTTTCTAATATTCCATGTAAATTTCTTGCTGACCAAGGCCTGATTCTGGATAATACTGTTCTACAGGGATTTCCTGGACGATGAGTGCATCAGCAATCTCATCAATACTTCTTGATTTATTTTTACAGGAGAGTAGAAAAGTGAGTATTTATCTCGACTCAGCGATCGCTGCTGAAGCTGAAATTGCTAGATAATTAGGTTGGGTCAAAGGTATCACAACTAACCCAACCTTAAGGAGTAAATTTATCATGTCCCATCTGCTAACAGCAATCGCGCAGCGGCTCCTACGGAGTATTACTTTAGTAATATTGCTAACTTTGATTAGTAGTTTAATACTTCCTGGTCCTACTTGGGCTGATTCTTCCAGCTTGGGAGTTAACAATGGTCATCTTAGTTCTTGTCCGGCTTCAAACAACTGTGTTGTCAGTCAAGATGCGGATTCTAAACACGCCATTGAACCGATTGCCTATCATGTAGATCGTGACAAAGCCCGAAAAACCTTACTCAAAGTTCTCACCGTTGTTCCCCGTACAGAAGTTATAGAACAAAAAGATAATTACATCCATGCTCTTTCTAAAAGCCGCATCTTCAAATTTACTGATGATGTAGAGTTTTATTTGCCTGCCAATGAGTCAGTCATTCATCTGCGATCGGCATCTCGCATAGGAGAGTCAGATCTTGGTGTCAACCGCAGGCGTTTGGAGCAAATTCGTTTGGCTCTGCGTGATTTAAACATTTGACCGAAAACAGCGTCTGGGGTGTGTGTAAAAAAGGTAATGCCCAATGAATGCTCCCTTCGGGTTCGCAGTCGCCTGATGCCACTTTCCTCAACGGGGGGAACCCCCGCACAGAAGTGGCTTTGGAGGGAAACCCTCCCCGAAGTTGCCACAACGCGGCGGCACGTTTTGGGAGGAAGTTTCCCCCCAAAAGCTGCCTTGGGAACCCGCGCAAGGCACTTCTGTTCTCTACGAGACGCTACGCGAACGCAGCGCTGTCTCACCATGCCCCATTCCCAATGCCCAACAGCAGATATCACTGAGATAATTTTGAAAGGAGTAACAAAAGTCATTAAGAAGCTTAAATACCTTGTCAGTACAATAGAAGCCTAGACTAGACTAGAACCATAGGGTATTACTAAAAGGAATCTTATGATGAGCGATCGCGACTATACATTAATCATTGACAAAAGCGGCAGTATGTCTACCCCTGACCAAGTTGGTGGTAGAAGTCGATGGGAAATAGCCCAAGAATCTACTCTCGCTTTGGCAAGAAAGTGTGAACAGTTCGACCCAGATGGCATTACTATATACGTGTTTTCTGGAAGATTTAAACGCTATGACGATGTTACCTCAGCCAAAGTCGCCCAAATATTTTTAGAAAATGATCCTTCTGGCACGACAAATTTAGCAGGTGTACTTCAAGATGCACTCAATAATTACTTTCAACGCAAAACCGCTGGTAAAACCAAACCCAACGGCGAGACAATTTTAGTGATCACAGATGGCGAACCAGACGATCGCAAAGCCGTATTTGAGGTAATTATTAACGCTACTCGCCAAATGGAGCGTGATGAAGAATTGGGAATTTCGATGATTCAAGTAGGTTCAGATTCTCAAGCTACTAAGTTTCTCAAAGCTTTAGATGATCAGTTGCAAGGTGTTGGTGCTAAATTCGATATTTGCGATACCGTTACTTTAGATGATTTAGAAGATATGAGTCTTGCAGATGTATTGATGAATGCAATTACCGACTAAGCTAATCCGGTTTGAACAACTGACATTGGAACAGGTAATGTCTGTCTCTTCTTATAACTTTATTTTAGAAGCCCTTTTCTATGCAGCCTCATATTAAATTGGTATAAGTTTGATATTTGTGACACAGTTACAATGGGAAATATAGAAGATTTTAGTTGATCTGAAGTACTGCTTAATGCCATTAATGACTAGTGCCGCTACGCGTAATTTCCGCAGTATCAATCATGAAAATGGATGGTATTTTTCCCTATTTTTTACTCTTACTTATAAAAGATAAAGAAAGCTTAGAACCTCAGCTATTTTGTGATTTATTAAGTTTGCTATTACTGATTAACCATTACTGTTATCAGATTTAAAACAATGGATGTTATTGATAAGCTGTTAGCTCAGATCAAAGCTGAATATGATGAAGCACAACCTGAAAAGCCACAGCCACCCAAACCCAAAGCAGCAAAACCATTTATCCCACCCCCGTCCAAGTCTGCATCTTTAGTAGATAACCTTTTAGCTGAAGTTAAGGCTGACTTTGCAGCCCAGGATGAAACTGAGGAATTGAGAAGACAACAAGAATTAGAGCAAGAACAAATTCGACAAGCACAAATTAAAGCCAAACAATTAGAAACTTTGAAACATCGAGCTAAAGAATGGCTAGGAAAATTAGATTCGTTTTCCCCGGAAGGACTTTGGTTTGAAAGATTTGCTGAAAGCTACCCGTCAAAATTAGAGGCGGCAATTGAATATTTACAAAGTAACGAATAAACTCAAAATTACTTTAAGTGAATTTAACTGTTATGCTTGCTATCTAAATTGGGGCAAATGCTGGGCAGCCCAGTCATGCATTGCATAAAGAATTGGTTTGAGACTTTCTCCTAAAGGTGTCAATGAGTATTCCACTTTTGGAGGAATTTGCACGTAAACTTCTCGATGGATAATACCATCTTCCTCCATTTCTCTGAGTTGCTGAGTGAGCATCTTTTGTGTAATTCCAGGTAAAGCTCGCTGCAATTCACCAAATCTTTTTATGCCTGTTATTAATTCTCTAATAATCAAAACTTTCCAGCGTCCACCAATTACCTTGAGCGTGGTTTCCACTTCACAAGTCAACCTACTATCGTTGTTTGCTTCAGCTTTCATTTTTTTAGTAAGTAGCTTACTTTTCAGTGCCTACTTTCAGAGAAAATTGCCCCTACCTCTGCACCTATAAAGCCGTTTTCCTATAAAAAAAACTGCCGCCGCTACTTTTAAAGGTAAAAGCTTTTGGGCGGCTTCATCTTTGTTTTTACTTACTATTTAATTATTGTAATTGAGAATACTTAATTGGGAGCATCCCAGTTTTTTGCAAAGAGGGCGAAAATCAGTCAGGATAAGTAGGA
>JAYGHB010000116.1:0-3071 GCA_034931985.1 Halotia wernerae UHCC 0503
TAGCCATGAAATTTAAATTGTTTTAATTTTCACCATAAAAGTAGCGCAAGAGCCAAAAATCAAAAATAGCGACAGGAAAGATAATTTTTGCCATCGCTACAAAAATTAAGTTAGAAATTAGCTTTCATTTGCACGCCATAGGTCACGGGATCGCCAAATCCTGCGGTTCCATCCGGTACTGGGAATAAGTATCCAGAGGTGATGTAACGAGTATCAAACAAGTTATTTGCATACAGGTAAATGCCATATTTCTCAGCTTCGTAACCGATGCGGGCATTTACTAAGGCGTATGGTTCTTGCTTGATTTGGTTAGCATCATCAAAATAAGTAATACCATAACCACGCAATTCTGCACGGGCAAATAAGCCTCCCGGACTGCGATATTGAGCAGCTAAATTGTAGGTAAATTGTGGTGCTAGGGGAACTTGATTATTGCTTAGGTCTACACCTGTATCGGAATTGAAGTAATTTTTGTATTCACTATCTACATAACCAACTGACGCAATTAAATCGAGTCCTTTAGCTGGTTTTGCTTTCAGTTCAAATTCTACTCCTGTGGCTTCAAGGTCAACGTTGTTAACTCTGCCAAAAAAACCACTCTCGTCATATTGCAAAACTTGATAGTCATTTACATCGTTATGAAAAACTGATAGGTTGGCAATTAAACGATTATCCAGCCAAGAAGATTTCAAACCGACTTCATAACTCCAAGTTTTTTCTTCTCCAAATCGCAGTTCTGCTTTGCTATTGGCGCGGTAGTTCAATCCACCCGGTCTGTAACCTTTGGCAATAGTCACGTATCCCATTAAATTAGGATTGAATTGATATTTCAAACCGAAGCGGGGAATCAATTCACTATTGCTGACTTTTTCATTGTTAAATGCCGGACGCTGTGGAGTTAGCGTTCCGTCAGGGTTTACTGACTCATAAGTACTATCTGAAGAGGCATCACTAGATTCGTAACGTAAACCAGCAAATACAGTTAATGGTTCTATAAGTTGATAATCTACTTGTCCAAATACCGCATAGGTTTGACGATAATCGTCTCCAGTACGTCTAAATCTTCCAAATCCAGGAAAGTCGGTTTGAGCATCGTCAACGTTAAAGTCACGAGATTCGTAATAACCACCTAACAACCATTGAAAACGTTCTGCCGTTTCCGGAGATTGGAAACGTAATTCCTGCGTCCATAACGTGGAGTCAATACCATCAATAATTTGTATCGCTCCTGTGCTTCCTGGAACAACGTTTTCTTGACGGGTAAAACGACGTGCGGTGATAGATGTGGCTCGGAAACCCTCATTGTTATAACCGATTTTGAGAGCTTGGGTATTTGTATCTAACTTACTGTATCCTTCGGTTTGTAAATTAACCTCGAATGGGTCAGGAGGATTTAACTTGTTGTAGGTTGGATTACCATCATCTGTAAAGCTGTTATAGCTATTAAAAGATACTGTCCAATCCGGTGTAGGTGTCCACAAAAGTTGCGCTCGTGCAGCTAAGCGCGATCGCTCACCTATTTCATTACCTGTGGCTAGGTTCTTAATAAATCCATCCTGTCCCCTGTAAGCTCCCGCAATTCGCAGTGATAGTTTATCGTCAACCAAAGCATCGTTAAGAGAGAATTGGAATTCGCGGCTGTTATATCTACCGTAACTTGCACTAACTCGTGTTTCTGGTTCTGGCGTTGCTTGTCTGGAAATGATATTGACGACACCACCAGAACTATTTCGACCGTATAGTGTACTTTGAGGGCCTCTTAGCACTTCTATTTGTTCTAGATCGAGTAAAGCCAAGTCTAGAAACCCGTTATAGTCAATTGGAATATCATCGATGTAAAAGGCTACGCTATCCTGAGCGGTAAGGAAATTTTGATTGTTCAAACCCCGCAAACTGTAATTACTAAACTCTGTACCGCCGGAAGATGTGGGAAGAAAGTTGAAGTTGGGCGTTTGATTGGCAATATCAATCAAAGAATCGATTTGAGCATCTTCTATTTCCTGACGAGGTATTACCGTAACACTAATGGGTACATTCTGTGCATTTTCCGGTCGTTTTTGGGCGGTAACAGTTAGTTCAATATCTGGGTCATTAGGTTTTTGGCTATCGGCTGATGGTTGAGTTTCAGGTGTTGTTGGTGTCACCCCTAAAACTAAACCTTCATCGCTGTCAAATAGTTCGACTTTTGGAGCCTGTGTTGTCCCCACTACAGTAATTTGGATACTATTTGCATCCTGGTTTGCCGCCAATACTTCCGTAATTCCCGTAACTGGCTTTTCTTGACGGAAGGTATTACCACTTGGTAAACGCAGTTGTGCATTGGGAATATTTGCAATAAAGCTATTACCTTCTATTTTAGTTGTGGCTTGCAGCTTGTCAGATACAGATGTTTCTAAAATCACTTCCAATCCACTAGCCGTCTGATTCAACTTTATCCCTGTTACTGGAATAGTAGACTGCTCTTGTTGAGCTAGCCACTCTTTAACACTTGTGTGAGGAAGCTTAATATCTGAAAGTTGGGGAATTTGATGATCTTCTTTTGTTACAGCTAAAGCTTGTTGATTTATAAATATGGCAAGTATGATAATTAGTCTTAAATTTCCCAGTAGATACAGTTTCCTCATTTAATCCTCATACCAAAAATTAATCTCAAATTGTCAATAAAAGTTGACAAAATTAAAGCTTTTAGTAGCAAATCGACTAAAGCGTTTATATGCTAAATTGTTTGGCTTTGTGGTAAATGTGTCAAATGACAAACTGTCAAACTTCTAAATCGCGTTCTAGTTTGAAAATTACTTATTGATTAATTATTCTTATGAACGAAACCAGTTGATTGATGTACCTTCAAAATTCTTAATAAACAAGCATTTAAGATTAATTTGACTTATTGTCAAATATAGGAATCCTATTTTATTTTTTCGATTTATTGATTGGTTGAACTTAAATCGTGACGTGTTTGCTGCTTACAAAGCTAGTTTGGGTTATATTTGGGCTTGATTTGTGTCTAAGTCCCGCTAAAAATTTTTCTATCACGATACCAATTGATTAAGGTCAACTTTGTTACCAAAAAC
>JAYGHB010000116.1:3171-50189 GCA_034931985.1 Halotia wernerae UHCC 0503
CCTCGTATCCAGTAAATTAAGAACGCCGCACATTCAAGCAACACCATTCTTTTCTCTTCCAAAGGGTAGCGACAACCCAACCGTGTTTTTCTAAGACATCAGCAACAGCTGCGGATTGTTCTAATAGAATGCCGCTGAAGATAGCCCAAGTGCTGGGTTTTGCGATCGCACAGTTCTGCACAGTACTCCAAGTAATTTATTAATCGACAAGTGTTACCGTATTTATACATAAAAGTCAACTTTGTTACCAAAAACCCTCGTATCCAGTAAATTAAGAACGCCGCACATTCAAGCAACACCATTCTTTTCTTTTCCAAAGGGTAGCGACAACCCAACCATGTTTTTCTAAAGCATCAGCAACAGCTGCGGATTGTTCTAATAGAATGCCACTAAAGATAGCCCAAGTGCTAGGTTTAGCGATCGCACTCATTTCTGGAACTAACTCGATAATTACATTAGCCAAAATATTACAGACGATACCATCTACTGGTTGAGAAACCAGTTTTTTCACCATGTCTACACTGCCTTCTGCTGGTATCAATTGTTCTGGACTAATGTCATTGAGGGCGCGATTACTGAAAGTCGATTGCACCGCCAAAGGGTCAGTATCCACTGCATAGACTTTCTCTGCTCCCAGCAATATTGCCCCAATGGAAAGGATACCAGAACCACAACCAATATCTGCAATTACTAAAGGTTCTGGCTGGACACCAGAAACAATAAAAGATTGAGGAACTGAACTCAAGCGCATTTCCAGAGATTCTAAACATAGCTGAGTAGTGGCATGATTGCCAGTACCAAATGCTACACCAGGATCGAGGCGTATTACTAACCTGTCTGAGTTTTCTGGTAATGGTAGCCAGGCGGGGTTAATTAAAAAGCGATCGCCTATTTCTTGGGGGTGCCAATATTGTTTCCAGCTAGTCGCCCAATCTTCCTCATCAATTAAATGCCATTCTAGGCTGGGAGTAGATAATCCCACACAAAGAGCATCTTGACGCAACCACAGCGATAGCGCTGCCAAATCTAGTAGCTGTGCTTGAAAACTTGGTAAATAAGCCTTGACAAGACAAGAATTTCCTTTGCTTTCGCTAGCTGTACCACGGCTACCAAAATCTTCCAGTCGCCAAAAGATGGAATCTTCTAGGGCTGGTTCACATAAAATTTTTAGTTCCCACCAAGTGTTTGCCATATCTGAAGTATGTAGGTAAAGGCTGAAGGATGAAAAAAATCTTCAGTTCAACCTTCATCCTTTCATAGTGTTACCGTGTACGCATCTCGAATCCCAGGCACTTTGATAATTTCATTCAAAATGCCATCAGGTAAGGGATCATCAATGCTGAGAGCCATTACTGCATCACCACGGACAATTTTACGCCCTACTTGCATACTGGCAATATTGACATTGAAACTGCCGAGTAGAGAACCAAGTTTACCGATGATTCCTGGCATATCGCGGTGCAGGGTAAACACCATATATTTGCTTGGTGGAACGTTAATTGGGAAACCATCAACATCAGTTAGATGAATTTCCTTATCACCCAACAAAGCACCTGTAACTGAGTGAGTACCTAAAGTACCTGTGGCTTCTAAATGCAGTGAACCTGCATAGTCACGAGCTGAGGCATCACGGGTTTCAATTACTCTAATTCCTCGTTCTTTAGCTTCTATGTTGGCATTGACGTAATTTACCCGTTCCCGTAGAGCTTGATAAAGTAGTCCTTTGAGGGCTGCGATCACCAAAGGCTGACTTTTGTTAGTTGCCAGTTCGCCTTGCAATCGGACATTGAGTAATTCTACTCGACCGCCAGCTAGCTGTCCTACCAAGTTACCCAAGGTTTCTGCCAGTTGCATATAGGGTTTGAGTTCTTCTAAGACATCGGGGCCGAGTCCAGGAATGTTGACTGCTGAGCGTGCGGGTAGCCCTAAAAGGACATCTCGAATTTGTTCGGCAACATCTATAGCCACATTTACTTGAGCTTCGGTGGTGGAGGCTCCCAAATGAGGGGTGAGGATAACTTCTTTACCGAGCGATCGCAATTCTGATTCGCCTAGTGGTTCACTCTCAAACACATCTAAGGCCGCACCACCGATTTTACCTGCTTTAATGGCTGCTGCTAAAGCTGTTTCTTCAATGATGCCACCGCGAGCGCAGTTAATAATCCGAGCAGTGGGTTTCATCTTACCCAAAGTTACGGCATTGATTAAGTGAGTGGTTTCCGAAGTTTTGGGAATGTGTAGTGTAATATAATCGGCTTGCTGGAACAACAAATCCAATTCCACCAACTGACAGCCAATTTGTTCAGCTCGTTCTGTAGAAATAAAGGGATCATAAGCGAGTAATTTCATTCCCATAGCTTTAGCCACAGAGGCTACATGGGAGCCAATTTTACCCAAGCCGACAATACCCAGAGTTTTTTTATAAACTTCTGCACCCACAAAGCTATTGCGATCCCACGCACCGCGTTTCACTGAAGCGTTAGCATCAGGGATGTGACGAGACAAAGCCAACATCATGGCCAGAGCGTGTTCTGCGGCGGCGATCGTGTTGCCTTCTGGAGAATTGACAACTACAATTCCTCGGCGTGTAGCTGCGGGAACATCCACATTATCCACACCCACACCAGCACGACCGATGATTTTTAACTGAGTGCCAGCTTCAATAATTTCTTGGGTAACGCGCGTACCAGAACGAATCATCAGCGCGTCGTAATCACTAATAATTTCGATCAGTTCCGCTGGTTTTAGACCTGTTTTGACATCTACGGTAGCAACTTGCGAAAGAATGTCAATTCCAGCCTGGTCAATAGTGTCGGAGACGAGAACCTTGGACATGATTACTTCATTATTTAAAGTTAGAGGTTTTGCTGCACAAGACTTTTTAGTTTAGTCTTTATCTGTCGCAATTCAGCAAAAATTATTCGTTTTAATATCGACTTAACCTTCACTTACGCTTGGTGCTGATAGGATCACAGTACCAGTTAAAGGGTTGCTGTGGCGATGCCTCCTCACATTTGCAGACGAGTTAGCTGTTTGCACCACTTTCGGTAAATATAAACCATGAGTAGCACCCAAAAGCTATATATTTATTAATAGTTAAGAGTTCCCAAAGTTTCTCAAGGTAGACTGTAAGTCTGAGCGATCGCATCTTTGACTAGGCTTAGGTTTGAGTTTAAGAGCTTGCCAGTGGCATCAAATAACAAGTAAGCTAGTCAAGTATCTATTAAATCGTTGTAGCTGATTAATACTACTTGTCGCATTACCCAGTTTCAGCAGGATGGTAATTGTAGCAGATAAAACTTGCTTAAAATATGAATTCCGTGCATTTATCAGGAAATCAATTTGTAGTTACTTAGAGGTTAAAAGCTATCAGTTAGTAGCTAAGATGCCTAGTCTACAAGATTACAGAGAATAAGATACCAGAAGCGATCGCTACATACAGCTTTTAGTCATACCTGACATAAGTACCTAAACACAATTAATTACACACTGTCATTGCGTTGGCGTAAGCCTTCCCGTAGGGTATGGAGCGTTCGCCCTTGGCGTTCCCGAAGGGTAGCGAAATGAAGCAATCGCAAGGGTTGGGATTGCTTCATTTCGCTTCGCTCGCAATGACTGTAAATATTTTTGTTTACCTACTTAGCAATCCTAGTCTAAAGTCTGCTTTATGGAAGCTAGTATAGATTTTATCTATATAGGCACTTAGTGCTATTCATCCACCAGTATCCTGCTGTAAATAATTAATTGGAATAATTACCTGTTGTAGAATTTTTAAATAATCACGCTGTTTGATAATGTTTATTTTCCATGAGTTATAGACTATAAATAATCTATAGTCTAAGTATTATATCGTATACAAAATCAACATTTTATGTGAAATCATTAACTCAATTAAAAAGTTTTGCCCAAAATGCCCATATAGTGAGCAATCCATAAATTTGATTGCTATATTATATTAAACGAATTATTCTGGCAAAGATGGGTAAAGCTGTGCGTAATGATTTACATGGCTTGGAGATTAGTCAAAAAGAACTACAAAAACTGACTAACTTGCCTGTGAAAGATGAACTAATAATCATTAGTAATCCTTTGAAAGAGATTGTAAAAAAAATTGTAGGAAAAATCAAAGGTTCTGAGGGAGCTACTGTAATTTTTCTAGGTTTTTCTACATTCGTTTTTGGTTATCTTGTCTTCGATATTATTATTAGATTATTTGCTAAATGGGTGACAATTCCATCTTGGATATTGTTAATTATCTTATGCTTTTGGGGTGGAGGTGTTACACAAATTATTTTGTATTTTTGGTGGAAAAAGAGGTTAGAAACACTTAAAAATAATATGACAAGCTCTTTGCAAATTCTTTTACATGATGTTGAGAGATATAATGCCGTTATTAAAGCAATAGATATCAATGACCAAATAGAAGAAGCTGGTAATGCTGGAGTCAGCATCAAAGAAAGAGAAAGAGTCATCGAAGCATTAGAACTTACCAAAACCGATTTAATGCGTGCTTTAAAAACGGAAAGAATTTTGAGAGAGAATAAGAATTTTATCTTGCGGAATACAGAGTTATTTGACAATAATTTAGCAACTTTAACGGCTATGCAAGTTACTGAACAGGCTACTGAGCATGGACGGTTACTCAATGAAGCATTGCAAATTGCCTTAGATGTGCAGTATGAAATGAAAAGATTGCAGAATCAGGGCTAAAATTCATACAAAGACAAATCTAGAGCTAGGAACATCTCTTGGATCAGCATAGCTTTTTTCACAAAGCACCACAACGCTGCAATCCACGGTCTAACATAAAGTAATCTAAATAAAGCGATCGCCTGTAGGCATGGACTGGAAAGAAATTAGAGGTAATTGGGTACTTATTCCCCATAATCCCATCGGTATCGTTCATTTCTTGGGAGGTGCGTTTGTCGCTACAGCGCCCCACCTGACTTACCGCTGGTTACTAGAACAGTTGGCAAATAAGGGATATGTTGTCATTGCCACACCTTTTGTTAATACTTTGGATCATATTGCGATCGCTAAATCTGTATTGCTGAACTTTGATCGCACTATAGAACGGTTACACGATTCTACAGCATTACGCAAGCTCTATCTTCCCGTTTACGGTATTGGACACAGCATGGGTTGCAAACTCCACCTGCTGATCGGGAGTCTTTTTTCTGTAGAGCGTGCAGGCAATATTTTAATATCTTTTAATAATTATGCTGCTAGGGATGCTATCCCCTTAGTAGAACAGCTCAATTCTACTTTGGCAATTGAGTTTACCCCCTCACCCTTGGAAACCAACCAGCTTGTACAAGAACGTTATCACATCCGCCGCAACCTATTAATCAAATTCAATAACGATACTATCGACCAATCAGCAGCTTTAACCAAAATTTTACAAGAACGTTTTCCTGAGATGGTGACAGCACAAACTTTACCAGGAACTCATACCACACCTTTAGGTCAAGATATCAAATGGCAAACAGGCGCATCATTTACTCCCTTCGATGCCTTTGGGCAATGGTTCAAGCAAGAAGTATACCGCGACTTGAACCAGCTAAGACGCGCCATCCTCTTGTGGCTTAATCCTCTTTCACCACCATAATTTTTATGATGATCAAAGTTTATCAGGTCGATGAAAAATTCAAAATGGGTTAGTAGGATGTTTGTAATCACACTACTAACCCATTAACCATTAAAACGCTTTTTATTTTTATATCAATTTATTAATTAATTTCTCCTATAATTGTCCATGTTCAAAATACTAGTGATCGATGATGATATTTCAATACAAATATTTCTAAAAAGGCTGTTAGAAAAGCAAGGTTATCTAGTAGTTACTGCCAATGATGGAGACGAAGGTATTGCACAAGTAATGGCTTGGAGTCCAGCACTAATTATTTGTGATTGGATAATGCCAGGTTTGAATGGTCTTGAAGTCTGTAACTATATCAAAACAGACCCTAATTTATCTACAATATTTTTTATTTTATTAACATCTTTGGATTCTGTGGCCGATCGCGTCAAAGGATTAGATGCTGGTGCTGATGATTTTATCACCAAACCCATTGAGCAAAATGAATTAAAAGCCAGGGTCAGAGCCGGATTACGCCTACATCAGTTGAGTCGAGATTTACAAACTCAAAAGTTGCTTTTAGAAACAGAACTAGCAGAAGCAGCAGAATATGTGCGATCGCTTCTACCTCTACCTATAACTGAACCCTTCAGCATTAATTCCCGATTCATCCCTTCACGCCAACTTGGCGGCGATTGTTTCGATTACTACTGGCTAGATCCCGACTATCTGGCAGTATACCTGCTAGATACCGCTGGACATGGACTCAAAGCCACTCTTCCCTCAATTTCTGTGCTGAATCTACTGCGTTCCCGCGCCCTCAAGGGTTTAAATTATTATCAACCGAGTGACGTACTCAGGGCGCTAAATGAAACCTTCCAAATGAACTATCAAAATGACAAATACTTTACTATTTGGTACGGAGTTTATAACCGAGTCAAACGCCAGTTGATTTATGCCAGTGCAGGTCATCCACCAGCAATATTGATATCTGGTAAGTCCCCCAAAAATACTAAAGTTCAACTATTGAGAACCCCAGGGGTGCCGGTTGGTATGTTTCCGGAAGTAAAATATGTCGATGCTTGTTGCAATATTGAAAAATTTAGCACCCTTTATATTTTCAGTGATGGTACTTACGAAATTACTAAATTAGATAGCACACTTTGGAGTTTGGATGCTTTTATTCAGATATTAATTAGCTTACAGCATACTGTTGATTGCCAACTCGATCAGGTATTGAATTACCTAATTGCCTTGAACTCCAAAGAGGCTTTTGATGATGATTTATCAATCCTACAAATTAAATTTGGTTGATTAGTTTTTAGAAAGTAAAACCTGATTGAAATCATCTTGATTAGAAAATATTTCAAATACTTTATCCATACCAGTCAGTTCAAATAATATTCTCACTTGTTCATTAATCGAGCAAAGAACCATATTTATATCTGCTGCCCGTAATGTTTTGAATGCTAATACCAGCGCACCCAAGGCTGAACTATCCATAAAAGATACATCTTGACAATCAACTAACACAGTTTTTGCACCGCTTTCTATCAGATTAGTGATATTCTGTCGTAACTCTTGAGAATTAGTAGTGTTGACAATTCCACTGAGCTTGACGACTTTAACTTGCATTTGCTGATTCATAATATACGCGACCGATTTGCTGTAAAATAATGTGTCGATTTTTCTAGTATTATATACCACATAGCCATTTTTGGAAAAAGCCACCCAAATGAAAGCCATGAATTATTAATTACTATTGATGCATAATAAATATTAATCTATAAACAATAAGCTATCAAATACTTTTACTTATCTATGTAGTATTCAAGATACAAAAATCTTTAACTTATGGGCAGACAAGTTAAAAATAAATATTAGTCATATTATTGTTAATACTTAAGTTATTAGTAAATATTGCAATTTAATTCCATAAATTCAGAAAAAACTATAACTTATTCTCATAAAAGAGTTTTGTATCAACAGTATCGAATTGGATAAAAATAAAGTTTTTGAATTAGGTAACACAAGCTTAACTCTCGTGATTATCTTATTTATTTTAAATTTTACTTTACACATATAAAAACCCAGTAACTCACTTTTGATGCAGAGGAATATTAATTACAAACTCAGTGCCAACTCCTAGCTGTGAGATACATTCTAAGGAGCCACCATGCTTTTGATAAATAATTTGGTAGCTAATAGACAGCCCCATACCAGTACCTTTGCCAATGGGCTTAGTAGTAAAGAAAGGTTCAAATAGTCGCTCTTTAACTACTTCTGGTATGCCTGTGCCGTTATCGATAATGCAAATCTGTACTTGATTTGGTTTTAGTAGTTGGGTACGGATGCGAATCTGTGGATTGTTAATGTTCAGTTGTTCGTTGTCATGACTCACCAAGGGAATGTTTTGGGAACTCGCGCTAGGCACTTCTTTTCGCAGCAATGATTCTTCTAAAGCATCGATCGCATTCGCTAAAATATTCATAAATACTTGGTTGAGTTGCCCAGCATAGCATTCTACCAAAGGCAGATTACTGTATTCTTTGATAACTTGAATAGAGCAACGGTTAGGTGTAGCTTTAATACGATGTTCCAGAATCATCAGGGTACTATCGATTCCTTCATGGATATTTACCTTTTTCATTGCGGCTTCATCCATGCGAGAAAAAGTGCGTAGAGACACTACAATATCTCGAATGCGCTCTGCCCCAACTTTCATAGAATTGAGGATTTGGGGCAAGTCTTCAATTAGGAATTCTAGGTCAATCTTTTGTGCTAATTCTTGAATTGGTAGTAGGGGATCGGGATAGTATTGCTGGTATAATTTTACCAATTCTAGTAGGTCTTGGGTATAGACGTTAGCATGGGCAAGATTACCGTAAATGAAGTTTACAGGGTTGTTGATTTCATGGGCAACACCCGCTACCAACTGTCCTAACCCTGACATTTTCTCACTTTGGACAAGCTGTATTTGAGTTTGCTGGAGTTCTTGGATTGCTCTTTCTAGATCTTCTTTCTGCTGCTTTAGCTGAGTTTCTGCCTGTTTGCGTTCAGTGATATTAAACGTAGTTCCCACTAATCGGTAAACTCTACCTTCACTATTTTTGAGTGGATTAATTGTAGTTAGCCACCAACTCTCTTGATTATGAAAAGTTAGGCGCTCTTCATAACTAATGGGGGTATCTGCTTCTAGGCATCTTAAATATCTTTTACGTATTGCTGCACCTTTAACTACACCATGTGCAGACTCTGGTGTTCTACCAATTACCTCTATGCTGCTTATACCAGTGGCACGCTCTGTGGCTGGACTCCAACCCGTAAAGCATAAATCGCCATCTTTTAAAACATCCACAACAAATATGCTGTGTTCTGAGCCATCATAGACACTACGTAAAAATTGCTCTTTCTCCTGTAGTTGTGTTTCTGTCCGTTTCATCTCTGTGATATCAAGCACCATTGATGCTATGCTAATCACTTTGCCATCATCAGCTACTAAAGGGCTGTTATACCACTCGCAGATAATTGTTCTATTGTCTTTTGTGAGGTTTTCGTTGACACTCAAAGTTCCTCCTTGTTGCTGCAAAAGAGCAACTGTTACCTGTTTTACGTGTTCTCTAGCAACTTCAGGAACTAAAAATTCTAGATAACAACCCAGAACTTCACTTTTGCTATATCCAAAAATTCTTTCCGCCGCAGGATTCCATTCTTGAATCTCAAATTTGGTATTCCATTCAATCACACCTATTGGTGTTTGTTGAATCAAAAGTGCTAGTCTTTGCTGCGAAGCCCTCAGATCTGCTGCTGCGTGTTGCCAAGCTTCCTTACTGTATGCCAGTTCTTTAGTTCGCGCTTCTACCCGTTTTTCTAGTTCTGTGTAAGCTTGTTGAAGTGACTCCTCTGCCTGTTTAAGAAGAGTCACATCCATAACCACACCATCCCAAATAATTGCCCCATCTGCCTGTAGTTCTGGGCGGGATGCAGCTTGGAGCCATTTGATTTGTCCAGTGGGTAAAACAATTCGTCCTTCCCATTGCCAAGGTTCTAAGGTTTGAGCAGAAGTTGCGATCGCTTGTTCAAAATCCTGACGTTCATCTGGATGGATAATTGAAATGATCAAACTGGGATCGGCTTGAATTTGTTCTGGTGTTAACTCGTACAACTCATAAGAACCGGAATTAATATATGGGAAAGATATTGAGCCATCAGGATGCAGCATGAATTGGTAGAGCATTCCCGGTACATTTGCCGAGAGCTTCTGCAATTTTGTCTCACTATGACGTAAAGCTTCCTCGGTCAGTTTGCGTTCGGTTACATCTTCATAAGTCCCAAGAATACCTACAATATTACCTTGAGCATCGCGCAGCGGAATATTATTGGTATTCAACCAAGACTGCTGTTGAGTTCTGATGATTTCTAGTTCTGGAATACCTAATCCCATAACTCGGCGATCGCATTCTCGATACCAGTCAGCTTCTTGTTTTTTTCCAGGCAAATCATAATCAGTAAGTCCCACAATATGCTCTGGTGAATCTACACCTACTACTTGAGCAAATTTTCGGTTGCAACCCAAATACACTGAATCCAGGTCTTTCCAAAAAATTGATTGGGGGATGTTATCGATGACTAGTTGTAGCAGTTGTTTTGAGTGGCGCAGTTCAGTTTCTATTTGTTTAAACTGGGTGATGTTCTGCGTTATATCTCGAATATTACCAACCAAAAATTGATTACCTGCACTATCTTTAAACAAAGATTTTTTAGTAGAGATAAAGTGCGTCACACCCTGAGCATTGGTCACAGATTCTTCATTTTCATTAGTCATACCTGTCATGAAAACAAGTTCATCTTTTTCCCAAAATACATCAGCTTCCGCTTTGGGGAAAAAGTCATAATCTGACTTGCCAATTAATTCTTCTCGTTTAACTCCCAAGAAATTACAGCAGGCATCATTGAGCAATACCAAACGGTGTTGGCGGTCTTTGACAAAAATTGGATCTTCTGTACCGTTGATGATCTGAAGTAAAAATGTAGCAGAAAAATTTTCTTGAGGGTTGTTTTGTGGACAATTACTGGCGAGTTCTTGTAGCTGATCGCCAGACTCATTTATTTTGTTGTCCTTTTGCATGTCCAAAGTCCTGTTTGTAAGCGTTTTAGCCTCCGATGACTGGAGGTTGGATACATCATCACTCAAAGAAAATTTCTCTGAAGCGATCGCCTTTGCTGTTTTAGTATTCCCAATGTCTTTGATTTTTCAACAAGCGTTAGGAGCAAAAAGAATGAAAAATTAAAAATTTCAGAAATATACCTATTGCCTGTCCCCTGTCCCCTGTCCCCTGTCCCCTTCCATAACAGGACTGACTTTGGCTCGATAAAGTAGTTTGTCACCTTGAAGGTAGCCAGTGTAGCGCACCTTGACTATTTCACCTGGTTGTGCTGTACCTTCTATCAATTGGTGCAATTGGGGATCATAAGGCAGTTCTGCTCCCACAGGTGCGATCGCTTCTACTCCCCAGGTTTGCAAAAGTCTTTCTAGGGGTTTCTGCACCAACGGCACTATTTTCACTGCTGCTAACTGCGGATTTTCTTTCGCTTTATGGGCTGCTGTCGGCCATTGCAATAATAAAGATTCTAGTATTTGCAAACTTGAGTGCTGAAACTCTTGCTGCAACAACTCTCGCTGTTGTTCCAACGCCAGCTGCGATCGCTGATACTCTGTTTTTAAATTTGCAATCTCTTGTAATAATTCTTGATTTGGTGCTACTTTCTCTTCTACCAAATCTACAGTTGAAAAAGTTGCTATTAATTCACTCAATGGCATTTGCAGTGCTGACGACAGTCTCAGCAGCACCTCCACCCGCATCTGTTCTAACTTTCCCTGCCGCAACCGCAAAATTTGATACTCTGAGACACGAGCAGCGCGACTCAGAGCTTTAAAACTAGAGATATCCACGCGTTGCATTAAAGCTTGCAACTTCTCGGTGAAATCAGAATTGGGCATTTGGCAGAAGAGGCAGAGGGGTAGAGGTGCGGAGGGGCAGAGGAGAATATTTTGTACAAGTTCTCTCCCCTGCTTCCCTGCCTCTTATTCTTCCAGTAAACTTCTCAACATCCAAGCAGTTTTTTCGTGGACTTGCATCCGCTGAGTTAATAAATCAGCCGTGGGTTCGTCGTTCACTTCTTCGACTACAGGAAAAATAGACCGTGCAGTTCGCACTACAGCTTCTTGCCCTTCTACTAGTAAGCTAATCATTTCCTTGGCTTTAGGAACTCCCGAGGTTTCTGGAATCGAACTCAGCTTGGCATATTCGTTGTAGGTTCCTGGTGCAGGATAGCCAAGCGCTCTAATTCTCTCGGCAATCAAATCAACTGCTAAGGCTAGTTCTGTATACTGCGTCTCAAACATCAAATGCAATGTTTGAAACATTGGCCCTGTAACGTTCCAATGGAAGTTATGAGTTTTTAGATACAGTGTATAGGTGTCAGCTAACAGGCGAGACAGCCCCTCGGCAATTTTAGCTCTGCTAGCTTCGTCTATACCAATATTTACATTTTTGACTGTTGCTTGAGATGACATAATTTTCTCCTAATGAGTTGTATGTTAGTAGTCAGTTGTTTCTTTTTTTTTCAATGATCAGTGATCATTAGCTTATGCTAAGTGCATTTTCAAAACGCTACGATTAGCTTTGCGGACTCTGGCTAAAATGGTTTCTTTGCCTAAACGCTGGCAAGCTTCATACCGATGACAACCAGAAAAGCCATAATACTGTCCATCTACTTCTAGGACATCAATGGGTTCTTGCTGACCAATCGCCGCAATTGATTCCATCAGGTCTTCTACCTTATATGGATCGTTTGCACGGGGCAACGGGCGTTTAATTTGATTTAATGGAATTTCTTGGACTCTAACCATAATAGAGTTGACCCAACTAGTTCTGTTTTGTATCTCTAAATAAATCATAGTCATTATGACTTCGTTTTGCAACTATTTTTGGGAGCAAAACTGGTAATGGTATCATTGGAGCGTTCATGCGACAAAACCACTACGCTACAAAGCAACTGGAAAATTTGCCTCACCGCCGCATTCAGGGGCGAAATCAGGTCATGAGATTTTCGTTCTGGCGTTTTTCCTACACTGTAGTGACGACATTTTGTTTGTTGGGGCTGACAGCAGCATCTGGGCCAGAGAACAATCTCAAAGACGTGGAATTAAAAATTGGGATTGTGCAGCGATTTGGCGAGAAACCCACAGCCAAGTTACAACTAGAACCCACAAAGGGCGATCGCCTCAGGCTAAAATTCAAATTAGGCAACAAACAACAGATTTTAGTCACTGCAAACCCCGTCAAGCTAGAAACGGTAATGCAAGCTTTACCGAAACCTGCTGTTGAAGAAGTAGTCGTTTTAGGTACTTACCGCACTTTTGAAACAGCTGAAGACAGTGCTAATAAATGGCGCGCTCAAGGAATAGAAGTAGAAATAGCCCAGCCAGAACGCTGGCAAGTTTGGGCAAAGCGAGATGTATACAGTACTCCTTTACTGCGACGCTTACTATTCCAAAGTGTACAAACGATAGAGAAAAACACGGCATATATTGATACCAAAATATTGCAACAAGTGCCGCGAGTCAACTGGGTAGTGAACGGTAAACGTTACAATCTTAATTCTCTAGAGATTAGCACCAGTAAAAACTTGATTCGGGTGAATAAAGGCGACAAACCAGAAAATACTCGTCTTTATGCAGGACAACTAAATTTGCAGCCAAACGCTTACGGTACATACACTTTAGTTAATCAAGTCCCCTTAGAAACATATTTGCGCGGGGTTGTACCTCACGAAATTGGCTCGAATGCACCTGTAGCAGCAGTGGAAGCTCAAGCAATTCTGGCGCGGACTTATGCTTTGAGGAATTTACGCAGGTTTGCTACAGATGACTATCAATTATGTGCTGATACTCACTGCCAAGTTTATTACGGGCTGAATGGAACAGTTGCGAAAACAGACAAGGCGATCGCGGCAACCAGAAGTATGGTATTAACATACAATAACCAGCTAGTAGATGCGCTGTATTCTTCTACTACTGGTGGTGTTACCGCTTCCTTCAGTGATATCTGGAATGGCGAAGATCGTCCTTATTTGCGCCCAGTAGTTGATGCTGCTACTAATCGTTGGAATTTGTCTCAGCACAATCTAGCAGATGAAAAGAATTTCCAGAAATTTATTAATATGGAGCAAGGATTTAATGAAAGCAAATGGGACATGTTTCGTTGGCGCAGGGAAACTAACCTAGAAGATATCACCAAAGTCTTGCAGAAATTTCTGCGAGTCAAAAATAGTCCTTATGCCAAATTTAAAAAAGTTGAAGCGATGGCTGTAGTTGAGCGCAGTCAAAGCGGACGTATTCTTGAACTCGCGGTGAAAACTGATATTGGCACTTTTACTTTACATAAAGACGAGGTTCGTAGTGCCTTTATAGCCCCAGTTAGTACGCTTTTTTACATAGAGCCTCTAAATAAAGGTAAACCTAATCTGTGGGGATTTGCTTTTATTGGTGGTGGATTAGGACATGGAGTCGGCTTGAGTCAAACAGGCGCTCAAAATTTAGCTAATCTAGGTTGGTCGAGTCCGAAAATTCTCCAATTTTACTATCCTGGTACTCAAATTAAACTTCTCAGTAACGAGATGTTTTAGACATATACCAACAAAGCAGGAACACTAGATTTAGTGTTCCTGTTTGACGTTAAATTTAGACTTTTTGCCAAAGCAGATTGAAAAAGCACATTTGACATACTCACCGACCTGAAGGTGCGATGATTATTGACGCTTCACAGGGATGTGCTACTGAGGTAGTCTTACCTTCCCTCCATGTCCGTTTAGAGTCTCCCAATGCCCTATGGCGACTTGCTTTCAATTTAATTTTAGCACCAAGCCGTCCTAGAACGACAGGGTTTTAGACCCAAATCTTCGATAATGAAAAGCCCAACTATTTAGTAGAGTTCTTCTTCTTTGTGAGTTTGGATTGTGACATCAGAAGTTGGATAGGCAACACAGGTCAACACATATCCAGCTTCAATTTGATCATCGTCTAAGAATGACTGGTCAGACTGGTCAACAGTACCCGACACTAATTTACCAGCACAAGTCGAGCAAGCACCAGCACGGCAAGAGAAGGGTAGATCCAATCCTTGTTCTTCGGCAGCGTCTAAAATATATTCATCATCAGGAACTTCAATTGTATTTTCGGCTCCTTCAGCATCGACTAATGTCACTTTGTAAGCGGCCATTTAGTAATCCTCTCTTTTCAAACGGCAGTATAAGTTATCCTAAAGCAAAGCCTACGGCTGCTCTTATGTAAGCCGTCGGTTCAAATTCACTTCAATTCTGATACTACGAGAAAAATTAAACGATGTAACTGGAAATCGACCGCGATTAGTAATGAAATTTAGTTACTAGATAATCATAAGTTTCTTTTATGTGTTTAACGGACTCATAATGCTGTTATGAGAAAAAACAATGTGAGTTTTTCTAGAAATCACATTGTCAAAAACACAACCGTGAGATCATGTATAATTCAGAAGCAGCTTAGGAAAAAGCAACAGTGCGCGTAGGCTTGGTTGGAACTGGATATGCAGCAAAACTACGAGCAGAGGCATTAGAGCATGACCAGCGATCGCATTTAGTGGCAATTGCTGGTCATACAATAGAAACAACAGCAGCCTTTGCCAAAGAATACCAAACCGCAGCATTGAGTTCTTGGCAACAGCTAGTAGAACGCGAAGATGTAGATTTGGTGGTGATATCCACAATTAATCGCGATCATGGGGCGATCGCTCGTGCAGCCCTTTCTCAAGGGAAACACGTAGTTGTAGAATATCCCTTGTCTTTTGATGTCAAGGAAGCAGAAGAACTGATTGCTTTAGCTAAAACCCAAAATAAACTCCTACACGTTGAACATATAGAACTTTTGGGCGGTTTACATCAAGCCTTGAAGCAGAATTTAGCGAAAGTGGGCGAAGTATTTTATGTCCGCTACAGCACCATTAAACCCCAAAATCCTGCACCCCGTAAGTGGACTTATAACCATGAACTTTTTGGTTTTCCCTTAGTTGGTGCTATCTCTCGACTACATCGTCTCACCGATTTATTTGGCAAAGTGCTGACAGTCAACTGTCATCAGCGATACTGGGAAGTAGAACCAGAATATTACCAAACCTGTTTGTGTATCAGTGAACTTTGCTTTACCAACGGATTATTAGCACAGGTAATTTACGGCAAAGGTGAGACTATTTGGCAATCAGAGCGTAAGTTTGAAGTTCATGGCGAAAAGGGTGGTTTAATTTTTGATGGTGAGACAGGGTATTTTATCCAAGCAGGAAAAACAACACCTATAGAAGTTAGTTCTCGTCGGGGCTTATTTGCTAAAGATACGAGTATGGTACTAGATTATCTCTTTGACGGCGCTTCTTTGTATGTCACCCCAGAAGAGAGTTTGTATACCCTGAAGGTTGCTGATGCCGCACAAAGATCTGCACAGACAGGGTTAACTATATTTATGGCAGATAATTTAGATCAGAGTTAATGAAAACCGAACCAATTGTTATTTTATCCACACGAGAACTAGACAAAATGCGTCAGGCTGGACGCTTGGCTGCCAAACTTCTACAGTATCTCGAACCTCTGGTGAAGCCTGGGGTTAGCACTCTGCAACTTAATGATGCAGCCGAACAGTGGACGCAGGCGCATAAGGCAAAAAGCGCACCTCTAGGCTATAAAGGTTTTCCCAAATCGATTTGTACTAGTGTGAATGAGGTCGTCTGTCACGGTATTCCTAATGCCAAGCAGATCCTTAAAGAGGGTGACATTATCAACATTGATGTGACACCGATTGTTAATGGCTATCACGGTGATACATCCAAGACGTTTCTTGTTGGTACCCCTTCCCCAAAAGCGAAAAAGTTGGTAGAAGTTACCGAAAAATGTCTCCACTTAGGTATTGCTGAGGTAAAACCAGGAGGACGGATTGGAGATATAGGTGCAGCCATTCAAGAGTATGCTGAAGCACAAGGGTTTTCTGTAGTGCGAGATTTCGTCGGACACGGTGTTAGCAATATTTTCCACACTGCGCCGGATATTCCTCACTATGGTATCCGCGACAAAGGCAAGCGTCTGCGACCAGGAATGGTTTTTACCATTGAACCGATGATTAATGAAGGCACTTATGAAGTTGAAGTGTTAAATGATGGTTGGACTGCTGTCACACGCGATCGCCTGCTTTCGGCTCAATTTGAGCATACCTTGGCTGTCACAGAAGATGGCGTGGAAATTATGACTTTACCAGAAGGTAATTGAGAATTGACTCAAAAAATTGCTGGGAACTGGTGAAAGCATTGGCCGTCTAGAGTCAAAGTAACCATGAGTTTTGAATTTAAAACTCTCCCCAAGCTGATCTTGCTCCCGTATGCTTACCCTTTTCATTTTGGGTTGACGCGGTTAACAATAGGTTGAATGTGTTTTAAATGATTCAATCTTATGCCTAGAACACCGAATGAATACTCTGTATACCTCCTCTTGGAAAGTGGTCATCGTGAAGAAATCCGTTTTCCTACGATTCAGGAATTTCAGAAATGGTATAGTGGCGAACTTGTACCCAAGTCTGCTTCTAACGACTTTATTAGCGTACCGATCAAGAACATTCAAGGAGAGTATATGGTTATACGTCCTTCTCGGATCGTCGCAATTCGAGTAGAACCAGTTTTTAGCTCTAGTGTTGAAAGATTCAACTAAATTATGAGAAAAACCCTTGCTCTGGTTTCCTTAAGTCTGGGAATTACCCTTGTAAATACAATCTGGTCAGCTATTGCTCAGGTTCCTTTACCATTACCAGTACCGATAATTAAGCCTGAGATTCCGCAGCCAACCGAGCCACCGCTTAAACCTCTCAACCTGAGAACAGGTTGTACTCCTATATATGCTTGTTTGGGTTGGGATGAGCAAATTTGGGGTCAAAGGGGTAAACCCGGCGATCGCCAAGCTTTATTGGCTGCGATTGACAATAGTTTAGGTTACTTGACTAAAAGTAGTGCGATCGCAGCGTATCAAAACTATCCTGTCAAAGGAATTACCCTTGATCGCGTGCGACGGAGTTTGATACGTTTTCGGCAACTAGTTGTCAGTTCTAAATCTCCAGCCCAACTGCAAGCTGCTGTCCGTCGAGAGTTTGTTTTTTACAAGTCTGTAGGCAACGATAACAAGGGTACTGTAAAGTTCACTGCTTACTACGAACCTATTTACACTGCTAGCCGTGTAAAAACTACAGTATATAAATATCCTCTTTATCGACTACCACTGGATTTTGAGCAATGGTCTAAACCCCACCCCAAACGAATTGATTTGGAAGGTACAGATGGCTTGCTAGGGGATAAGAGCCAGTTGCGCGGCTTAGAAATGTTTTGGTTCCGCGATCGCCTAGATGCATACATGGTACAAATCCAAGGTTCTGCCCAAATTCAGTTAAGCGATGGTAAAAAAACATCGATTGGCTATGCAGGTGGCACAGATTACCCCTGGACTAGTATCGGTAAAGAACTGGTAAAAGATGGCAAACTACCACTAGCACAATTGACAATGCCACGTTTGATTAGTTACTTCCGCCAACAGCCCCAGGAGTTAAGTAATTATCTGCCGCGTTGGGAACGGTTTGTCTTCTTCAAAGAAACTAACGGTAGACAAGCTACTGGTAGTATTAATGTGCCAGTTACACCAGAACGTTCCATTGCCACAGATAAGTCTCTCATGCCTCCAGGTGCGTTAGCGCTGGTTCATACTTCATTTCCCTATCCTGCCAGTGCTGGACGGCTGGAGTATCGGACTGTGAGCCGCTTCGTACTCGATCAAGATACAGGTAGCGCCATAAAAGGCCCAGGACGAGTCGATTATTTCATGGGTTCTGGCAAAATAGCAGGCGATCGCGCCGGGATCACAGGCGGTAATGGTTCACTATATTATTTGCTACTCAAAGAATAATTAGTCAGGATGAAATTTTGTAGCGACTGTCTTAAAAGTCAAGCGATCGTTAGCCAAAAAAAAATCAACAGTGAAAAATATAGCAGCAAAAAGTGAGCCAGCTATGCAATACCAACCCAGAAAGAATAAAAAGTACAGCAAGCGACTATCAACTTCAAGGTATAAAAAAGAGAATTGAGGTTATGACAGACCCTGTGTCCGAGGCAGTGTTAGAAATTAGTAATGCACTGAAAACAATCAACCCAGCAGCTGCGGAAGATTTTATCAAGCTGTACCTGGGAGATTCTACTGAGGATGAAAAGTAGCCTTAAAGCGTTGTTTCCTTCTTTTGGAATTTGATATTTGCCCAAGTTGGCTGGTTATCGCTTTCATCGTTAGCTTCCTCCACAGCATCCCCCAAAGTCAGCTGCTTGACTTTTTTGACATCACCTTGATCAACTGCTGTCTTTAAATCACGTTTTAAATGAGCATTTTTAATTGCTTCCTCTGGTGAACGTGAACTCGTTGCAAAACATTTCTCTAAAGTGTCGTATATTCCCACACGGCGGCCTTTCTTACGATACTGGCGTTCAGTGTCCAACAGTTTCGCCATGAGTTCTAAGTGCATGGCATCATCTTCACAGATTTCCTCTAACACAACCCATTCATCGCTACCTAGTAGGCTATAGTCAGCACCAGGACGGGGATCTTTAAATTCTTCACCAGTCACTTCTTGATAAATGCGAGGTAAACTATCATCAAATTCGTGTCTTTCTTCTAGCCAGATACGGCGAATCTCACTAAGTTCTTCTAAGGTAATTAGGGTAATATCGCGCATATTTTCTGGTGCTGTATAATGAATTCGTTTTTCCACTGTCAGCAGCTTTCTTAACCAATCCTCCCGCGCTTGTTTAAGATATGGGCCAGGAATAGGTTCAACGGATCTCTCTCCTTCTAAATTACGCTCATAAAGTTGAACATCTCCATTTCTGCGTCGGAAATCTCGGCGATCGCGGGTCTCTTCTGCATCTAATTCTTTACGAAAATCAAGTAGAGGTTGCATCCACTCTTTCTCTTCGTCATTTTGAATCATAGCCGCTAGAGATTTATCTTGACTAACCAGCGTGCAAACCCAGCAACCAAAACGAGAACTACCACAACTAGGGGTAGATGTATCAACAACTAAAGGACATTCATTATCAGCAGAAGCACCTCTATACATGCTGAATAAATCTTTATTGCTGTAACCCCAAGGGTTTTCCCACTGCATTAAATAAATCCAGACTTCATCATTTTGCCAGTCTTCAATAGGGCTATAAACTAGAGAATTTGGCAAATTCATATTAGGACTGAGGTGATCGCGTACCCTCTGGGCTTCCAATTTTTTCATTCGGCTAGCACGTTTTGTGCTTTCAGCTTTGCGAGTACCCAACACAACAATAGCTTCCCCACTAGCTCGAATTACATCACGAATAAAACGATTAGAGGGATTAATCTTGAGGCGTTCTGTACACCAACGAAATTTTCCTCTTGGTGCTGGATAACCTTTACCAATCAAACCTACCCAAAATGTTTCTTTAAAATATGGCTGTAGCAAGTGGGGTTCAAATGGCATTCCCTGTTCTTTAGCAGCAACTTTCATCTGTTTTAAAGAATTGCGTACCCACGCAGCAACGATAGGATTCTCTACCAGTGTGTCTGTAGTAATAACGTAAATTGTTTTAGTTCTTTTTTTTGGTGGGAGTGCTGCGATCGCATTCCAAATCAGCTGTAAAGTTGCAGTACTATCTTTTCCGCCCGAATAGCCCACCACCCAAGGTATCTCATCTAAACAATACAATTCTTGAATTTCAATGGTGAGAGCTTGGATATAGTCCACTAACTCTGCTACAGTACGTGCTTGCTGACCTGTCTTGAAAAATTGCTCCTCTTGGACAAAGCCCAAGACCGCATTTTTCGCTTTATTTTCTGGTTGTTGTGCTGTAGTCATTTCTCCTTCTCTCTGGAAATACTTGTAATATCAGAGCTACACAGAAGGAAAGACCACCTCCGTGGGCTAAAAAAGAGTTTTTAAAAACTTTACTACTAATATCCAATTTTTTGGATAATTAAACTACATAATACTATTCTGTTTTTAAAATTTAACATGAAAGATAGTGCATCTGACCCAACTGCTGACATCGCTAGAGATTACCTGGAACGAGAAAACAAGGAAAAACAGGTACTAGCTTTACTCCTAGAGAAGTTTTTAGGAAGAAAAGATCAGATTCTCGTGCAAAAAACCGAGATGGGTGGTACTGAAGCTTATGTTAGCTCTGTTACCTTGGAATGGTTTGCAGGTCGGGTTCACTTCGCCTCTGGCTTACCTCTATTTCAAAAAAAATATAATCCAGAGACTGAGAATGTCGAGATTGACGCAGATAGCATTGATGAAATTCAGCAACGTCCCCTTGATTGGTCACGTCAAGCACCGTTAGTGCAGTATTTAGCAGCTCGACAAAATCACAAATTTCCTCCGGTGCTGGTAGTAATTAATCAACCGTGGGTGGATAATCCCAAAGCTGCTGAGTGGGATAGCGAAGGACGCGCTACAAAATCTACTACTGATTTTATTTCTCTAGATAAAGACGCTAAAGTCGGTCTGCTAAATATTTCTGAGGATGATGTAACCATATATGCACTAGATGGTCAACACCGATTAATGGGAGTTCAAGGATTGATGGAATTAATTAAAACTCGTAAACTCCAGCGCTATAAAAAAGATAAAGGTGCTGGTGACAGTTTTATTACAGTCAATGATTTGATAGAAAAGTACCAAGTAGACCTTGCTTACTTGCAAAATTTACCCAAGGAAAAAATTGGTATAGAGTTCATCTGTGCGGTAGCGGCTGGGGAAACTCGCACCCAAGCGAGGCGGAGGGTGAGATCGATTTTTGTTCATGTCAACCTGATGGCTGCACCGTTGACTAAAGGTCAGCTAACACAGTTGAATGAAGATGATGGTTTTGCGATCGCTGCTAGAAAAATTGCAGTTACACATCCACTGTTAGAACAACAACAAGAGCGCAAACCCCGTGTTAATTGGAATAGTGCAACGGTAGCTTCCAATTCTACAGTTTTGACGACATTACAAGCTCTGCAAGATATGTCTGAGCGATATTTGGGTCAAAAGTTCCCTCACTGGAAACCTTTGGAGAAAGGTCTAATTCCCATGCGACCAGAGGATGAAGAACTTGAGCAGGGAATTGAGGAATTCAGAAAGCTATTTGATTATTTAGCAAGTCTTTCTAGTTATAAGATTTTAGAACACGAGGATACACCAGCTTTGCGACGCTTCAGCTTTGAGAAGGATGGAGGTGAAGGAAATATGCTTTTTCGTCCAGTTGCTCAAGTTGCGTTGGCGCAAGCGTTGGGAATTTTAGTGTTTAAGAAAGGTTTCTCCCTGGTCGATATCTTTAAAAAACTGCGGAAGTTTGACCAGCAAGGGGGTTTTAGTGGGATGGAATATCCCCAATCTCTGTGGTATGGCGTTTTGTATGACCCAAATAAAAAGCGAGTGCAGGTTTCTGGCCGAGATTTAGCGGCGAAGTTATTGGTTTATATCCTGGGTGGAATTCAAGATCAAATCGAACGTGCTGAACTTCGTAAGTCTTTGGCGGATGCTAGGACTGTGGAAGATAAAACTATAAGTTTTGATGGCAAATTTGTTGAACCCAAGGAGGTAGGATTACCAAATATATTGAACTAGCAAACTTAAGTAAGAATTTTGCAGTGTGGTTTTTACCGATGCTACAGTCCATAAGGGTTGCATATCATGTTTGCTAACATCTGCCAATTTGTACAATTATTTTTATGTCTCAAATAAACGACAATAGTAACAATGCTTATAAGCATAACTTAAAAATCAAGAGAGGAATTTGCTTAAATTAAATTCCTCATCTTGTTCATCATTATTCATTCGCTCATAACTAAGAAATAATAAAATGCGCTCTGCATAATCTACTGAGCCACGCAACTCATTTTGCAAGATTTCCAGTCCACCGTTAGCGTACTCCTCAAATATATAATTACGTTGTCTTTCATATTCTTCTTCATTAAGAGATAGTGTTTTGATATCTTTAGTTTCATTAATTGCTAACAATTTTATTAAAATATCATTTCCCATTGAGGCAAAATACTCTATTCTGATTGGCGATGGTTCTCTTTTAGAAATTTCTCCTAAAGGTACGCGTTTTTTATGCTTTGCGCCCAAAGCTGCTGCAAACACAATCACATCAGCAAAAGTCTGAAAAAGGCCTGTTCCACCATCTGAAGATGTTAAATCCTTCACCAACTCAGCCTTATCTTTAGCAACCCTGATTCTGCCAGTTTCAGCCATGATTTTGATATTTACTGTGTTGCCATATTAACCAAAAAGCAAACGCCATTGCACTATTTTATACCAAAATATTAGCGATCGCCTGTCCCTCTCTGTACTTGGTACTCCGAGTCAGTGACGGGAGTTGTCACGTAGCAACGATCCACTCCAAGGAATGGCGATCGCTATTGGTATTACACTAATTTTCAATATCGCTGCCTTTTCCCTATCTCCATTTTTGATGGATTTAACCCAACGCTGGCTTTACCAGATAACGGAAATAGAAACTCTCAGTCCAGAGACAGCTAAAGTTCTTCGCCAAGTTTGCCAACAGAAAAATCTCAAAACTCCCCGGTTGGGAATCATTAACTACCAAAACCCAACGGCTTTTACTGCTCTTTGGCTAGTTGGGCTTTTGCCTGTTGCCAGAGAGTTTCCAACTCATCCAAACTGTAATCAGTAAGGGGGCGATCACTAACCGTTTCCATTTTTTGTAACCGCTGGACAAATCGCTGATTTGTGCCTTGTAAAGCGGCACTAGGGTCAAGATTATACCAACGGGCTAACTGAATCACCGCAAATAGTAAATCGCCTAATTCTGCTTGTTGTCTTGCAGGTGTTTCCTCAGCCAAAGCCTGTTGAAACTCACCTAATTCCTCGTGAAATTTTTCCCAAACTCCATCAATATTTTCCCACTCAAATCCAACCGCCGCCGCCTTTTGGGAAATCTTCATTGCTGCTGTTAGTGGGGGAAGAGTACGCCCATAGCGACTGAGTTTAGCACTAAGTTTTTGATTATTTGGGGATGATTCGCCTTTTTCCGCAGCTTTGATTTGTTCCCAATTTTGCCGTACCTCATCCACACTTTTTACCGACATATCCCCAAACACATGGGGATGACGGCGAATCAACTTTTGGGTAATACCTTGTGCGACCTCTGCTAAAGCAAATTGCCCGGATTCGCTAGCGATTTGGGCTTGTAGTACTACTTGTAATAATAAATCTCCTAATTCTTCTGCGATCGCTGCTTTTTCCCCATTTTGAATTGCGTCTACCACTTCATAAGCTTCTTCGATCACATAAGGTATCAGCGTTTCGGGAGTTTGTGCCAAATCCCAAGGACAACCACCGTCAGGCGATCGCAATTTTGCCACCACCTCAATTAACTCCTGTAACGCTGCCAAAGTATTAACTTTGTCATTTGTCATAAGTTATTTATCCTTTGTGATTCTCCCCTTATCTTTGCTCACTGTAGCTCGACGACGACCGCGACTTGTTGCTTTACGCTTCTTAATTTTGCCACTAGGAAGCAACCCCCTAAACCCTTGCTTTTGAAAGCGCTTATATGCCGAATTGCCCCAATCGCTAAGAGAATGACTCATTGCGCCAAGTTCTAGTCCCAAAAACAAAGACCAAAATTCTGTACTGTATTTCGTCAGCGATCGCCCCACAGTTTCACCCAAATCCTGCAAAGTAAAAGTAGTATTCCCCAACTTGGCAGCAACTATTATGATAAAAATCGCCAAAACAGCGAGTAAGCAGCTAAGATAAAGCGTCCGCAACGTCGTACCAATAATCGGCCCGTGGGATAAAAAAGAACGATGGCGGAAACTTTTTTGATAAGGAAGCCAAATCCAGCGCAAAAAACCCCAGCGTTGATATTGAAGAGAATAAATATCTAAATCCGGGCCAAACATTAGCCCCGCAAATATAAACCCACCTGCAACCAACAAAGTCACATTGCTGCTACGAGTCTGCCAGAACGTCACACCCGCTATCAATGGTAGAGCATACAACGTAATGCGATCGTGTGTCTGACCAGAGGGCATTTAAATGTTCTCAAAAATATTTTCTTCAAGATACTAGCGCGATGCCGGAAGTTTTGCTATACTATTTAATCGTATGGTGACACGGGTGGTTAGCTCAGTTGGTAGAGCGCCTGCCTTACAAGCAGGATGTCATCAGTTCGAGTCTGGTACTACCCATAGTGACAAGTAAGGGCAAGTTGACAAATATCCACCATGCTTCATGGTGATATCGGTAAACCCGCCCCTACATCCGTGATTTACAATTATCAAATTAGCGTGTCCCATAACTAGCAATCCAAAAGGGCTTAGTTTTGAAGTTCCACTTGTTGAGGGAATGCAAACAAGAGGAGTTATGTTAGCCGACCAAACTAAAACACTAGATTGAAGAGCTAGAAAGGTAAAATTTGTTGAAAGTGTTGGACAAGATTTAATGGAAGAAGTACAGGCAAAGCTCGAAACATTAATTTTTTAACTTGATCTCGCCTTACCAAGCTCCTGAGACATGTATCGCGAATATTTTGCATTTAATGATACTGGAACTTGACCAGCCATTTTTTCAAAACGCGCTGAGAGTAGGGTTACTTGTTACATGATTCCTTGTGAAATTTTGATGAATGATTTTTGAGCATTTAGTAAAGCTTCGCAATAAGCTATGATTGTTGCAAACTGCTCCACAAATTTGTTATATTCTCAACTAACAGGCTTTGTTGAGAAAAATTAGTATGACTGTCTACACAACTACTTCACTCAAGGCAGAACTAAACGAACGAGGTTGGCGTTTAACTCCCCAACGTGAAACAATTCTACACATTTTTCAAGAACTTCCGCAAGGTCAACATCTCAGTGCAGAGGATCTTTATCATCGACTAGAAGGCGAAGGTGAAGGCATTAGCCTTTCAACTATCTATCGGACACTGAAGTTGATGGCACGGATGGGAATTTTACGAGAGCTAGAACTCGGAGAAGGTCATAAACATTACGAAATCAATCAGCCTTATCCCCATCACCATCACCACTTGATTTGTGTGAAGTGCAACTCGACTATTGAGTTCAAAAACGACTCTATTTTAAAAATAGGTGCAAAAACTGCCCAAAAAGAAGGATTTCACCTGCTTGATTGCCAAATGACAATTCATGCAGTGTGTCCCAAGTGCCAGCGGTCACTGATGCCGCTCTAGCACTTGGGTGAGATCACAAAGGGGAGTTACTCAAGTCAACTAATAATTTGAGCAATTTCCTATTCGTTATGATCGGAGGTAAACAACCAGTTAAGGACTTGTACTGATCGAACCTCAGCGGATGCTAAAAGCTTCCGGTTCTAATATCGCTGAGGCTGATGCCGTAGTATTCCTGGGCTTGCTTAATCGCTTTTTTCGTGTCATCCGCCATTACACCATTCAGTTGGCCTTTATAAAAGCCCTTGTCCCGTAGTCGTCTTTGGATTTCTAGGACACTAAACTCACTCTTGGAAGCAGTCTTAACTAAGCTATATAACTTACCTCTGGTAGTAGGCCCAGCTATACCGCTGGCTGCCAAGTAATTAGCTTTTTGAAATCGACGTACAGCATCCGCAGTGTAGGGGCCAAAGTAGCCGTTAGGTTCTCCCTCTAAATATCCTGCCCGGATCAAATGTTCTTGCAGAACTCTTACTGCTTCGCCGCGATCGCCAATGGTGAGTTTATCTTTGTCAACAACTCGTTTGGGAGCATCTTCTCCACCAACACCCACTGGTGGTAATTTGCTTAGTGTGACTGGGCCGACAATACCATCAACATCTAATTTGTAAGTCTTTTGGAACTTTTTGACAGCTTCTTCAGTGATTGGCCCAAATATCCCTGTGGCGTTACCGTAGTAAAAACCTGCAACTCGCAACCGTTGTTGCAGAGTTTTCACGTCTTCACCTTCATCACCTTTGACAAGTAAACCAGGATTACGGCTTTTGCTGGTTACAGAACTAGCAGTACTAGTTTTTTTGGTTGTAGAAGTAGTAGTAGTAGCAGTGGTTTTTTTAGCTTGTGTACTAGTACTAGTTTTTTGAATTTGATTGCTTATCGGTTGTGTGCGCCAACTTTCTAATTTTCGCAGGGTAGTGACTCCCACAATGCCGTTAACTGTGATGCCATTGGCTTTTTGAAAGCGCCGGACAGCATCTTCTGTGGGAAAGTCATAGACTTGGGTAACAGGAGCTTGGTAAAAGCCTGCTTGTTGCAACCTTTGTTGCAAATTTTTGACAGAAGGGCCTTGATCACCTCTTTCCAGTGCTAAGGCGCTACCGACAGAACTGAGAACAGACAAGGTGAGGGCAAGGGGTAGCATACAACTCCAAGCCCTACTAGAAAGCCGTTTCCAATCCGGTGCATCTCCTTGATTTAACAAAGATCTTAAAGATACGAGTTCATTGGATTCACTGTTTTCATGGGCGAAAGCTAGGTGCAAATACGCAAGACTGTCCATACTTGTTTCCTAAACTACTTGTTTTATTATGTTTCTTCGATCGTTGCTTCAGCTTGATGTACTAAGTTCCGCAAAGTTTCCAACATCAGTATATTTACATTTTCCCATAAACCGCGCTGAGATGCTTCTAATAATCTTTCTGCAATATCACGCAAAGCATAGGGATTCTTTTGGTGAATAAATTCCGAGACTATTGGATCAAGCAGATAAGCTTGTGCTATGCCCTGGTACATGTAGTCTTCCACACATTTTGCTGTGGCATCGTAGGCGAATAAATAATCTACAGTTGCGGACATTTCAAATGCACCCTTGTAACCATGACGCATCATACCAGCAATCCATTTGGGATTAACTACGCGAGAACGATACACCCGTGCTATTTCTTCTTTTAGTTTGCGGATGCGTGGTTGGGCAGGAATAGAATTATCACCAAAATAGGTTTGAGGATTTTTGCCTTGGAGAGAACGTACCGCAGCAGTTAAACCCCCCTGAAATTGATAATAATCATCAGAATCGAGCAAGTCGTGTTCGCGGTTGTCTTGATTGTGTAAAACAACTTGCATCTGCTTTAAGCGTTGCTCAAATGCTTCCGGTGCAGCATTTCCCACTAAACCCCCAACACCTTGATTGGCATCAGCGCTAGTGTAAGCGTAACAACTCCAGTTGATGTAGGCACGAGCTAAATCCTCGTCATCTGTCCAATTTTGCGATTCAATTAAGCCTTGGAGTCCCGCGCCGTAAGCACCTGGTTGAGAACCAAAAACCCGATAGCGCGATCGCACTTGAGCCGCTTGGGAAGTTAAACCTTGTTGCATCCAAAAATCAGTATCTTGACGAACTTGCATCGCCAGGGGATTGTACTCTGAAAGTTCATCTAAAGCTGCTATCGCTGTTACTGCTTGCTCAAATAAATCAATTAAGTTGGGAAAAGCATCCCGAAAAAATCCCGAAATTCGCAAGGTTACATCTACACGGGGGCGTGCCAAAATCGATAGTGGCAAGATTTCAATATCTACTACCCGTCGTGCTGCACCATCCCAAACAGGTCGCACACCCAACAAAGCTAAAGCTTCAGCGATATCATCGCCACCAGTTCGCATTGTGGCGGTTCCCCATAATGATAATCCCAGTGTTTTGGGATACTCACCATGCTCTTGGGTGTAGCATTCAATTAAGTTTTCAGCAGCTTTCCTGCCTACATCCCAGGCTGTTTCTGTGGGGATAGCACGAATATCAACTGAGTAAAAATTTCTCCCAGTGGGTAGGACTTCTGGTCGTCCGCGTGTAGGTGCGCCAGATGGAGCGCTCTGGACATATTTACCATCTAGCCCATCTAATAAATGAGTAATTTCTTGGTGGGTTTGTTGTAGAGCAGGGAGGAGTTTGGATCTGATCCAGTCGAGGACTTGGTTGATTGTTGAAGGTTGAGGGTTGAGGGTTGAGGGTTGAGTGATGAGTTGTTCTACTAATAAGGCTGCGTGTTCTTCTAGAACTTCAACAGCATCCCCGACGGTACGACAGGGGTGCTGAGTTTTTGCAGATAAAATTTTTAAATCATCTGCTATTAACTCAGTGCTGAAATCTGTTGTCAGGGGGTCTAAGTCTAGACTCCAATCTTCAGCTAAGGCGCGGGTAATACCTCCAGAATAACGATTGGGGATACGGGCGATCGCTACTATTAAATCCCGCAATTGCTGTCCTTGGGGACATTGCCCAAAAATATGTAGACCGTCACGAATTTGGGCTTCTTTCAATTCACAAAGATAACCACCGATAAAATTCAAAGTTAGAGATTCAAACTTGAGAATGTCGTTTTCATTTTGAACCCCTAAATCAAGGTGGAGATTTTCTTGGATAATTAGTTGACGAATGCGATCGCGAATCGCTGGTAAACGTGAAGGATCTAAACTGTCAGCCTCATAATACTCATCAATTAAATTTTCTAGCTGCTGCAAAGCCCCATAAAGTTCCGCCCGTGTCATTGGCGGCGTGAGATGATCTATAATCACCGCTTGAGCGCGGCGCTTGGCTTGTGAACCTTCACCTGGGTCATTCACAATAAACGGGTACAGGTGCGGAAGCGCCCCAAATGCTACTTCGGGATAACAATTACCAGATAAAGCCAAACTCTTACCGGGTAGCCATTCTAAATTTCCATGTTTCCCGACATGCACAACAGCATCTGCGTTAAAACATTCCCTTACCCAATAATAAAAAGCTAAATAATCATGAGTTGGGACTAAATCCGGCGCATGGTAATTCAAACTGGGGTCAATATCATAGCCTCGTGCTGGCTGAATACCCACAAAAACATTACCAAGCTGAATCCCAGAAATAGAAAGATGCTCCTCTGCGTTCTTTGCGTCTCTGTGGTTCGTTTCCCAACAACCCCAACGCTCACTAACCTCCTGCTGCACCACTTCTGGCAAACAAGCAAAATATTCTTGATACTCCTGTCCAGGCAAACTTTGCTGTATTGGACGTAATTCCCTACCTTCTGGATCATTAGTCACACCAGCAGTTAGACGTTGAATCAACTCATCTCCTTGGATAGGTGGATTTTCTACCAGATATCCAGCAGCTTGCAAAGCTTGAATAATTTCTACACAACTAGCTGGAGTGTCCAGTCCTACGCCATTAGCAAGACGACCATTGCGGTTGGGGTAATTTGCCAAAATTAGAGCAATTCGCCGTTCTTGGGGCAATTTAGAGCGTAGACGCGCCCAATTAGCTGCCAATTGAGCGACAAATTCAATGCGATCGCTGACTGGTTCATAAACTACCACATCTGTCTCTAAGTCAGGATTTCGGGTTTGTACCGCCTTAAAAGAAACAGCGCGGCTAATAATCCGTCCATCCACCTCTGGTAGTGCCACATTCATGGCAATATCGCGGGGAGAAAGCCCTTGCGACTGTAACTCCCACTGCTCAATTGATCCACCACTAAGAATCACCTGCAAAACAGGCACATCCAACTTTTCCCATAGGTCGGTCTGGGGTGTTTCTGTTTCTAACCGCGCTAGAGAAAAACTAGTAGTATTCAGCAGCACTGCAATTCGATCTGAGTCTTTAGGTTGAAAAAACTCACTCAATTCTTCTTGTACAATGGGGTCACGTAATGAAGAAACAAATACTGGCACAGGTTGTAAGTTTCTCTGAGTTAAGGCTGTACACAAAGCATCAATTACTTTAGTGTTTCCTCCCAGATAATGAGCGCGGTAGAAGAGAATGCCGACTTTGGAAAGTGGGGAGTCGGGAAAGACTGCTTGGTTTTTTGTTTCCCAGTTTCCGTTATACAAACCGACACAGGGAACAGATTTCGGTGGTGAGGGATGAAATGAAGTTTCTAAGCAAGTATCGGCGATTAATTTCAGGGCGTTAACAATGTTTTCCATTCCGCCTTCGCTGAAATACTGCCATACTTGATTAACGATACCCAAAGGCACAGTAGACTGGGAAATCAATTCGGGATCAAGACCATCGTCTCCTGGTATTACAATTAAGGTTGTACCATGACGTTGCACAATTTCCTGGACTACTTCTAAGCCGTAAGCCCAATAGGAACGTCCTCCTAATAAGCGCAGAATAATTACCTGGGCAAATTCTAAAACTTGCTCTGCGTAAGTATCTATACTTATTTGTTGCTGTAACTGCAACAGGTTGGCAACTCTTAATGCCGGAAATGTGGTGGGTAATTGAGGAAATGCAGCTGCTAAGGTTTGAATATCGGTATCAGCAGCCGTAATAAACACAACAGGAGCTGGAGTTTGTTCTAAAAAAACTAAATCTTCTGACTGATTCAATCCGACCGATGTGGCGCTTATACGATGCATAATCCTGTATTACCGTTTTAAACTGTTGGTTAGAACACGATCGCCAAAAACTTTACCTTAGCATCCACCTTCTTTCACCAGATCATTGAAAATGCTTAGTTCCTCTGATTTGAGCTTTTCTCGAAATTTGCCTTTAGTTGTATTTAATCAGCTTGAGGAATTATTAAGGCAAATGGCTCAAGCGATAGGGAATAATGCTCTGATACTCACAGAAGCTGTAGTTGCGCGGATTAGTATACCTGCGGAATGGCATACGCAGAGGTTTACGTTGGTGGTTTCTGAAGGGTTTAGTGCGCTATTGCTAGGCACTATAGAGCAGGAGCGATCGCCTTTGGGTATGGTAGCAGGGGATTTGACATTTAATTCCGAGGCGATCGCTTCCTTCCTCACAAAGTTGAGAGACTTGTTTGGGTGTGATTGCGACACTCATCAAAATCTCGAATCCTATCGTCAACTGATTCGCCCTAATGATGCCACGCTCCAAAGTAAATTTACGCTGTTGTTATTAGAATGTCTTCTGCCGCAGCCAAATCAGGAGGTGATAGAACCTCCAAGCGCCGTTAACCCTGAAGCTTATGTTTGTCAGCCAGTAGAAGATGCCTTGAAAAAACAGATTGCCCAAGAGCGATTATTGAATCAAGTAACAACTCAGATTCGCAAAAGCTTAGATTTGCCGGTAATTATGGCAACAGCGATCATTCAAGTACGTGATTTTCTAGAATTAGACAGATTAGTAATATATAAGTTTGAGGGTTCTGGAGTCAACAGGAGCGAGTGCATTGCAAAAAGAGGGTTAGAGGGTTTTCCGGCAGGCGAACTTAGTAAGGTTCCCGTGTTTGAAGCAACTGGCACTCAACAGTTAGCGGTTAACGCTCAAACTTCACCCCAACCCCCAATCCCAGAATACGGGGGTTGTATCGTCTATGAAGCCCGTGCTACAGATGCTATTCCCTCAGTGTTGTATTACAAAGAAAAAAAATGCTTTGGGCAAGCTGCTCAATGCTGGGAAAAATATCACCAAGGATTTATTTTAGCCATAGATGATATTGAAAAGGCATATACTCTGGAAGAGTGTTTGTTGAATTTTTTAAGACAAACTCAAGTCAAAGCAAAATTGGCAGCCCCAATTATGTTTGAACAAAAGCTGTGGGGGCTATTGATTGCTCATCAGTGCAATGATTCACGTCAATGGACTGAAAGTGAAAAAAGCTTGTTGACTTCAATTGCTGAACAATTAGCGATCGCTATTCATCAATCTGAATTAATGCGATCTCTGCGGGACGCGGCGCGAATACTTACCCAAGAAAAAGAAACTCTCGAACAACGAGTGATTGAGCGCACAATGGCATTACGCGATGCTCTCCTCGCGGCCGAGGCTGCTAGTCGTCTAAGAAGTGAATTTCTTGCTACCATCAGCCATGAATTGCTTACGCCTTTAACTTATGTGATTGGTATGTCTTCGACGTTATTACGCTGGCCTTTAGGGGAATTGAGTCAACGACAACGGGATTATCTGCAAACAATTCACGACAGTGGAGAACATTTATTAGAACTGATTAATGATATCCTCGATTTATCGCAAATTGAGGCTGGCAAGACAGTTTTAAATATTACAGAATTTTCCTTAACGAATATTGCCGAGAATACTTTAGAGCCGCTATTAAAAAAAGCCACAAGCGAACAAGTCAATCTTCAACTTGATTTGCAAATTGACCCCCGGCGCGATCGCTTTACAGCCGATGCAGAACGAGTGGTGCAAATTCTCTGGAATTTATTAACTAATGCCATTAAGTTTACCCCTGAAGGTGGCAGTGTTACCTTGCGTCTGTGGGTGGAAGATGACACAGCTATCTTTCAAGTGGAAGACACGGGAATTGGCATTCTTGAAGAACAACTACCACTGCTGTTTGAAAAATTTCAGCAACTCGATACACCCTACCGCCGCCGCTACGGAGGTACTGGACTAGGTTTAGCTTTAACTAAACAACTTATAGAGCTACATCGCGGTCGAATTGAAGTAGAATCTACTGTAGGGATTGGCTCAATTTTTACTGTATGGATACCAGCCCAGCCGATGAGGGCGTTGAGTCAATAGTCCAAAAGTTTTTGCCCCATGACGGCATTTGAGTTGCTACAAGTCGGGTAATTCGGTGACAGTCGCCTACGCAGTTTAAGGTTTTTGGCTTGCCTCAACAGATAACTTTCTAAACCGAACCGTATTGGGTATAGATCTGACCAAATAATTACGAATTACTTTGACATCGCTGATCAAAGTATCAGTGAAAAAACTAAGGATTGATTTACGATTTAAGATAGGTAAATTTTTATGCTAATTGTTGTCAACTTTATTGCTGAGCATATATATTTTTCTATACTAACTTAACCTACATTAAAATGAATTTTACAAGCAATGAAATATCGATGATTAATAGTAAAAAAATTTTTATAAATAAATTATTTATTTTGGCTTTGATGGTATTTATATTCATCATTGTTATGCCTTTTGCTTATTCTCAGGATAATGCTCTACCCGTTAGTAAGATAGATGGCGCTCCTGTTGTTTTAGGAGATCAAACATTATTTGTCATTAAAGCAAGTGTTGGCTCGTTTTCAGCATCAGAGCGATCGCAGGCGGTGACACACAGAATTGAAATAATGGCTAAAGACCTCACAGTTCCAGTTAATTCTTTAAAAATTTCCGACCAGCTAAGTACAACAAATATCTTATCTGGTGATAAAGTTATATTTACAATTACAGATGGTGATGCAAAAGCAGCAGGTCAAACAACGCAACAACTTGCCAATGAATATGTCCAAAAAATTAGTAGTACTATTACCCAATATAGACAAGAGCGTAGTTTAAAAAATATTATATTTGGAGTTCTTTACACAGTTATTTCTACTGTTGCCCTTGTGATCATTTTCAAGGTTCTCAATCAGATATTTAAGAAAATATTTAATTGGGTAAGCAATTGGCAAGGAAGAAGCATACCTGCTGTACGCATTCAAAATTTTGAGCTTTTGCCTGCATCACGAATCACCTATATTTTAAATAATATTATTAAGGCAATTCGCCTGGTGCTGGTGCTGGGAATCCTTTCTATTTATATTCCATTAGTATTAAGTTTCTTCCCCTGGACTAGACAAATTAGCACAAATCTGTGGAATTATTTATTCTTAGCTTTAGAAAGTGCTGTACAGAGATTATTTGCTTATTTACCTAAACTGATTTTCCTAGCGATAATTATTGTTTGTGCCTATTATATTATTAAATTTATTCGACCCATTTTTAGAGAATTAGGTAACGGAAATTTATCTCTGCCTGGATTTTATCCAGAATGGGCAGAACCAACTTTTAAACTAGCATTATTTTTGATTATCGCCTTGGCGTTAGTAGTGGCGTTGCCATTTTTACCTGGATTTGGCTCACCAGCATTTCAAGGAGTTTCGGTTTTTTTGGGTGTTCTGTTATCACTCGGTTCATCTGCAGCTGTCGCTAACATTGTTGCAGGAGTTATTCTAATTTATACTCGCGCTTTTAAGATTGGCGATCGCATCAAGATTAACGATGCAATTGGTGATATTGTCGAGAAAACTTTGTTTGTGACACGGATTCGCACAATCAAAAATGTCGTCATTACTATCCCGAATGGGACGGTGCTAACCAGCCAAATTATCAACTATAGCGCTCTTGCTCAAGACCCCACCTATTATTTAATTTTGCACACTACGGTGACTCTTGGCTATGATGTACCGTGGCGAAAAGTTCATCAGGTGCTAATTGATGCTGCATTAGCAACGCCACAAATCCTAGCAGAACCTGCGCCATTTATATTACAAACAAGTTTGGATGATTTCTATGTGAGTTATGAAATCAACGCTTATACAAATCAGCCCAGCTTGATGGCGAGAATTTACTCAGAACTCCATCAGAACATTCAGGATAAATGCAACGAAGCAGATATTGAAATTCTTTCTCCCCATTATTCAGCAATTCGAGATGGTAGTCAAATCACCATAAATAAAGGGTTTCATTATTTGTAATATCAAGGGGACAGGGGACAGGGGAAAGGTTTGAAAGTCTGTTGGTGTCCGGGTTTTATGATCAGTTTATGTTCTAAACTAACTGGCTAAGTAGGTATGCACGAATAAACCTAACTATATAACGAAATGTAAATTCACTGAAATGTTTGCGATTGCTGCGTTTCACTTCGTTCCACTCGCAATGACATACTTAGAAATTTTCCCACCCACCTACTTATCGCTATATTACCAACACAATGCTATTAAGCACGTCCTAGAAGCGATCGCTCAAGGGAAAAACCGGATCTTGCTCACGATGGTGACTGAAATGGGTAAAATTGCTAAACCAAAATTATGAATTACGCGCCCGCAGAGCCACAGAGCCACAGAGCCATACTTAAGATAATGTACTTAAGCAGGTGTGAAATTCCGATAATTATTGCAGACGCACAGATACACTGCCAGCATGGGCAGGTAAACCTTCTGCTTCTGCTAAAGTGATGGCTGCTTGGCCTATTGTCTGTAATGCTTGTTGATTGCATTCCAAATAGGTAATTCGCTTGAGAAAATCGTAGACACTCAAGCCAGAAGCAAAGCGGGCAGAACGGGCAGTAGGTAGCACATGGTTAGGCCCTCCTAAATAATCGCCAATTGCTTCTGGGGTATAGCGTCCTAAAAATACGCTACCAGCACACTTAATTTGACTGGCGAGTAGTTGGGGATTGTCTATACACAATTCCAGGTGTTCTGGAGCCAACTGATTGAGCAGTGGGATACTTTGGGCTAAATCGTTGACAATAATCACCGCCCCATGATTTTGCCAACTAGTACTAGCAACTTCTTTGGTGGGCAGGGTTGTAAGAATTTCATCAATGGCCGCGATTACTTGTTGAGCAAAGGTTTCAGAATCAGTAATCAGAATTGACTGGGCGCTAGGATCGTGTTCTGCTTGGGATAGTAAATCCCAAGCAATCCAGTCTGGGTTGTTTTGGTTATCGGCTACCACCAGAATTTCAGAAGGGCCAGCAATGCTGTCAATGCCAACAGTGCCAAATACTTGGCGTTTGGCTTCGGCAACATAGGCATTACCAGGGCCGACAATTTTATCTACAGGGGTGATGCTTTCTGTACCATAAGCCAAAGCCGCGATCGCTTGCGCTCCACCAATACTATATATTTCTGTGACACCAGCAACTTGGGCAGCTGCCAATACTGCTGGATTAATCTCGCCGCGGGGTGTGGGTACTGTCATTACAATCCTTTCCACCCCTGCAATTTTGGCAGGGAGGGCATTCATTAACACAGAACTAGGATAACTAGCTCGTCCTCCAGGGACATAAATTCCTACTTGCGACAGGGCTACCCAGTTTAAGCCGAGTTTTACGCCTACTGCGTCGGTGTAGCCAATATCTTGGGGTAATTGTTTGTTGTGAAAAGTCCCAATTCGTTCAGCAGCTAGTTCTAGGGCAACTCTGACATCGGCTGGACATTGGGCTGCATGTTCGGCAATCAAGTTTTCGCTTAAACGCAAAGACTGGAGATTGTAACGATCAAAGCGGCTAGTATAGTCCTTAACTGCGGCATCTTTCCGCACTTTTACATCAGTGAGAATATCTCGTACTGTCCCACTAACATCAACTGTAGCTTCCCGGCGATCGCTCACAAGGGTTTTGAATCTAGTCTCAAAATCTTTGTCGGTTGTTTTCAGGAGTTGCATGGACAGTATCTTGAAAGCAGTAAGGTCAATAATTAACTAGTTTAGAACCGTAGCGCCCCTATTGATCTGAGCAATAATTTTGAGTTTTCCTTCTCAGTGCAAATTCATGGGTCAGCAAGTTTCTCATGCATAAGCGCTTATAAGAATAGAAAGCATCAATGAACTATTTTTTACCTCAATTTTTAAAACAGAATTGATCAAAAATATTGACATTTGCACTCACTTAAGTAAATGTATCATTTAGCATGAATTTTACAATTTGTTATCTCTACCTTAAGTTACAAACTAAACCTAACTATAGAGAGATGCAAAAGTGAATTTTACTGCTTTAACTAACATCATAATTGCTGCCTCGAATGTATCCAATATCTAAGTTTACAAAGTAGTAAATTACTTTGAAACTCTTACAAAGTTGATTCAATACAGCTTCAATATTTAGGGTTTTTACTCATGCTCGAAGTATCTACCGACGCTCATCTATCACACAATCAGCAACTAGTTGTTGCTAACGACTGGAATATTATTGAAACAGAGTTTGATCCTACACAACTGTATTACAAAGAAAATATTTTTACTCTTGGTAATGGTTATTTAGAAACACGAGGTACTTTTGAGGAAGGGTATCCCCAAGATTGTCCAGCAACACTGATTCAAGGTGTTTATGATGATATACCTATTGTTCATAAAGAACTTTTAAATTGTCCCAACTGGCTACCGTTGGTGGTGACGTTGGCGGGCGATCGCTTTAGTATGGACTCTGGAAAAATTATTACTTATGAACGTCGCCTTGATTTGCGTGTAGGTATAGTTAGTCGTGATGTCCGTTGGCGCTCTCCTGGGGGTCATACTTTGGATTTTCACTTCGAGCGTTTCGCCAGTTTGGCAGATCAACACGTTTCGGTAATCCGTTGTCAAATCACATCTATAGATTTTACAGGTGATATTAAAGTTGAAGTTGGATTTGACACCAAACAAGATACTCAAGGTGTCCAACATTGGCAAACTTTAAACCAAGGAGGTGTAGAGCAAATTATCTGGTTACAAAGTCAAACACTTCATTCAAGCATTCAGCTGGGGATGGCCGCGAAGTTAATACTGGAAGACGATACTGCACTTATACATGCGAAAAATGCTGCTGATTCTTCAAGATTAACAACTACCTTCCAGTCCTTCCCAGGAAAAACAGTAATTGTAGAAAAGATTGTCACCCTATATACCTCACGAGATACAAACATCCCCATAGCAGCAGCCATCGAAAAACTAGCTGATGAAGCCAGTTACACCAGTTTATTAGCAGCACATATTGCGGCATGGGAGCAAATGTGGCAAGACAATGACATGATTATTGAAGGCGATGATCAGGCTCAGTTGAGTGTCCGCTACAATCTCTTCCGCTACCATCTCTTTCGATTAATGGCGATCGCACCCACCGCATTATAAAATCTTTAGTTTGGGAGATTCTCAAATGGTGATAGGTGATTCTACATAAATAGTTGGCTCTTGCAATGTGAACTCAATTCCATCACGAACTAGCTTTTTGGAGATTTTTTCATTTGCTAGCTCTAATAGGCGTTTACGCAGTTGCAGAGAGTTTTCACTAGAACCCAAAATAAAAAACGACACTCTGCTTCGAGTTGTCTGCTTTTGATGATTGTGATTTAAAAATGTAATACTCGTACTTCCTGGATCGATACCAAACAGCGAGTTGGTACTTTCGACAATCACCTGTTGAACTAAAGCTTGTTCTCTTTCATGTAGAACATTCAAAAAATCGAGGTAAAGTAAAACCATTATTTTTTTACCTCGTGTAATATTCTCAATTTCTAAGTTTGCTAATATCGAATTAGGGATAATAAATAATGTACTCTTAGCAGAGGTACGAATCTTAGTCGAACGGATACCAATCGATTCAACTCGCCCAAACAAACCTTCTGGGATTTGTTGAGATCTCTGTAAACGAATATATTCCCCAGGTACAAAAGGTCGATCCAAATATAATACAATAGTGCCTAGCAACTGCTCTAGTGTTTTTTGCGCTGCAAAAGCAACAGCTAATCCACCAATTCCTAAACCAGTTAATAGACCAATTAAATTAAATTGTTGACTTTGGGCAAAACTAACTATAGCAATAAATCCGATAATAACATTTGCTAGTGTTTCAAACACTAACAGTAATTCGTCTACTTCCCGACCCAATTTTCTGACTAATTCAATGCCATAAACTCGAATAAATTGCCGAAATAGACGAGAAACTAACCATGCAACGCTAACAATAACAGCTAAATCTACAATTAGAGAAAGAAATCTGTGGATAGATGTATATTCTACAATCCACACCAAAGATAATGAAATGAGAATTAAAGTACCAGCTATTCTAAATAAATTTCTAATAGGTTCAATTAAATTATTATAGATACTGGCGACTTGCTGCGGTGCAAAGCGTCGAATCACAATTCGCACTAATGTGGGTGTATATCGTCCAATAAATATAGAGATGAGAATGAAAAGCAGAAATATGCCAAATCGAGACAAGGCTAATATTGTGCTATCACGTTGCAGAAATCTGAGAATAATCTGTGAAATATCATTTATCATCTCTAAATTGTAATCGGCGAATCGACATAAATTGTTGGTTCTTCTATATCAAAGGCAATACCATACTCTTTCAAAGATCGTGTAATGCTTTGAGTAGCTAAATCTAGCAACTGACGACGTAATTCCATCGAAACATCTCCAGAACCCAAGATAAAGAAAGCAATTTGGGCTTGCGTTTTATCTGGATCTATGGTGTTGTTGATATTTTTAAAAGTAACCTCTGTATTCCGCGAGTCAATACCAAAAATATCATTCGTACTTTCTATAATTACCCGACGAATTAAAGCCCGTTCTTCATTACTAATAGCTCGATAGAAGGTCAAATAAAGAATGGACATAACTTTCTTTGCACCAGTAAAGTTCTCAATATTGACTTGAGTTAGAGAACTGTTGGGAACTATCATCACGGTTCCCTTACCAGAAGTACGAATTCTGGTGGATCTCAATCCGATAGATTCAACTCGCCCAAAAGTTCCATCAGGTAGACCAATATAATCATCAATCACAAAAGGACGATCAAGGTAGAGAACAATACCACCTAAAACTTGTTCTAAGGTTTTTTGGGCAGCAAATGCTACAGCTAATCCACCAATTCCTAAACTAGCTAGTAATCCTAACAGATTGATTTGATGTGTTTGAGCATAAATCAGAATCGCTAGGATAATAATGATTAAATTAGCAGCCCATTTAACAAGAATGAGTAACTCACTACTAATTTTCTGTCCACTATTAAAAGCTGCGTTTAATAAATAAAAATCAAAAAACTTTTTAAATAATTGAGATGCTAGCCAACTAGCGGCGATCGCTAAAGTTAAGCTAGTAATAATTTCTAATGGATTAGTCCAGCGATTTGTCGGTAATAAAGATGTAATAACCTCCACAACCGCCATCACTGTCACAACAATAATTAAGCTTTGATTAGGCTTAATTAATTTTTGGTTGATATCACTAATGGGAATAAAATTTAAACGTTGCAAGAGTAAATTAATTAATGAAACAATTAAACGACCAAACATAAAAACCAAAGAGCCAATCACTAGCCCTAGTAAGCCAATTTGGATCTCTCTACTTGTAAGAACATCTGGCAAAAAAACAAGCATTTCTCAGATTGGTGTGCAAGTTGGTATCTGGTTAAACTCCTGTCAGGAGTTTAACATGACTACCTCTTAAAGATGCGTGTCTAATTGTTCGCTGATTTATTGCCACAATGCTATAGTGGTTTTTGCCCTCACAGACTTCGGCAAAGATTGAAATTTGCTTTCAATTAACATTGCAGCAATTAGTTTACTCATTCGAGTGATGAGAAATAGATATCCACAAGTAAATGCTGGATAGATAGGCTACGGCTATGATGCAGATAGTTAGTATAAAGTCAAAATCAGTCATGACGTTTAGTGAGACGTAAAAGTGTGCGAGGAGCTTACAAATTAAATTTGTAAACTGTGAGTGGAGTATGCAAATGCAAGATATAAAAAACCAAACCAAAGTCCAAAGGACTTGACCAAACAAAGGTTTCGTTAGATTACTGAATCGATAAAACCTCAAATTTAGGGGATAGTCTAGACGTAACTAGCCCCAGAAGCTATCTATTCAGAAATTGATCATACAGACACATATAGCTGACAACCTGCCCTCAGTACTGCTGAAGTAGGTGGCTAAATGGCAGTGATGAATTACACTGCCCTTATTTTTGACTAGCTTTTCACCAAAGCTTAATAAACGCTGCTAACCCTAAACTACTGTACGTACCAGCAGCAATGACCAGGTAGCTAGCGCTGGTTAGCCCATCAGCCCAATATATGCACGCGATCGCTTTTTTATTTGCTCTAATCCTATAGTAGACCAGAGTTGCAAAAATGGCTAAAAAATTTGGTTTACAAAGTGAGCAGTAAGCAGACTTTGCTTTCATGAATTAAGTCGGCGAATTAACAGTTACGTGTTTTCACTGAAATTCCTCAATTTAGCGTCCTATCTTGATTTGAAGCCAAAATAGTACCAATATTATAAAGATCTACAGATGCATCTCAATGCCTATTCACAAGTAGGCAATTTTTAAAACATAACTTAACAAAAATGAACAAGAGAAAAATTAAGCATTTTGTAGAACTCACCTGCACAATCTAGAATGCTTATGATTTGCATCCTTCCAGAGACTAATAGTGTAAAAAACCTAGGAATAATTTCAAAGCCCTACTTTATTGGCTAGCAAGTCATCCTTGCTACCGATGACAAACAGAACATAAAACTGGTCAAATGAAAGTGGTGTTACCCATATCGGAGTAATGACAGACCGCGTTTTGATTCTTGGAGGAAGGGGACGGATTGGTAGCAGCGTTGCTCAGGATTTAGCCACCCACACCCAGGCAGAAATTACGATTACTGGACGTTCCCCGGAGATAGGCAGGGGTATAAGCTTGTCTATGGGAGAAAAAGTCAAATTTTTGGTGTTGGATTTAGCAGAAATTGGTAGACTGCAAGAAGCGATCGCTAACTCCGATTTAGTTATCCATTGTGCCGGGCCATTTCATTACCGAGATGCCAATGTTCTTAAACTCTGCATTGAACAAGGCGTTAACTATCTAGATGTCAGTGACCACCGTTCTTATACCAGTAAGGCTCTAAATTATCGTGAACAAGCCGCCGCTGCTGGAGTGACAGCAATTGTTAATACTGGGATTTTTCCTGGCATTTCTAATAGTATGGTACGTCAAGGGGTCGAGCAATTTGATCAACCAGAAAAGATTCATCTCAGTTATTTAGTTTCTGGTTCTGGTGGTGCTGGTGTCACAGTCATGCGGACAACTTTTTTAGGATTGCAACATCCTTTTGCAGCATGGATAGATGAAAAATGGCAAACAGTCAAGCCTTACAGTCAAAGAGAAGTAGTTGAGTTTCCATCTCCCTATGGATGCAGGGGGGTTTACTGGTTTGATATGCCAGAAACTTTCACACTACCACACGCTTTCCCATCAATTAAAACTGTAATTACTAAATTTGGCTCTATTCCCGATTTTTACAATCACCTCACTTGGATTGCAGCACACGTTTTTCCCAAGCTATTGATGCAGCAGCGTAGCATGATTGAATTTTTATCTTATGTCAGCCATTTTATGACAGATGTCACTAATCGCTTTAGTGGTATTGGGGTAGCGGTGCGTTCAGAAGTTACAGGATTAAAAAATGGTGAAACCGCTGTTTATTGTTCAAATCTAGTCCATGAAAATACAGCTGTAGCTTCTGGCTGTGGGACGGGAAGTATTGCCCAATTACTGTTAGAAGGAAAACTCAATCAACCAGGAGTTTGGCCTGTGGAAGAAGCATTATCAACAGATTTATTTGAATACACAATGCAAAGCCGACAGATTAAAATTCATCATCATTGGTTGTAGGAATGAATTTGTATGAAAAATTTTCGTAGTCAGGACTTCAGTCCTGGCTTTTGGGAACTTTAGTTCCCACTACAAACTGCTGAGATGTTTAGTGTTCCACAGAAGTCCTGAAGCCTGTTAAGTAGCCAAACAAGGTGAAATTTTTTCTAACAAAACCAAACCATTTTCTTCAAAATCTATCTCCTATAAATTATTCAACAGTACGCTCAATTGCACCACCAAAGCTAACAGCAACATCATAACCAATTCGCATAGTAAACAATCTGGCGTTTGGTTTCTTCTGCTTTAATTTTAATGCTGTTTCCACGCCAGTTTTATCAATTCCGTATTCGCCACTTTCAGAATCAATCACAATCATCTTGCCAATATTATCACCATACTCAACTTGCTGGCGAATGCCATTTTCGTAAAATTGTTTGGCTCTTTGGGCAACTTCTTCTACACTCCAAAAAATAGCCTGCATGATAATTACACCTGCTTTTTGCTCTGGAATGATTGTAACCGAATCCCTGTAGGAATTCTGCAAGCGATCGCATCACACAATTTGGGTGCAAACAACAAATGTTCGTTTGTAGTCAGGACTTCAGTCCTAGCTTTCGGGGACTAAAGTCCCCACTACAAACTATGACGACTTTGCACCCGTTCAGGACTACCAGTAGGAATTGAAGCGATTAATTTCTGTGTGTATGCTTCTTTCGGTTCACGGTAGATACTTTCGGATGTACCTTGTTCGACAATTTGACCGCGGTTCATCACCAAAATGCGATCGCTCATAAATTTCACTACACTTAAATCGTGGGAAATAAAGATATAAGTTAGCTGAAATTCATCTTGCAATTCTTTCAAAAGATTTAATACCTGCGCCTGTACCGATACATCGAGCGCGGAAACTGATTCATCGCAGATAATGAATCTGGGATTTAATGCTAAAGAACGAGCGATACAAACCCGCTGACGTTGACCGCCAGAAAACTGATGAGGATAGCGGTTCATTGCATCTGCACTCAATCCTACTCGTTCTAAAAGTTCTACAACACGTTCTTGTCGTTGTCGTTTTGTCTTCCCCACAGAGTGAATTAACAACGGTTCCATCACAGCATCCCCAATCTTCATGCGCGGATCAAGGGAACTAAAGGGGTTTTGGAAAACTATTTGCATTTCTCGCCGCAGTTTTTGCAACGGTTTGCCTTTGAGGGTAGTAATATCTTGGCCATCGAAGCTGATATGACCACTCATGGGTTCGATTAATCGCAGCAAAGTTCTGCCAAGGGTAGTTTTGCCACAACCAGATTCTCCCACCAATCCCAATGTTTCCCCTGGTTGGACATCAAAAGAAACGCCATTGACTGCCATAGTGTAGCGTTTTGTGCTGCCAAATGCGCCCCGCACCGGAAAGCCAACCTTGAGGTCGCGGATTTGCAATAGAGGTGGCTTTTCGCTGAGGTTGGTCAATCTTGCAGATATTTCCTCAGTTGTAACTTCTATTGGTTGAGGCGGTTCTTTTGCTTGAATTACTAATTGTCCTGTGGATGTTTCCTCTGCATTCATGTAATCGGAAACGGTGAGGAGTTTTTGAGGACGGCGGTTGAGTGTGGGACGGCAAGCTATCAATCCCTTAGTATATGGATGCTGGGGATTATTAAAAATTTGTTCTGCTGCACCATATTCCACCACTTTACCTTTGTAAATTACCGCTACTTGGTCGGCAATTTCCGAAATTAATCCCAAGTCGTGGGTGATGAAAATCATCGCCATGTCACGGTTTTTTTGCAATTCTCCCAGCAAGTCAACAATTGTGGCTTGCACTGTGACATCTAAAGCTGTAGTTGGTTCATCTGCAATTAGTAGCAATGGGTTACAAGAAATTGCCATTGCAATCATCACCCGTTGCAGTTGACCCCCTGAAAGTTGGTGTGGGTAACGTTCTAATATGGCTTCTTTGTGCTGCTTAACCAACTGAGCTAATTTTGCTTGATGCCCTGTTTCGATATATTGTTGTTCGATTAATTCATCGCTAGGTAAAAGTTTAACCTCTTGTAGACCTGCGATCGCAATTTCTCTTGCTTGTTCTGCTGACACATTTTGGTGTCGCATAATCGCTTCAACTAGCTGAAACCCAATCGTGTAGACCGGATTAAGCGAACTCATTGGTTCTTGAAAGATCATAGCGATGTCGCCGCCTCGGTGTAGCTGCATTTCCTCAGGCGGTAACTCTAGCAAATTGATTGGGTTAGCATTCGCCTGGGTACGAAACCAAATTTCACCACCGCTAACTCTACCCGGAGTCTGCAATAAACCCATTACACCCAGTGCTGTAACTGATTTCCCACTCCCAGATTCTCCTACTATTCCTAGAGTTTCACCTCGATTTAGCTGAAAAGAAATACCATCCACAGCTTTGACAATACTGCCATCACCAAAAAATTCAACTTGTAGATTGCGAACCTCTAGTACAGTTTCACTCATAAGAGTCTGGTAAAATCAGAACTAAAAAATTACTTGGATTTTAACAGTAGTTCTGATACTACGCCGATAAATTTAGCTTTTGTAGTCCTTGGCAGTCTTTTCACTACTTGCACCTGAAGCACAATCATCATGGTATCCTCTGTAATCATATTTTCAGTGTTCACATAACACTATTAACCACAGAAAGTTGTCACTACAAACAAAACAGCCAGGAGAGCAAATTCGTAAATTAGCTAAGGAGCGTCGCCAGTCTGCAAGACTACATTACGCTTTTGCAGTGGTTGTTCTCATTGGGACAGTACTGTTATTAAGTGTCTTCGGTACTTCTTTTGTAGGGATGTTGCTCTCACTGGGAGGATTAGTAGGCTCGTACTATCTATATCGTAATGGGCAACACCTCATGAAAAGAGCAGGTGATGCTCAACGTGGTGCTATAGCCGAAACTGAAGTAGCTAGATTATTGCATTCTTTAGAAGATCGAGGATGGCAAGTAGAATACAACCTCCGAATTAAAAGATGGGGAGATGCAGATGTGGTGCTACATTCTCCTCAAGGCAACTGGTATGTAATTGATGTCAAGTCTCACAGTGGCACTAAAGTTTATGAAAGGGGTCGTCTGCGTAAACGCTACGGCAGAAATACCTTTGATTTTAACGAAGGCGATTTGATTAACAAAGTGAAAGGTCAAGCCACAGAAGTAAAACACTTAAAAAGTGCGCGGTGGGTGACTGCACTACTTTGTTTTACAAAGGGTAATGTCGATATTCCTAACAACGAGGTTGCTGGTGTTTATATTGTAAATGCCACTGATTTAGTTAATACTTTGTTACATCTAGATAGATAACAAGATATTCTATGTATACTTACTTAAGTATAAGTTATATAGACAAAGTGCGATAAAATGAGCGATAAATTTACTCACGGTTATGCACTATTAATTGGCGTAGGAGAGTCACGTTATAGCCCACTGTCGCTGCCAGTGACTGTAAAAGATACTCAAACAATTTATGCTGCTTTAATCGATCCCGAATTATGCGCTTATTGTAATGATAAAGAGCATATTCGAGTTTTAAATAATCGAGATGCAACAAAAAAGGGAATTTTAGAAGAACTAAATTGGTTAAAAGAAAAATCAGCCAATGATCACAATGCTACTGTGTTTGTTTACTACTCAGGACATGGCTTGTTAGATAAAAATACACAACATTATTATTTACTACAACATGATATTAAACCAAATCAACTTGCTAGTTCTGCACTTGCAGCAGAAACTTTCACTGATGCATTACGGCAAATAAAAGCAGAACGTTTATTAGTTGTGATTGATAGTTGTCATGCAGCTGGAATGGCAACTTCTAAAGAAGCAGATTTGGAACTTGATAATTTGTATAAAAAATATACTTGAGGTTAATTTTATTTGGTATCCCATTAAACTAGTAAAAATACATAAAAAACTTCAATTAGTACCGTAACCCGGAGGTAATTTTGAACGCAACTAGCAAGGTAGATGCAATTCTCAATGCGTGGTTCGATTACATTGCTTTGGATGATTATAGTAAAGCAGGTATAGACATAGATAAAGATAAAGATCTATTAAATCTGCATGGGGTAACGATAGAACTTAATCGTGTATTCATTGAGCAAAATACTTTTTCAGAACTGCAACAAAAAGTTATCAAAGGACAACAAGGTAAACAAGAGACTGTATGGGCTTTGTCCTTTCCTCAAATTCGTACTCAAGCAGGGTAAGCGCATATAATTTTGTAGCTGAGAATACAGGAAAATTGAACAACAGA
>JAYGHB010000117.1:0-50033 GCA_034931985.1 Halotia wernerae UHCC 0503
TATTTTCTCAAATTATTGCTACGTCTCATCTTGACCTGCCTTGTCACCCGTTAAGGTGAAAATCTATCCCTACATCAATATATCTACATCAGTATTCGTCAATTATATCCCTCTCTAATTGATACCGAATTGGGATGTTTCAAACCGCGGTGAATTAGTTTTTTCTAAAAGTGCGTAGACGCGTTCGCGTAGCGTCTCGTAGAGAAGCGGCTTGTCGAAGTCATCGCTTTATCAATAATCTCAAAGTCAGCCTTTCTGCAAAATTACGAATTAGTTAAACGCCCATTTCTGATAATAAAGCTTGCATATCTTCCCAAGCGAGTCCTCTTTGGATATAACGGGGTGATTCAGGATTGTAAGGACTCGCTATACGGTCAACACTGACAATTATTGCCCCATCTGGTATGACCGGCAAATCTGGATCAAATGCAGTTGGGTACATTAAAGAACTAGAAAAGCCTTTGAAAATCACAATTTTATCTTGCCCATCGGTGATTTCTACCGTTACAAGTAAAACTTCTTGTGGGCGTTTAATAGTGTATTGTTCTAGTCGCTTGCCAATGGAATTGTTCATCAGGGGGAACTCTACCATTTAAGTACTTACTGTTGTGTAGCTGAACGTCCTTGCTTACCGAGCTTAATCAACATAAAATAGCTTAAATAAGCTACATAAATGACTAAACTAACTATGCCCAGAAAGCCTAGAAAAGCAGGTTTACTATTGTAATGGAAATACTCTTTAAAGAGTAAGGGAGCCTCAAACCAGACACGACAATAGGGAGTTTTAATAGCAGTTTCAGACAAGGCACAAACCACAAAAGGCACAAAGGCGATCGCTCCCAAAATACAATAAACTGTCATAGCCCAGCGCCAAGAAGTGAAAATTAGCTTCAAAAGTCCGCTGGGCTGATAATCAATCTCATCGTTGAGATCCACCCAAAACCATAGTGAAATCGGAATCAGGATATTTGCCATTAACCCAGAGATAAAGCTAACTGGGTACTGAGCAATCATCAAGTAAACCGTAATGGCCAGCAGACTAGATACTCGCCAGTAAATTGTTAATAAGCGTTGTATGCCTTCCACTTTTTGCACAAACGCCCAAATCAATAGAATCAGAGGAATAACCACCATAAATAATACCGCCAGTCGGTAGTCAATCCAGACATAAGGGCGAAACCAAACTTCCATAACTTTTGTCTAAAGAATAAATACAAAATTTACATTCAGATAATTGAAAAAAAAACAAGCAACTCGCAGATCCTTAAGCTAAAAATCTTGCACAAACTTATAGCCAAAAGTGGGAGAGTTGGGGAACTTACTCAGAGGCTATAAGCTAGCACGCCTAGACAAACCTCAATTTTTTCAGGGTTAGGGGTTGATTTTGAGGAGGATAAATCCTCAGAAGCTATGTCCTAAACCTTACCCAGTCTATATTGGTCATCTAAATTTCCGTCAGTGAGAACTAAAGATGATCAAAAAAAGGGGCGGATTGAGATTTGCTACATAATTAGCGTGAAGGTACAAGATATCAGTAATCAGATTCTGGTTGCTTGCCTGTCAGGCGAAAATAAAATTCACCAATTCAATTTCTAATCATCGTAAACCCGGCACTCAACTGCATCGGGATTGTCATCACAGTACTGTTCTAGGGAATTTTTGGGCTTGGTTTGACGCTGGTGAGAGGCTTCAGCTTGCATTTCTTCAACTGCATCCCAAGCCGCAGCACACTCAGCAGAGTTGCTACCTGAAGTATCACAGACAGTACGAGCTTGTTCAACTTCTTCTTGGATTTTTTCTTGGATGTCGCTCATAGCTTAAATCTCGTTGTGTGGTGTTAATACCAGTATAGAAAAACTACAAAAATTGCTGTTTTTTTGTGATGTCATTCACCATTCTACCCAATTAGCTGATTCAATTAATGTCGTAGCCTGATGATCGAACACTGTTACAGCAACCTGCTGTATCTATACTATATTTTTGTTGAATTTTTGTTGATCTTTTAAGATTTTATAGAGTAAGTACTACGAAAGCGTAACTATACACTATATTTAGTGCATGTAGTAGGAAATGACAACCTTAGCTTCCTGAGATCAAGCAATTACTAAGGGAAGATACAACAAGGCTGGCACCAAATTTATTGTGAGGATTTGACTCTTCTCCAAATCAAAAAATCGAAAACTACTAGCCAAAAATAGAAAAAAGCCCAAAACTCATGGCAGACCAAATGCAGTGGGCAAATGCCCTGTCAACCCGTCCTTCTTTAGAAGCAGCTATAACAGATGTAGTAGAAAGGGCTGTCTCGTCGTTAACAGCACCTGCGGATCTAGGACTATTATTCATTTCGTCTGCTTTTGCAAGTGAGTATTCCCGGCTTTTACCCTTGCTGGCTGAACAGCTTTCAGTGCCTGTAATCATTGGATGTAGTGGTGGTGGTGTGATTGGTACTACAGCTAAAGGACAAACCCAAGAACTGGAAGCAGAAGCAGCCCTTAGTCTAACTTTAGGTCACCTACCAGGGGTGAATGTGCAAGTTTTTCATGTTGTTGCCGAAGAATTACCCGATTTAGATAGTTCGCCAGATGCTTGGATCGATCTAATTGGTGTGCCACCCTCACCAGTACCTCAGTTCATTTTGCTTTCTAGTGCCTTCTCTTCAGGAATCAATGAACTATTACAAGGGTTAGATTTTGCTTATCCTGGCTCGGTAATCGTGGGGGGACAGGCTAGCGCTGGGGGTTCTGGTGGTCGTACTGCTTTATTTTGTAATGATGCTTGCGGCGGGCTGCACCAACGCCTACATCGTGAAGGAACAGTAGGCTTGGCTTTGACTGGCAATATTGTTTTAGAAACAATTGTAGCCCAGGGATGCCGACCAATCGGTCAGCCCATGCAAGTCACAAAAGCTGATCGCAATATCATCTTGGAATTAGATGAAAAAGCACCGCTAACCGTGTTGCGAGATTTGATCTCTAGCTTGAGTGAAAAAGAGCGAATGTTGGCACAGCATTCTCTGTTTGTTGGTATGGCAATGGATGAATTTAAGCTTGCTTTGCAGCAGGGAGACTTCTTAATTCGTAGCATTTTGGGAGTAGATCCTACAGTCGGGGCGATCGCAATTGGTGATGTCGTCCGTCCCGGTCAACGTCTGCAATTCCACCTGCGCGATGCTCAAGCCTCTGCTGAAGATTTGGAATTACTTCTAGAACATTATCAAAATCAACAAGCTACTGAACCTTCTGCTGCTGCTGCTTTAATGTTTTCCTGTGTAGGACGTGGCGAAGGACTGTACGGTAAACCCAATTTTGATTCTGAGCTATTTAGCCGCTATGTCCAAGATATCCCCATAGGTGGCTTTTTCTGTGGTGGAGAAATTGGCCCTGTGGGTGGTAGTACGTTTATACATGGTTACACTTCAGTATTCGGAATTTGCCGCCAAATTAGTGCTGAATTAGGAGGTAACTCCTAATTCCTGTTTAACAGCAGAGTGCTATTGTTATCAATCAGTGTAGGTGTGCCACTATCAGCGATCGCACCATAAGTCTGCATATAGCGGCGTACTTTTTGGGGAAAGTCGGGGTAGTCTACCAAAGCATCTCCATCGGCAATAGTCGCCCAAAAGTCGCGCAGACTAGGAGCTAGTTCTTTTGCCTGGGCTAATGGTAAATTTAGAGGATACTGAGTTAATAGCTTGACTAAAAAAGGGAAAGAGCGATCGCCCATCCACTGACGCGATAATTGTTGCAAGTCAGGAAAATTAGGTACTGATTCCACGCGATGAGATAAAATTTGCAACCATTCCCTACCGTGGTTATCTCGATGGAACTCTAAAACACGGTAAGGGTGAGGATAACTGACTAAAGAACCAGTAGTGATATCATATACCCCTTCTGAGCAAGCAACATCCTGAACGTGTAAATGTCCTGTAAAAACTAGTCTGACTTGATAGTGCTGTAGTATTTGTAAAAGTTCCGGTGCATTTTCCAACATATAGCGATTTCCTATGGGATGGCGCGATTGCTGGGGTATATGCTCAACAACATTGTGATGCACCATTACTAGTACTAATTCATGGTTAGTCGCTGCTAGTAACTCTTCTAGCCAATTTAGCTGTTTGGTGTCTAAGCGCCCTGTTTGCTCGCCTTGCTGATTAAAAAAGTTAGAATTTAAACCAATTAATCTGACTCCCGGCAGTAATTGATGAGTATAGTAAATCTGCTGTGGATTTTCATAGCCAAACTTACTGTAATAGTGGGGGAAATCTGCAAAAGCAATTGATTGCTGATTTGCCATTAAAACAGGAACATCATGATTTCCAGGAACAACATAGACTGGAAAAGGTAGCTGCGCTAATCGTTTTTGTAACCAAATATGATTATCTGGTTCACCGTGCTGAGTTAAGTCTCCTGGAAGTAAGAGAAAATCTAAATCAAGTTGTGTTAAATGTTCTATTACACTTTCAAAAGCAGAAATACTAACTTCTACTAGATGAAAACGACTGGGATGATCCCAGATTGTGTGAGGAAGTGCGAGATGTAAGTCGCTAACTACAGCAAAACGGAAATTTAATGACATTGATTTCAAGATAAATTTAAACCCAGCTGTTAAAAAAGCTCTTTTCCATAAAGTATAACCCTTACTTTGTCAAGCTGTCTCGGAATATTTATACTTAATATTTATATACATTTAAGATTAATATATAGCAGTCCGATCTTAAATTGGTGAAAAAGACTTTAGTAAATAAACCGCAGAGAACACGGAGTAAAAAGAAGAAATTTATTAGTAATTCTTCTATAAAAATTACCTACTCTTAATTGATGAATAGCAGCTTAGAGTTATTTTGATATTATTATTGAATATGGTTTTTGTACGGGAAACTATTTTAAATTATATATCAAATTATTATATAATTCGTGATTCCATCGATATATTATTTGCTGGTTATCTCAAAATTACCATTGATTTTTGTCACTTATAAGGAGTATCAACTTTGGCACCTGTCCGAGTCCGTCAACATGTTAATCCGCTTGCCCAAAAGTATCAAACACCAGCGAGTCCTCTGGAGTGGGAAAAAATTTATGCCCAGCCAAACCAACCCCTACATCTAGATATTGGCTGCGCTAGGGGACAGTTTTTGTTGAATATGGCTAAAATAGAACCCAATTGGAATTTTCTTGGTTTAGAAATTCGGGAACCACTAGTGATTGAAGCGAACAAATTACGCTATGAGTCGGGTCTAGCAAACCTCCACTATTTGTTTTGCAATGTGAATAACTCATTGCTATCACTTTTATCTTCACTACCCAGAGGAACTTTACAGCGTGTCACTATCCAATTCCCAGATCCTTGGTTTAAAACCCGTCATGCTAAACGCCGTGTAGTGCAACCGGAACTAGTAGAAGAGTTAGCTAATTATCTGACAATTGGAGGTGTTGTATTTTTGCAATCAGATATGGAGTTTATCGCTATAGAAATGCGCGATCGCTTTGCTGCTAACCCAGCTTTTCAAAGAGTTGGTACACAAGAATGGCTAGACGAAAACCCTTTACCAGTTCCTACAGAACGGGAAGTAACTACTCAAAAAAAGGGTGAATTTGTTTACCGCACTTTGTTTGAAAAAGTGAAAAGTACTAATTAAAGATGCTGCCTTTGATACAAATAACTTCATCAACCTTGATTTGGGACATTTGGCAGTTTCATGATTGTGATGCTAAAAGTCATGTACGAGTTACTATAAAGTTTCATATCATCAATTAATTCTGGTTTTTTGTTTTTATTTTTTAAATGAATATTCAAGAAATTAAATTACGAGAAAATTCACATCTTCCACCTGAGCAAGTTATTTACCTTTATAGCCAGTGCGGTTGGTCATCCGCTAATAAACCTGAACAATTATTATTTGCATTATCCAACTGTGAAACTGTTATTTCCGCATGGCACCAAGATATTCTTGTGGGTCTGGGAAATGCTATCTCGGATGGCGCTCTTGTCGTTTACTATCCTCATCTTTTGGTATTGCCTTCATATCAACGCTCTGGTATTGGTCATAAAATTATCAATCGTTTAAAACAGCGATACTCAGACTTTCACCAACAAATTCTGCTTTCTGTTGCCAATGCTGCTTCATTTTATGAGCACGTTGGTTTTCGTTTAGCTCATAATGTTGAGCCGATGTGGATCTATGATGATTCAGATATCTAATCAGAAATTTGCCAGATTTTAAAGTACACTGAGACTCATCGGCTTATGCTTCGGGAGCAGCGCGGCAAAAGCTTAGTTTCTAGTCCCTCTTCCCTACCAGAGTGTACTGCACACAACGATAAGCGCTATTAAGTATCTTAATTTACTTTCGTTGGCTTGAAGCTACTGACTTTTCACTTATTTCTGGGACAAACCCAACTTGCTTGATTACCCTTTGACCTTGGTCAGTCTCCAAAAATTTGGCATAAGCTTCTCCTGCTTGCTGCTCCTGTCTCTGATTCTGCTTAATAATCACAAACAGTCTAGTAGTAATGGGATAACTACCATTCTTGATCACTTCTGTGTTGATCTGATTGCGATTTTGCGGACACTGATTTGATGATACTAAAGGTTCTTGGTAGGGGGGAATTAGCTGTGTGGAAGTAATACCCAAAGGTAGAGGTTTAACCATACATTGATGCACTACTCCACGAGCAGAAGCGTAATACAGACCGCCAGGAGTTTGGTTAACACGACGCAGAGCCTCAGTCGTGGAGTAGACGTACTCCACATTAGACCCAAAGGCTTGCTTATCTAAAATCTCTTTACCAGAAACTAATAGCGCGTCTGCATTTTCTGGATGCTGAGAAAAGGGGGTAATAATGAGATCTGGCCCGCCCACCTGTTTCCAGTTAGTTATTTGCCCTCGATAAATCTGTTGTAACTGTTCAACAGTTAAACCAGACACTTTTAGTGCTGGGTTGACTACTACTGCTATGGCATCAATGCCAACCTGACGTTGTTCTAGGGTGAAACCTCGCTTTCGAGCCATATCTCTTTCTTCTGCTGTCAGGGGACGGGAAGACTGAGCAAAGTCTAATTTTCCGTCGAGCAACATGCGAATACCTGAGCCGTTACCAGGACTACTATTAGCGGGATTTACATAGCCTAACTGAAATTCTGGACGAGTTAGCTGAATCTGAGAATCTACAAGTTGTCTAATGGGTGCCCAGGCCGTACTTCCACCATAATTGAAAGAGCCACTGGGTACATCTGTCACAGTTTGAAAGGTTGAACTTGCAAGATTATTAGAAGTGTTTGTTGCAGTTTGAGCAGGGGAAGAGGAAGTATCTTGAGCCACTTGTAAGCGCGGTTTCAGCCATAACCACCACAGCCCGCCCACAACTGCTAATGTAAGTAATTTACCAATAATTAGGCCTCTGATCAGTTGTTTGGCATCGTGACTCAGTGGTATGCTCTTTCTGCTATCATTAGTCATTGTTATCTCTGCCAGTGATTTATTTCGTCAAGATAAAAAAATTATTTAGCGTAAATTTCTGATTTACTGATTCTTTCTCCTTAATATCTGAATTACTCAAGGTGCTAAATGTAACTTTTATGAAGTTTTTATAAAGTTCAGATCAGACCTTGATAAATTTACGGTTAGTTTCCTTAGTAAAGAATATATATTAATTCTTATAGATAAATATTTATTAAGTAAAATTACTTAACACAGTCATTAGGGACAGTGTAACATGTTAAGCAACAAGTTACTAGGAGAGCGCTACCAGGTTGTTCAAGTCTTGGGTCAAGGTGCATTTTGTCAAACCTACATGGTTCAAGACACTGACCTCCCCTTTCATCCCCCTCGTGTAGTCAAACATTTCTTACCTAGTAGTAGATATTCTATTTCAGTAGAAGTACGTAGACGGCTATTTAAGCGAGAAGTAGAAGCGCTCAAAAAATTGACCAATTATGACCTCGTTCCCCATGTTTTAGCTTCTTTTGAAGATAATCTTGAGTTCTATTTGGTGCAAGAGTTTATTGAAGGACATCCCCTCAGTGTGGAACTATCGTCTGGTTACTGTTGGTCTGAAGGTAAAGTTTTTCAACTAATGCAAGAGGTTTTGAGCATCTTGAATTTTATTCACGCTCAAGGGCTGATCCATCGAGATGTCAAGCCGAATAATATTATTAGACGAAAGCAGGATAATCGGTTAGTATTGATTGATTTTGGGGCTGTCAAGCCAATTTGGGATGAATTGGTCAGAGGTCAAGGAAAGACTTCAATTTTTCTACCTATGGAACAACATACTACGATCGCTATTGGTACACCAGGCTATATGCCTAATGAGCAACAGCGAGGCAAACCACGCCCTAATAGTGATATCTATGCTCTGGGCATGATTGGCATTCAAGCCTTAACAGGACTACATCCCACACAATTACCAGAAGATGCTAATACAGGTGAGATTATCTGGCAAGACCTCGCACAAGTTAGCACTGGGCTAGCTGCGGTACTAAACAAAATGGTGCAATACCATTTTCAAGACCGATATCACTCAGCAAAAGAAGCTTTAGAGGCGTTATTGCTACTTACTAATCTCTACCCACCAACACAGGAGTTAGATCCTAATGACTCTACTATCTTGTGGTCTCAGCTTCTTTCACCTGGGCAAGACACTAATGAAGTTCTAGGAATTAACATATCATCACCGCTGTTAGACAGTCAAAACAGCGATATTACCCTACCAGAGGAATTGTTACCACCCAGCAATCTCTACCCACAAAAACAGGAATTACTTTCTAATTCTTTATCAATAAGTGTGACAACAGTCCCTCAACTTCCTTCATCGGAACACGATACTAATAAAGTTTTTAGAGAAAAGGTATTATCACTTGCAGATAAACAGACTAGCAATACTACTATTACTATTTTTCCGCACAAATCGGCTTTGCTAATTGGTTTAATGGTAGGTGCTGTATCTGGGCTAGCTCTTATGGTTTTGAGTTATTGGTCTATGCAGATAATTTCTCCTAATCTTCAAATGGAAAGTTGGCAAATTCAACTACTCAAGAAATCTCGTTAAGCTATTCTCAAACAAAGTATGTTGATATAGTCCTGAAGAGAAATTACCCCAATAACTGCAACAAGGACTCCAATATCTTATAACCCCATTTGAGTGTCATCAATCCGCAGATGATTGTCAGTCCCAAACAGAATATAATGCCTTTAGTTAACGGTATCGAATCAAAAAAATAGATATAGCTTCCCCATTGTATTGCAGCAATTATCAGTCCAATTGCCGCACCAGCACTAAAGCGCTTAATTAATGTGGTAGCACTTTCTAGTTTTGATTTAGGTTGGTTTAGTTCGGGTACTAATGGTTTCATAAGAAAGCTTTGATTTTTTAAATAACAATGAAGAGCAACATTTTCTAATTGTAGAGTGACTTACTATTTGTCATTATTAACATATCGATTGTCTTCAATGACAATAATTTGTCATTGAAGACGAGCTATTTATAGTGTGGGATGATCACAAATGTGTCACTTGCTAAAAAAATGGCATTCATGCTGTCATGTATATTTTGCTAGCTTTTAGATAGTTTGTTGTGGTTAAATCTAATTCCTAAAAAAATGTCATAAACAAACTCAAAAAAATCCTTTTTTTGCAATAATCCTGAAGTTTGATAGCATCCTTTTTCATCTAAAAGTGGTTTCATGACATAATATGCAGGCTGGTAATTATACCAGGGAATAGAAGGCCATAAATGATGAACTAAGTGATAATTTTGCCCCATAATCAAAATATTCAGGACTGGGTTAGGATAGACGCGGGCATTTTTCCAGCGATCGCGCTCTGCAAAAGGACGATGGGGTAGATAATCAAAAAATAATCCCAATGCTATGCCCACCAAGAACGCTGGAATGAACCAAAAGTTGAGTAGGTATCCTAAAAAATGATACTGAACTGCAATATAAACAATCACACCGACAATTAAGCGGCTAACGAACCATTCCAATAGCTCATATTTACGCCATAGTTGCCGCTGAAAGAAAAATACTTCGTGGTATAAAAACCGTACCGCAATCAACCACAATGGCCCCCCTGTAGAAACGTAATGATCTGGGTCGTCTTGAGGATGATTGACATGGGCATGATGCTGTAAATGCACCCGCGTAAAAACTGGAAAGGCAAAAGCTAATATGAGGGCGCTGCCATGACCTAACATGGCGTTAATCACCCGGTTGCGATGAGCAGATTGATGACACGCATCATGAATCACCGTCCCAGCAGAATGCAAAGCAAGGGTATTAATGCTAAAGCATAGCCAGTGTGGCCATAGCCATAGCCAATAACCAAAGTTAGATAACGCCAGCATTGACACTGCTGCTAAAAACAGTAGCAGTGTTGGATTTAAATCACCAGGAGGCGCTAAAAATTCCTTGGGTGGGACTTTCAGTGACTTCTGTGCCTCCAACGTGAGCATTCGTAACTCCTTATTTGATCAAATATTACGAATATACGATAAATATGAGGAAATAATAAACTTTCGTTAACTTTTGTATGGCAAGATTTATCCACATTTTTACTTATAAGCAGACGAATAACGCTATGATTCCAGACGAAACCAATTTTTTGTGGCTCGTTAGGGTGTCTCAAAAGTGAATCTGATAAAATCCCTCTGAGGGAGGATGTAATCAAGATTAGGGTATGATAAGTATTCTATCCCAAAATTCTTAAGGAGAATAAGAAGGAAAAATTAATAATTACCAATTTAAAATACTTCTAAAAATCCCATTATTTTACTAACTCCTTATCTAACTACTTGAGTCATTGATATAGCATTGACTGAATACTAAACACCCCTTAGTTTAGTATAACTTCCCAGATAGCTCCCTAGAATCAGCCCTTATGCAATTAAGAGATTCTCTACGCCGGACAAAAATTGTCGCTACGATTGGTCCAGCCACCAGCAGCCCCGAAATGCTCAAGGCGATCATTGAGGCCGGTGCAACGACGCTAAGGCTAAACTTCTCCCACGGTACTCATGCTGACCATCAGCGTAGTATTCGCTTAATTCGGCAAACTGCCTTTGAACTAAATCAGCCAGTGGCAATTCTCCAAGACTTGCAAGGGCCAAAAATTCGTTTGGGACGGTTTGAAAACGGTTCTATAATTGTGGTAAAAGGCGATCGCTTCACCTTGACAAATCGCCCAGTTATCGGCTCACAAGATATTAGCTGCGTCACCTACGATTATTTGGCAGAAGAAGTTCCCGTAGGTGCAAAGATTCTCCTGGATGATGGACGAGTAGAAATGCTTGTAGAGGAGATTAACCGTGAAAAAGGTGATTTACATTGTCGGATCACTGTGCCTGGGAAGTTGTCCAACAATAAAGGTGTGAACTTTCCAGGAGTTTACCTCTCGGTTAAAGCCATGACCGACAAAGATCGTGAGGATCTGATGTTTGGTCTAGACCAAGGTGTAGATTGGGTAGCACTTTCCTTTGTCCGCAATCCTCAAGATATTATCGAAATTAAAGAGCTAATTTTCAGTACAGGCAAGCAAGTACCAGTAGTTGCCAAAATTGAAAAACATGAAGCTATTGAACAAATGGAGGCAATTTTAGCTTTATGTGATGGCGTAATGGTTGCCAGAGGCGACTTAGGGGTGGAACTACCAGCGGAGGATGTGCCTGTATTGCAAAAGCAGTTAATTGCAACAGCAAATCGCTTAGGGATTCCCATCATCACAGCTACCCAGATGTTAGATAGCATGGTGAGCAATCCCCGTCCCACTCGTGCCGAAGTGTCGGATGTGGCCAACGCGATTTTAGACGGCACAGATGCGGTGATGCTATCTAATGAAACTGCTGTCGGCGATTATCCAGTAGAAGCTGTAGCCACAATGGCGCGAATTGCCGAGCGCATTGAGCAGGAAGAAGCGCACTCAGCAGTACGTCAACTCAGAGATGCTAGGCGTTCTATTCCCAATGCTATTAGTCAAGCTGTAAGTCAAATTGCTGAGCAATTGGGAGCAGCTGCAATTATGACCCTAACCCAAACCGGGGCAACAGCTCGCAATGTCTCTAAATTTCGTCCTCAAACACCGATTTTGGCAATTACGCCCCATGTAAATGTCGCACGACAGCTACAGATGGTATGGGGAGTCAAGCCGTTATTAGTACTAGGACTGCCTTCTACTGGTCAAACATTTCAAGCCGCAATTAATGTTGCTCAGGAAAATCAGTTACTGTCTGAGGGCGATTTGGTAGTGATGACTGCTGGCACACTCCAAGGAATTTCCGGCTCGACGGATTTGATTAAAGTTGAAGTGGTAACAGCGGTGCTAGGTCAAGGAATTGGACTAGGACAAGGTTTAGTGAGTGGTCGCGCTAGAGTAGCTCATACTGGAATGGAAGTAAGTAACTTTAACCCTGGAGATATTTTGGTTGCACCCCGCACTAGCGCTGATTTTGTCGAGGCAATTCGCAAAGCTGCCGGAATTATTACCGAAGATGAAAGTCTGACAAGTCATGCCGCAGTAATTGGCTTGCGGCTTGGTGTGCCAGTGATTGTGGGTGTGAAGACAGCAACTGAAGTAATTCGAGATGGAGCGATTTTAACGCTAGATCTGCAACGGGGTTTAGTTTACTCTGGGGCGGTGGGAACACCATAAAAAACTCCACGCCACTTGCGGGATGAAGTTTTTAGGCATGGGGAAGAACACCAATGCCCAATGCCCCAAGTCGGTGGGGGAGCAACCTCGTTCATCCACAAGGGGATGAAGTTTCCCGCCGACTTTTTATGAACAAAAGACTTCACACTTCAGCCATTCTGATCAAAAGTATCATGTACGCGATCGCTTTCATCCAAAACTAGTGCAATAGTATCAAACAGAAATAGAATCACACTCTATTCTTGGGATAAAATTGCTAATTTTGTAAATTGAACTGCCATAGGTCTCATATCTTCAGGCGCAAATGTTGTGTGATTCTGATTCCAGTCCTTATATCTAAAAACAATCTGATTGAATCCTACAATTCCTTGAAAATCAAGGCTACGCTCAATAGTCTCTCCTACTTGATCAGAAATTATCTTTACTACTACTCCGTTAATATCCACATCTATATTTTGAGGGGCAATAGGGTTGATAAACCTGAAGTTCAACTTTAAAGGTTGAGACTTAGATAGCTTAAATTTCAACAAGGTTTCTGAACCTAAAGCCCAGCGCCAGTTGCTACCTTGATCATTTTTTTCAATATCACTTAATCCTGTAACAGTTAAACTCTGAGGTGAATTGATTTCTATCAAGTTAGATTCAGATAAATTTAGCAGAGGTTCAAATTTGAGGCTAACGCCTAAGGTTAAGTTAACTTGATTTTTTAATTCAGGAGATTTAGGAATAAACTTTACTTTTCCTGCTGCTGGTACTTTTGTTTCTACAACAGGAGTACCAAAACGGTTGTAAAACTCTGCAACACAATCTTCTGGCAATAAATCGACATAAAGATTAATACCAGCAAAATCATTATACTTATAAAAATCTGTAAAGAAAGACCATTCTTCTGAACGAAAGCAGCGGGTTTGACGACTTGCTGTGAAAAGAAGTATGTTATTGGGAAAAAACAGCTTATCCCATCCTGCTTGAAGATATGGTTTTATTTGGTCAGGATGTAAACGACCAAAGTACTGCCCCATAACCTTCTTATTATGAAATCTTCTTAGAGAGTAAATCCCGGAATTGAAGTGGTAGTATGGACATAGAGTTGCTGCGCCGACTCCATTACCTCCTACTGCACAGAATGGCCAGTCTAAGACAGCTTCTCCTGGTTGTTTTTTAACATAGTTCATATAATCAAAGAAATTTTGATTAAAGGAAAAACTATCATCAACTAGATAAGGTTTCTCATACAACTTGAGAGAATAAGCTGTATAAAGTTCAGTGCAAGCTAGACAGACTAAAAGTACTGAAATCAATTGTCTATGACGTTCACGTAATCCATGAAAATTAACTTCTAGAGCAAAAAGACAAAGTATAACTGGATAAATAGAAGTAATCGGTTTTCGATTAAAAGTATGCCACGGAAATATATTAAGTGTGGGAAAGTGAATTGGATTATAGAATACAAAAATTAGGAAAATTATAATTAACGGGATGTAGATGGTAATGTGTCTACGTGCTTGCCATAAACCCACAGCAGCAAGAATGAGTAAAAACCAGCCAGGACTACCAGCACCTATATTTTCTGGTACATCACCGAATAATTGTTGAAACTCAGCTTTAGCTGGATTCAATCCAGGGAAAAAAGGAATAAATAACCTCAATGGATGAACCCATAAACCTCCACTACTTATTCCTGTAAAGTCAAATTTCTTCGCTTCTCTGATAATTTGTAAAATTAAGGGTATATAAATATAACCCACAATATTAGTTAAAATTATTAAAAACAACGATATGTAAGGATAAGCCCAAAAATTTTTATGGTTCATCTTTACATTTTTAAAAATCCGTTTTGCATTGAAATTATTTTTGAAAAGTCTATAGCAAAATACTAAGGCAATGAAGACAGTAGAAATTGTCAAAGAAGTTAGAGAAAAACCAGCTATATATCCAATATCCTGTCCCAACGACAGAATCAGTAAACAAACTCTTGTTAAGATCAATATCAGAGATGGTATTTGACCTGAAATGATTCTTTTAACTATCAAAAAATCAGCTATAAAACTCAGAGTAGTCCAGTGAAGCACAGCTTTGCTAATATGCACTGGATATTCCATAATTGCATAGAAGTTATAATAAGAGACTAGATATCCAAAGCCAATAGCGCGAGCATAGCCATAGTCCCAAACAAGTAGTAAAAAAGTTCCAACTGCTGTAATTAATACAGTAATTAGGTAATAAATCTGTAACCAAGGGCCATTACCAAATGAGTGTAGAATAGCGTAAAAAATATCTCTTTCAAGTCCCCAAGGTTGAAATACACTATTTGTTCCATAGGGATAAAAAACTTGATTATTCTCAAAAGATAGGATAGGTAGTGGAGAGAAACTAAGATTTTTGGTTAAGTAAAATCCTAAGTATTCCCAAATATCTATATCACTTCCCCCAGCTAAAGGTTCAGTAAAATTTTTAATAATTAGAAAGCTAAAAGCGACAGAAATAAGTAAGAACAATAGTATTACAAATACTATTGTTCTTCTATTTAAATGTAACCGCATATTTTTAACTTCCCTTACTTAATTTTGGCAGATTAAAATCTTAATAAATCAGAGTACAAGGGGTTTTTCTACTCTAAATCATTTTCCGAAGTTACTCGTGCGTAAATTTAGTGTTCAGAAAGCTGCTTTTTCTTATTATCCAATAACTGTAAGTAAACAACTAATGCTTATCAACGCATTATTTTCTCATTCTGTCAATATTTAAAAATATCTTATTGAAGAAATAATGGAACGTGTTTTAAAAAGTGGATCTGGTTGGCGTATTGGCTGGAATCCGAATGCACCCGAATTTAAAGGTTTAGTCGGTACAGATGATTGGGCAATTGAGTTAACCGAAGCCGAGTTAAATGAATTTTGTCGTCTCTTGGCACAGCTAGCAGACACGATGAAACAACTCACAGCCGAATTAATGGATGAAGAGAAAATTGCCTGTGAAGCGGAAAGCGATTTATTATGGATGGAGGTAGAAGGTTATCCTCATATTTACAGTCTGCGCTTTATAATCAATACAGGACGCTGTGTAGAAGGTAAATGGAATGCTTCTGCCGTGCCTGGTTTGTTGCAAGCAGCTGGGATGCTCAAAGTTTTTTAAATTTACCTCTTGATTATCTTAGATATTTGCAATATAATCGAAATTCTGACCGGGGCGTAGCGCAGCTTGGTAGCGCGCCACTTTGGGGTAGTGGAGGTCGTGGGTTCGAATCCCGCCGCTCCGATTAATAAAAGACCCTACCTGCTAGTCTTTAATAAAAGATTGGCAGGTTTTTTAGTTTCTGTGGACTTGGGTCAAAGGTGCAATAATTAGATTTCAAATTAGTCAATTGAGATTAATCAATGATCAATTTTTTCAGCCGCAACTCACAACTTAAGATTGTGGTCAGGTATGGAATTTTAGGAGCGATCGCAGTTATCACTCTGTTTCCCCTATTATGGCTCGTCAGTACAGCCTTAAAATCTCCCACAGAAAATATCTTGCAGTCGCCACCGCAGTTATTACCCAGTCAACCGACACTAGATAACTTCTCTAGCGTGTGGCAATCTCTACCTTTTGGACAATACTTGTATAATAGTATCCTGGTGGCAGTGCTGACCGTAGGTTTAAATCTGATATTTTGTGCTTTAGCCGCCTATCCGTTGGCAAGACTATCATTTCCGGGTAGAGACTGGATTTTTATTGCGATCGTCTCTACAATCATGATTCCCTTTCAGATTGTGATGATTCCTCTATTTGTTTTGACAGTCCAGCTAGGCTTAGTTAACACTTATTGGGGGATAATTTTTCCTAGTTTAGCTTCTGCCTTTGGCATTTTTCTATTGCGACAAGCGTTTATGGGTGTCCCGAAAGAAATAGAAGAAGCTGCTCGTATGGACGGCAGTTCAGAGTTAGGCTTATGGTGGTACATTATGTTGCCAGCGATTCGACCAGCACTTGTCACCCTGGCTATTTTCGTCTTCATTGGCTCTTGGAGCGACTTTCTCTGGCCTTTAATTGTCATCCAAGATGAAAACCTATACACACTTCCTTTGGGTGTAGCAAAGTTAGCGGGTACATTTTCTTTAGACTGGCGGTTAGTAGCAGCTGGCTCAATAATTTCTATTGCTCCAGTACTGTTATTATTCTTATTTTTACAGCGTTATATCGTACCCACAGAAACTGGTAGTGGTGTTAAAGGTTGAACTATAGAAGATAAAAGTAGTGGGTCATGGCTAGGCAGATACAAAAAACTTAACTTAATAACAATACCTTTGCCAAAATAAGAGCCTAGATAAATTTTGGCAAAAGTGGCAAAATTAAGCATACATAAGCGTTTCGATGAAAAGGTGGTTTTTCATCTGAAACCCTTATCCTGCTGTCAATACGTTAAAAAACCCTTGTAGGAAACCTTAAAGGAATTTTTAGGACTGATTGTTTTTGCCAACCCTCAAAGAAATGGGAGTTAATGGTTAAAGCATCATCATCTCACCCTCGTAAATTGGCGAAGGTATTGTAATAAGCGCCACTTTTTTTGAATACTACCCAGATAGTTTTTAAAATTAAACTCAGGTCGTAAGCTACAGACCATTTACGCTGATATTCTAGATCCATGCTGACAATTGTTTCAAAGTCTTTGATGCTGGAACGACCATTAGCTTGCCATTCTCCAGTCATACCTGGTTTGACGCTTAATCTCTGCCAATGATGTGGTTCATAATGCATGACTTCATCAGGAGTTGGTGGACGAGTACCAACTAAACTCATATCCCCAACTAGAACATTCCAAAACTGAGGTAATTCGTCTAAACTGGTGCGCCGCAAGAATTTACCTACAGGAGTAATGCGAGGATCGTTAACAGCTTTAAAGATATGACCTTTGGCTTGGTTTTTGACTAAATGTTTAAATTTATCAGCACCAACCACCATAGAACGAAACTTCCAAATGCGGAAAGGTCGTCCATTCAAACCGCAACGAACTTGGGAATAAAATATTGGGCCAGGATTGTTGATAATTGTAGCAACAATTACAGGAATCGCTACCAAGGTTGTGATTGTTAGACCAATAATTGCTCCTAAAATGTCGATTGTTCGTTTTGTAATACTTGCAGTGGAGGGGTGTGAAGGCTGTTGTGAGAAATTAACTGAATCAAGATAAGTTAAAAGAGCTAAATTATCCACAGCATAACCTCTTTTATCAGAAGTAAAAGTGGGTATGGACATAACTTAAATTAGATATTTACTGATTGGTACTGAGTTGTTACTGAGTGTTAATATAGGCAAAATTTCAACCAGCAAAAAACCGAAAGCTGAAAATTTACATAATCTTTGTAATTAAAGTCAGTATTTTGAATTTTGTGTATTTTTCCCTAAAATAAAAAACAATATGCTGTGAGAATACCAGTCTGATGAGTAGAGTGTGGTTTAACTCACAAGACTGGGTGTTAAGAATTGCATATTTGTTATTGGGGTTTTTGACGATACCAATTACGAATACGCTCTGGTGAAATACCTAAAAAATAAGCAATAATCACTATTTGGTTAAGCAAGGTAGTTTTAACGATCCCCTTTTGCAACCATCTACGAGCTGAAGTAACAACTGGCACAGGGAGAATGACAATTCGTCCAATGCGTCTGAGTAGCCGTATCAGTTCAAAGTCTTCCATGATCGGTAATTCTGGAAAATTACCAATTTGTTGAAATACCGCTGTTGTTAAAAAAATTGCTTGATCTCCATAAGGCATTTGCAGAAAATGTGATCGCCAGTAAACCCCTCGTTCCACCAATCGCAAACCCCAAGATGGATCATTAATCTGCAAAGTAAATGCGCCTGCTACAGTTCTCGGCTGTTGTAGGGCTGTGCGAATCATCTCATCAAACCCAATTGGCAAACGGGTATCTGCATGAAGAAACAATAGAATTTCACCACTAGCAGCGATCGCACCTGTGTTCATTTGACCAGCACGTCCAGGGAGAGATGAGATAAGTTTTACACCCAATGATTGAGTTATTGCTACTGTGTCATCTTGTGAGCCACCATCTACCACGATGACTTCTATATTTGTACTAGGTTGAGTAGTGGCGATCGCAGCTTTGATATTTTCTCCTTCATTGAGAGTTGGAATGATTATAGAAATTTTAGCAGTGCTAAGATGATGCGGATGTCTGCTCTGTACCTTTGAAGGCATAAGAAATTTTTTCGTCGCTAACTCTACGTTATGTTAAGCGATCGCTTGTAAAAATAAATATCCTTCTTCAGAAATTTGCGGTTTTGAAATTGATGATATAAATTGGTGCTGAGTTTTGAGGATAACTTCATCAATGACAACAACACAGACTCATTCAACTACAAAAGACAAAAGATCCACTAAGAAGAAACAACAGTCTTTTCCAGACATGAATATTGGTAATCCAAAAGTAGCACTCCGAAAATGCAAACATCCCCAGCAAGAGCATGAGTTACTCAGTGATTGGAATCACGCCAGTTAATTTGCTACTTTAACTTCCATTCGCACAGTTGCGATGGAGATGTCATGCGGGGGTAATTATATTGATAAAATCCCTCAGTATTTAGTAAAGCATGGCGGTATAGAATCCATTTAACAGCATCCTCGCCCCTATTAACAGTATTAACAATGTTTCCTTGACTTAGTGTCAAGTTTCCTTCTGAATCCCATTTGAATGTAGATTCCGGTGTATTTTTCCACTGATTAATACCCCAAGATATCGCTAAAGCTTCACCTGCAATATAGTTGCCGTTAACTGTCCCTCGAATACAGATAAAGTTATCTGAGTGAGGATAGCCATAATATCCCTCAATCCGATTGCCGATTTTACTGAAATTGAAACAAACTCCAGCTCCATCTCGCCAGTTCTTAGGGTCAGGTTGACTACAAAATTGATAATTGCCATTTGCTAAGTTTGTAATGTTAGCTGCATAGGCTGTATCTCCAAAAGCTGCAATTGGAGAAAATGAAATTTGGTTGCCTTTAACTGAGCTATTAGGAATTAGCGAACCTGCTAATAAGGTTGCAAAAACTACACCCAGTTGCCAGAGATTGTTTTTATTCTGCATAATCTCACCTCCAAATCTCTTAGAGACTGGTATATTTGGGAGATTTGAGGTCAAAATTGGTTAATCTCTAAATTGCTGGGGCTGCTGAAATTATCAACAGTACTAATAGTGTTAAAATTAGCAGACTGATTTTAACGATTAGATAGGTAGAGGGATCAGATAATGTAAAGTTGTAAATCATTTTACACCTTCCTTTGCAGATCTTTTACAGTCATTTGAGGCGCTGATCTGGGTCAGTAGAGGTATTATTTTTGTTCAGCCCTCATTTCCTGATATCTTTATTGTCTCTCAAAAATCACTACGGGAGATGTTGAGGAAAGTTAAAGTAACATATTGTAGTAGCGATCGTCGAAACTCCACTATTAATCTCCTTGGGGGTACTCGTCCCACAGAGTCGTCAACTCACGTAAACTTTGGTGGTTGCCATTACCCAAAATCAGATGATCTAGCAGCGGAATTGCCAAAAACTGCCCTGCTATTAACAATTGGCGTGTTAATTCAATATCTTCCTGACTGGGTTCAACGTTACCAGAGGGATGATTATGTGCAACTATTGCCCGCGTTGCTCCTTGACGAATAATTTCCCGAAAAATCTCACGGGGAGATGCTAAAGTTTCGGTTGCAGTGCCAATAGTAATTACTTGTGTACCTAATAAGCGATTTTTGACATCTAATAACACTACTGCAAAACGTTCTTGTGCTTGCCACATCAAATCTTGACTAAGTGCTGCTGCGGCTGCAACTGGGCTTTCGATGGGTGTGCGGTCTAAGGGACGGGATTGAAAGGCGCGTTTGCCCAACTCAATCGCCGCTAGGATAGTTGTGGCTTTGGCTGGGCCGATACCAGGAATTTGCATTAATTCTGCTGGGGTAACTTCTCGTAAAACTGCCAAGGGGTCGCGCTGGTGTTTACCCAATTCTTGCAATAGATATTGTCCCAAACCCACGGCTGAAAGTTTGCCAGGGCCTTGACCAGTGCCTAAAAGAATTGCTACTAACTCGGCTGTGGCTAAAATTTTGGGGCCGTAGGTTATCAATCGCTCACGCGGACGCTCGTTTGTTGGTATGTCAGCAATTCTGAGGCAATAGGTCATAGAACAACTAAGAGAATAGTTACCCTAAATGGAACTATCTTTAGTTATCCCTTGTTTGCTCTATAAATCATCTTTATTGGAGAAAATATTTAATTTTGACAAATTTCCTCTTTTTTGCACATCTTGCCTTTACAAGAATAATGGTCATCACTAGCAAGGTGTTACGTCTGGCGATTTTATCATTCGGTGAGGAGCAATCCGGAGGTGATCTGTGAAACCATATTGTGCTGTTATGCGCGTGATAATTAAGATTAGATCCGTGTTAATTTACTCGCTGTAGTTCAATAATGTGTCATAAATCTCTGATATGGAACTAAATGTTCGTGACGGTTTTCATTTGACTAGCATTTACCCCACAGATAAAACTGCTTATTTGGAACATCTCAACGACAGAAGTATTTCCTATACAATTCCTGTCATACCTTATCCCTATACAGAAGCTGCGGCAGATTGGTGGATACAGCATCGGCTTGAGGTTTTGAGAGAAACTGGAAGAGAAATATCTTTTGTGCTTCGTAACCCTGAAGGTTATTTAATTGGTTCAGTTGGTGTGGATGACTTTAAAGTTGGGAAAGCGCACAGAGCAGAAATTGGTTACTGGCTAGCTAAGCCATATCGTGGACAGGGGTTAGCTACTGATGCGCTCCGTGTTTTTGTTCAGTATGCGTTTGATAATCTTGAAGTGACTCGCCTAACTGCTCATGTTCTTGATTTCAATACCGCTTCAGTAAAGGTTTTAGAGAGAAACAGGTTTAAGCTAGAAGGGTGCTTAAGGCAACATACGAAAACTCAAAACGGCATATTCAATACACTTGCCTACGGTTTGCTTAAAGGCGAGTGAGAACAGCCTAAAATCTTGCTTGGTGCAGCTAAGCTGTGATTGATGGTAGTTTTAAAAATAGTATTTCATATAAGAGCAACACACCATGTCATCCGCAGCAATCACTACAGTAGTAAAAATGATGGAGTCTTTACCAATTGAGGTACAGAATCAAGTTGCAGAGCATCTTCTTGAGTATATTAATGATATGCAAGATGAAATCGAGTGGAGCGAATCCTTCCAGAAAACGCAACAAAAACTGGTAGCTGCTGCACAACGTGCTAAACAAGAAATCGCTGAGGGACAAGCTCAGGCGTTGGATTATGACCTCCCTATCTTAGTTACTGATACATTTGCGTCGCTTTTAGCATGTGATAAGTAATAATCAACTGGGTAAGAGCTAGAGGATAACTTTGCAATGTCTCTCCAGTTGTACCTGCGATTTTGCCCAGTTCTGGGTTACTTTCGCGATCGCATATATTCTGTAAGTAAGGCATATCAGAACACATAATATGCTCTAGTTTATTCACCTGTTCCAAGGTGGCATGACCATCAACTTCCAAGACATCTACGGGTTTACTCATGTCTCGATCTAGTCCGAGGCGGATCGCTGACTCAGAATTACCAGTACTAGAGTTGATAATCGGCGTAAAATCTGGGTGGGGAATGGTCGGACGAAGTACAAGACGTACATTCAGGTGTCCATTAGTTTCATCTTCTTCCTCGTTGGGGGGATAGAAACTCACAACTATATCTGACCATTGCCGCTGGGGACGGATATACTGCTCGGAGTCTGGTTCGCGCTTTTCGAGTTCTGCTAATACCTGTTCAGGGGTATAGCCCCGCTTTTGGGTGTCCCGCTTAACTTTCCACTTGGCGCGCAGTTGTTCAGGCGGTGCGAGGTAAACTTTAACGTCATAAGCGTCACGGGCAGTACGGGTAGAATAGCCGAGTAAACCTTCAATAATCACGAATTTATTCGGCTTGATGTAGTGTGGTGCTTCAAAAGTACCAGTTTTATGACTGTAAACTGGTTTGAGGATTGGTTGTCCTGTGCGTAACAAAGACAGGTGCTGCTGCATAATATCTAGATGGTTGCAGTCAGGATGGAGAGCTGTGATCCCAATTTCTGCTCTTTGCTGACGATCATAACGATGGTAATCATCTGTACAAATGAGCGTGACATTTTCTGGCCCTAGTACCTGAGCGATTCCCCTAGTCAATGTTGTTTTTCCGGCGGCGCTGTCACCGACAATACCTAGAATTATTGGACGGTTCATCATCCCCCCTCTGACACGAGCAAGACTAGTAGTAAATTTCGCAGATAATGTTTCTCATTTTAGAAGGGAATAGGCCAAGTGAATCAAGCAAAGACATTGTATGCAACATCTCTATACATAATATTTTCTATTTTTGGCAATTATTCTATCTTGAGAAAATTACTAGTACAGCACGGCGTAAATAAACCTACCATTGTAAATAGGTAAAAAGCTTACGGTATAGACTTCTTTCTTTTGCCTTTTGACTTTTTACTTTTGCCTTCTCGTACTAGTTATATAGTTTTTCTCCTACTATGGAAGCATAGGCAACATATTACACAAATACTTACTATGACAGAAGTAGAGCGTTTATCTCCGCAGTCAAAGAAGTATTGCAAATTAGCAGTATCTGGCTGACTTTGGGATATACCAGAGTAATAAAGCTGTATTTGGGATCACGACAGGGCAGGGTTTATGGTGACGTTGAATATTTCCGAGTTGGAGCAGGTTGATAAGTTTCGTCATCTTCAGTTAACTTTGCGCGATCGCTGGAAAACTATCGAGCTATTTGACAATAGTGAGGCGGATATTATTATCATTCCCTCCCTGAGTATCGACCAGCGGGAACTTTGTAAGATTGAAGGCTGCGAACATTATGAAGAAAGATTACTATTTTCTTTAATGCGCCTGCGAAATCCTCGCACTAGGCTGATTTATGTCACATCAATGCCTTTACATCCCAGCATTATTGATTATTATCTACAACTGTTACCCGGAATCCCCTTTTCCCATGCCCGTAATCGCTTATTGCTGCTTTCTACTTATGATTCCTCCTTACGACCTCTGAGCGAAAAGATTTTAGAACGTCCCCGATTACTAGAACGGATTCGCCAAGCTGTGAGGCTAGAAAAATCATTTATGGCGTGTTACAACGCGACATTCTTGGAAGCAGAATTATCTTTGAAGTTAAATGTACCATTGTATGCAGCCGCACCAGATTTACAAATTTGGGGGACAAAAAGTGGTAGTCGGCAAATCTTTGCTGAAAGTGGAGTTCCTCATCCAGATGGCAGTGACAGAATTTGGAATCCCCAAGATTTGGCACAAGCAGCTTGTGATTTGTGGGAACGCCAACCGACATTACAACGCATGGTGGTGAAACTCAACGAAGGTATTTCGGGAGAGGGAAATGCATTGCTTGATCTCAGACCCATTATGCATGTAGCACCAGAGCAAGGTTCTCGTGTTCAAAGAATCACAGCAATTAGCGATCGCTTTTCAAGTTTGCGCTTTCAAGCTAAAAAAGAGACTTGGGAGAACTTTTCAGGGCGGATTCCAGAATTGGGGGCGATTGTAGAGGCATTTGTGGAAGGGGAAGTTAAGCGATCGCCCAGTGTCCAAGGACGCATTACACCTACAGGCGAAGTAGAAATTGTCTCAACCCATGACCAAATTCTCGGAGGGCCAGACGGTCAGATTTATCTAGGTTGCCGATTTCCCGCTGATGAAAGTTATCGGTTGCGATTGCAGCAATTGGGATTCCAAGTCGGCAGAAAGCTGGCAGAAAAGGGTGCATTAGAGCGCTTTGGAGTCGATTTTATCACCGTTGACCAAGGTAATGGTAAATGGGATATTCAGGCGATCGAAATTAACCTGCGTAAAGGCGGCACTACCCATCCTTTTATGACCCTAAAATTATTAACAACTGGTCGCTATGACCTTTCTACAGGGTTATTTTATAGTCAGCAAGGTCGTCCAAAATACTACATTGCCACCGACAACCTCCAAAAAGACCGCTATCGAGGATTGTTACCTAATGATTTGATGGATATCATCGCTCACCACAGGCTGCACTTTGATACTGGCAATGAAACAGGCACAGTGTTTCATCTTATGGGTTGTCTGTCCCAGTTTGGTAAATTGGGATTAACCAGCATTGGTGATTCCCCGCAACAAGCAGAGGACATTTATAACAAAGTCGTCAAAGTTTTAGATGAAGAAAGCCGCAGTGACAATCATAATTTTCCTTTGTTCTCCGATTACGTCTTTCCTATTGCTGGGGACGGATATAGCTATTAATAAGTTTGTAGTAAGGACTTTAATCCTTCTTTTCTAGGCACTAAAGTCTCTACCCTATTTACTGACATTAGCCAGTTTACCTTCGATGTCTGATAGTTGCACTGCACCAGAGAAATTTGAACTATTAATTACAAAGAAAGGTGTGCCAGCAATTCCCAATTTTTTAGCTAGTTGGATATCTTGCTCAATAGCAGTATTGGCAATCAGGCGATCGCTTTGAAACTTCTGCAAGTCTAAATTGAGTTTTTTAGCAATATCCACATACAAAACTTCACCAAGTTGCTTTTGATTTGTAAACAATGCATCCTGATACTCCCAGAATTTACCCTGCTGCTTGGCAGCCCAAGCAGCTTGGGCTGCTGGCAATGCTTCAGCATGAATTGGCGTTAAGGGGAAATGTTTATAAACCAATGTCAGATCATTTTGATGTGTTGCTAGCAACTGCTTAAGTGTTTTGTGTGCTTCAGCACAGTAGGGACATTGAAAGTCAGAAAATTCTAGCAGCACAGTTTTTGCTTGAGGCGAACCAGCAGTAGGAGAATCACCAATCACTGCTTGGGGATTGATGTTGAAATCTTGTAAAAATACCTGTCGTGCTTGCTTTAATTTATCTTGCTGTTGCTGTTGGTATGTTTGAACAGATTCGACAAGTACTTCTGGGTGTTCGCGGATAATTTGTAAGACTTGTTTTTCTAGTTTGGGACTAATCTGGCTAGCGGCTTGTGCAGGAAGTGACCAACTTAATAGTAAACAAACTAAACTCAGTATTAAGCCGGTACGTAGGTATTGCAATAATTGGCGCATATCAAAATACTTGATAAATTTAGTATTTTCTTAGTATTGCCTGATTAAGTGTAAAAGCGATCGCATTTGAAAAAAAATTCCCCAAGAGTGAAGGATGAAAATTTTACACCTTCATCCTTCATCCTTTCTAAGATTCTTCTCCCGATGCCCAGGTATCACGCCATTTGACTGTACCTTCTTTAGCAATTACCCAACGACGGTTGACGAGATTTTCACGTAGAGGCGATCGCCCTTCCCGCCACATGGCATACTTGTAACTAATCAGCTTGCCAGTACTCTCGTTAAAGGGAATCTCTGCAAACCAAGTATTGGTGTTAATATACTCTAAAGGATAAGCCTTATTGATATTCCAGTTACCTAGTTCTGGGCAATCTCCAGTCACAACAACAGTTTCACCCGGTTGAGTTTGTACGCCGTTGAGTTGCACACGTACAATTGTCTCTGCTTTAATTCTTTCGCCAACGTGACTGAAAACAATTACTCCACGTTCTTCGAGTCCTAAATCATAAATCTTACTGTCTTTGACTTCGTATTTATTACGAGTCACTACACAGGTATGTTCCCCATCGGGTAATTCTGTTTCTACTTCTGGTAGGGTGACTTCTCCTCCCCGGTTGAAGGCGATAAAACACACAGAGTCACGATAGCGGCGCACGTAACAGTAAACGTCGGGAGTGAGATATTTTGACCAGTGACTACCCATCGATACAGCAGGATTTAATCGCCGTAACCCAGATAGTAGCCTAATATAACGATAAATTTCAGTATCGGTATCCCAATTTTCCATCATCGGGCGGTTATATGGATCATTGCCGCCATCGGTATCGTTATGCAGATATTGTTCTGTACCGTAATAGAGGCAGGGAATACCACGACATGTCATAATTAGAGCGATCGCTACTCTCAGCATTGCTGGATCAGGATTTAGCGATTGGAAGCGGGGCATATCGTGGTTATCGATGAAGGTAACTAACTCCGTCGCCCCACTGTAGCGATGATCCTGATCAAAAATATATTGAATTGTCTGGAATCCGTTTTCTGAACCTTGACCCAGTGCTGCCCTAATGGCAACGCACAGTCCAAAGTCTAACATGGTCATGCCTGAATGATTGGCAAATTCAATCGAGCGATCATCTCCAGGATGACTGTAAATCCATTCACCAAAAATAAACACATCTGGCTTGTGATTGCTCATATCGCCAGTAAATTCTTGCCAAAACCAGATCGGCATGTGCTTGACAGTATCTACCCGCAGTGCATCAACGCCCCGGTCTAGCCATTGTTTAATTGCTGACTTGATATACTCACGATATTCAGTATTATTTTCATTGAAAGTTGCTAGACCTGCTAGTTCACAGTTCTGTACTTGCCATTCGTCCTCCCAATTTTGCACTTCCCCATAATGGTGATACCAATTATTCACATCATTATTGAAGTCGGCAATTTTGACACCATCATCATACAATTCACCCTTACTACCGCTAGTGTCAGGGGTACTATGGTTACAGACAATATCCAGCACAAGCTTCATATTGCGCTTGTGCAGTTCCGCAACTAAGCGATCAAAAGTCGTATTTTTTGCTTCTTGGGTGGTGTTTAAAGAAGGATCTTCTTTCTCTGCAATATAGCGAGGATTTATCCGTTTAAAATCTTTTGTCCAATAACCGTGGATGGCTGCATTACCAACAAACAATTCTTCAACCTGCTCAAATAATGGAGTTAACCAAACAGCGGTTACTCCCATATTTTTGAGATAATCTAATTTATCGATAACGCCTTGCAAGTCTCCACCCCAGTACTTACCCCAATCTTGTCTAGTAGGATCATACAGTTCTGAGTTAGAACCTTCATTATTATCTGGATCGCCATCATAAAATCGATCAACTACGAGAAAATAAAGTGTTTCTTGACGAAACTCAATATCTCTGGTGTAAAGGAACTCTAAATCTATCTCAGTATCCGATGGTGGCGTTTGTATTAAAGCTTCTACTTCTGTTTTGGCAGAATCTACTTTGTATTGATCTGGCGAAAACTGGGATGGAGGCGTGTTGACCATAAAAAATGCACAATTTCATGGAGTGGAGATTTGCACAGCCTATTTATGTGCTGCTGTAAACAACGGTATCATGCCATCCTTCTCTCGATACAAGTATCTATCCTTAGCTAGTTTATATTTACACCTTAAGTTGTAATTCATTAGTTACAGAATAAAAGTTTTGGTTTGTTTTACTCAGATTAATTAGCTAGACATGATATTAGCTAGTAATACGTTTTAAATCTTGTAAAACTGCGGCAGATGATTGGTAGCGATCGCTAAAATGATAACGCACCATTTTATCTAAAATTCCTGCCAACTCTTCACTAACTGGCGTTGTTTCTCGCCAGATGATATTGCCTGTTTCTGAATCTGGATGCAATTCTTGGGGAAGTATCCCAGTAATAGCTTGAATGCCCATCATTCCCAAAGCATAAATATCACTAGACAAGCGAGGATGACCAGCCATTTGTTCCGGTGGCGCATAACCCCGTGTCCCGATGGCTACTGTTGCTAATTCTGTTTGTTCGCTTGTAGGTGGTTGCATCAATTTGACTGCACCAAAGTCAATTAACACCAGCCGATGATCTTGGTTACGTCTAATAATATTAGTTGGTTTGATATCCCGATGAATTACACGATGTTCATGCACAAAAACCATAATTTCTAACACTTTTTTGAGCATGTCAATCACAAATGATTCACTTTGTAGACCCTGTACAGGTGGTAACTCTTCACCCAATGTATGCCCAAAAATATATTCTTGTACTAAATAAAATTCTTGGTGATCTTCAAAATAAGCCAGAAGTGCCGGAATTTGGTCGTGTTTACCCAAAGCTTCTAAAATTTCTGCTTCCGTATTAAATAACCTTCTGGCAACTTGTAAAAATTTTGGATCTCGACGTGCTGGCATTAACTGTTTAACTACACAACTAGGATTACCTGGTCGCTGAGTATCTTGTGCTAAATATGTGCGCCCAAATCCACCAGCAGCCAAAACTTGTGATATTTGGTAACGTCCACCTAAAAGTAAATCACCAGTTCTTTTTTCTGGTGTTGTAGGTGTGGAATTATCATGAACATGCAGGTCACGAATTGTAGTACTGTCTGCGGTAGTTGTAGTGTCTTTTAAGAGGACATTTAACTGTTCAATCGCTGCTTTTTGTTGTTCAACTTGCAGAATAATCAGCTGAGTTTGCTGCTGGGTTTGATATGTGGTATAAGCCATGACACTAATACCACTAATTACTAAAACAATAGCTGAGGGAATAAGTGGTATCCACCCAGCTAGGAGAAACAAACCAACACATATCCCCACCAAGCTAACCAGAGTTATACTCCCCACTACTAGCAATAACAAAGGATTTCGTAGTTGCCATCCTAAAATACTGCCCACTATTGACCAACTCCACATCCAGAGTAGTTCAGCCCAGTCTGGCCAATACCAAATCTGAGGCCGTCCATCCAGGACTGTACTGAGAAGCTGACTAGCTATCTGTGCATGGATCAAGACAGCTGGCGTTCTAGCTGGTTGTTGTGGTGAAGCGCTATAGGGTGTGTATAATCCAGGATGAACACTGGCAGCCGTTATGCCAATAATTACTAGCCGATCTTTCACCCAAGTGGGGTTGAGTTGATTATTTAGGACTTGTGTGAGAGTTACTTGCTGAGCTAAGCGATCGCTTTGGCGATAATTTAATAATATTTGATAACCACCAGCATCTAAACCTTCGTAGCTGCCAGAATTTGCTTTGAGGGTTTTGAAGGGTATTTTACCTAGCTGGAAATTGTCTGCATCGGGAAAATCTATTTCTAAACCTTGTTTTTCTAGATAACTAACTGCTGCTAAAGCCGCAAATGAAAATGAAGTTGTACATTTGTTATCTGTAGAATGAGCAAATAATAAACCACGGCGAACAATTTGGTCTTCATTGTTATCAGGAACCAAATCGCTGTAGCCTATATTGTCTTGATCAAAATTAGGCGGCGGTGGAATTTCTGATCTACCTATACTGCTTAATAAGCAGGTACTAATGATGTTGTTTTGACTTTTTAGGCCTACTGCCAAATTTTTTTGTTCTGGTCTATAAAGATTTAGACCAATTACACGCGGTTGATAAGATTCTAATTTTAATAACAACTGATTAATTGTGGCATCTGGCAGAGGCCATTTCTGGCGCGCTAGATCCTCTTCAGTTATAGTTACCAGTAAAATTCGTGGATCAGGTGGCTCTGCACGACGCGATCGCAGCATCTGATCATAAGCTTTTAACTCCCAAGACTGCAACCATTTCAGTTCACGAACTCCCCACACCAAGGTAGTGACACCCAAACTTGTAACCAAAATAATTTGCCACCAATTTTTGTTGGCAGAAGCATCACCATAACCCTGATTTCTCGGCAATACGGCTCGAAGTTTTTCTAATATTCCACTAATCACGGCGTTGCAGCGATAGCCTAAATTTCAATTGTTAATGGGCATAGGGCATCCCTTCAGGAATTAAAAATTAAAAATTAAAAATTAAAAATGAAATCAATTCAATTTTTAATTCTTAATTGAGCGAAGCATTGGGCATTGGGCATAGGTTATTTTCCCCTGCTTCCTACATCTTCTACTCTCCACTTTCCAATTTTTGTTGAGCATCTTCAACAGGACTAGCTATTTTAAAAGAAATCGAGCTAGGGGATTGGATTGGTGAATCTAACTGGGGTTGTTCGAGTGACGCGTCAACAATAATTGCATCACTTAAGTAAGAGCCAATAATTTTGTCATAGTTAGAAGCAACGGCTAAAAAAGCCCCACCTAAAATATAGATAGGTAATGGCAGCGCAAATTCTTGTAACCAGTCAAACAGTTCTGCCAAGGCAAATAGCACTACAAAGCAGGCAAGCCAAACCTTCATTTTTCCATCTCCTGCGTGTAAGCGGCTTTACTAGTAAAGTAGCCAGCTTGGATAATACTAGATGTTCAATTGAATCACAATCATTCACTCAAGACTCATATTTTACCTTAGCTGTGTGGTTGTGATTCTTTTCTAGTCAAAGGAATTTCAATCCAGAATTGTGTGCCTTCTCCCGCCTCAGATACAAACCAGATAGCTCCACCATGTTTTTCCTCAATAATTTGCCGAGTGATAGACAAACCCAACCCGGTTCCCTTTCCTACAGGTTTAGTAGTAAACATCGGTTCAGATAAACGCTGTTTAACTTCCTCTGTCATACCAATACCATTATCAGCAATTTGAATTGTTACAGCTGAGCCTTGCGCTTGTATACTAGTACGAATCCAAATTTTCGGGGTGATTGGTTTGCAAAAGTTTTTTTCCAATTTCCAGTCTGCAATCCCCAGTTTTTCTTCTAGGGCATCAATAGCATTAGCGAGGAGGTTCATAAAAACTTGGTTTATTGGCCCTGGGAAACATTCTACAAGGGGCAAATTTTCATACTCTCTAATTACTTCAATTGCTGGGCGCTCTGGATTCGCTTTTAAGCGATACTGCAAAATCAACAGTGTACTTTCAATACCCTCATGAATATCTGTAGGTTTTACTGCTGAATCATCCCGGCGTGAAAAGTGTCTCAGTGAATGAATCATTTGTGCTAAACGCTTTGTGCCTTTGTACATAGACGAGATGATTTGTGGAAAATCCTGAATTAAGAAATCAATATCAAACTCATCTATTTTTTGAGCAATTTCAACTTCAGGCTCAGGATAATATTGTTGATATAAATCAAATAAATGAATCAAATTTTGGGTATATTCTGAGGCGTAACTCAGATTCCCTAAAATAAAATTAACTGGGTTATTAATCTCATGGGCAATACCTGCAACTAATTCACCTAGGGCAGACATCTTTTCTTGCTGGATTAAACTAACCTGAGCTTGTTGTAAATTATGCAGCGCTTGCGACAGTTGAAAAGTTCGTTCTTCTACTCGTTGCTCTAATTCTTGAGTCAGCATTTGTAACTGAGTTTCGACTGCTAGACGCTCAGACATTTCTTGTTTAAGTTGCTGATTTTGGATTTGTAATTGCTGAGTGAGGTTATGAATTTTTAGATGAGTTTTAACGCGAGCTAACACTTCTTCTTGCTCAAACGGTTTAGTAATATAATCTACTGCTCCTAAATTTAAACCTTTGACTTTATCGACAGTTTCAGAAAGAGCTGTCATAAAAATTATCGGAATATCGCAGGTTTGGGGATTTGACTTTAAGCGTTGACAAGTTACAAATCCGTCAATTCCGGGCATCATGACATCTAAAAGTATGATATTGGGACAGGCATATTCAGCTTGGGCGATCGCTCCTTCACCATTCACAGCAACTAATATTTCCCAATCTGTATCTATTAATGCTTCAGATAACACTTCCAAATTATTGGGGTTATCATCCACAATCAAAATTACTCCTGTCTCCATAACAGTTAAACTCATACTTTTTCTCCTCGGTATGGTTGAATAAATTCCTTAATTTTTTCGATTTGAAAGCTTTTAACTAGTTGCTGTAATTGTTCCGCAAATGGGATCAAATTTTCATCTAATTGTTTAAGACTTTCGGCTTTTTCCCGAATTGCTCTGATGTTACCTCTCATTGCCAATTCAAACAGTTGCTCAATTTCTTCCGGGCAAGGAGGTATTAATTCATTTGTGACTTTATCAGCTTCTTTTAACTGAAATTTACCTACATTTGCTGGTTTTTGTAGAGACTCATAAATCCACTCACATTGCAAATGTTTTTGTAATTTTTGTAATAAATCATCTATTTGCACTGGTTTAGGTAGAAAATCATCTGCACCAATGCCGATACTTTTATGCTGGTCAGATTCAAACACACTGGCAGATGAAACAATGATAGGTAAATCTTGAAATTCTGGCTGTTGTCTGAGGCGACGGGTTAGCTCAAAACCATCCATGACAGGCATTGTTAGGTCTGTAATAATCAAATTAGGTAAAAATTGCATAGCTCTTTCTAAGCCTTCTTGACCATTAGCCGCCTCTGCCATTTCAAATCCGATCTCCTCCAGCAAATTGATCACAACAGAACGATTTTCCCACTTATCATCTACTACAATAATTTTCTTTTTATTACCAACTATGCCCACAATTTTGCTACTAGATATGACTTGATTAGACTGTATCCAATCGACTGACTCTTGCAAATCCAAATCAATCCAAAATGTGCTACCTTGACCTGGCTCACTTTTGATCTGAATTGTACTTTCCATTAATTGCACAATTTTTTGGCTAATGGCTAAACCTAAACCAGTACCTTCTGCTTGCTTTTTGGTATTTCCTACTTGTTCAAAGGGTAAAAATATTTTTGCTACTTGTTCTTGACTCATACCAATTCCCGTATCAGTGATTTGGAAGCGAATTCTGCGAAGGTTTTTCTGGTCGTTCTCAATTACTGATGAGGGTTGATTCACCAAACTAACAATAAACTTCACCCCTCCTTGTTCTGTAAATTTAACAGCATTACCTAAAAGGTTAATTAAAACTTGTCGCAAGCGTTTTTCGTCTGCATAAATACCAGTTGGCAACTCTGAACTTGGTTGATAAATAAATGAGATAGTTTTTTGTTCGGCACGAATGCGACAAATTTCTACCACACTTTGAAGAAACGCCAGAAAATTGAAGTCATTTTTGTATAGTTCCATTTTCTGGGCTTCAATTTTGGATAAATCCAGAATGTCGTTAATCAGTGTGAGCAAATGTGAACCACATTGGTAAATAATTCTTAAAGCATTCTGCTGTTTAGAGGTTAGGCTTTGATCTTGTTGGAGAATTTGAGCATAACCGAGGATGCCATTTAATGGAGTTCTTAATTCGTGGCTCATGTTGGCCAAAAATTCGCTTTTGGCATGGTTGGCAGTATCAGCGAGTTCTTTCTTCAACTCTAGAGCGTGATAGGATTCAGCCAGAGTTGCTGCCATTTGGTTAAACGCATTTGCCAACTGTTCAATTTCATCTTTGGTTTGAATATCTAAGCGATATGCTAAATTTCCCTTACCGATTTTTGCTGCTCCTAGTTGCAGTTTGTGAATCGAGCGAATCACTGGTAAGAGAATTAGCAATAACTGACCAACAAAAACCAGCAAAATTGAAAAGATCAGAATTTGCCTCGCAAGTTGGGTATTTTGCTTAAACTGATTAAATTCCTGTTTTGCTAAGGCATCTTGTTTCTGGAGTTTCTGAGTCAATGAATGCAAATAAAGTTCAATATCCCTAGAAAAGGCGTTGATTACTCGAAAATCTTGCTGAGATTCAGCTAGTTCTAAAGGTTTGTCTGCTTGAGATTGACTGGTTAGCTCTATTGCTAGATTGGCAAGCAAGCTATGGCGATCGCGGATTTTGGCTAAATCGGAGGTTGTTTGTGGCTTTAACTTTTTTAGTTCAGTTAAATCCCTCATAAATCCAGATAAAGCTTCTTGGTATTTCACAAAATTAGAAGCATCGCGCTTCAGCAAAATCATGTCTTTGAGCGCAGCTACCTGATTATTCAAAGCGATGTTGATTTGCAAGATAACTGTCAAAGCTTGGGCATTTTTGGCTTGATTATCCTGAGCTGTCTGTTCTGCTCGCCTGATCAAGAGGTCACCACCAATCAAAGTAGAGGTAACTAATCCCACGACGAGCAAAGACGACCCAATAAATTTGGTCGTTATCCGCATATTTTAGTTAGCCTCATTTACTAGAAACGCGCTGTTGAAACTCTCTAATAATGTCGTAGTCTCCGTCTTGCACTAAAGTGTATCCAACTCCCGCTGCTCCACTAGGATCCATCAGACCTGCTGGTGATTCAATCAGCGCTTTTTTCAAAGTATCTTTTAATTCGACTGAAATTTGACTAGAAGCGACTATGGGGACACTAGGCAATGGTACAGATTCCCAAATAATTGTGTATTTTTTGGGGTTCATTTTCCCTTCTTTGACTTGTTCGGTATATGATCTACGATCATCCGCGATCGCATCTACTTTCCCCTTTGCTAAGGCTTGTTTTGATTTATCATGGCTACCAGCCATAATTACCGAACCAAAATATTTTTCAGGATTAATGCCTAGTTTCTGAAAATGAGCCATTGGGGCGATGTAACCAGAAGTTGACAACTTACTAACAAAGGCAAATCGCTTGCCTTTTAAGTCTGGGATGGTCTTAATACCCCTGGCTTTACTAGCAATAATTACAGATGTGTACCAAGGTCGTTTGGTATCTTGGTTAATCGATGCCACAAGTGGCTCTATTTTGGGGTCGCGCCGATGAGCTTCAATATAGCTACCAGGCCCAATGTAGGCAAGTTCTACTTTTTTCTTGACTAGGAGATCAACAGCTGTTTGGTAGTCCTTGGCAATTGTAAATTTAAAGGGTCGTTTGAGTGTTTTTGCTAGATAGTCAGCTAAAGGTTGGAGTTTTTTTTCTTGTTCCGCTGAAATCTGCCAAGGAATCACTGACATTGTGATAGTTGTTTGTTCCTCTCCAGCTTGATTGGTGGTACTATCAGGCGATTGAGGCGCATTTGGTAAAGTCGCAGATGAACTTTCACGCGTGGGAGTACAAGCTGAACCGAAGGTAGCGATCGCTAATACTGTGATTAAAAAAGTAGTCTTTTTACCAGGGATACTTTTGACAACTTGACAACAAAGTTGCTGGTGCATGGTGTTTCTTCCTTTTGAAGCCTGTTCTCTGAAGAAGCAATTCCATATCTATTAATCCCAAACTAGTGCATCTTCTCACATAAATTTGTAAAGATATCCAGCCATTTTTAACGGGAAAAACCTATGCTAACGCTGTTTTCTATCTCTGCATTCAATGGCTGTAAATAAAGTATCTGCCTTGACTAAGCTTCTAGATATCCCTTCTTTTACTGCTACGCTAAACTTATAGCACCTAGACGACTTGCTGCCATGTCTATCGCCAAGGATTTACCAACCTCAGAAGATGTTATCTTTCCTCCAGGGGATCTATATAGTGACGAACCACCATTGGAAAGTTACCTCCATTTGCAGCAAATGCTGCTGTTATTAAAATGCCTTGAGTGGTGGTGGCGCGATCGCCATGACTTTTTTGTCGCAGGCAATCTTACTATCTACTACAGGCCGCGCCAAATTAAATCAAAAGACTTCCGAGGCCCAGATTTTTTTGTAGTATTGGGAACTGAACACCAACCCCGTAAAAGCTGGGTTGTCTGGGAAGAAGATGGCAAATACCCTAACGTTATTGTCGAACTGCTATCAGACTCTACAGCAACCACTGACAAAGGTTTGAAAAAGCAAATTTACCAAGACACTTTTCGCACACCAGAATATTTCTGGTTTGACCCAAATAATTTAGAATTTGCGGGATTTGTGTTGTTAGCTGGTAAGTATCAACCAATAGAATCTAATCCCCAAGGTTGGTTGTGGAGCCAGCAATTAGAGTTATATTTGGGAGTTGATCAAAGAAATTTACGCTTTTACACTTTTGAAGGACAATTAGTACCAACACCGGAAGAAACTGCACAACAGGAGATACAACGGGCTGAACAAGAAAAGCAACGCAGCGATCGCTTGGCGGCAAAACTGCAAGAATTAGGTATAGATCCAAATACTATTTAGCATCATTGCATCTTAAGTTATAAGTCTTCAGGTAAAACCCATTTTGGTGGTTCCGTCATTTTTTTTCGCAGGCGTTCTTCAGCCATTTGTAGCATTTGGTCTAAGGAAGTATCTTCAATGAATTTTGCGGCTGCTTCTCTAAACTCAATATTGGGGCATTTATCTCCTAAAATGCACCCATTGACGCAAGCTTCAGCACAGTTAATTTTTGACTCCACAGTTCGATTCCTCTCCCTAAAAGTTATGAGTTATGATTTTCACTTCTAACTCTTACCTTACAGATAAATTTTACCTTGCCAGTGACTCTCTCAAGAGTCTAAATACTTACCATTTAATATAGAAGTCCTGAGTCATAGCACTTTTGTTACGTTAACTATAATATTTGCCAAAAAGGGCGCTCATGTCGCAACTCTTAGCTAATACTGGAACCATCGCCGCGATCGCTACTGCTGTTGTCCCACAACAGGGTAGTGTTGGCATTGTACGGCTGTCTGGTTCCCAAGCGATCGCGATCGCCCAAACTCTCTTCCATGCACCAGGGCAACAAGTTTGGGAAACTCACCGGATTCTCTACGGTTATATCCGCCATCCCCAAACACAACAACTGATAGATGAAGCGCTGCTGTTGATTATGAAAGCTCCTCGTTCTTATACCCGTGAAGATGTGGTGGAATTACATTGCCACGGTGGAATTATGGCAGTGCAACAAGTACTGCAACTGTGTCTGGAAAATGGAGCTAGATTAGCCCAACCAGGAGAATTTACCCTGCGAGCGTTTTTGAATGGGCGACTGGATCTGACTCAAGCCGAAAGTATTGCTGATTTAGTCGGAGCGCGATCGCCTCAAGCTGCTCAAACTGCTTTGGTGGGTTTACAGGGAAAGTTAGCTCATCCGATTCGCCAGTTACGCGCTAACTGTTTGAATATTTTAGCAGAAATCGAAGCCCGAATTGATTTTGAGGAAGATCTACCCCCGCTGGATGATAAGGCTATCATATCAGAAATCGGGAACATTGCCGCAGAAATCAGTAAATTACTAGCCACAAAAGACAAAGGCGAACTGCTACGCACAGGTTTGAAAGTGGCGATCGTTGGTCGCCCGAATGTTGGGAAATCGAGCTTATTGAATGCTTGGAGCCAGAGCGATCGCGCTATTGTCACCGATTTACCTGGTACAACCCGCGATGTGGTGGAATCTCAGTTAATTGTCGGGGGGATTCCTGTGCAAGTGCTAGATACAGCAGGGATTCGAGAAACAGTAGACCAAGTAGAAAAAATTGGCGTAGAGCGATCGCGTCGTGCTGCCAATGCCGCTGATTTAGTTTTGCTCACCATTGATGCTTCAGCAGGTTGGACACAAGGCGATCAAGAAATTTACGCACAGGTACAACATCGTCCTTTGATTTTAGTCATCAATAAAATTGATCTTGTAGAGACGCGATTTATCGCATCTTGGGAATATCCCCATCAAATTAATCAAGTTGTTACCACAATAGCAGCACAAAATCAAGGTATTGATACTTTAGAAACAGCAATTTTAGAGATAATTCAAACTGAAAAAATCCAAGCTGCTGACATAGATTTAGCGATTAATCAAAGGCAAGCATCAGCCTTAATTCAAGCTAAAATTTCGCTAGAACAAGTGCAAGCAACAATTACGGAAAGTTTACCTCTTGATTTTTGGACAATTGATTTACGCGGTGCAATTCATGCATTAGGAGAAATTACCGGAGAGGAAGTTACAGAATCAGTTTTGGATAGAATTTTTAGTAAGTTTTGTATTGGTAAATAAACAGACTTTTTCGATTTTCTTTTAACTAAAGGTTTTAAGATTTAGTCTTTATATTTTGAATGAGTTTGAATGTTGGTTAGCGTGGTATGATCAATGTACAAAATGCAAAATTTGTACATTTTATGTCAGACGCTGTAAGTGCAACCGAAGCCCGTGCCAACTTTCAAGAATTAATTAATCGTGTAGAGTACGGAAAGGAACGCATCCTCATAGAACGGCACGGAAAAGCCGTGGTAGCAGTAATTGGGCTAGAGGACTTAAAGCGACTAGAAGCCCTAGAGGATGCCATTGACTCAGCAAAACTACGACAAGCCATTGCAGAAAATGAAGGCTTCACGACCTTAGAAACGGTTATTGCTCAATACTCTAATGAGTGAGCGTTATACTCTGAGGATTGCCAAAACCGCAGAAAAAGATCTGTTGAAATTGCAAGCCAAACAATTTAAGCAGGTTGTTTCAAAAATACTCTCATTACAGGGTAGTCCTAAACCACAGGACTGTAAAACCCTAAAAGGCTATGAGGGAGGATACCGCGTTGACCAAGGCGAGTACAGAATTCTCTATACTATTGATGAAGAAACCCAACTAGTTGATGTTTTCCGAGTCGGTAAACGGAACGATAATGAGGTTTATAAAAACCTATAGGCATTTTTAGACTACATCCTACCTTAATATACATCTCAATTCGCCAAGCAACCATACAAGATACCGTGGTATTCTCCGATGTGCTGTTAGAAGCAGTTTCATGGCTTCAGCAGCGTGGTATACCTTTGTGGCATGATAGCGAAGTTTCACCAGCAAGTATCTCTGAAGATGTTGCTAAAGGCTTGTTTTTTATTTTCCTATGCCCTATCCTAATTTAACCATATGTCTTTTCTCGATGAGATAAATTATACCAATGCGTTGATTATGGGAGCTAATCAAGGCATTGGTTTAGGTTTTGTGAAAAAATTATTGCAAAATGAAAAAGTTACTAAAATTTATGCCACTTATCGTCAACGTGAATCAGCTACAGAGTTAATGACTCTTGCAGAGAAACATTCTAAGCAATTAATTTGTTTATCGATAGATATTACTGACGAATTACAGATTAGTGAATGTGTCCAACAGATACGTACCCAAGTTAACAAGCTGCACTTAGTAATTAATTGTGTAGGATTACTACATGAAGGGAATTTACAACCCGAAAAAAGCTTAAGACAACTTAACTCAGAAAATTTACTGCGCTATTTTCAGATCAATAGTATTGGTGCTGTTTTGCTAGCTAAACACTTATTGCCTCTATTTCGTCATGGAGAACGCAGCGTATTTGCTACTATTTCTGCCAAAATCGGTAGTATTGGCGATAATCAACTTGGTGGCTGGTATGGATACCGCGCTTCCAAAGCTGCACTCAATATGTTTATGCGAACAACAGCGATTGAGTATGGGAGGAGTTGTCCTAAAACTTTGGTGGTAACATTGCACCCTGGTACAACCGATACACGCCTTTCCCATCCATTTCAAAACAATGTACCTGCGGAAAAGTTATTTTCAGTGGAACGAACCGTTGACCAATTATTAACTGTCATCGAACAACTTCAAGAAGGCGATAGTGGACAGTTTTTTTCATGGGATGGTAGCAGATTACCCTGGTAACTACGTTACGCTTGTGGGATTGAAACTTACCTTCCCTGTAACCAAAGCTGATGAAATTTTTTGTTCCAGCAGCCAATGATAATATCAGAGCAGGTATATCATGCTATTGCTAAATATGCCCAAGCACCAATAACTGAAAAGCGGATTTGGAAGTTACAGTGGCTTTTCAATGAAATGAATATGGAATGTGAGGTAGGGAAAACTTTACCATCCTATTACCAAACAGGCAAAGAGCTAGTTCTCGCAATATTTGAGTGTGAAAGCCTTTATAAGGTTTGTACTCTTACTTGTGGCGGAGTAAAGGGAAAACCTGTTTTAGTTGAAAAAAACTCTCAATCTTCAGCAACTTATTTTTCAGACAATACAAATAACTAAATCTGTATTTTAGTTAGCGATCGCATTGATGCTAATAAGTTTTTAGCGCTTGACTTGTTAAGTCAAAGCGCTGGCGTTTTCGTCTACTTCTACGAGAATTATCTAGGATTAATGTGGTGTCTAAGCCCCCATCCTGGATTAATAATGGCAGCTAAATCTTCTTCAGACAATTTGCTGATTTCACTGTCGAGTTCTTCAACGTTAAAGTCATAGCCACGAGCTTGAGCAATCTTGATGAAGGCTTCTGGATCAGATGTTGCTTTAAGTCTTTGCTGTAATGCTTGATCTTCTTTTACGGCTTGAAAAAGTCTGGCAGCATTTTGCTGTGTCATGATCGTCAATCTCCTGTTTGAAATATCAGGTTTGAATGTAGCGATTTGACTTTTGTAGTTGTACCAAAGTCTGTAAAGGATATTTTGATTTAGGTTATACGTTTAATCTTAAAACGAAGCAAAAAAATGTGTTGATTTAGATAAAAAAATATAAGTTTTAGGTTAAGATTGATGTTATTTTCTAAAATTAAGCCCTAAGAGGGTGGTAGTATTTAGCAAGTTAAAGTAGTCAATAATAGCTTGAAAATAGAGGATAGAAAGCTGGTGAGCGATCGCTAATTCTGTTAACAGTCAATATCAGCTTGTAGATGTCGTTCCAACCAATTCTCTAAATCAGCTATCACCTCTTGGTAATTGAGGTCATTTTGAAGCTCGTGATATGCTCCTGGATACTCCACTATTGACTTATCTTCACAACTGACCCGTTGATAAAAAGTTTTACTTCCTTCAGGTAACGCCACTCGGTCTGCTCCACCGTGGAGAATTAATAACGGCAATTGCCAATCAGCGGCGTGGGCATTTACCCAATCAACTGTAGTAAAAAACTCCGTAGCTAGCCGGGCAGTCGCTAGGGTATGCCGTAATGTATCCTGAGCATAGGCAGCTAAAACCTTCTCGTTCCTTGAAGCAGCAGTCAAGTCAATGCCAGTATTCAGGGTGAAACGGGGCCACACGCGCGAGAGTAACTTTCCTACAAGTAACCGGACTTTTGACACTCCAACTTTGCCTATGGCTGGTGCTAAAGCGATCACACCTTGTAATCTAGATGCTTCTTGGGGATAGCGCAGCACGTAGTCTAAGACAATTATTGCACCTAAGCTATGACCTAAAACAAAAACGGGGCTTCCTGGCTGCTGGGTTTTAATTAACTGTAGAAAAGCTCGTAAGTCTTCGCGAAAATCAGCCCAAGAGTTTATGTAACCCCGTTGGCCTGGTGAGCATCCATGACCACGTAAGTCTAAGGCGTAGACAGCATATTGCTTGGGTATCAAATGTTCAACTACATTATCATAGCGTTTACTGTGTCCTCCCAGACCATGCACGATCGCTAATATTCCCCTAACTTTACCCTGTGGATACCAGCTTTGATAATACAGGTCGAGTTCTCCAACTCCTTTGAATGTGCCTTCTTGATCAGACGCTATGCGATCGCTGTGATTAATCATAGAGCTTCTAACTGTGGATCATTTATCTAGTGTGCAATCAAGAATTATGATCGGTTCATGAATTCAAAGAGGGTACTATTAACAATTCTTCTAACGACTCTGATCAAAAAGATATAGCTGATGCAGTAACTCCCCCAGTTCATGCTGATGAAAAAACGGCCAACTTGAAATCTAGCCATCAGCAGGAAAACACTACACCATCAGAAACTTTACCAACCTTGACAGATGCAACCATCAAGCGGGTCAAAGAGGGCGTAGCAGCGGCAGGCGATCGCGCTGTTCGTAATACAATTGAAGAAATTCTCAATCGCCTGGAAGCTATTAATCAGGGACATCCAGAACCTAGAATTAATGCTACAGTACGTCGGTGTGTATTGCGATTAATCATCCACGCTCTTTTCTTGGTAAGAGTCGAACACCTAGAAAGAATACCACAAAAACCAGCAATCTTAGCAGTCAATCATCTTCACCACATCGATCCGTTCCTGTTGCTAGCCGAACTTCCCACCCAACCCCACTACTACTTCCTGGGTGATGCTCGCACCCTTTATAACAAGTGGTGGAAGCGTCTCATCCTGCGTTTGGCGGGGGGCGTTGTTCCTTTGGAACGGATATGGAAAGAAGAAGTCGCTGTCATCGCCGCAGCTAAAGCCGGACAGCAAGAACTTGTTGAGCTAGCCACAGAGATAGAAAAGACTGTACCAACAGGAGGAGATATACAGACATTACGAAAAATCGACCGTATTATTTTGGCAATTCTAGCTCACGGCGATAGCATAGTTCTTTTTCCTGAAGGACGACTGGGAACCACTGAGGGTAAGTTGCACCTTCCCCTGAAGCGAGGGACTGTGATGTACGCCTTGCGAGCTGGTGTACCGATAGTACCAATAGTGTTAGTTGGAACTCATGATCTTTATTTAAGAAAAAAGTTAGTGATTCGTGTGGGTGAGCCGTTACATTTCCCCCCAACTACTAGACCAAAACGACAAGAAGTTGATGTAGCGTTAGAGACATTACAAAATGCCATACTAGCTTTATTGCCCACTGACTACCAAGAACCAAAACAAACCAAGCTATTTCATTATTTCCTCAACCATATGCTTTGGTAAAGCATGAATTTATATAACAAAGAGGGCATTGCTGAATTGGGTATGAAAATTAATGTTTTAAAAATCTAAAATTTAGATTCTTTGCCTCTTTGCACGAAATAAAATTCATACTACAATCAGCAACGCCATATTTTTACCTTCTGCCTCCTGAATTAACTCCCAAAAAACCTTGTAAAAAATGAAAAATGTTTACAAATATTTTCTCTAGCCAGAGCATAGTACGATCAAGCCATTCTAAAAGATGCTCTAAAAGATGCTTTTCATAGCCCATTAAAGTTGCTGTGGTTTCTATCCAGTCTGGTGTTGCTTCTACTTGATTGTTTTGGTGAAGCTGCATCTGGGAATTTTCCCGTTGCTGAGTGTCAGTTTGTTTGCTAGAGTTGACTTTTGCAGTTGGCTTAACATTGTGGTTTAGTTTTTGCCGTTGCCATAAACCAGATTTAATTATCGGTTTTTGGGGCGGAGGAATTACTGGTGATGGGCTATTAGTTAGAGTAGGTTTTTTCCTTGTGTATGGTGTAGCTAACTTGTCACCCATCATTTGGGAGTCACCAAACAAATCATTCCAATTTAGCCAAGGATCTGCAACTATTATATTTTCTGGTTCTAATTGACTATTGTTAGGTAAAGTTCTGTAACTAGAGTAGGGTAATGGCTTGTCTGTCTGCCAATGATTAACTCCTGGCTCCAGTATTTTATTTTTGCTAACACCAAAAAAGTAATTAATTGCTGCTTCAATTAAAGTCTTAAAATTTAACTTTTGAGTTTCCAATCCATCAGCAACTACAACATTTTTTTTAACACCTAATTGCTCTTGCCCATACATGAATATGTTTAGCTGAGTTTGAGCAATTCGCACAAGTTCTTGGCTACGTTGCTGGACAGGTCGAATTGCATTCACTTCCAATTTAGCAATTACAGTGTCTAATAATGCTATAGCCTTATCTGTACGTAGTAAATATTTTGGTGTTCCTGCTGCTAAGGCTGGAGTATTAGACGTATCTTTGCCTGTTAACTTCGTTAACAAGCGGTCAATTTCTGGTAATAATTCAGTTGCTTTTTGAGCTTTTGTCAACTGCCAAGAATGCCAGTAATCTGCAACTTCACTAATAATCCTGTCTTCTAATTTTGCTCGTTGCTGGGGTGTCAAAATATCCAGAATCTCATTATTAGCAGCGACAAGTACCAAATTACGATTTACCAAGTTTGTCGCAATTCCCCGCACCATTGGTAGATACGGCTTGAGACTTTCTGCTGAATTATCTGTAATTGTTAAAGATTGAGGAATAGCAGGTTGAGTTGTGGGATGAGGATGAAAAAATTTCTGCCACCAAGACCTCAAGGGAACTGGAGACTGGGAAAATTCAGAATCAGTAGGGGATTGTAACTTCTCTCGAATTTTGAATAAATTTCTTCCCCATCCTCCATCTTTAATTTCCGGTTCTGGAGTTGTTGAGGCAAATGACAAACTTTCGACTGCTTCTAGTAAATTTTGAATAGGGGTATCAGCATTTGGGGGAGTTTCAGGCTGAAAATCAGGATCATTCGGTTGTAACTTGAGTCTGGATTGTGGTTCTTTGGTGTGTAGCGCTTGACCTGCTGATTCAGTTGACTGAAACAGTAGATATATCGGATAAAGTAGTACTCCTACACCTCGCTTGGTAGCAACTTGCAAATGCCGGAAGCTACTTTTCCACTGTTGTGTCAACCGCCGAGATTGCTGGTGGACAAAGTTAAATAGTTTGCTTTGATAACGACCAGAAGAACCAGAAGACATGGTAGTGATTTATTTAGTTTGAGTCTTGTTGAGTTGTGAGACTCCCGCCAAACAATAAAAACGACAAACTGTTAATTATCGTAAGTGTCCTTATCTTAACGAAAATATGACCCCGACTATATCTCAATTTCATACCAAATTGATCTCAAAAGCAATTGAGCAATTGCGCTCTTGTTCTCAAGTCAATGTTCATCTTACCTGGTTATGCCAAGAATCTGACCAGACGATTACTGATGTTATGGCATCTGATTGGTCTAATTGGCAACCTGCACAGCTAAATGAGAAAAAATATATTGCTTGGAAAGGTGGGAAAAAAGTATTGTGGCTAACGCAAAGATTGGTAGTTCCCCAGGAGTTACAGGGCTATCCTTTAGCAGGGTTGTCTCTGCGGCTGGCATTGCTTTGGTGGGCGAACTCTGCTGAGATTTATGTAAATGGGGAGTTAGTGCTGGAGGGAGATTTATTTGATTGTTCGCCCAGAGTGCTTCTGAGTCAAGAAGTAATGCCAGGGGAAGAATTTATTATAGCTTTACGGTTAGTGAGTCCGGGACATGATTATGGTGCTTTAGTGCGATCGCTCCTTGTTTATGAAACTATTGATGATAATAATCCCGATCCGGGGTTTGTGGCTGATGAATTAGCGGTAATACAACTTTTTTTGCAAAAGTTTGCACCACAGAGGTTGGATGTCTTAGGTGAGGCGGTAAGGGAGATGACGAACCGCCTTCGCGTAGCGTCTCGCAGAGAAGGCGCAGAGGACACAAAGGAGGAATGGGAAAGAACACTTTCTGCTGTTCGTCAGAGTCTTTCTCAACTCCAAATCCCAAATCTAAAATCTAAAATTTTTCTGTTGGGTCATGCTCATTTAGATTTAGCATGGCTTTGGCCTGTAAGTGAAACTTGGAATGCAGCCCAAAATACTTTTGAATCTGTGCTGAAGTTGCAACAAGATTTTCCTGAGTTAATTTTCTGTCATTCAACTCCGGCACTTTATGCTTGGATTGAAGAACATCGCCCAGATTTATTTGCAGCAATTCAACAGGCGGTAGCTGCGGAACGTTGGGAAGTTGTTGGCGGTTTATGGGTGGAACCAGAATTGAATTTAATTGCTGGTGAATCTATAGTGCGTCAATTATTGTACGGTCAACGCTATGTACAGGAAAAATTCGGTAAGACTTCAGCTGTTGCATGGCTACCGGATACTTTTGGTTTTTGTGCAACTTTACCGCAGTTTTTTGTGAATGCAGGTATTGAGTATTTTGTCACCCAAAAGTTACGGTGGAATGATACTACTAAATTTGATTATGGGGCTTTTTGGTGGCGATCGCCTGATGGTAGTCAAGTCTTTAGTTTGATGTCTGCACTCATTGGGGAAGGTATTAACCCTGTTAAAATGGCATCCTACTCTTTGGAATGGCAAACCCAAACTGGCTTACAAGATGCGTTATGGCTTCCCGGTGTCGGCGACCACGGCGGCGGCCCCACCCGTGATATGTTAGAAACTGCCCAACGTTGGCAAAAGTCGCCTTTCTTCCCAGATTTAGAATTTACGACATCCCAAAAGTATCTACAGCAAATCCAGTCAGGAGAAAAAAGTGATAATTCTTATTTTCCGACTTGGAATGACGAACTATACCTAGAATTTCATCGCGGTTGCTACACTACCCACGCAGATCAAAAACGCTGGAATCGGCGTTGTGAAGTTCTATTATATGAGGCTGAATTATTTGCTACGTTGGCAATGGTCAAATGTGGTGTGACATATCCTCAAACAGAAATAGAGACTGCTTGGAAGCAAGTATTATTTCAGCAATTTCATGATATTTTACCTGGTTCTTCAATTACCCAAGTTTATACAGATGCTTTGCCCCAGTGGCAGCAAGTGGAAGAGGTAGGAACGAAGATATTACAGGAATCATTATTAGCGATCGCATCTCAAATTATTTTACCATCACCCCCCCATCCTGAAGCCCAGCCGATATTCATTTTTAATTCTCTCAATTGGGTGCGTTCTGAGGTAGTATCGGTTGCTTTACCTACACCAACAATATCTAACCAAGAATGGCAGATTTATGATTGTTCTGGACAGCAACTTATCTCTCAATTATCTCCTCAATCATCAACACTGTTATTTTTAGCAATCGACATTCCACCCGTAGGCTACCGCATATTTTGGCTTTTCCTCTCATCCTCCTCATCTCCCTCATTTCCAGAATCTTCACCAGACTGGATTCTAGAAAACGAATTTCTGCGGGTTGTTATTGATCCTGATACAGGAGATTTATCAAGCTTTTTTGATAAAACTTATCAACGAGAAATTTTGAGTGGTGCGGGTAATCAACTCCAAGCTTTTAAAGACAGTGGTCAATATTGGGATGCTTGGAATATAGACCCTAATTACGCTCAACATCCATTACCAGCAACAAACCTTAAATCTATACAATGGCTAGAACAAGGGTTAGTCCAAAACCGTGTACGCATAGTGCGTCAGTTGGGCGAATCGGAATTTTGCCAAGATTATATTTTGCCAACTAATTCACCCATGCTGAAAATTGCCTCTATCGTTAATTGGCAAGAAAATCAGGTGTTGGTGAAAGCAGCTTTTCCTCTCAACGTGGAAGCAGATTTTGCTACCTACGAAATTCCCTGCGGTGTAATTCGTCGTCCCACTAAGTCCGAAACACCCGCAGAAAAAGCAAAATGGGAAGTCCCCGCTTTACGTTGGGCTGATTTAACTGAAGAGACAGAGGCGGGTATCTACGGTGTCAGCTTATTGAATGATTGTAAATATGGTTATGACAGTCAACCAAATCAACTACGTTTAACATTACTACGCAGTCCCAACTGGCCAGACCCAGAAACTGACCGAGGCTGGCACGAATTTACCTACACCTTGTATCCCCACGCTGGGAGTTGGGAATCAGCCCATACGGTAAGGCATGGCTATGAATTGAATACTCCATTACAAGTAATCTTAAATCCACTCACTACTGCCGATTCATCACTCCCCACTTCTGAGTGGGTAAGCTTTCTAGATTTATCTGCGGAAAATTTAATCTTGATGGCATTGAAGCCAGCAGAAGATAATCCGCAGCAGTTAATTCTCCGCTGTTACGAATCTCACGGAGAAACAGCAGAGTTATGTTTGCAAAGTGATTTAGGGTTGAATCTAGAGGATAAAGTAGATTTATTAGAACGTTCGATTTCCAACACTGAATCCTCATCTGAGGAACAAATCTCCAAGATACAGCCTTGGAAAATCACCAATTTCAAAGTCACAAGCTAATGTGCAGCTAAATTGTATAAAACGAGAACATTATATTATAGCGCTTCTCGGTTGTGTGCATTACACTCTGGTGGAAAAAAGGGAATAGGAAATAGAGGTAAATAACCAATACCCAATGCCCCCTTCGGATGACGCTCTCTACGAGACGCTGCGCGAACACAAGCTCGCTCTAAGCAAAGCTATGCCGCAGGCTTTACGCTGCGCTAACGCAGTCGCCTGATGCCACTTTCCTCAACGGGGGGAACCCCCGCACAGAAGTGGCTCCGGAGGGAAACCCTCCCGCAGCGCTGTCTCACCATGCCCAATGCCCCATTCTTAATCTTCGTGATCTTCAAAAGGGTCTGCTAATTGCTTGCTAGGAGGCCCAAAGGAGGTATAAATCGCAAACGCAGTGATGGCAACCAGGGCGATGCCCACAGAAATACTAAGAACTATTGCGGGTTCCATAAATTAGGAATAAATTATGAGTGCTATTCTTATAGAATATTACAGAAGATTAAAAAAAGCTTTGGCAACTAATCTTAGGTGAACTATGGCACAACGGACTAGGTTGGGAGATATCCTGAGACCTCTTAATTCTGAATATGGTAAGGTGGCTCCAGGTTGGGGTACAACCCCTGTAATGGCTGTTTTTATGCTGTTATTTTTCGTGTTTTTGCTAATTATTCTGCAACTTTACAATAAGTCACTGTTAATTCAGGATGTACTTGTCGATTGGCGGAGTCTAGGCGGCTAACTGATACACAGCTACTCAAGCTTGCGTAATCAGCAAACCGACACCCGGCTTGTCCGGGTTTTTTTATGAGTTTTATACTGAAAATGTGAGTCTTAAAAAAGCAAGCCTGGATAAATGAGCAAGTTTTTATCCCCATTCCCTAATAACTCAACTTTGACTACACGCATATTTACAGGAGAAATCGCGTGAATATATTTGGTATCGGTCTGCCAGAAATGGCTCTAATTATGGTAGTGGCGCTGTTAATCTTTGGGCCGAAGAAGCTACCAGAGATTGGCCGGAGTGTAGGAAAGGCGATTCGCGGTTTTCAAGAAGCTTCTAATGAATTTCAAAGCGAGTTTAAACGCGAAGCCGAACAAATAGAACAAGCTGTGAAAACTACTGCCGAAATTGAACCCAAGCAAATCGAAGCATCTCAATCAAACCAAGATAATGCTAGTTCTTCCCAAACTACGTAAGGAAGGTGTAGCTAATCGATTGATTCTAGGCAAATGACAGAAGCTGTTACACAACCTGCTTTGGTTATTCCCCAACTAATAGTCGGGTTGGGGAATCCAGAGCCTAAATATGACCAAACACGCCATAATATCGGCTTTGCTGCTATAGATGCTCTTTCGCGATTTTGGCAAATTTCCTTAGCGGAAAATCGCAAGTTTCAGGGACATTATGGCGAGGGTACAGCACCAGGTGGAGGTAAAATTCGCTTGCTGAAGCCGTTGACTTATATGAATCGCTCAGGACAGTCAATCCAAGCGGTGACAAGCTGGTATAAATTGCCGCCGGAGTCAGTACTAGTGATTTATGACGATATGGATTTGCCCTTGGGAAAAACTCGCCTCCGCTTGTCTGGTTCTGCTGGGGGACATAATGGAATGAAGAGTGCGATCGCTCATCTTAGCACGCAAAACTTTCCCCGTTTGCGAATCGGCATTGGTAAACCCAAAGATGTTGCTAATAGCGATAATTCTGAGTCTATCTCTCATGTGTTAGGAAGATTTTCTGCTACCGAAACTAAACTGATGCCTCTTGTGCTGGAGTTTGTAGTTGAGTGTGTTGAACTCAGCCTGAAACAGGGAATAGAAAAGGCTATGAATCGTTGTAATAGCCGTACTATCGAGTCTTCTTGATTAACAAAGCTGAAAGGTTTTTAAAGTCAAGATACTCACACCCCTTATGGAAGTATGGGTATCTTGCTTAATTTTATGTAATAATATAAGGTAAGGCGCTATTGCTTGTTTTAGGTGATCTCCTTAAGCAACAGCAGCACCAAACCCAATAAGTTTATTTAAAACGTTGTTTGCGTCTAGCTGCCACTGCCTTGCGTTTGTGCTTTTCCAACGGAGTTTCAAAGGGGAGCATCTCAGTTTTTGAAGTGGCTCAAACCGACAATAATCCATTGAGGTAA
>JAYGHB010000118.1:0-49909 GCA_034931985.1 Halotia wernerae UHCC 0503
GGTTTGAAAATGTCTTGATTGCAGGTTTGAGCGATTAGTATTGCAGGTCGTTACAATTAGCTTTTACCAAGCTATACATCGTCTCTAGCTGGGATGGAGTCAAATAGCGGATTACTTCATCCGTCCTGTGTTCCCCTCTTTCTCGCTCTGGTTTTCGCAAGCCCAGGCGACTAGCTGGGTTTGATTTAATGTAACTTTCTTCTACAGCAAAATTAAACAGAGCGCTGATTATTGCTTGATGACGATTATGGGTGGTATACGTTAATTCATCTAAGCTTTGGAGATAATCTTTCAATAGCTGACGGTCTATTAATTCTATAGGTAATCTACCATGTTCTTTAAGCAAAGGTAGTAGCGTATGCTCGTATGATTTAATTGTACCAGCTACTAATCCATCTCTTGCTAAAAATGCTGTAGCTACTTGTGCTAAAGTAATTGTCAATTCGCACCTCCTAATTATGGTATAAAGTATAATATTTGGTTTATAATAACATACTTGTTTTCACTGTTAAACATATACTTGACTACATACTAGTGTTATGGATAATACCCCAAAACCTCAAGAATCGTTGGCAGAATACGTCAAAAGAATACGTGCCAGCTTGGGCATGAGTCAAACTGAACTGGCACTTAAAGCTGGGATTCATCTTCAAAGCTTGGGTAAGATTGAACGCGCTATGACTACCAAGCTCAATAGTAAAAGTCAGCGTGGGTTAGCTGTAGCCTTGCAGGTTCCCAGCGAGTACCTTGATGCTGTTGTTCGTGGTGTACCTGTAGGTGCATCCGATTCTCTCAAGTTCTGTCCTCAGTGCTGGACTCCTGGAACAGCACCTGAAGAAATCTGGCTGTTGCCACGATCTCAGTTTTGTTTTTTGTGCGGTACTGGCTTACGTAATAGTTGCGCTCAGTGTCACGAGCCGATTACGTCTTTGAAATTTCGATTCTGTCCCTACTGTGGTTTTCCTTACAAAGAGTCTCAAAATCAGCAGTGATAATTTTAGTGCTTCTGCTATCTTGAAGTTTCCCTACCGCCCAGGTCGAAGTCAACCACGAGTCCGTAAACGTCGCCCCAAAATTTACCCCTTGATGACTAAACCCCGGCATAAGTTACGCAAACAATTGCAAACTGCTTAATTGATAAGGCTTTCCGTTTTTCTTAGTGCCATTCGGATAAGGGGTAAAGGGGAAAGGGCTAACAAAAACCTATAACTGTCTATCAACCGCAGACAAATGGTTGAAGATTGCTATAATTACCTAATTTTTCAAAAATTGAGAACTGAAACAAAGAGGAATATATTTATTTTGTTCATTGCTATGTGTATAGTGAGGAGTCCATCCAGAGATATCTTGAAATAAGCGAATAGCCCGAATTCGGCGATCCATACAAAGATCAAACCAATGCAACGTTCCTTTAGAGACGACTAATAAATCACCAGTTGAAACTTCAATGGCAACAACTGGAGAAGTTTGAGGATTAATGTGAAATAATCCATGTCCCTCAATGATAAAACGAATTTCATCTTCATCATGCCAATGTTCCTGATGGAATTTTGCTAGCATTGCTTCTAGATTTGGGGTATCAGGATTGATATCAATCACATCAGCTTTTGTATATCCACCAGCTTGTTTGAGTATCTCCAAATCAGATGCGTAGGCTTTCAGAATCTCATCTGCAGTTGAATTTTCTGTTAGAGGATAAGAAGGCTGCCATTGCTCGTAAACAATACCAATATTCTGAAGATAAGCTTTAATTTCAGATAAATCGGTCAGCTTTCGTTTTTTTTCAGGGATATTGAGAGTAACCATAGCTATCTTACAACTCGATATATGTAAAAGTGTTGTTAACCAATAGCTAACGTGAGTTTACGATACGTTAGCTCAAATAAAAACTCTAGAATCTCTAAGTGTCGTCTTGCCTGAAATAAAGTATCTCCCCAAGTGTATAGTCCATGTCCACTCAGACATAGCCCATAGAAGGATGGTTTTTCATGCAACAGAGAGCGAATATCGTGTTGCAATTGGTGCATATCTTGAGAATTAGGCAGGATAGGAATATTGGTGATCTCTTGGTGAGTCGTGATACGTTCCAACCCTTTAAGCATTTCGTAACCTGAGATTGTCAGTTTACCTTGGGGACAAAAATGCTCGGATAACAGAGTGCTAAAAATAGAATGGGTGTGTAAAACAGCCCCTGCACCTATTTCTTCTATGATTGCCAAGTGTAGCTGTGTTTCTGCCGAGGCTCTTCCGTTACCTTGAGTTACTTTGCCTTTGGCATCTACCTCAATCAAGTCAGCAGGTTGTATTAATCCTTTATCGACCCCACTTGGAGCCATCAAAAGAGTCAAAGGATCTCGATTCAACACAGCACTAAAATTACCTCCTGTACCTGTTGCCCAATCTTTGGCGTGAATGTTAGCAATTGTCCAGCTTAGTGATTCTCGAAGATTAGCAGAAGTGCTACAACAAGAGTTGAGAATAGAATTCTTCATCATAACCAACTTGGAGGTAAGTTCGATTTTTCAACACAGTCTTGTAAAAGACTTTGCACACTAGCTTATGGCAATACCAGGGGCTTACCTGTTAAGTATTTATCTAAAGCTGGTGCAATGCTAGACTGTGAGGGTGGATGGAAAGCAAGGGCACGAGCAGCGGCCAGCAGATAAGCCACTTCATTGGAACTAATAAAAGCCATACCGCCCAGTAATTCTGCGGCACCCATAGTTACACGCTCAATAGTATGTTGTACAGCATAACGGGTAAATAATATGCGTGTGAAGGTACCGTCGCTAATATCACCTTGCATTACAGAGTAAGCAGCACTTTCTAAAGCAGCCATCGCTCCCTCAACTTCACTCACTAGCAGCATTCGTTCAGTAGGCGAACCCTTTTCTTTCAAAAGTGTACGTTCTACAAGGGCACTAACAATTCCCAGATAAGAAGCAGAAATTAATAACTGGAACCCAAGCAATCCTTTGGTGAGCAAGTTTCCCAGAGCATCTACCTCTCCTAAATTGAAAATCAATTCTTCTGGAACTATCACATCGCATAAAACAAGTTCGTCACTTTCTGCGCCTCCAAGTACCCAAGTATTCCAGAAGGGACGGCATTCTAATCCGGGTGTACCAGATGGAATAATTACTAGTGCATACTCTTGGGCTTTTCCTGTAGCAGATGGAATCAAAACACTTGCTGTTAAGAAATCCATTGACTTAGCTAAACTACAAGGTTTTTTGCTGCCGTTTAAGACTAAACCATCCGAGGTTCGTTTCACATTGATATTTGAACTTAAAAAGCTTACTCCTGTTCTTCCTTCAGCAAAGCCTGAGGACAAATAGAGATTTTTTTGAGTAATCTGCTTAAGTAAATCTACAACTGACGAATCGGTTATCGATTCTAACAAACCCGTTACAGTGCAATGGTGCATTGTTGTTGCCACTGCCAAGGATGGGGAACGACTGGCGATCGCCCGTTGGATGCGAACCGTCTGAAGAAGTGTTGCTCCGAGTCCATTGCAATAGCTAGGAATGATTAAACCCGGGCCTCCAAGTTCGCGGAATAGGGGGATCGCAGGATTTCCCTGAGACTCCATCTTGAGTAGAGAAATGCGCTCAAGTTGAGCATCAAGCGTTGGTAAAAACTGTGCTAAGGTTAAACGTTCTTGTTCGAGAAAGTGCATAAAGCTCCTAATTTGAACCAGAGGAAGTTAGAAGGGGAAGGACTTGCTACAGACAAGGAAATAGTAGCTCTTAGATTGCAACAAACAATTACTTCCTCTTCCCCTTTGCTTTTGTGTAATTAATTCTGCCCAAGTACTTAACTTGGATGAACTCAAACTATTAAATAACGCTCCCAAATCAAGTAAGCTACTTGTCTCTTATCTCCAACCAGCAGAGGAGGTGTTTTTAATAAAAGCCTATCTTTTTCGAACTCAAAAAAACGTTGCTGATCTATACCAATCCAATTGGGGAACAAGCTGGCTTCAATGTGATGAACTACCTGATTATCTTGAATTTCATATCTGCCGCAGTAGGCGAGGTAAGTCTGAGTTGCCTGTGCTTTCTCCTCTAAACTACCTCCTGTAGGATCTTCCGAAATAAACCGGGGACGTTGTTTATTCGTCAGTGTAGCAGACATAAATCCATCGTGAGTGTAAACAAGATAGCCAATTGCATCTTGACCATAAGGATAACTCACTTGACCCTCTGTATCTTGAATTTCGTAAGATACTAACCGCCAAGTCCCTACTAATTGGGTTTTAACTTTTGTATTAATCATGACACTACACCAAAACTGAGATTGTTTGTTTTGCAAACTGTTCAGCTTGCTTCAGGCTATTTTGTAATGATTGGGCTAGGGTTTGAACATAAGGTTCAAGCCACATCGTGTAGTGATCACCAGGAACCACATAGGTTTTTAGATTGTGAATCGATACCTGACTCAATCTATTCCAAAGCTGCTGAGGTTGATCGTTCATAACGTTAAATTGGTTTAAGGTTTTACTTGCTTGAAACAAAGTCACACAATCAGGGTAAGTCTGAAGATCGTATTGCTGAACCTGTTGTAGCGAAGTTTGAACCCCTGTTTTATAAGCAGAGAAAAGATGATGAATGTCTGCTAACTGAGTCTCTGAAGCGAGAACATCAGCTTTAATTGCTTGGTGAAGAAGGTTGCTTAATTGCTGGTCAAGGTTGAGATTGTGCGAAGTCTCATAGTTGAATGAGAATTCTGTATTACGTCGAGCACCGAGATAACTGGCAAACCAAGGTAATAGTATAGAATTCTCATTGTTAGGGGGAGAATTTGATACATCAAGTAGAGCGAGTAGGGCAACCTGATGTCCTTGCTGACGTATCTGTTGAGCAATCTCGAAAGCAACACAACCACCTAAAGACCAACCCCCCAAATAATAAGGACCTTCAGGCTGAAGTTTCTTTATCACCTCAAGGCATCGAGCAGCCATTTCCTCAATTGAATAAGCAGGTACAGGAGTTTGGTGACCATCATTATGGTAATAATGACCAAGCTCTAAAGGTTGCAGGGCGTAAAGTGGCTGCTCATGATCAAGATGACGAGCTAGATTGTGATAACAAGAAATATCTAAACCACCTGGATGAATACACACTAAAGGGGGCTTAGAGCCAGCAGTCAGGATATGAATCAAACTGTGCTTCCAGGATGGAGATAATGAGTTGGCAGTTGCACTACCAGATGGAATGCTTAGATCACTAGTCAGTTGCTCCAACACATACTTGCTGAGTGTAGTGATAGAAAAATTTTGGAGAAAGCCGGATGTTGGCAAGGACACAGCAAGATCAGCCTCAACACGGTATCTCAGCTCCACCGCCACTAAGGAATCAAATCCTATTTCATTCAATAATTGCTCCTGTGCTAACTCTGCTGATGGTATACCTAGTGCCCTACCAATTTGTTGGCATAGATAAGCGCTAACTTGCTGTTGCCAAAGTTGGGAATCTGCTGCAATTAGAGAAGCGCGGCTTAAAGTGGGTTGCAGAGCAACAGGTAAGGTAGGACTTTCAGGGTTGGAAACTGTTGTTAAATTAGATTTCTCGATGGTAGTAGATATATCAATGCCTGAGTCAACTAAATTTCCTGGAGTTTGAGCAATGATGATATGTTGTCCTAATTCCTCTGTAGCTTCTCCTGCTTGTGGGAAGGCTGCCGTGTGTTCAAATCCATGCTTTTGTAGAGCTTCTTGCCAACGCTCTCTAGATAGAAGTGGATTATCCTGCCGCCAAGAATCATCAAACCTCTGCCAACCTTCTATCAATCTCGTGGAAATGTCAAACCAAGGGACATGATTCGTAACTTCGTTAAGTAGTAGTATTCCCCCAGGAGCAAGAAGAGAGTAAACGTGCTCTAAGGTTTCGTCTAAATTGTGTGTGGCATGCAGCACATTGGTTGCTACAACAACATCAAAGCTATGAAGGGAATAAGCTGCTGCTTCAGGAGACTCTTCGATATTGAGTACTCCATAGTGAACGAACGGATAAGCCTTAAATTTCTCCCTAGCACGAACAAAGAAGAAGTCTGATAGGTCAGTGAAGTAATAACGGGTTCGTTCAGGTGGAAGGAGTGGCAGCAAGGATACAGTTGTTCCTCCAGTTCCAGCCCCAATTTCTAAGATTCGCAATGGCTTGTCTGAGGGCAGTACACGCACAATCGATTCGAGAATGCGGCTAGCAATGCCATTAAAGTAACGAGCTACCGCCCATTTTTGGTAAAGGTATTCAGCAGTATCTAAAGATCCACCAGGAAACAGTGTCTCAAGGGCCGTCTTTTGCCCTGTGAGAATTTTTATCAACTGGCTACCACAGTTTTGGAAGTAACTCAGCAGTAATGGTACATCTGCAAAGACTTCGCTCATTTCTTGCAGCAGGACATCTATTTTGCAATCGGGCAACGAGCACTTACTGACAAAGGTTTCTTCCTGCTCCTGTTGGAGTAGACCAAGCTGTGTTAGTCGCTTGAGCCAATGCAGTAACAGTTGACGGTAATTTGGTGAAATGTTGAGTTGGGTTAGTAAACTATCTACAGAGTAACGCTCATCAGCTTGGGTGTAAACGCCAAACTTAGATAGGGTTTCGATAATATATGCATTAGTTAAGCTTTCGAGGAGCCGATGTTTTGCTGGATAGGTATGAATAGCCAAATCTAAAGGAGCTTGCTGGGATTGCTCAAATCCAGCTGACTTAGCTGTTAGCCAAAGCTGTAGGGCATCTGCTGGTAGCACTGATGAATTTGCCTTTCGTTTATCTAGCCAGTAGCGCGATCGCTGCCAGGGATAAGTAGGTATTTGCATTCTGCGGCGTGGATAGCCTTTGTCAAAGCCGAACCAGTTCACTGCTACCCCTTGCACATACAATGAACTTAAGCTCACAAGCATCTGTTGCCAGTCCGGCTGTTCAGGAGCCAAGCTAGGCAACCATAGTTTTTCTTCTGTTGGGAAACAACGACGGCCCATATTTAATAAAGATGACTTTGGACCGATTTCAAGCAATATTTGATAGCCCAAGTTATGAAGTGTCTCCATACCAGCAGCAAACTTGACTGGCTGTCGCATATGTTCCCACCAATACTCAGGGGTTGCAATCTCTGTCGTTGCTATTTCACCAGAAACATTAGAAATGAGGCAAAGTTTAGGGGTCGAATAGGTAACTTCTGCCGCGACGGTTTCAAACTTAGCTTGTAGTGGCTCAACCAAGGGTGAATGGAATGCATGGGATACAGACAAACGGACTGTCTTGATTCCTTGTGCCGTTAAAGAGGAGACGATCTGACTTAGAGCTTTACGCCTACCAGAAATGACAATATTCTCTGGGCCATTTAGGGCAGCTATACTAACTTCCTGAGCATAAGGTTGAATAGCATTAGTTACTTGCGATGCACTAGAAAAGACTACGACCATCTCACCATCTGTAGGTAGAGATTGCAATAACTCTCCCCGTTTAGCAATTAGCTTTAGACCATCTTCTAAACTAAATACCCCTGCAAGACAAGCAGCAACGTACTCCCCTACACTATGTCCCATTACAGCTGCTGGTTCTACCCCCCAAGACTGCCACAGTTTAGCCAAAGCATACTCTAATGCAAATAGAGTGGGTTGAGTATAAACAGTTTCATTTAAAAGAGAAGATTCTTCTGTCTTTGGGTAAAGGATTTCAAGTAAGGGCTTGTCCATGTAAGGAAGTAAAATTTCCTGACAACGGTTTATCTCTTGGCGAAAAGTCGCTTGGGTTTCGTAAAGTTGTCGTCCCATGCCAACATACTGTGACCCTTGTCCTGTAAATAGGAATGCAACTTTTGGACTTTCGTGTGAAGTTCGACCATTGAGCAATCCAGCAAGCTTCCGACCAGACTGGAAAGCTTGCATTTGCTCGGATAACTGATCAGTAGTCTGAGCAATGATCGCCAGGCGATGCTGGAAGTGGGCCCGTCCTGTATTAGCAGTAAAGCTAAGATCAGCGATGGAGATTGAACTGTGGTTAGCGATCAACTGTTCATATTCGCCTACTAGTTGTTGTAGTGCAAGATCGCTTTTAGCTGATAAAGTAAGCAGATGTAATGGACGCTCAACCGTTAAATTTTCCTGGGCTTGTACTGCCTCTGGAGCTTCCTCCAAAAGAATATGTACATTAGTACCACTCAACCCAAATGCACTGACACCTGCCAGCCGCTTTCCTGGTTGCTCATCCGCAATACTAGCTGATGGAGTTGGCCAGTGGGTTAATTGAGTAGGTACAGAAATTGACAATTTATCCCAAGGAATATACGGGTTGGGAGTCTGTAAATGGAGATGGGGTGGCAATTGTCGATTTTGGAGAGCCAACACTACTTTGATCAGACCTGCAACTCCAGCAGCAGCTTCCAGATGGCCAATGTTAGTCTTCACTGAACCGATCAAAAGAGGCTCAGAAGGTGCTCGTCCCTGGCTGAAAATCTTTGCTAAAGCTAGCACTTCAATTGGATCGCCTAAAGGCGTTCCTGTCCCATGAGCCTCGACGTACTGAACTTGTGATGGTTGGACGTTGGCATTTTCTAATGCCTGCCGAATTAGAGCTTCTTGAGCTGAACCATTGGGAGCTGTCAGCCCATTGCTATTACCATCATGGTTGGTCGCTGAACTGCGAATAACACTGAGAATTGTATCGTTATTAGCGATCGCATCAGATAAACGTTTGAGTACAATTATTCCACACCCTTCCCCTCGCACATAACCATCAGCAGTAGCATCAAATGTCTTACAGCGATCGCCAGTAGATAAAGCATTGAGCTTGCACAAGCTAATTGTCATCTCTGGTGTGAGCATGAGATTTACACCACCTGCTAACGCCATACTACACTCTTGATTACGTAGGCTCTGGCAAGCCAAGTGAATTGCTAGCAGTGAAGAAGAGCAAGCCGTATCTACTTGTATACTCGGCCCGTGCAGTCCCAATAAATATGACAAGCGCCCCACACTAATACTACGGGCATTTCCTAAGCTACTGTAAGCATCAATTTGAGTCAGGTCACCAGAATTGACGCTCAACCGTGAGTAGTCATCAGAACTGATACCAAAAAATACACCTGTCTTGCTTCCCCTGATTCCGTCAGGTGCTTGACCAGCATTTTCTAATGCTTCCCAACTAACCTCCAGCAGTACTCGTTGCTGTGGATCTATACTGACTGCTTCACGTGGCGAAATACCAAAGAATTGTGGGTCAAATTTGTCTACCTCGTTGATAAATCCACCATAACGAGTATACATTTTGCTAGGTATGTTGGGATCTTTATGGTAAAAAGCATCTATATGCCAACGATCAGCAGGAACTTCTGTAATGGTGTTCACACCGTGACACAGTAAATGCCAGAAATCTTCGGGGTTCTTGACACCTCCAGGAAAACGACATCCTACCCCAACGACAGCAATTGGTTCTTTGTTTTGATTCTCAATAAGTTCAAGACTTGTTCTAGCCTGCTTGAGGGCAAGAAGTAACCGTGATAGAGACAGTTCACCATTGTTGTTTTCAGCGATTTTGCTCATTTTATTTCCTTCTCAGCAACATTTCTTCTAATGCGGCAATTTCTTTCTCAATGTCAGCGTAAATTTGAGAATTAACAGAACTGTTCAAACTTGATAAGACTTTTGGCTGAGTAAAACTATCTGATGAACTCAAATTTTCCTTAAATAATGACTTTATAGTTCCTAATTTTTGGCTGATATGACTCACTAAGGAGTTAATGCTAGGGAAGTTCCAAACTGAAGTTGCTTCTAGTTCCAACGAGCTACCTAACCAATCTTGCAAATTTTGAACTAACTCCACAGACATCATGGAATCTAAACCATATTCAGTGAAAGGTTGATGAACATCAATACTCTCTGAAGAAATTTTCAAGCGCTTAACAATCCAATCTTTAACCCAATTTTGAATTTGTTCAGACGTTGCGGTAACTATCAAATTACTGATAATAACCTTAGAAGAACCGTTGAATTGGCTTTTGTTATTATGTTGTTCTCTAACTGATATAGAGTGAACGTTTTTTTTGATTTCGTTAGAAGATACTCTTTGTTCATCAGGTTGAGATGGCAAGTATTCGGGCAAAAGCGATTTTTTCTGTTCTTGCGGTATCCATATTTGCAATTTAGGATGAGTACTCCATCCTCCAACTATATCTAGTGTTCCAGCTAAAAGATTAGCTCGGCAAGCACTGCGTTGGATTTTACCGCTAGATGTCTTAGGAATACTTGCCATTTTGAGTAAAAACACTGCATCAACAGACAGATCGTGTGCTGCTGAAATATCTCGACGGATCGCTCTAGTCACTTCTTCTACATTCAGTTTCCGCAAATGAGTGCGTTCTACTTCTTGAACAACAACCAACTGAGATGTTACTCCAGCATCAATAGTAAACGCTGCTCCAGCACCTGAGTGCAATGCTGGATGACTTTTCTCTGCTGTTCTTTCAATATCTTGCGGATAGCAATTGCGTCCCCGAATGATAATCACATCCTTGATCCGCCCAGTGACAAACAACTCACCATCTTTGATAAATCCTAAGTCTCCTGTACGTAAGAATGGACCTTCTTTTGTGTCTGCTAAGTAAGCACGGAACATCTTTTCTGTCTCTTCAGGACGATTCCAATATCCTTGAGCAACACTGGAGCCTGATACCCAAATTTCCCCAACCCGATCTGGGGGACACTGAGTAAGAGATGTTGGATCAACAATAACAACCTTTGTATCTAACTGCACGCTACCACATTTGACAAGCTTGCGAGCTTTAGTAGTCGAGTCAGTTAGTTCTTCAACGATATGATACTTTTCTAGCGCAGCAGTTTGGACTGAGTAAAACGATGGTATTTCCCCTTTGCGAGAAGCAGACACTTTTAAGGTTGCCTCAGCAAGTCCATAGCCTGGACACAAACTATCCCAGCGAAAACCACAAGGAGCAAATGTCTTAGCAAACCGCTGTAATGTCTCAAAGTGGATTGGTTCTGCACCATTAACAGCAATAGACCAACTACTTAAATCAAGGGTATCACGCTGCTCTGGGGAAATTTTCTGAACGCAAAGCTCATAGGCAAAATTGGGAGATCCACTATGAGTTCCCCGGTAATGGGAAATTGCTTGCAACCAACGAATTGGCTTTTGAATAAATGAGGTAGGAAGCATCAGAAAACAGGGAAAGCCTTGATACACAGGTTGAATAATTCCGTATACTAAGCCAAAATCGTGGTAGTGAGGCAGCCATGAAACTAGCACGCTGTCTGATGTAGTTTCCCAACTCAAAGCCATATCTGCTGAGTTGTAAGTTACGTTGCCATGACTAATCATTACTCCTTTAGGAGTAGCAGTCGAACCAGAAGTATATTGTAGATAAGCTAGTGTATCCTCACAAACTACTGGCTGCTTCCAGACTTCTGCCAAATCTTCTGAGAGGGTGTCTGTAGCTAACCACTGTAACTTTTTCGAGTTAGGTATATTTATAAGTTGCTGCTGGGTTCTAGATAAAGCCTGGCTGGTAGTAAGAACAAGTTGAGATTGTGCATCTGCTATTATTGCTTGAATACGCTCCATAGATAGTTTGTTGTTCCGTGGTGCATACGCAGGAATAGCAATCACACCAGCATACAAGCATCCGTAAAAGGCGGTGATAAACTCTAAACTTGCTGGGTATAAAAGCAAAGCTCGCTCACCAACTGCTTTAGTTAATTGCAAATAGGCAGCGATCACACGGGCCCGGCAGTCTAACTGGTGATAAGTTAATTGAATTGGTGCGGCTTCGTCTGATAAGAAGGTAAAAGCAACTCTGTCAGGTTGTTGTTGTGCCCTTTGACGCAATAAGTTGACCAAGTTGGAGTATTTCATAACTTTAGGAAATTGAGGCTATCATTTTGAACTGAGATGAGGTCTTTGTCCTGGTGTGCTAATCCAGAAATAATTGGTATGGACAAACTTGAGAAGTAAAGGGAAAATAAAACTTTATTCTCTTGTTACAAATCACTCAAAGTTGTCTTGATAGACTATTACAGCCAAGTCTTTACAAAATAAAGAAGTTGTCTGTAACCATTTCTTGTAAACTCTGATCAAAAGCATTAATCACAGTTTTTAAATCTTCTACTGTGTGAGCAGCATTGAGCATCAATGTGTGTAACTCTGGTATATACACACCATGTTTACGCATATAGTAAGCTAAAGACAAATTTGCTTTGAAATTACTTCCTGCTAGCTTTTCACGATACAATTTTGTACTTTTGTAGCTAAATGAGAATGCGAAGATAGAGTAATTAGCTTTAATTTTGAAAGGAACATTGTGATGTTGAGCAATTTCCCGAAATTCCTGAGCAAGCCAATTTGTTTTTTCTTCTAGTTGGGTGTAAATTTCTGGATGTTGATGTAGATAATTTAGAACAGCTAAACCAGCACTACAGGTTAGCGAATTACCGCTCATCGTTCCTCCTACAAACGTCTTAGTCTCATAGTCAAGAAACGGATCTTCCGAACTTTTGGCAATGTTAATCAACTTTTCCTTACCAATAACGCTGCCTCCTGGCAATCCTCCACCAATGATTTTGCCCAAGCAAGTTAGATCAGGAGCCACATTAGCTAGATTTTGTACACCACCATACGTCACCCTAAAACCTGAAACAACTTCATCGAATACTAGCGGAATATCATAATCTGTGCATAAGTTCCTGAGTTTCAAAAGAAATTCTTGATCATAAGCCCCCATCGTCACTGGCATAGGTTCGCAAATGACGCACGCTAATTGATCTCTAGCTTCATAAATACGTTCTAAGCTCAGAGCCTGACCATATTGTAAAACCAGGGTTCCCTTAACGATGCCTTGATGACTACCGAGCGAACCATCAATCGGTTCAGGCTGTTCTTTAGAACCTGTAAAACGAAACCAGGAACTCACCATACCTTGGTCAGAGAAACCGTGGTAATGTCCTTCAAATTTAGCGACCCGCTCCCGTTTGCGGTAGGCTCTACATAAACGTATTGCTTGCAAAACAGCTTCAGTGCCAGAGTTAGAGAATATAGCCTTATTAGCAGTGGGAAAAGCTTGTACTAGGGTTTCTGCCAAAAGTACTTCAGGCAAATGCCCCAAAGCGTTTACGCCTCCCTTATGAACAGCTTCCGTGATGGTCTTTGTGACAATAGGGTGAGCATAACCGAGAATATGAGGGCCATAGCCACAAGAAAGATCGATATAAACATTACCATCAACATCTTCAATCTTGCTACCAACTGCGTTCTTGACAAATAAAGGATAAGTACTGGGAAAGAAATAGCGATCAAGGTGAGTTGGTGCAACTAAGGATTGTTTGGCGCGATCGCGCAGTTCTAATGAGCCGTTACTTGTTTGTGCAAAATACCGATCAAAGTTTGCTTTAACGGCAGAGTTCATATATGGTGAAAAGCGATCAGTAAACTTGCGAGCATTTGCCCAAATATCAATTTCAGGGTCAATCTGGGAGATAAAGCCTTCACAGGAAAGGAATACTAGTTCAACTTTAGTAAAGTTGGTTGTATACTGAGCCTGGTATCGTCTCAGAACCTTATTCACATCTTGGAAATAGCTAATTGTTGACCACCGATTATTACGCTCATCAAAGTGTAGCTTCAAAACTTCTGTCATCTCTTGCTGGTATGGCTCCCACTCTTGCAGCACTCTAGTTTTGTTGGTGACAAAGTACTGTGTAAAGCGGTTGACAGCAATGCTCCACTCTTTCCGAGTACAAGCATAGTAGAATGAGGATAAACCCCACTTTTCATCCTCACTCAATTGAACGGTAATACCATAGTCAAGCAAGATAATCTCACCAGTTTTAGTGAAAAAGATGTTGCCAGGATGTGGGTCGCCATGACAAAAACCATCCATGTAGAGCATGGTGTAAATCGTTTCTTGCAAGCGTCGGGCAAGGTGCGAAGCTGGTAAGTCAACCAAATGTGAATCTTTCCCACGGATTCCCTCCATAAATTCCATGACCAGCATATTATCTGTGCATAGTTCCGGTATCAACATCGGGACGTAAACATAAGTATGCCCTTTAAAATTGGCATATACAGTTTCCTGATTTTCTGCTTCTTGTTTTAGGTCAGTTTGCACAAGTAATAAGGTATATAGCTCTTCAAACCTAATGGGAAGATTAAGATATCGGATAGATGGCAACAGCGCATGAGCTAATTTCAAACATAAACGAACAATCTTTAAATTCTCTGCTAGTTGCTCACGAACATTTTTCTTGACAATTTTAACAGCTACTCGTTGCCCTGAAGTGAGAACTGCTTCATGAACCTGAGCAATTGAGGCACTAGCAACTGGTTTCCAGAAAAAGGTTTCAAATACAGATTCAACTGGCCTTTTGAGTTCTTGCTTCAGCGTTTGCCTAATATACTCTTCGCTACTGGGAGGTGCATCATCTTGTAATTGCCGCAGTTGGGTAGACAATTCGTCATCAATTAAATCAGAACGAGTTGCTAGAATCTGCCCCATTTTGATATACAAGGGTCCCATCACTAGGATATATTTATAGATCCATTGACTACGCAATAGACGACGCTGTTTATCTGTTTTACCTAAAGCAGTAAACCAGTATCCCAAGAAGTAGTAAAGAGTTACAAAAAAGCTACTGATAAAACGAAGAATAATCATCGAATTAGCTCCTATGTAAAAAGTTTGTAGTTGATAGTGCATCAATTAGTTAAATCAGAAACAATACCTTCGCCAATTTACGAGTATTGACATAGAGCAAACCTAGATAGTACATGCTTGTTTTTGCCATAAGGCAAAAAACTGAGCCAATAAAATCCTCTATGGTTTTTGTGGAAGGAATTTATACTGTTGTGTCCGTCTGAACTGGGCTTTTAAGTTTTGCTTAAGAGTCAAGTACGTTCTTGTGTTGGGCTGTTTCGGCAAAAGCTAGACTACCTCTATTTTTGGCGAGGGTATTGTCAGAAAGCTATTTATTTTTTCCTAAACAGTAGCAAAATTATTAGCTTTCGATTTTGAGCGTTCTAAAGTTGATACTTCAAATGTATAGGCAAAGGATAAATCATCCCAATCTAATAGAGTACAAAGCTCGTCATTCCGATGCAATATATCTGTTAAATCTGAAGAAGCTAACCACTTAGCCAGAAAATTTCGGTAACATAATTGAGCTTTATCTTTACCTGTTCTTGCAACATCTCGTAGCATATTTTCAAAATATTCTTTGCTGATGTAACTGGAAACATCTGACAATGAATATTTATCAATAGACTGATCTGGCACTTGTTTGAGGTAATCGGGCAAGCTTGCAGTCACAATCTTGAGCTTGGTTGTAGCTTGACGGATTGCCCAGTAATTTTCCTCCCGGAGAAAGTGCGGTAAACAGTGTCTTCCGGGGTACTTGCCATAAAACATGAAATAAAGCCAGTCGTTGTCTTTTGCTAAATGATTAGAAAAAGTATGATCTAGACGATCAAGTACATAAGAACTTGTATCAACATTTATCTCTGCAAATAGGTGAGGTTCATTTAACAAGTAGCGAAACACTGCTGGGGAAAATCCCACTCGAATCAGCCACCGCCAGAATGAGCTTGCAAGTTGTTGTTGGTATACGGAACGTTGTTCTTCCAAGGTGATAGATCGGAAAATGCGATCAAGCTGACGGCCAAATAGCAATTGTGTTAGTGGTACAACTAATTTGATATAGAGTGCCTCGTGTTGTCCTGTAAAGAGGACTCCCTTATCAATTGCCCATCGATTTGCCTGAAAGTAAGCAACAGTATCTCTAGATATCTGATGTTGCAGTGAACAAAAGATTTCCCAGCGATTAGGGTGTTTATCTACACCAAAAAACTGTAGCAATTGGTCATAAGAAAGATTACGAATAGCAGCAAGCTTTAGTTCCAGTAAATAGTTTTGACCTGGTGAATAATCCACAGCGATTAAATTCTGGGGATTACAAGCAAGTAAACTTAGTACGCGACATCCACTACCAGTCACACACAAAACTGTATCATCTGGTGTAATATTTAAGGCTCGGATTTCAGACTTGGGATCTTCATCACAAGTGCTATATGCAATCCATCGCAACTTGCTATTAGCGAGTTCTTTAGCTCGATAATTTTCCAAGATAATCCCATTGTTCAGACTGGTTTGATAATCTACAGATATCATTGGTAAAACCTACCTTTTAGTACAATAAACCCTTGAAAAAGTTGCAACAGTTGTTACGTAATTACACTGAAGCTTGTTGAATTATTTATCTCAATTGACGACGAGCAAGCTTAGAAAGACTGCTAATCCATTTAACAGATCCTTCCCATTGATTTGGTCCATTCAACCTATATTGTGTAGAAACTAATGGGCCAGCAAGTAGTTCCCAAGCAATTTTAAAATTTCGCCAAATTTGGGGACGAGCATTAATTTGGTTGGCTATATCATCCATATAATCGAAGGCAGGAACTCGCAAATGTCGATACCCACTTGGAACCAATTCCTTCTCCCGTTTATCACTTTCCGCTTGAATTGCTGCTGTCATTTGCTCTTCAGAAGGAAGAGAAACTTCTTTGGAAAGGACTTTAGAGAACCAGCGTGCTTGTAGTTCAGAACAGGGAAAGATAAAATTTCCATAGACAAATCCGATAAAGGCTAATTGAGGTAGTTCAGGATGAAATACATTTTTATAAAAGTTCAAACCTTCTGGGTTTTTATCGTCTAGAAAATCTTGTAGAAACGGAAGATTTAACTGAAAACCTGTAGCATAAACTACTATATCTGCTTCAACACTTGTTCCATCCTCGAAGAGAACTCGATTTTCTTCAAACCCCGATATACCTGGCTTTGTTTTTATTGCCCCAATACGAACACGATTCAAAATGTTATCATTCATGATTGGGACAGACTTCTCAACATTAAAAGCCGGAAGTATATTGCATTTTTTATGCTCTAAGTAAACTGAGTAAAGCTTTAAACCCAGAATTAGAGATAGCAACTTTGAGGGCATCAGTTTGTTAAGACGACTAATATTGAAATCGATTGGCTGTCCTGAAGCGTATCTAGGTAACATCCACCGCTTTTTACGGAAGCCCCAGACGACACTATCAGCAGTATAGGATGCAACAACTGCAATATCTACTCCACTAGGCCCATTCCCCAAAACAACTACTTTCTTACCTAAAAAAATTGAAGGTTCTTTGTAGAATTTTGAGTGTATTATTTGACCTTTAAACTTTTCTTGTCCAGGAAAATTAGGGATTTTTGGTTCATGGTAAATTCCACAACAAATTGCGATCGCATCAAATATCTCTGTTGATTTACCATCTGGAGAACAAGTTGTAACTTCCCAAAAATCTCCTACTCTCTTAACTTTGTTTACTCTCGTATTCAGTCGAATACAATCTCTTAATTTAAAATGATGAACATAGTTATTAAGGTATTCCAATACCTCACTATGGTGAGGAAATTCACTAAAGTGATTAGGCATTGGATAATCAGAGAAGCCAGATACATACTTGGAATTCTGCAAATGAACAGTACTGAATGTACTACTAACTTCTTTTCTGTAAACCCAAACTCCACCAATCTGATCAGTGCTTTCAAAGATAACTGGCTCATGACCATCTTCTCTAAGACACTTAGCAGATGTTATGCCACTTGCTCCTCCTCCAATAATAGCTACTCGGCATGTTTTAGATGATGGAAGAGTAGCAAATGACTCTATTAAACCAGAAAATGACTCTTGGTATCCCGGACTCAGCTGCATAATTTTTCTCCTCAAAGTTAACTAAGTGGGTGGGAATACATAAACCAATTCATTTATAGGACTCATATTTGATTTCTGAAAAACCAAATTGGCTAGAAGCTTGCCATACAAAGGTTTGTTTCTCAGTATACTTAGCAAGATTCAAGTATGATTCCTATATAACTGTTCCCTGATAACTGATTTGGTCAACGTCTGAGCCAATACAGCAATTTTTCAAAGGTATAAACGTCGCTAAAAAACTAAGTTGCTCACATTTTAGGTAGCATGCACCTCGGTGTCCGCGTCGAAGTAAAGTTTCGTTTCCCTTAGCAATGACTTAATTTGTTTCATCATCAAAACAATTCCATTCACTGTAAACGACTTCACCATTGAACATAACAATTGGCCAACCTATGGTTGGGAGTATCCCACTCTTTATTTGGTGAGCAAAGATTAATCCATTAAGATAGGCGCAACGGTGAGCAAGGACTTGAGGAACGTTATCAATTTCCATTGTGCGCCGGAAACTTTAGTTGGACGGTCAATTTGTTTAACAGTAGATTCGATTGCACCAAAGCCAATAGAACAAATTCGCTATGATCATTATTTTGCTCAAAGCCCAGTTAGAGATGGAATCAGCGCTAACAACATCTAAAAAGTAGAACGTGATGGTGCGAGTGCTCGCCTTTGGCGTGTCCCTTTGGAATTCAGCACCCGCCAAAGACAAATTCGTACACCACTCACTGGGGAGCGAGTACCTAGTAAGAAATGCCTTCTGAAGATTTCTCAGACCTTATTTAAGGATTTATGCAACTTTCAAAATAAGTTCACAAACATTTCTGAACTTATATCGAAAGCAACTTTGGTTCAGTAAAATGCAATATTAATACGCTACCATCTATGTTGTTTTATGAAATCTGCCAAAAGGTAGATCATATAATTTCTAGCAATTGTATTTAAGTTAAATGGCACTAAGATAAGTTTTTTTGCAACATAACCTGCGTATATTAGTGTCAGATATGAATATTTAGATACATTCGCCATGTCCTCTAACTGGGAAATACGGGTGTAGATAGGAAGTCAATATTTTTTTGGTTTCGATAAGAACTTGATCTTGAAAATTACGATCGCGCGTCAGTGAGAGAATTTCTAGAGCACTTGCGACCTCAACAACTATCATTGCCAGCAAATCTCTCTGACTTGGATTTAACGAAGGATTACGGACTCCAAAAAAGGCTGCCAGTTGTTGTGCGATTTCCAGGTTCAAGGCCGTATCCATAGCAATAACCTCTGTAGAGACAAGACGAGATTGAACAAATACAACTCGAAAGGCAGGATTTGCGGCAACAAACTGAGCGAAGACATCGACTACTTGGCTGACGTAAGTGTCGAGGTTCCATTGGGTACTTTCTTCAGTATGAAGTGCTGTAAATATTTCTCTTAGCTGATCTATATAGCGATTGGCTAAAGCGTGGAATATAGTTAACTTATCTGGAAAAAAACGATATAGTCCACCAACAGAAGTTTTTGCACGCGCTGCGATTTCATCAGTGGTTGTAGATTCAAAGCCTACTTCTGCAAATAACTCAGCCGCCGCGTTCAGAATCCGGTTAAACCGCTCCCGACTACGTGCTTGTTGTGGTAAACGTCGCAGTTGTTCTGGATGAAAAACTTCAGTCATAATTCAAATCTAGGTTGACAAACGCGAGGTTAATCTCGTATATTTATAAATGTGAGGTTAACCTCGCTTTCTAGTTTATCGTATTTTTAATGGAGAGCACCATGCAAAATACAACTCAATTCCCTACGAGTGAAAGTTCTAACAAGCAAATCTCCTACAGATTCTTTATCTTTCTTGGTTTTTTAATCTGGTTAACTGCGACTGTGATTCTGCGGTTGTGGGGACAGGTAATCCTTATCCCCGATAACAACCTCGTTATGGGACTTAATTTTCTGTGGTCGCTATTGTTCTTACCACTGATAGTTTATGGCGTTATTCGTTGGCAAAATGTCAAGCCTCAACAGCGAATTAATGTTGCTCTTTGTCTAGGAATTCCAGGAATGCTGCTTGATGTGCCAACAACATACTTCTTTCCACAAGCATTCCCTAATATGTCTGTAGCGGTAGATAGGCTTTATGGAGGATGGTTACTTTGGGGTTATGCGATCGTCTTCTTAACAGGGGTATTTTCTAGTCTCAAACGTAATTCGCAAAAAGTCTAACAGTCAAATGAATAGTGCTGAGTTACGAGTGCGATAAATTTTCAAATCATAGGATGAGTTAGTCTATGTAACACAAAGGTTTGACTTCTGCAATCAAACATGAAAGTGTGTCTAACACTTCCTACAGTTAATTAACCTTTACCTTATGTTGAGTAAGCATTTATGGTAAAAAGTCCTAACGCATTAGATAATCAATCTCAGCAAACACCTAGCAATTTTGTTAAATATCCAGAAGACCAATCAACCCAACCTCAAACAAGTTTCCAAAAGCCAAAGCGAAAGATTTCAAAACTAGTGCTACTCTTGGCTATAACAGGGATTTTGGCTGGTGTAGGGTATGGGATTTACCGTTTCTTCCCTCGTCAATCAGAACCTGAAGGCTTATTTTTAAGTGGACGAATTGAGGGTTATGAAACGCATATATCTGCTAAAAGCGGTGGCAAAATTGCTATTTTGAATGTTAGAGAAGGAGATTTTGTTAAGCCAGGTCAACTGTTAGCGCAAATTGATGATTCTCAAATACATGCAGAGATGCAAGGAGCTATTGCTAAAGTGCAAGCAGCACGGCAAAGGTTAAAGCGTCAAAAGCTACAGTTACCTGTAATGCAAGCACAGTTACAGCAAGCCAATTTGGCAACTGAACAAGTGGCTCAAGAAGCACAGGGTAAAGTGTTTGAGGCACAAAAATCTATAGCTTCCGCACATGCCCAATTAGTAGAAGCTCAATCAAGTTTGCATCTGGCACAGGTAAAACAAAAACGTACCAGCAAATTGTACGCCGAAGGTGCTGTATCTGCCCAACAGTTGGATGAAGATACTGCTGGTTTAAAAGTACGACAAGCACGTGTTGATTTTGCCAAACAAGAGCTTTTAGCAGCCCAAGGAACCCTAACTCAAGCTCAAGCAACCCTCCGTAACCGACCTATTCGTGCTGCTGCTGCCTTACAAATTGAGAAGCAAATTGTTCAAGCTCACACTGATATAGAGGAGGCCGAGCAAGAAATTCATGATGCTCAAGCCAACCAATCGCAGATTCAAGCAAAATTGAATGATTTAGTAATTCAAAGCCCACTTGGTGGTACTGTTATTACTCGTTCCGTGGAAGTAGGTGAAGTAGTTGCAAATAGTGCTCCACTATTGTCAATAGTTAATCTTAATCATCTTTATCTACGTGGCTTTGTTCCAGTGGAGGAAATAGGTAAAGTCAAAATCAATCAGTCTAGTTTGGTTTATTTGGATAGTAGTCCCACCCAACCGCTAGAGGCAATAGTAACTCGCATAGACTCCAAAGCCAGCTTTACCCCAGAAAACATTTATTTCCAAAAAGACCGAGTTACTCAAGTATTTGGTGTGGAACTCACGCTTAAAAACCCGCAAGGTTTAGCAAAACCAGGAATACCTGCTGATGCTCGCATTTTGATCCCACAGGAACAACAAAAGCCTGCTGCTAAAAATCCTTCTATATTAGGGTTTTTTAGACTATGAACCAAAGCTTTTTGGCGATCGCACCCAAGCAGCAAATTCACACCCCGACAATATTGATCCGTGATCTTCGGTATCGTTACAGCAAGCAAGCGCAGGAAGCTGTAGCCGGAATCAATCTAGATATTTACAAAGGTGAAATTTTTGGATTGATCGGCCCTGATGGAGCAGGTAAAACCACAACATTTCAGATGCTTTCAGGTGTCATGCCTCAGACTCGTGGCATTATTGAAGTACTGGGTTCTCGTCCACAAGATGCGCGTTTACAGATGGGCTACCTTACCCAGCGATTCAGTCTCTACCCAGACCTAAGTATTATAGAAAATTTACGCTATGCAGCAGGTCTTCGTGAAGTGCGAGAGGCAGCCTTCAAAACTCGTAGCAAATATTTCTTAGACTTTTTAGGTTTAGCAAAATTCCAAGACCGTTTAGCAGCAAACTTGTCAGGGGGCATGAAGCAGAAACTTGGTTTATGTTGTACGCTGATTCATCAACCGCAGATTTTGCTACTAGATGAGCCAACCACAGGTGTAGACCCAGTTTCACGCCGTGAGTTTTGGGATATTTTAGCGCAATTAGCTGCTGATGAAGGTATGACTACAGTGGTAGCTACACCATATCTAGATGAAGCAGAACGCTGCTCACGAATTGCTCTCATGTATGAGGGCAAGATTCAGCAGTGTGACACCGTTGCTGAGGTAAAAGCGAGCTTAGGTGTGCAGCGCTTGGAAGTTTACCTACCAATTGCTCAGCTAGACCAGGCTGAGGATATTCTCCAGCAGAACGCTGATTTACATCAGTTAGTTTCAGATACACAGCGCTTTGGAGATCATCTGGATGTGTTAACAGTGCAGCCCCACCAGACTATTGAGAAAATGCAGTGTATTTTACAGCAGCAACAGCTAAACCTGCAAAACATAGTTATTAATACCCCAACTCTAGAAAACACCTTTGTCGCGCGTCTGCGACAGTTCAAAGCTGACAGTCCAAGGTGTAACTATCCTCAAATTTGCCACCAAGTACAAGATTTTGGAACTGCGATCGGCGCACAAAACCTCAATAAAACCTTTGGTAAGTTTCATGCTGTCAAACAAATCAACTTAGATATTAAATATGGTGAGATTTTTGGTTTATTAGGAGCCAATGGTGCTGGAAAAACAACCACAATCAAAATGCTCTGCGGCTTACTTCCAGCCAGTTCTGGGAGAGTAACTTTAGCAGGCGAAACAAATGCCTTAAGTAGCTCTCTAGTGAGGCAGAAAATTGGCTATATGTCTCAAAAGTTTACCCTCTACGATGACATTACAATTGAACAAAACTTAGAGTTTTATTGTGGTGTATATGGTATACCACATCGCTATCGCCGAGCCAAGAAAAACTGGGTATTGCAGATGAGCGACCTGATCAGCAAAGGAGATATGTTAACTGCTGACTTACCAGGTGGTTGGAAACAGCGAGTGGCTTTTGGTGCAGCAGTTATGCACGAACCTAAAGTTTTGTTTTTAGATGAGCCAACCTCTGGTGTTGATCCCCTAGCAAGACGTGAGTTTTGGCGTTGGATTAACGAGTTTGCCCGTGAAGGCATGGCTATACTAGTTACTACACATTATTTAGAAGAAGCCGAACAGTGTCACCGTTTAGGTTTCATGGTTGCAGGAGAGATAGTTGCTCAAGGAACTCCCCGCCAAGTAAAATCTCAGCAACCGGGACAGTTAGTGGAATGGCGGTGCAATCCTTTACAGAAAGCTGCCAAACTGCTTAAAGATAAGTTTGAGCCTTGGCGAATGTCTATTTTTGGTTCATGTTTGCACACAATTTTAGACACTCATAAAACTGAGATACCGCAAATTCAATCCTGGCTACAACAAGCAGGAATTATAGTTGATAGCTATCGTGAGATTGAGTTCTCTCTGGAGGATGTTTTTATCAGTATTGTGGCTCAAGCCCAACAGCGTGGTTTATATGTGCCAACAGAGTAGAAGGATAAATTGTGATGGTACGGCCAAAACGGGTCATTGCCCAGACAATCAAAGAACTCGTACAACTTAAACGTGACCAACTGATATTGGCATTAGCATTTCTTTTACCTATGTTTGCAATGCTGCTGTTTGGCTTAACATCATCTCTTGATGTGAACAATATTAATCTCGCTGTTCAGGATTTAGATATCACATATACTAGCCGCGAGTACATTGCTACTTTTGAGCGTACAAACAAATTCAAAATAGTTGCCATTGGCTCAAAAGTCAATGTACCTCAAATGCTCAATCAAGGAAAAATTGCAGCAGGTCTGATTATTCCTCCAGAGTTTACGCGAGACTTGCGGCATGGACGTGAAGCTCAAGTGCAAATCTTAGTAGATGGTACTGATGCTAACACTGCTAATCTCATTCGCAATTATGCGATCGCAACTAATAACGCCTTTGTTGGAAATCTGAATCACAAAACTGCGATCGCTGTAAACATTCAATCACAGTTTTGGTACAACCCTGGTTTAAAAAGCTTAAATTACGTTGGGCCAGGAGCTATGGGTATGTCTTTGACACTACTTCCCCCATTGTTTGCTGGTCTAGCTACAGCCAAAGAGTGGGAGCATGGGACTATTATCCAAGTTTACGCCTCTAGCCTCACTGGCATTGAGTATTTATTAGGTAAGACAGTGGCTTACTGGTTGGTGGGGATCACAGAGGTATTTCTGACAAACGTGATGGCATGGTTTTTCTTTGGTCTTTGGTATGCTGGTGACCCTACTCCTCTGATAGTTGGTTCTGTATTATATGTAGCTTGTGGCGTTCTCTGGGGCATCTTTGTTGGTAGTAATTTCAAATCTTTACCTGTTGTAGTTCAGGTAGTAGTTGCAACCACCTTTATGTTGCCCTGGCTGATGTCTGGTTTTACCTATCCAATTGCTAACATTCCCACTGCTTTGCGTTGGCTTGCTAATTTTACACCAACTACTTTCTATATTTTACTGGCTCGTGATGCATTTTCTCAGGGCATGGGCTGGTCTATAGCTTGGAGTTCGGTTCTAACTTTGGGACTTCTGGCAGGTTTCTTTTTCTTGCTGGCTTGGTGGAAACTACGGCGTATGCAATTAGAGGATTAAATGAAAAATCTGTTTATACAAGTAATAGATAAAATTTGTACTAGTCGGTTCTGGGCATTATTTAACAAAGAAATTGCACAACTTTCACACAATCGTCAGCTTCTAGTCACAATTCTAATAACGCCTAACATATTATTAATAATGTTTGGATTTGCCCTAAATCCAAACTTTCAGAACCTAAAGGTTGGTATTACTGACTATAGTAATAGCAGTACATCTCGTCAATTTGTTGAGATTTTGAACCAGACGGATGTCTTTGTAATCAGTAAATACTACAATTATCAAAAAGAAATGGCAGATGCCTTAGCTGCTGGGAATCTGACAGTTGGCATCACTATTCCACCCGAACTTAGTGATGACATTGCTCGTAAACATACTGCCCAAGTGCAGGTTCTGTACAACGCTGTGGATGCTAATACAGCAAGTATTGCTTCAAATTACATGGGCCGATTAGTTAGTGACTACAACTTACGTCAATTGAATCGCCATTCTCAAACTCCTAACATAGCTCTTACAACTGGCAACGTCCAAGCTAATACTTTCGTTTTCTACAATCCAGGGCTAGAAAGTTCCTGGTTTATCTTTTCGGGTGCAATTGGTGTTTTATTCACAGTAGTTGGTGTTCAGGCTGCCTCATCATTGGTAGTTAGGGAAAAAGAAGCGGGGACTATTGAAGCTCTGATGATAACTCCAGCTTCTGACACAGAGGTTATTTTGGCAAAAATTTTTCCACTACTAATCTTACTCACTTGTAATTCTCTTGTTGCTCTTGTTATAGGTAGACTTTTCTTTCATCTTCCATTTAATGGTGCTTTACTAGTTTATACCACCATAGCAGTACTTTATTTTTGGGTAGTAATTTGCATTGGCGTTTTGTTAGCTTGCTTCACCAAAAGTGAACTACAGGCATTACTATCAACTGCCTTTGTTAACCCACCTTTAGTTTTTTTAGCTGGCCCTTTCAGCCCTATATCTGCAATGCCTGATTATATGCAATGGTTAAGTTATCTGAATCCATTACGCTACTTTGTCGAAGCCTGTCGCGGAATATTGCTTAAAGGAGTTGGGTTTGAAATACTATGGAATCAAGCACTTATCCTGCTAATTTTCGCTGTAATCCTCATGTATCTCAGTATTAGACAATTTCGACAGCAATTAAATTAAGCTGATTAATAAAATCTCATTAAGGGTAGTTTTTCAATAATTTGTCCAAAAAAGTATTGTAAATGATTAGAAAAATAATCATTAAATAAGATACTAGATCTGAATGAAAAGCATTTATGTTTTCTTCTCTAATTGATACCATCTCTGTGTAGTTAAGCTGTTCAGCATTTAAATAGGGTATAATTAAAGACTTAATTCAGTCAATAAATGGAAGAATGCCAGCAAAAAATCATTTAAGTTCCCAGCAAATAGAGAAACTACAAAAAGCTTTAAAAGTGGAAAAGAATGGAGATATAAGAGAAAGAATACTAATTCTATTGTTGCTTAATGATGGGAAAACACAAGCTAACATAGCAGAATTTTTGGGTTGTTCTTTAAATAAAGTATCATATTGGTGTGTTCATGGAGACCCAGAGAATCTAGAAAGCCTAAAAGATGAAAGGATGAAGGGAAACCATAAAAAAGCCACAGATAAATATATAGAAATATTATTAGAAACTATAGATAGAGAACCACAAGAATTAGGATACGAGTTTGGTAGATGGACAGCGCAGAGATTAGGAACATATTTAGAGAAGATCACAGGCATACAATTAAGTGGTTCTCAAGTCAGGAGGATATTAGAGAAAAAAAAGTACGTCTACCTCTGGGCAAAATATAGCTTAGAGTCCAAACAGAATCCGGAAAAAAGAAAAGCATTTAAACAGAAAATAGCAGAATATTTCAGAATAGAGAAAGAGCATCCAGAACGATTACAGTTATGGTTTTGGGATGAGAGTGGCTTTAGTTTAAAGGTGATCAGAAGAAAAACATGGTGTAAAAAAGGTAAGAGAAAAAAAGTGAGAGGAGATAGAAGAAAAGGAAGAGTTAATGTAATGGGAGGATTAAGGTATTCAGATAAGAAAAGATTCGTAGAGTTGATCGATAAAGGCAATGCAGATAATTTTTACAAAGTCCTAAAAATCTTCTATGAAGAAATAGTTTTTGAATGGGTAGAAGCGGGTAATCAAGCCAAAGATTTTGTGGAGAAAGGAGCAAAGATAGTGATTATTCTTGATAATGCAAGCTTTCACAAAAAAGCAGAGTACATCAATAAAATTGAAGCAGAAATGCCAAATATTCATTTAGAGTTTCTGCCGGAATATAGCCCAGATTATAATTTAATTGAATTGGTCTGGCACTCGACAAAAGAATATGTTGCTAATCGGCTATTTAAATCAATTGAAGAACTAGAATACTTATTACATCAACTTTTAAATGAAGGAGATTTAATTATTAAGTGGGGGCGAAAAATCAAAAATAAAGGCGACGCTGTTATCACAATTTAAATGCACAACAGCTTATTGCCTAACAAATATATGAATTTAAAATCTTTAATTCGTGATGTCCCCAACTTTCCCAAACCCGGAATTTATTTCCGAGACATAACCACACTGCTACGTAACTCAAATGGACTAAATTACACAATCGATTCCCTAGCCCAAAAGATTAATGCTGCTGGGCTAAGTGTAGATTATGTAGTAGGAATTGAATCACGAGGCTTCATTGTTGGCGCAGCATTGGCTTATAAATTAGAAGCTGGTTTTGTACCAGTCCGTAAACCTGGTAAGTTACCTTGTTCAGTTTACTCCGTTGAGTATGAACTAGAGTACGGTACAGATCGCCTTGAAGTACATCAAGATGCTTTAGAAGCAGGAAGTCGAGTTCTGATTGTGGATGATTTAATAGCTACAGGTGGAACTGCCAATGCTACAGCAAAGTTAATCAAGCAAATTGGTTGTCAACTAGTAGGCTTTAGCTTCATCGTGGAATTAAAGGATTTATATGGGCGTAAGTATTTGCCAGATGTACCAATTATTGCATTAGTTCAATACTAGCGATCGCAGCCATTTTCATGCAATTGAGCATCCATAAAAATACTCAGCGCTATCACAGATAATCTTTTTGTTAGTAACAATAATTAGTGTGTATTCTGCAACCAAATACAAGTAAAAATCATGGCTCAGGCAAAAATTGGAATTATTGGCGGTAGTGGTCTATACAAAATGGATGCTTTTAAAGATGTGAAAGAAGTTAATATTGATACACCTTTTGGAGCAACTTCCGACGCTTTGATAATAGGAACTTTAGAAGGAGTAAAAGTTGCTTTCCTTGCTCGTCACAATCGCAACCATAATCTTTTACCTTCTGAAATTCCATTCCGCGCTAATATCTATGCCATGAAATACTTAGGAGTTGAGTACTTGATTTCTGCTTCAGCAGTTGGCTCACTTAAGGAAGAGGTTAAACCATTAGATATGGTAGTACCAGATCAGTTTATTGACAGAACCAAGAATCGGATATCTACCTTTTTTGGAGAAGGAATTGTTGCTCATGTTGCTTTTGGTAATCCAGTGTGTAATCGTCTGGCTACAGTGTTAGCTGATGTGATTGCTAACCTGGAATTACCAAATGTTACCCTACATTCTGGTGGCACTTATGTTTGCATGGAAGGCCCAGCATTCTCAACTAAAGCAGAGTCACATCTATACCGTAGCTGGGGCGCTACAGTGATTGGAATGACCAACTTACCAGAAGCCAAGTTAGCGAGAGAGGCAGAAATTGCCTATGCAACCTTAGCTTTAGTAACTGATTATGACTGTTGGCATCCAGATCATGACAGTGTAACAGTTGAAATGGTCATTGCCAATCTACAAAGCAATGCAGTGAATGCACAAAAGGTAATTCAGGAAACAATACGCCATCTTAAGGAAAACTCACCACCCTCAGATGCTCATTCAGCTTTAAAGTATGCAATTCTTACTCAAATGGATAAAGTGCCTTTAGCTACAAAAGAGAAGTTAGAATTTTTATTGAAGCGGTATTTTTGAGTATCAGCAACTTTAACTTATATGCAGCAGAGTGAGGAATGTGTCCATAAATTCATGGTGAAGTGAAGGGCTTCTTCGCAGGTTTCTGCAAAAAAATAAGAGAGAAATAAAACGAGTAAAGTATTTCAGTAACAATTTAACTGTAATAAAGTTTTCAAACTATGACAGTTACTTACCAAAGCAATCAAATTAAAATTATTCTGACGGACATTGAAGGCACTACAACCGATATTAGTTTTGTACATAAAGCTCTTTTTCCGTATTCTGCAAAACATTTATCAGAATGGGTAAAGAACCACTTAGAATTATCGATTATTCAGGATATCCTGCAACAAGTCAGAGAAATCAGTGATCAATCAAATCTTGATGTGGAAAGCTGTCTGAATAAGTTGATGATTTGGCACACCGAAGACCGCAAAATTACTCCATTAAAAACCTTGCAAGGTTTAATCTGGCAAGAAGGATATAACAGTGGTGAGCTGAAGGCTCACGTATATCCTGATGCTGTTGAGTATCTTCAACATTGGTATGCTGCGGGTTTAACACTAGCTATTTATTCTTCTGGTTCTGTTGCTGCTCAAAAACTATTGTTTCAAAACACTTTAATGGGAGATTTAACCCCATTATTCTCCAAGTACTTCGATACAACCACAGGCAGTAAGATAGAAAGCCAGTCCTACCTTACCATTGCACATAAATTACTTGTCCTTCCACAAGAGATTTTGTTCTTGTCTGACTCTTCACAAGAGTTAGCTGCGGCCAGTGCTGCTAATTTAAACGTTTGTGGGTTAAGTCGACAAACTATGGCTGTATCCCATGACTTTATCTATGTGAAAAATTTTTCACAAATTCCTCTGAAATTCTTATGAAAATTAATGGTATTTGGCATCACTCAATTACAATTAATTCTGACGAATCTATTCAGATTATAGATCAAAGAAAATTACCACACCAGCTAGTTTTTGTTAATCTTAGGACAACAGAAGAAGTTGTAACTGCTATTCACGAAATGTGGTTGCGCGGAGCACCGTTGATTGGGGCTGTAGCTGTGTGGGGATTATGTTTTGCCTTGCAAGATAATCCAGATGATACAACCCTCGAAACTGCCTGTCAAAAATTACTGGCAACCCGCCCAACAGCAGTCAACCTGTCCTGGGCTTTAAATCGGATGAAGCAAAAGCTTCTACCATTACCTATCAGTCAACATTATCAAGCCGCCTTAGCAGAGGCAAAAGCAATCTGCGAGGAAGATATTAAGATTAATGAATCTATTGGTAAGTATGGCTTGAAACTTATAAAAGAAATTTATCAACAGAAACAAGACACTGTTAACATTCTGACGCACTGTAATGCTGGCTGGTTGGCAACACTCGATTGGGGAACAGCACTAGCACCAATTTATATGGCTTATGATGCTGGTATTCCTGTTCACGTTTGGGTTGATGAGACTCGTCCACGAAATCAGGGAGCAGCCTTAACAGCGTGGGAACTTGCCCAGCATGGTGTTCCATTTACCCTAATTGTTGATAATGTAGGTGGACACCTAATGCAGCATGGCATGGTAGATATTTGTTTAGTTGGTGCTGACAGGGTAACATCTCAAGGTGATGTTTGTAATAAAATTGGTACTTATCTAAAAGCTCTGGCTGCCAACGCTAATAACGTACCGTTTTATGCATCCGTACCCACACCAACAATTGACTGGTCAGTAAAAGATGGCATTACGGAAATTCCCATTGAGCAGCGTAATACAGAAGAAGTTACGCATGTTTTTGGATTAACTGACCAAGGCAAATTAGAAAAGGTTTGTATTACTGTGCCACAGGTTGAATCTGCCAACTATGCCTTTGATGTTACGCCTGCTCATCTAGTAACTGGACTGATCACGGAACAGGGTATTTTTCACAAAATTACAGATTTGGCTCAAATGTTGTCATTTATGTGATTTAACAAATCAATGACTGTACATTCGGAACAGGGAGCTCATGAACAACAATTTATTTTCACTATCGACTCTTAGTGAAGTGACTTTGGTTGACCTGTTACGCAAAAGAGCGTTACAGCAACCAAGCCAGGTAGCATATACCTTTTTGGTAGATGGAGAAACCCAAGAAGTTAGCTTAACTTATCAAGCATTAGACCAAAAAGCGCGATCGCTTGCTGCTTTCTTACAGAGCATGAAAGCTACTGGAGAAAGAGCGCTGCTTTTATACCCACCTGGATTAGAATTCATTGTCGCTTTTTTCGGGTGTCTGTACGCAAGTGTTATTGCTGTTCCTGCGTATCCACCGCGCCGCAATCAGCGCATGACAAGACTGCAAGCGATTGTGAAAGATGCTCAAGCTAGTTTCGCCCTTACAACAACATCTGTTCTTACCAATATTGAACACAGTTTAAAACAAGAACCAGAACTAGCAGCTTTGCATTACATAGCTACTGAAAATATTACCAACAACTTTGCACTTTCTTGGGAGCCTTTAAAAATAAGTAGCGACACTTTGGCATTTCTCCAGTACACCTCGGGTAGTACAGGAACACCGAAAGGGGTGATGGTAAGTCATGGTAATTTGCTGCACAACGAGGAAATGATCAAGATGGCATTCCAGCATACAGAAAAAAGTATAGTTGTAGGCTGGTTACCCTTATTTCATGACATGGGACTGATTGGGAATGTACTACAACCTTTATATTTAGGAATACCAAGCTTTCTCCTGTCACCCACAACATTTCTCCAGAAACCTTTGCGGTGGCTAATGGCAATTTCCCGCTATAAAGCAACTACCAGCGGTGGTCCCAATTTTGCTTATGACCTGTGTATTGACAATATTACCCCCTCACAGCGCTCCCAGCTTGATTTGAGTAGTTGGGAAGTCGCTTTCAGTGGTTCGGAACCTGTGCGTGCGGAAACTATTGAGCGGTTTTCAGCCACCTTTAAAGATTGTGGCTTTAAAAGAAGTACTTTTTACCCCTGCTACGGAATGGCTGAAACAACCTTAATTGTGTCTGGGGGTTTGAAAACAGATCCACCAGTTATTCGCTCCCTTAAAGATCACGCTTTTAATCAAAACTTGGTAGAGACTGCTACAGCAGACCAAGAGGATACCAGGGCAATTGTCAGTGTGGGTAGGAGCTGCTTAGACCAAAAAATTGTCATTGCTAACCCTGAGTCATTAACCAAGTGTCCAGAGGGACAAATAGGAGAAATTTGGGTTTGTGGATCGAGTGTGGCTGGTGGCTACTGGAAAAAACCTCAGGAAACTCAACAGACTTTTAATGCACAACTGCAAGACACAGGAGAAGGACCGTTTCTTCGTACGGGAGATTTTGGATTTTTACTTGATGGCGAGTTATTTGTTACAGGTCGCATCAAAGACATGATTATCATCCGGGGGAAAAATCATTATCCCCAGGATATTGAATTGACAGTTCAGAAGAGCCATCCAGCATTGCGACCGAATTGCGGAGCAGCATTTTCTGTGGAGATAAAAGGTGTTGAACAGTTAGTCATTGTTCAAGAGGTAGAGCGGAGTTACTTACGTCAACTAGAGGTAATGGAGGTAGTTAGAGCCGTTTGCCAAGCAGTGTCCGAGCAGCACGAGCTACAAGTCTATGCTGTTGTGCTACTCAAGACAGCCACTATCCCGAAAACATCCAGTGGTAAGATTCAGCGCCATGCTTGTCGGGATGGTTTTTTGAATGGAAGTTTGGATGTCGTCGGAGATTGGACAGCAAGTTTTCAACAAATAGACTTAGTACAAGTCCAACAAGAAGTAGAAGCCCTTTGGGAGAAAGTAGGAAATTCAGACTCATCTAAAACTGATGGGGAATCGCTCAAGCCAGATTTTACAGAAGAAGCGATCACTACTTGGCTGGTTTCTCATCTCGCCCTGTCCCTGCGAGTGTCCCCGGATGAGATAGATATTCAGGAGCCTTTTGCTGCATACGGTTTAGATTCAGCAGTATCGGTTAGCATGACTAATGAATTAGCAGAATGGATTGGTTGTAAACTTGAGCCTACTCTTTTCTGGGAGTACCCTAACATCGAAGCGCTTGCACAGCACTTAGCAGCCCAATGTCTGTTATTGCAATCAATAACCTCTCCAGTTAGTGTTTAAGGAAACGCATGAATACAGGCAAGCAACAATACCAATAATTATGAACAAAAACACTATTAATACTGAGAATACCCAAAAACTAAGGTCAGTAAAAGCATTTAAATTCAATCCTCTTGATAAAAAGTTTCACGCTAATCCTTATCCAACTTACCATCGCCTTCGCTCAGAAGACCCCGTACACCGCAATTTCGCTGGTGAGTGGATGCTTACTCGCTATGCTGATGTGAAATTCGTGCTAAAGGATAGCCGCTTTGCCACTGATAGAACACCAGAGCGAATACAGGAGAAAAATATTTACGTCCAGCACAAAGGGAAGGATTTTAATATCCTGACACAAACCGTCAGAAAGTGGTTGTTATTCGTCAATCCGCCTGACCATACCCGACTACGCGGGATGGTAAACAAAGCTTTCTTCCTTAAAACAATCGAGCGTATGCGCCCTCAGATTCAACAGGTTGTAGAAGAGTTGATTGGCAAGGTGCAGAATACGGGGAAGATGGATATCATATCCGATTTTGCTTCGCCCCTGCCTGTGATTGTCATGTCCAAAATTTTGGGTTTGCATACTCAAAGACATAAACAACTGAAGTACTGGGCGGATCAATTATTCCTCGTATTTGAGCCATTGATGTCATTGGAAGATTATGAACGACTGAATCAGGCAGCTCTTGAGTTTACTGAATACTTGCGTGAGGTAATCATTGAGCGGCTCAAGCAGCCACAAGAAGATTTACTCAGTACTTTAATACTAGCTAGAACTGAGCAAGGTCAACTTACTAAACAAGCAGAGGATGAAATTTTGTCTTTCTGTACAGCGTTATTTAGTGCTGGTGAAGAGACCACAGTTAATCTAATTGGTAATGGAATGCTAGCTTTGTTGCATCATCCCAATCAGATGGAGAAGCTAAAACACAATCCGGGAATTATTCAAAGCGCGATTGAAGAACTGCTAAGGTTTGATAGTCCAGTACAGTTAATAGCGCGAATAGCAACAGAAGATGTCTTAATTGGCAACAAAATGATTCGTGCAGGCGAAAGGATTGTAGTTAGTCTTGGAGCTGTCAATCGAGATCCTTCTCAATTCCCCGACCCGGATCTCCTGGAATTAACTCGTAGTGACAATAACCACCTTGCTTTTGGCGATAGCATCCATGCTTGTTTGGGGTCTGCACTGGCCCGTGCTCAAGGTCAAATTGCAATTGGCACTCTAGTTCAGCAGTTATCTGACCTTAAGCTGAACACAGACAAGCTGGAGTGGCAAAAAAACGTAACTGTACGTGGTTTGAAAGCTCTCCCAGTAAGTTTCAAACATTGAGAAAGATTAAACTGTATATTCAAATTAGATTAGAGACAGTATGGATAAGAAACCTGTTGCAATTGTTGGAATAGGATGTCGTTTTCCTAAAGCTAGCACTCCAAAAGCTTTTTGGGATTTACTATGCGACGGGGTGGATGCTATTTCAGAAATCCCTCCTTCTCGGTGGGAGTTAGATCCAGACTCAGAAAAATTAGATAAAATAAATACTCGTTGGGGCGGTTTTCTAGAGCAGGTGGATCTGTTTGACCCCAAATTTTTTGGTATTTCTTCACGGGAAGCCGCCAGTATGGACCCCCAACAGAGGCTGTTGCTAGAGGTTACCTGGGAAGCATTAGAAGATGCTGGGCAAATACCAAAGCATTTAGCAGGTACGCAAACAGGTGTCTTTATTGGAATATCAACCCAAGATTTTTCTGTATTGACATGGGGCAATTCCGGTGAAGACATCTATAAGACCACTGGGACTTCTCATTGCATTTCAGCTAACCGGATTTCGTATGTATTTAATTTCACAGGGCCAAGCGTAGCATTTGATACGGCTTGCTCCTCTTCACTCGTTGCGGTTCACTATGCTTGTCTTAGCTTATGGAACCAAGAGTCTACCCTTGCCGTGGCTGGAGGAGTAAATGTCATGTTATCGCCAAAAGCCACAGTTAACTTTGCCAAAGCAGGGTTCATGGCTCCCGACGGTCGTTGCAAAACCTTTGATGCCCGAGCAGATGGCTACGTTCGTGCCGAAGGGGCAGGTGTAGTCATTTTGAAGCCCCTATCGCAAGCTCAGGCTGACGGCGATCGCATTTATGCAGTTATCCAGGGGAGTGCAGTTAACCAAGACGGGCGTAGCAATGGATTGACAGCTCCCAATCTCAAAGCACAAGAGGCAGTGCTGCGAGAAGCCTACTTTAAGGCAAGTGTTTCCCCTGGACAAATTCAGTATGTTGAAGCACATGGTACTGGCACAATGCTGGGCGATCCTATAGAGATGAAGGCTTTAGGAAAGGTGCTAGCAGAAAGACGCCCTCAAGGAAGCTATTGTAAGGTGGGTTCGGTCAAGACCAATATAGGACATTTAGAAGCAGCAGCGGGAATTGCCGGGTTGATTAAAGTGGCATTGTCTCTCAAACATCGACAAATTCCACCAAACCTGCATTTTCAACAGCCAAATCCCTATATTCCCTTTGATAAATTGCCAGTGAGGGTTCAGCAAACCTTGGAGCCTTGGCCGCAAGGACATGATTTGGCATTAGCTGGGGTAAGTTCCTTCGGTTTTGGCGGTACAAATGCTCATGTGGTTTTGGCAGAAGCACCTCTAGAAATTCAAAAGCATGCCCTTGAGCGAAGCGAAGGGGTCAAAAGCCAAAAGAAAGAAGCAATTGAACGTCCTGTGCATCTTCTAACCTTGTCAGCTAAAAGTGAGAAAGCACTCTTAGAGATGGTGCAAAGTTATCAGGAGTTTCTTTTAAAACATTCTGAGGTGTCGCTAGCAGATGTTTGTTTTACTGCCAATACAGGGCGCACGCATTTTGACTACCGCTGTGCTGTCGTGGCTGAATCTAAGGTACAGTTGCAAAAAGAACTATCTGCTTTTACTGCTAATCAAGAAACTAACACAGTTGTCAGTGGTCAAGTAAAAAGCAAGAAGCGTCCAAAAGTCGCATTTTTATTTACTGGACAAGGTTCGCAATATATTGGCATGGGACGCCAACTCTACGAAACTGCGCCCATCTTTCGGAAAACCTTAGACCGTTGTGATGAAATTGTACGTTCCTATCTGGACAAGTCACTGCTAACTGTTCTTTATCCTGAAGCAGGAGAGACTTCGCTATTAGACCAAACAGTTTACACCCAACCTGCTTTATTTGCCATTGAATATGCACTCGCTCAGTTATGGAAAGCTTGGGGTGTCGTACCCACCGCTGTGATGGGTCATAGTTTAGGAGAATATGTTGCTGCTTGTGTGGGGGGAGTCTTCAGCCTGGAAGATGGACTGAAGCTGATTGCTGCACGGGGACGACTGATGCAAGCTTTGCCGCAAGATGGGGAAATGGTCGCCGCCTTAGCCTCCGAACGTCAGATAGCCCCAGTCATTCAACCCTATTTACAAGAAGTGGCGATCGCCGCTCTTAACGGCCCTGAAAGTGTGGTCATATCTGGAAAGCGCGAGACAATCCACTTGGTAGTTGCACAGCTTGAAGCAATGGGAATCAAGACTACACCTTTGCAGGTGTCTCATGCGTTTCATTCCCCCTTAATAGAGCCAATGCTGGAGGAGTTTGCGCGAGTAGCAAGTGAGGTAACTTATTCTCCCCCGAAAATCGACCTAATTTCCAATATCACAGGTAAACTAGCGGAGGCTCAGGTGGCTACTCCTGAATATTGGTGTCGGCACGTCCGCTGCTCCGTGCGGTTTGCAGCTGGCATGGAGGCGCTGTATCGTGCAGGTTATGAAGTTTTTGTGGAATGTGGACCCAAGCCGATTTTGCTCGGAATGGGACATAAGTGCTTACCTGAAGAAGTAGGTCGATGGCTGCCAACTTTGCGTCCGGGGCAGGAAGATTGGCAGCAAATACTACAAAGTTTAGCTCAACTTTATGTGGAAGGAGTGCAAGTGGATTGGTCAGGCTTTGACCAAGACTATGAGCGACGAAAGGTGGCACTGCCGACGTATCCGTTTCAGCGGCAGCACTATTGGATTAAAATGGCTCAAAAACCCTCAATACAAAATAAACAATCACAAATACAACACGCTGTTAATCCCAGCTATTGGTTGCAACAAGTAGACTCGACTATGAATGGAGACTCGGCTGTGAATGAAAACAAACTCGACGCAAAGATGGATGCTTCTGTTACAACCAACAGACGAGACGAAATTTTAGCCACATTGCAGGCCATAGTTGGGAATCTAGTTGAAGTCTCTCCGGCAGAGGTAAACATTGATTCTTCTTTTCTGGAAATGGGTGCGGATTCGATTATTTTAGTTGAGGCCGTGCGCCGGATTGAAAACACCTATGGCATAAAAACAGTAATTCGTCAGTTATTTGAAGAGTTAAAGACTATTAATACGTTAGCTACGTATATAGACCAAAATTTATCCCAACAATGGGTTGATCCAGATTCGCGCCAATTTAATCCTAAAGTACAATCACAGCAGCTAGAGCAACCAAGCTCCACTCAATCAACCCCTGAATTGAGTCTTCACAATACACAAGATTGTGAACACAGAGGAACAGTATCGGCTGAGACTACCTTGGAACGAATTATGACACACCAGCTCCAAGTTATGTCTCAGCAGTCCCAAATCATATCTGAGTTAATGTCTCAGCAATTAGAGGTTTTGCGCGGCAATGGTTCGTCTTCAAAAAGCTTATTATACCGGAATGGACAACTTCAATGCACTCAAACCATAACGCCTGCTGTTAATTCGCCCCAGAAAGAGCAACATAATCAAAATCAAATCTCTCAAGCAACACCTTCTTCCACTCCAGCTAAGTCGGAGCTAAGGCAACCTTCCCATCAGCCATTTTCACCTCTTTCTTCTTTTCCAGGTGCAGATATTCAAAAAAAACTAAGCCTGCAACAACAGCACCATTTAGAAGTGCTGAGCGATCGCTATAATCAGCGTCATCAAAAATCAAGACAACTTGCACAAGCTTATCGTCCGGTACTAGCCGACAGCAGAGCTACACCTGGATTCCGTCTCTCCATTAAGGAGATGCTCTATCCCATTGCTGGAGAGCGAGCGCAAGGTTCCAGATTTTGGGATGTGGACGGTAATGAGTATGTAGATATCACTATGGGATTTGGGGTGCTTCTTTTTGGTCACGATCCACAGTTCATTACTGAAGCTGTTGAAAAGCACTATCAACAAGGTCTAAAAATTGGTCCACAGTCTAAGTTAGCAGGAGAGGTCGCCCAATTAATCTGCGAGCTGACGGGTATGGAGCGAGTTACTTTCTGTAATTCAGGTACAGAAGCAGTGATGACAGCGCTACGTCTAGCACGCTCGGCGACAGGTCGTACTAAAATTGCTTTATTTGCTGGTTCCTATCACGGTCAATTTGATGGAATCTTAGCCACAGCAGCAGAGGGTGAGATTAAAGCTGTACCCTCTGCTTCAGGAGTATCTCAGAACTTGGTTGAAAATGTTTTAGTAATAGATTATGGAAATCCAAAATCTATTGAGATTTTGCAAGTCCATGCTCAGGAATTAGCTGCTGTATTGGTTGAGCCTGTGCAAAGTCGCCGTCCTGATTTGCAGCCCAAAGAGTTCTTACGGCAATTGAGGCAATTGACACAAGCATCAGGAACAGCACTGATTTTCGATGAAATCCTCACGGGTTTTCGTATACATTCAGGTGGGGCACAAACATGGTTTGGCGTTGAAGCAGATATCGTCACCTATGGAAAAATTATCGGCGGTGGGACTCCAATAGGAGTGGTAGCTGGGAAAGCCGCTTACATGAATGGAATTGATGGTGGTTTGTGGAACTATGGAGATGCTTCGTATCCACAAGCAGAAAAGATATTTTTTGCAGGAACTTTCAATAAAAATCACACAGGCATGGTTGCCGCGTTGGCAGTGCTTCAGCATCTCAAGAAACAAGGACCTGAACTTCAGCAGCAGTTAAATCAGCGCACATCGCACTTAGTTCAAATGCTTAACTCTTACTTTGAACAAGAAGATGTACCCATCCGCGTTGTGCATTTTGGTTCACTGTTTCGTTTTGCTTTCTCAGGAAATTTAGATTTATTTTTTTATCATTTAATTGACAAAGGTGTTTATATCTGGGAAGGGCGTAGCTGTTTTCTTTCTACTGCACATACCGATGCGGATATTAATTATCTTATCCAAGCTGTTAAGGATAGTATCAAGGAACTGCAAGAAGGTGGTTTTTTACCGTCAGGTTCAAGCAAGTTGCTCAAAATTGATAAGAACACTAATGAAACATCAAGCGATTTGACACCAGCTTTTTCCGATAAAAACTTTACGCCATCCGCATTTTTATCCCAACAGGCTGTAATTGTAGCCGAGTCAGCACGCAAAGTCTCCCTGAATGAAGCCCAAAAACAGCTGGGCATTTTGGCACAGATAAGCGAAGATGGTTCGCTGGCATACAATGTTTCCATTAATCTCGAATTAAAGGGTTCATTTCAGCTAGCGGCAATGCGTAAAGCCGTGCAGACAATTGTGAACCGCCACGAAGCACTCCGGACAATTATCAGCAGCCAGAACGATTTTCAGGAAATATTACCATCCCTGACGGCAGACGTTGCTTTGGTTGACTTTTCAAATGCGAGCGATGCCTGCGGCGGGCTACGTCTACACGAACGTGAGTTAAAAGTGGCTGATTGGTTGAAAAAAGAAAGCCAAGAATCTTTCGACCTCAGCAACGGACCTCTGTTCCGCTTTTCGATCCTCAAGCTAGAAGAAAAATTACATTTATTGGTTTTGACAATTCATCACATTGTTGCAGATGGCTGGTCAGTGGGCGTAATCCTACAAGAGTTAGGTGCGTTATATTCCGCAGAGTGTCAGGGTGTCGTTTGCCGACTAGAGCCACCTATGCAATTTGAGAACTACATCGAGTGGCAGGAAAAGCAAAGCCAGACTGACACAATGGCAGCCCATGAATCTTACTGGCTGGAACAATTTGCTGAATCAATTCCGGTTTTAGACCTACCGACTGACCGTCCTCGCCCACGACTCAAGACTTATAAGGGTAGCAGACAAACGCGGCGACTCGATGCCAACCTGACGCGCGAAGTCAAACGGTTCAGTACAGAGAATGGCTGCACCCTATTGATGACACTCTTGTCAGTCTATACAACATTGCTTCACAGATTAACAGGGCAAAACCACATCATTGTCGGGATGCCAAGTGCGGGGCGATCGCTTGAGGGCAGTGAGAAACTGGTAGGCTATTGTGCCCACATATTGCCTGTACGAAGTTGCATTGTTGGATCTGAGTCATTCTTGGAGTATTTAAAAACACTCAAGAATCGATTGTTAGAGATATACGAACATCAAGATTATCCCTTCGCCCGCTTGATCGACAAGCTGAATGTAGCGAGAGATGCAAGTCGGTCTCCTCTTGTCACTATAATCTTTAACTGGGATAGATCAGTAGCGGTGCCGAAGATGTTTGAACTGGCGACAGACTTGTTTCCTAAACCTATTAATTGTACTCCATTCGATATCAGCTTAAATGTCATGGAGGTAGACAGGAAGCTAGTGTTGGATTGCGATTACAATACGCACTTGTGTGATGCTTCCACAATTGAGCGCTGGCTGGGGCATTTCCAGACATTGCTGGAAGGGGTTGTGGCAAATCCTCAGCAGTGTATTGCAGAATTGCCCTTGCTGACAGAAGCACAACGGCATCAGCTACTGGTGGAGTGGAACAACACCATAAAAGAGTATCCCTTCAATAAGTGTATCCATCAGTTGTTTGAGGAACAAGTTCAGCTTACCCCAAATGCGATCGCAGTTGTGTTTGAAAATCAACAACTGACCTACCAGCAGTTGAATGCCAAAGCTAATCAATTGGCGCATTACTTGGGTTCTTTGGGTGTAAAACCAGGTGTACTGGTCGGGTTGTGTCTGGAACGCTCACTAGAGATGGTGATAGGACTTTTGGGAATTCTCAAGGCGGGTGGGGCTTATGTGCCACTTGATCCTGACTATCCCCAAGAACGTTTGAGCTTCATGTTAGAAGATGCTCAAGTTTCAGTACTGCTGACTCAACAGCAACTTGTTGACAGACTGTCACAGTATCAAGCAAACCTTGTCTGTTTAGATGAGGTATGGTCACAAATTATCCAAAATAATCAAGATAATCCCGTCAGTGAAGTCAGAGCTTTTCATATAGCTAATGTAATTTACACGTCAGGATCTACAGGTAGACCCAAAGGCGTCATGGTTGAGCATACCGGACTATGCAACTTAGCTCAAGCTCAAATTAAGACTTTTGGCTTGCGAAACTTCAGTCGTATTCTCCAGTTTGCCTCCTTGAGTTTTGATGCTTCTATCTGGGAAGTCGTGATGGCTTTTGGGTCAGGGGCAACACTTTACCTGGGAACAAAAGAATCTTTACTGCCAGGGAAACCATTAATTGAGCAGTTACGGAATCATGGCATTACTCATATCACGCTTCCACCATCGGCCTTAGCAGTTATGCCAGCAGAGAAACTTCCGGCATTGCAGACTATGATTGTGGCAGGAGAAGCTTGTTCTGCTGAATTAATAAGGCACTGGTCTGCTGGCAGAAACTTTTTCAACGCTTACGGACCAACAGAAGCTACTGTCTGTGCCACTATTGCAAAATGCACTGATGGCGACAAGAAAGCTCCCATCGGTCGCCCGATCGCCAACACGCAAATCTACATCCTAGACAGCAATCTGCAACCAGTACCAATTGGCGTACCAGGAGAGTTGCACATTGGTGGTGCAGGTTTAGCACGAGGCTACCTCAACCACCCACAGTTAACACAAGAGAAATTCATCCCCAATCCCTTTAGCACTGATCGGCATTCGCGCCTCTACAAAACTGGAGACTTAGCACGTTATTTGCCCGATGGCAACATCGAATACCTAGGACGCATCGACCACCAGGTGAAGATTCGCGGCTATCGCATCGAGCCAGGAGAAATTGAAGCGGTGTTGGGCCAGAACCCTAATGTGCAGGAGGCGGTGGTCATTGATCGGGAAGACCATCCTGGCAACAAGCGCCTAGTGGCCTATGTTGTTTCCCAACAAGGACGTCTCAACCCATTACAGGTAGACAACTTAGCTCAAGTTCTCAAGGGCTATCTCAAAGAAATGTTGCCCGACTATATGATGCCATCTGCTTTCGTCATCCTGGAAGCCTTGCCTCTAACTCCTAATGGTAAAGTAGACCGCCGTGCCCTCCCAGCACCACAGTTACATCGCTCTTCAGACAAATTTGTTGCCCCACGCACCCCAATCGAAGAAATGCTAGCACACATTTGGGCATCGGTTCTAAAAGTAGAGCAAGTCGGCATACATGATAACTTCTTTGAAATAGGCGGGGATTCGATTCTCAGCATTCAAATTGTTGCCAGAGCTAATACTGCCGGGCTTCAACTAACAACGAAACAACTGTTTCAGCATCAGACAATAGCTGAGTTAGCAGCAGTAGCAGGAACAACCACAATAATCATGCAGGCGGAACAAGGTTTGGTCACAGGACCATTGCCCCTCACGCCCATCCAGCACTGGTTCTTCAACCAAAATTTACCCAACCCGGCACATTGGAATCAAGCTTGCCTGCTAGAAGTGCAACAAGATATTAACCCGAGTATAATAGAGCAAGTTGTGCAACATTTATTAGTACATCACGATGCACTGCGCTTGCGCTTTGAACGAACAAATTCAGGTTGGCAGCAGATTAACACTGGCGTTGATGATACCGTTGTTTTAAACACAGTAGATTTATCGGCAGTACCACAGCCAGAGCAAAAATCACACATTGAAGCTGCTGCTGCTTCTCTACAGGCTAGCTTAAATCTGAAACAGGGACCACTGGTGCGGTTTGCTTGGCTTTTCTTGGGTCATCATCAATCCAATCGACTACTAATAGTCATCCACCACTTGGCAGTAGATGGTGTTTCTTGGCGGATTTTGCTAGAGGACTTGCAAACAGTTTATCAGCAACTGAGTTGTGGCGAAGCAAGACAAATTCCACTAAAAACAACCTCTTTCAAACATTGGGCGCAACTCCTGAGCGAATATGCACAATCATCAACTCTAGGCTCAGAGCTAGCTTATTGGCTGCCAGAATCAGACAAGCAGATTATTGCCATACCAGTAGACTACACAGAAGGTACAAACATAGAGATATCTGCACGTACCGTATCGGTGTCACTCAACTTTGAAGAAACAACTGCTTTACTGCAAGAGGTTCCAAAAGCTTACAACACTCAAATCAATGACGTATTGCTCACTGCCTTGGTACAGGTGTTAACTCAATGGACTGGTTCGAGTAGTATACTATTAAATTTAGAAGGTCATGGTCGCGAAGAAATATTTGAAGGTGTAGATTTATCACGCACTGTGGGTTGGTTTACCACCATTTTCCCAGTGTTTCTACAACTAGAAGCAACAAATAACCCAGGCAATGCTCTCAAGTTAATCAAAGAGCAACTGCGTCGAATTCCGAACAGGGGCATTGGCTATGGTTTGTTGCGTTATTTTAAAGGCAATAAGGAAATTGCCTCGAAATTAGAAGCTTTACCACAAGCTCAAGTCAGTTTCAACTATTTGGGGCAATTCGACCAAGTTCTGTATACTTCCTCAATATTCCAACCTGCCACTGAGTCATTAGGACCCACCAGCCATAATCCCGAAGCCAACCGCAACCATCTGTTGGATGTTAACGGTTTGGTAGTACAAGGTCAGTTACGACTGGATTGGACTTACAGTGACAATGTGCATAAACACAGCACAATTGAGAGTCTAGCGCAGAAGTTTTTGCAAGCATTGCAGACGCTGATTGCTCACTGTTCGTCTCGTCAAGCACGTGGTTACACGTCCTCTGATTTCCCCGATATCAAACTAAGCCAAGAAACACTTGACGCGGTTTTGGTAGAAATAGACTTAGATAGCATAGAGGATTAAATGAGCAACAAAGAGATTGAAGCTATTTACCCACTTTCTCCTTCGCAACAAGGCATACTTTTTGAGACTCTATCGGCTCAAGAGCCAGGGATACATATTGAGCAGCTGATTGTAACCTTGCACGGAGATTTAAACCTTGCAGCCTTCGAGCAAGCTTGGCAGCGTATTGTGGAGCGGCACTCCCTGTTAAGAACAGGCTTTGTCTGGAAAAACCAGGATGAGCCCCTTCAGTTTGTGCAAAAGCAGGTGAAAGTTTCCTTCAAGCACCAAGATTGGCGCGGGTTTTCCTCCTCGCAGCAGCAAGACCAACTAGAGGCTGCTCTGGGCGCAGATCGTCGAAGTGGTTTCAATCTCACCAAGACACCACTAATGCGTTTGGCACTTTTCCAAATAAGCGAGAACACATATCACTTCCTTTGGACCATACATCACATTCTGATGGATGGCTGGTGCCTGCCTCTTATCCTAAAAGAAGTTTTTGCATTCTACAAGGTGTTAAGCACAGGTCAACATTTGTCACTGGAACCAAGGCGTCCCTATCGGGATTATATAGCCTGGCTGAAACAACAAGATTTGTCTGAGGCGGAGATATTTTGGCGTCAAAAACTTCAAGGTTTTACCAAACCAACCTCACTAGGGATAACAGCAGAACCTAGTAGTTTTTTTGATCAACAAGAGCGCTATGGTAAACACAAAATCCTTTTAAGCACGTCTGCTACAGCAGCGCTACAGTCTCTGGTACGGCAACGCCACCTGACTTTGAACAATCTGGTTCAAGGGATCTGGGCATTGCTCCTGAGCCGCTATTGTGGTGAGGAAGAAGTGGTTTTTGGAACCACGGTTTCCGGTCGTCCGCCTTCCTTAGCAGGGGTCGAATCGATGATAGGGCTTTTTATTAATACCTTGCCAATGCGGATAAAGGTTTTTCCCGATGCATTACTTTGGACTTGGCTCAAAAATATCCACAGCCAACGCATTGAGCAACAAGCCTATGAATACTGCTCCGCAGGGCAAGTCCATCAATGGAGTGAAGTACCTGGGTCATTACCTCTTTACGAAAGTATTCTGGTTTTTGAGAACTATCCGGTCGATTCATCAATATTACAATTTTCAGACAATAGCATTGATGTAGATAATCTTGTTTCTAGAGGAGCACAAACCAGATATGCCATCACCATTTTGGTAATGCCAAATTCAAAGCTAGAATTCCAAATTGTCTATGATAATCATCGTTTGGACAACCTCTACATTACCTGGATTCTGAGGCATTTCTTAGTTTTATTGGAAAGCGTTGTTGCTGTTCCAGATCAACAGATTGCAACCCTTCTGAGCCAAATTCCATCTGATCAAATTCCCAAAGTTAGACTTCTTCAAAAACACAATCAACAGGAGTTGGACGAGACCTTTGTGGCACCGCGTGATGCTTTGGAGTTACAATTGGCAAAAATCTGGGAAAATGTTCTGGGTGTCCACCGTATCGGAGTACGGGATAACTTTTTTGCTCTCGGTGGTCATTCCCTTGTGGCTATCCGCCTAATAGCTCAAATTCAGCAGCAGTTTGGGAAAAATCTTCCTCTAGCAACACTCTTCCAAAGTTCAACTGTTGAACAGTTAGCGACTATTCTGAGAAAGCATTCAGATTCCTCTTTTTGGTCTCCCTTGGTAGCAATTCAGCAAAACGGTTCAAAACGACCTTTCTTTTGCGTGCCAGGAGGTGGTGGAAATGTCTTCTATTTCTATGATTTGGCGCGTCATCTCGATCCAGACCGACCCTTTTATGGACTGCAAACATTAGGTGTGGATGGAGAATCTCAACCTCACACCCGAATCGAGGATATGGCTTCCGATTGCATTCAAGCAATACAAACTGTTCAGCCTCAAGGTCCGTATCTTTTGGGAGGTCATTCTTTTGGAGGTAAAGTGGTCTTTGAGATAGCCCAGCAGTTGCAAAAGCAAGGGCACGAGGTAGCTCTAGTTGCCATTCTAGACATGATTGCGCCAGTTCCTGGCATCAAGCAGATAGGTGTTGATTGGGATAATGCTAGATGGCTAATCGAGATTGCCAAAATCATGGAAAATATGTACGAAAAGAATTTGGAGATATCGTACGATGCCCTCGAACCTCTCACTCCAGACGAGCAATTGAACTACCTCTTAAAGCGGATGAAAATGGTCAACCAGCTTTCCGAGGTTGGGATAACGCAAATGCGTGGCATCGTACAAGTTTTTAAAGCTAACTCTCAAGTTAATTATGTGCCACAGGAGGTTTATCCTAGCAAAATTACTCTCTTCCGTACCCGTGAGGCTTACGAAGAATTTGTTCATGCGATGCCTCCTGAAATTCTACAAGATTTAGCCTGGGGTTGGGGCAAGTTTTCTGCTGAACCAGTAGATGTCCATTTTATTTCAGGTAACCATCTCACAATGATGAGCGAGCCTCATGTTCGGGTTTTAGCTGAACAATTGGAAGCTTGCATCAAACAGGCACAGGCAGATGATTGAGTTAGACTGAACAACAATCTTTTTCAGGTTTGATCTCGCGCAATAACTGGCGGGAACGTGATCGGTTAGCAGGACTAAAGTGCCAAGATTGGTAACTCGCTGGCTACCTAGTAGTCTGGCAACTCAACTTTGCGTGGTAAGACAGATGGATATAACCGTCCCATTTTCTTACGTGCATCAGTAGTCTTAAATCGCCAATTTATACTTTCGTGACGAGAATTGCGCTCGCTCTGCCAACAAGCAATTTCTTGAGATAATTTTTGAACGTCAGCAATTCGTCTTTCCAAACATTGACGGGATAACACGGATAACTCAATCTCAACTTGATTGAGCCAACTACCATGTTTAGGAGTGTAGTGGAACTCTAATTTTTGAACAATCCTCCGGGCTTCTTCTGATGCAAATACTTCGTACAAAGCAGATGGATTATGTGTGTTGAGGTTATCAACTACCAGACGAATTGACTCAGCTTGCGGGCAATGAATATCTACTAAATTTTTCATTTGTAAGGCAAAATCTTTTTTCGTTCTCTGTTGTGTAACCTCAATATGTCGCCAACCTCTATGAGGTTCAAAAATTGCAAATAAATTGACGCTACCATTTCGCTTATACTCATAGTCATAACGTTCTGGTTGCTCCGGTTCCGGTGGTAATGGTTCTCTGACATCCTCCAGCAAAGGATATGGGCGTTCATCGAAACAAATTACTGGATGTTTTGGGTCGTAGGGTTCGTTATATAAATCTAATAAATCTTCCATCCGTAAAACATACTCGGCATCCACTTTGGGAATGCACCATTGCTCTTTTAACCAAGGTTTAATTTCGTTTTTTTTAAATAGGAGCGAACAGTTTCTTTAGAAACCGAATCTACTATATTTAAACTCACCATACGCTCTGCTAATAGTTTCATTGTCCAACGATTTCTTCCCTCTGGTGCATGGGAACAAGCTGTCGCAATCAAAAATGCTTCTTGTTGACAATACCTTCGCCAATTTACGAGGGTGAGATGATGATGCTTTAACCATTAACTCCCATTTCTTTGAGGGTTGGCAAAAACAATCAGTCCTAAAAATTCCTTTAAGGTTTCCTACAAGGGTTTTTTAACGTATTGACAGCAGGATAAGGGTTTCAGATGAAAAACCACCTTTTCATCGAAACGCTTATGTATGCTTAATTTTGCCACTTTTGCCAAAATTTATCTAGGCTCTTATTTTGGCAAAGGTATTGATATAACTCAGCTAAATATTTCCCAACGTTATCGAAACTCAAAATGTCTAATCCATCTTAGGCGACAATAAAAATACTGCCACAAGCCTATCCCCTTGTTTTCAAAACAAGACGAAAGCGTTTACTTATGTAAAGAAGCGGGTCTAAATCACCCCATCCACACCATCCATTCAGGCGCAGCTGATACCAATTGAGCAAACCCATCTGGGCAAACCTCCTCAAACTCCACCATCACCCCCCACTTTTCATCACTCGTCAGCGTACTGAGTAGTTCTTGTACCACCTCAACCCCGCCTTGTACCTGATGGGCAACTAAATTGGCATAATATTTAACTCGCTTCCACCACTCATTACTGAGATTTTCATCTGTGTCCACACCCCCCCGATTATTACTCCCATCTTCATTATTGGGGGGTGTGGACGGTGATGAAGAAGGCATGGGTGCATGGGTGCAGGGGTGCAGAGGAGATACTTGTATTAATTTTCCCCTCTGCTCCTCTGCTCCTCTGCTCCTCTGCTCAAATCCATATTGTGTCTGCATCCTAGCTGCATAAGTCGCGTTTCTCTCCTCTTCCTCCTGCCGTCTTCGTTCCTTTTCTTCACGTTGCCGTTGCCGATAATCCAGCACCTTTCTAGCGAACGCAACATCAGCAGCTTTTAAGCAGTAATACCGAACCCGTTTCCCTTCCTCTAATGGCCTTCGCGATTCTGTAGACAAACCCAATTGCGTGAGATACTGCCCCAAAATCCACGAGGGGGACTGATCAAGCGGGATCGTGAGATTCAGAATACCCTTAACGTGTGGTGCAGAGCGTTTGGAGAAATCCGCTAAAGCTTCAATCGTCGCTTCATTCCCCGTAACTTTAATCCCATCCATTAGATCCGTCAGTATCGTTCTTAATCCAAGTCGATGACGCATGAGCCAAGCCGTAGAATGATTGCTCCAGTCGGTACAAATACTCAAATGTTCGCGCTCCGACTTATCCCTCTCAACAACCACAGCAGGCGGTGTGATAAATTCTCGTCCCTGGTCATCGGTAATCATTTCCCCCGGTGCTGCTAAGATTGCCTCCAGTGCCACAATCTTTTTGATCAACTTGCCGCCGTCGTCGTCCTTCTCCACCAGTTCCGGCGTAACGCTCATTCCGTAGGTGTCTTTAATGCGAAACTTCTCGCACTCCAAAACTTCCTCCGGCTTGAGATAATCCTGGTGTTGCCTGCTGGTATAAGTCCTGCGATCAATATCTTTGGCATCGGCAACTTTACGATAATGTTCCTCATCAATAGCAATACCCGCCGCTTTCATCCACCGAGCAGATCCCTCATCAGCTGCGTCACCCATTGGAATAATCGCATTGCCCATTTCTTCTAAGAGCGATCGCAGGTCAGCCCGTAGATTATTGATAGACCAGTTACGCTGCGCTTCGATTTGACAGCTGGTATCCAATGCCCAATCCTTTTCTGCACCACGGCTGCCTGTCTCTCTGTTAATACGGATGAGAAACGCCGTCATTTCGTTGTTCTGGAGAATCCTTTGTTTGATACGCCGCGCATTGGTTTCGGCATAACCAAAGGGAGGTCGCGGAGCCACCCAAACGTGCATCGGGACATTGGGACGATACCGCCACAGCTGTTGAGAGCATTCTGTAGCAGATTGTGATACAGCGTGAAATACACCGAAGATCCCATCAAAATGATAGGTGGAAATGTCAACACCTGTACCTAGGCTGGGAGTAATCAGCAACGCATCAATATCTTTAATAGCGCTGTTAATCTCCCTGATAAAGATGACATTTTCCTCACTGCCACTGTTCTCGGAGTGAATAGCCCACACCCGTAACTTGCGGTCTTCGGCTGATTCCGGTGTTTCGTCGCTATCATCTATTGATGAACCATCATTTAGCGCTCGTTCCAGTTTTTTGATAAACCGCTTACTGTCGCTAACCATCATCAAGTTCTTGCCCAACATCAATTGAGCGTGAAATTCAGCAACGACGGCACTACTGTTTTTCCCTTCGTACCAGTGAACCTGACGACCACCAGAACGATATTCGTTTTTGATGATGTAAGGTTTTTCGCCAGCCGGACGCATTCTCAGGAAAAATTCGATAGTCAAATCATCCAGATGAGCATCAGCTAAAACAACCAACTTGGCATTGTAAACCAGATACTCCAACACTTCTAAGATATCTCCCCGATGTTCCTTACAGGTTTTGGACTTGAGTAGGTGAGCAAGATATTGGCAGGCCTCATCTATAAATAGAACGTCGTAAGCTTGTAAATCACTCGCCATTTTATACAGCGAGTCAACAGTAATACTCAGTGCTTTGGCTTTAGCCCAGTCACCGCAAGAAATCGCAGAGTACATAGCAGTTTGCAAGCGATCGCTGAGATTCTTCAGGAGGTTAACGCGATGTCCGTTATTGAGAAAACTGAGTTCTGGGTTATCTCTTCTGACGATCGCCAGAATCTCAGTCTTACCAGTTCCCATATCAGAAGCTAAACCAACTAATCCAGATTCA
>JAYGHB010000119.1:0-47648 GCA_034931985.1 Halotia wernerae UHCC 0503
GTCCTACTTATCCTGACTGATTTTCGCCCTCTTTGCAAAAAACTGGGATGCTCCCGAACATGAATAACTGTTGGTTGGGTTGGAGTTGTTTCAATAACAGAAGTTTGTGGAGTTTTATTCGCAGAAACATTGGTGATTTTTGAAGATGGCAATAGAGACTGAGATGATTCGACTTCAGCTAGTCTAGTAGCCTCTTTTGATGACTGTTTGGGCTGTAAAATTTCGCTGCGTAAAAGTTCCATTTGCTGAGACATCAAGTGCAGCTGTTGCTCGACAATTCCTGTTAACGGCGATTCTGATATTAACCGATTCACTAGCTTTGGTGTTGTGTCATTAAAGCTTGTTGCTAGATCAATAGGTTGAGAGAGTTGATTAATAGGTTCAAACTCAGATATTAAAGATTGTTCAGTATCTTTTAATTTTGGCTGATGTGCAGCTTCTGCACCCCAATCCACGGATAAATGTTGCTCAAGGTATGTAATGAGTCCATCAATAGTTTGTAATTCTTCAAAGAACTGACGGATTTCAACTTTCAGCCCAAATGTTTTTTCTAAACTCTTAACAGCTTCTAGAAGGCTAATTGAGTCAGCACCAAGGTCTAAAAAGTTAGTATGAATATCTAACTCAGAAGGATTTTTTATATGTAACCAACGACTTATTAAAGGAAACAACGCAGAGCTAATTTTTTCTCTTTTATGAGAAATATTTGTTTCACTTTCAGAATTTATTTGATGGGAATGTGATTGATTCATTGTTAAAGGTGTATTCATAGTTCCAACAGACTCAATCCAATAACGTTGACGCTGAAAAGGATAATTTGGTAAATGGATTTTGGCAGGCTGGTAGTCTTGATGAAAGGTTGTCCAGTCTACTTCTGTACCATTGGTGTACAATTTGCCGAGACTATTCAAGATTAACCACCAGTCATCTTGATCTCTTTGCATTGAAGGCAACCAAAGGGTGTTTTCTGTTGCTAAACTTCGCTTACCGATTGATGACAGCACAGGATGAGGCCCTATTTCTAGAAATAGGTCATAACCCTTGTCAATCAGAGTTTGTATGCCGGCAGCAAATTGCACTGTTTCACGGGTATGGTGTCGCCAATAAGTAGCATTGATACTTGCTTCTGCTGTCAGAATTTTGCCTGTGAGGTTAGAAAGAATAGGAATACGTGGGTAATGGTATGGAACTTGGCTAGCTAATTGCTCGAATGGGTCGAGTATGGGGTTCATCAACGGCGAGTGGAAAGCGTGAGATACTTGCAAAGGACGAACTTCAATTCCTTCAGCTTGCAACTGCTGAATTACCAACTCCACAGAGTTTTGTTCTCCAGAAATCACTATATGCTGCGGGCTATTAACAGCTGCAATACTAATTTGAGATTGATAGGGAAGAATTGCATCTATCACTTGCTTCTGTGTTGCAAATATAGCTGCCATCATGCCTAGTTGAGGTAGGACTTGCATTTGCTGTCCACGTGCAGATATGAGTTTTAGCCCGTCTTCTAGGCTGAAGACTCCTGCTACACAAGCCGCGACATACTCTCCAACGCTATGCCCCATAACTATGTCGGGGACGATTCCCCATGATTGCCACATTTGAGCTAATGCATATTCCAGAGCAAACAAAGCGGGTTGAGTATAAGCAGTCTGGTTTAAGATTTGAGCATCTGGGGAATCTGCAAATAAAACTGACAATAGCGATTTTTCTAGATATGGTTGCAGTAGGCGATCGCATTGCTCTAAAGTTCTACGAAATATAGGTTGGGTATCGTATAGCTGCCGCCCCATATTCGCATATTGAGCACCTTGTCCAGTAAACAAAAAAGCAATTTTTCGCCGTTGCTGGCTGCGAATACAACCATTAGCTAAACCTAGAGGTGTTTGTCCTTGACAAAAAGTCTCTAGTCGTTGCATTAATTGTTGAGTAGACTGAGCAGCGATCGCTAGACGATGCTCGAAATGAGAACGTCCTGTGCTAGCCGTAAAGCAAACATCCGTCAAGGAAACTGTGGGATGAGATGTCAAAAACTCTAAGTAGCGCCAAGCTAAATCTTGCAGTGCTTTCTCACTCTTAGCTGACAAAGTGAGTAGATGCAAAGAACTATCAAAAACAACCTTTTTTCTCTCAACTATAGGTGCAGCTTCCAACACTGCATGAACATTAGTACCTCCAAAACTAAAGGAACTAACGCCAGCAATTGCTTTATCTGTTGTTTCTGGCCATGGTTCTAAAGCAATTGGCACACGTAACGGTAAATTGGCAAAAGGAATATAAGGATTAGGTTGTTGAAAATGCAGACTGGGTGGAATTTGACGATGATCAAGTGAGAGTGCAACTTTAATTAAACCTGCGATACCAGCTGCTGCTTCTAAATGTCCAATATTACTCTTGACTGAACCAACTAGACAATCATTTCCTGGAGAACGTCCTTGTGCTAGTACTTTACCAAGAGCCTTAATTTCTATAGGATCACCCAGTTGTGTACCTGTACCATGAGCCTCTATATATTGGACTTGATCAACAGAAATGCCAGCTTGACGATAAGCTTTTTGTAACAGTGCTTCTTGCGCCCAAGGGTTTGGTGCAGTTAAACCATTGCTGTGTCCATCTTGATTAACCGCACTACCTCTAATGACCGCATAGATTGGATCACCATCAACTAAAGCTTGAGAAAGAGGTTTGAGAAGGACAACACCAGCACCCTCACTGCGAACATAACCATTGGCCCGACTATCAAAGGTTTTACAACGACCGTCAGGAGCCATAAAGCCTGCTTTACCAAAGCCAACTGCAATCCAAGGTGATAAAATAATTCGCACACCTCCTGCTAATGCAAGGCTCGATTCTCCATTTTGAATACTTTGGCAGGCAAGATGAACTGCAACTAGAGAAGAGGAACAAGCTGTATCAATTCCTAGACTAGGCCCAGTGAAATCAAACAAGTAAGAGATGCGGTTAGCTGCAATACAGTTAGTGTTACCTGTACCCACATAAGCATCTATATTATGGGCAGGATTTCCCATCAACAGCGTGTAGTAATCAAAGCCATTGATACCCATGAACACGCCTGTATTCGTACCTGCTAGATGTTCTGGTTTTTGTCCAGCATCTTCTATCGCTTCCCAGGCTAATTCAAGTAAAAGACGCTGCTGGGGGTCAATACTGACGGCTTCTCTAGGAGAAATCTTAAAAAATTGCGGGTCAAATTGATCTAGCTCCTCTAAAAAACCGCCCCAACGATTATTGACTGCTGTTTCTGTATCTTCTCCGTAAGAGATATTGGCGTTCCAACGTTCTGGGGGTACTTCAGTAATAGCATCGACTCCTTGCTGCAACAAATGCCAAAAAGCTGCTTTATTTTTAGCTCCCGGAAAACGACAACTTATGCCGATAATTGCGATCGGTTCCCTATCCATGTTGCTCATCCTTAAATATGACTTCAACAGTTATCAGTTACCAATTAAAAGACACTTGATAACTGTCCACTGGTTTAATTACCGAAGCTAACTGGAAGAGTTTTCAAACCTCTTAAAAAAACATTTTCTCGCCACTCTAGCTTGTTGGTTTGAAGTTGTAAGTTAGGTAGCTTTTGAACTAATGCGTTGATGGCAATTTGACCTTGAGTCCTTGCTAGGGCAGATCCCATACAATAGTGAATCCCATCCCCGAAGGCAAAGTGGTTGTTATCAGTACGAGTGATATCAAGCTGGTCAGGATTGTGAAACTGAGCAGGATCTCGGTTAGCTGCTCCAAGAATTAGAAAAACTGGCGGCCCTTTTTTGATGAGTTTACCACCAATTTTGATGTCTTCGATTGCTGTTCTGCCACTGATTTGTAAAGGACTTTCGTATCTGAGAAATTCTTCAACTGCACTTTGAATTAATGAAGGGTTTTGTCGCAGTTTTGCTAATTGATCTGGGTGACGCAATAGAGATGTTACTCCATTACCAATTAAATTTACTGTGGTTTCTTCACCACTAGCAAATAATAACATACATGTCACTAACAATTCTTCTTCACTCAACTTATCATGCTCATCTCTAGCTTGAATCAGAGCAGTGATTAAATCTTGCTCAGGCTTTTGCCGTCTTTTAGCAATCAATTGAGTTAAATATTCCCTAAACTCTACAATTGACTGTGTAAGTTGTTGGGATACATCTGATGCTTTCATGGGGTCAAAAATATAGCCCAACCAGTGAGACCATTGCTTCAGTTTGTAGCGGTCTTCAGGAGGTATTCCCAGGATATGAGAGATTACCGCTACTGGTAATGGTTTGGCGAAATCAGCAATCATATCCAGATCGCCTTTTTCTTCTATCCGATTGATTAACTCATTGACAATTTCTTGAATGCGTGGGCGCATTTCTTCTACTATACGAGTATTGAAGACTTTACCGATCAGCCTTCTCAATCTGGTGTGGTCGGGAGGATCGCGGAAAAACAAAATATCACTAATGAAGGATGCAACCAGAGAACTACCTTCTTGACGCTGAGAATAGCTGGAAATTTCTGATGGCTTAGAGCTAAGCCGAGGATCGCGCAAAGCTTTGGCTACATCTGCATAGCCAGTAATGACCCAGGCTCCCATTGAACTTAAATGAACAGGATCTTCAGCTTGGAGTTGATGATAAGTTGGATAAGGGTTGAGATAAAATTCAGGCAAAAAAGGGTTAAAATTAATTTTTTTTGCTCCTGAATTACTGTCCCTATTTGAGGTAGAGCTTTTGTGATTTGGAGGGGTAATTTGCTGCATTTGCACTATTTATTTCCTTAAGAACTCAATTGAGAAGTTGTAAGCAATAAATTGCATCGTTCTACTAAGTGCTTAGTCAAAGAGTCTATGTTAGGATATTCCCAAAAAAGAGTCGGTTCTAGTTCGCAGCCTAACCAATCCATCAATTGACCAACTGTGTTCACTGCTGTTGCTGAATCCATGCCGTAGTAGGCAAAGGATTCTTGAATGTCTATCTCCTGTGCTGCTACTTTTAATTCCAAAGACAGATGAGAAATTAACCAAGCTTGAATTTTTTCTTCTGTAATTGAGCTAGACTGATCAACTTTATTACTGCTATTAATTGCAACTACTTCTTCAGGTTTTTGTACTGAATTTTGCACCTGTCCCCAGATAAATTCTATATCTGTCTGTAATTGCACTAAGTCGATTTCTTGAGGTTTAGCAATCCACTTACCTACTACATCTAAACTTCCATCCACAAAACCAGTCCGACAAGCATGGCGCTGAATTTTACCACTAGAAGTTTTTGGGATGCCGGCAGGCTTGAGAAGCAAAACAGCATATACTTGCAGATCATGGCTCTCTGATACTGATTTCCGTATGGCTCCAATTACTTCATCTACATTTAACTGACGTAAAGAAGTTCGTTCTACTTCTTGGGCGATCGCTAGTCTTTCCACTCCATCTACTTCGATAGCAAAAGCTGCACCACACCCACTACGAAGTGCTGAATGGCTTTGTTCTACTGTCAGTTCAATATCTTGAGGATAATGGTTTGTACCCCGGATAATAATGAGGTCTTTCAGCCGTCCAGTCACAAATAGCTCGTTGTTTTGTAAGAAGCCTAGATCACCTGTACGTAAAAATGGACCTGACGCTTTTGATGTCATTAACGCATCGCTAACGTTGGTATCTGCTAAATAGGCCTGGAAAGTTTGTTGTGTCTCTTCAATTTTGTTCCAATAGCCCTGGGCTACACTGGGGCTAGAAAACCAAATTTCCCCTATTTGTTCAGGAGGACATTGAATTAAATTTTCTGGATCAACTATCACTACTTTTTGGTCTAACCAAACTTGGCCACAACCAACAATTTTTCTAGATTCTTTCTCATCAGCAACACTTTCCACAACTCGGTTTTGCTTTAAATCTGCATTTTGCACTGTGCGAACAACAGGGGAAGCTGTTTTTAGACCACCTGATACTAATAAAGTTGTCTCAGCCATGCCATAGCAGGGATAAAATGCTTGTTTGCGAAAACCACAATCAGCAAAGGTACGAGCAAACTGCTCCAATGTCTTTGCTCGTATCGGTTCTGAACCATTAAAAGCTAATTGCCAGCTGCTCAAATCAAGATTTGCTCGTTGTTCGGGGGTAATTTTACGAACACATAAATCATAAGCAAAATTAGGCCCACCACTAGTAGTTGCTTTGTAGCGAGTAATAATCTGTAGCCACCTGACAGGCTTCATTAAAAAAGCCTCTGGAGACATCAAAATACTTGGCATTCCTAGACATAGAGGCTGTAACAAGTTGCCTACGAGTCCCATATCGTGAAATAAGGGTAACCAACCGACAATCACTTCTTCTGAAAAATGGCCGAAGGCGTGTTGGATGATTTGCTCGTTATGCAGCACGTTTCCATGACTGACCATTACTCCTTTTGGTGTGCCTGTAGAGCCTGAAGTGTACTGAAGAAAAGCCAGGGTATTTCGGTTTAAGGAGGGTTCTTTCCATGACTGCGCTTTCTCTAAAGCTATGCCATCTGTAGCAATCACTGGCAGTTTTGCTAATTCTGGATTCTCGCTAAAGCGATTTTCTATGTTTACTAACAATTCATTGGTAGTAAGAATGATCGCTGCTTGGGCATTTGTGGCGATCGCTAGTAACCTAGACATCTTTTGGTTTCGCTTAGGAGGGTAAGCTGGAACTGCTATAACCCCCGCATACAAGCACCCAAAAAAGGCAGAAATAAATTCTAAACCAGAGGGGTAGAGTAGTAAAATTCGGGAGCCTGTCGGGACAAGAGATTGTATATAGCTAGCGATCGCACATGCCTGCTGATCCAATTCTTGATATGTCAGGTTTGACTTTTCGGTTTCTCCATCTTCTAGAAAAGTAAAACCTATTTTTTGAGGCTGCTGGAATGCTCTACAGCGCAAGATGTCAACTAAAGTGAAATATTTTGAACCATCAAAGCAGTCTATCATTTTTATCAACCCTACTCAGATAATTGAACTAAAAACTGATTTTTTTTGCTCCCTGACAACCCAAATATTCTTTAAAAGTACATAATCTTTGTACAAAATACGACAAAGTTATAAACATTCAAAGGGGAGTTGTTCCCTATTTAATTTGCACATATTGCACACGCGTAAATATGGTCAAAAGTCAAGTTTTCTTTACACTCTAGACCTTTAACTATTGACTGCCTTAATAGAAAAAGGCGTATTAGCTTAGATTGAATAATTCATAGCTTGAGTGAAATTTCAAACTATTTTTACTGACATTTGATAACTTCAATCATTGGCATTTTACTGTACTTGAAGAAATTTGCAGATGAGAATGAATATTATCAAATTCATGACGCAGCTACAGAAAAAGCAATTTTTTTGTTCTTTTTCTTACCACTTTTACAGATCTTAAGAAGAGGTATGGCTTGAATATTATCTGGCTATGGTACAAAACCAAAAATGTGTTCCCAAACATACAAAACCAGATTGAAGGTTTGTAATACGGTTTTAATGAGCTGATGAATCAAGCTGCTACTAACTGAGTGTAGCTTGCTGCTTTTTAAAAAGCTACCATACTATGGGCGTATCAAATAATACTTATTTGTATTTTAAATATGTTTTCTTTTTAATTATGTATAAAAAAAATATTTTTTTTGCATTACTTAAGTATTTAAATATGAAAACCATTAAAAAATATCTAGTACTGAAGAGCTAGTTAAATTAACTGGCGTGCTTTTTATTACATTCATTTTCCAGACTTTATATTAAAAATACATGATAAATAATTATGATATGCATAATTATTTAGACGGAAAGCTCAGAAAAAATTTTAATTTATTAAAAAAAAATGAAGTTTGTACAGATTAAGAGAGTTTTTAGAAATTTAAGTCTATTTTTAAGCATCTAATCTAGTAATTGACAAACCCAAAATTGCTGGGTGAAGGTAAGCATGGTAAGCTAGATTAGTGAGGAAAAAAAAGATTTTTATTATTGCTATTAACCCATCAAAGTGGTCTGATCAGACCCTAAGAATAGTCTGAATCATCAGAATAATAAATATCATGCTTAATCTCTAAATTAAAATTACTAGATTTTCAAGATGTTTGTGTTAAAATTAGCCTTTTAAATTAAAATTAATAAACATTTCATAAACTAGAATTAATCTATAGTAAGCAACAACATCTCATAAACGCTCAAATATCTAAAAATCTAGGGGTACAATATATATAAGTCAAGTGTTAAAAATTCAGGCGAAGTCATGAAGGCCTTGAAGGTTAATCCGCATAAACGGATGCCAACCAATATTCTTGATTTGTTGGTACAACCACTCAGCATAAAGCCCTCTGTCTGTGGTGAAAATTACAAACCAATCTGCTGGTACGGTTTTGTCTATATGGCGAAATAATTCTTCCCAGTGGGGTTTCCAACTTCCAGCAATGGTAGCTTCGACTGACTATTTTCCAGGCAATCGGAATTCCACAGCCACGGTAAACGATCCTAATCGCTAATACAGTGAAGCGATCGCTTCAAGTTGAAGCATCTGCTGCCAATGCTAGACGTTTTTCACCTTCAGGCCAAAGGCTTAGAATCCAGGATAGCAAAGGACTAAAACAAGATGTGACATCCAATGAAGTTCGACCAGTTTTGGTTTTATCGGATGCGTCTCGATACCATTCTCGCAGTTGCTGGCGTACAGTATTTTCCTTTTTGCCCAGTAGTTCTGCTCAAAAAACCGAAACTGTTGTTAACCCACTTGATTGGGTCATTACTATCCCAAAAGTCCACATTGCCAGTACAACAGCTTGAGGCTTTGTGAGATTTGGGATTTTTTCAATCACCTTTCTAGTCCATTCTCTTAATTCCTCACTTTTTCTCACCTCTGTTCCCCCCAGATGCACCCTTAGATATTTTTGCTGACCACAGTCAGATAAGTATTTTACCTGCTAAAACACGCCTTTGTTAAATACCTACCCTTGAAAGCTACCCCCTATACCCTTCTTGCTGACACAACCACATAAACATATGTGTGTTCTAGTGGATAGTGTTTTCTTAACAACTTCACCGCAGCTAGAGCATTCCTGGCTACTGTATTGCGGGTTAACCGCAACCGTGACACGCTTAAATACGAGTCCAAAGTACTCAATCCAGACACGAAACTGATACCAAGATGCGTCATTAATAGCCCCGTTCGCGTAGCGAAGCGCGAGTCAGACGCTCCTGCGTCGCTAACGCTTCGCTATCGAGCGTCTGGGGTATCCCCCTCCGGGTGACGCTCTCTACGAGGCGCTGCGCGTAGCGTCTCCTAAAGGAGAAGGGCTGTAGGGAGAAGACCGCACTTCTCCCCTGTCCCCCATTCGTGAGAGGTTAAGGTCGAATACTATTTGTCAATAAGCAATAATACTGAAAATATTGCTGAAATCGGGGTCGGAAACACAATTTTTGAGCAGGCGATCGCTTAATCTTGATACGCATGATTCATTCTTGCCCCATAAGTTCAGTACAAGAGTTAACTTAATACCTGTGTTTTTCCTAAATTTTCAGCATAATTTCTAGTTGACAAAAGTAAAATTATCTTAACCTCTCACCGATGGGGTTTCCCTCTGTAGGAAACTTTTCAAGACAAAGTGACGCAGAGTTTTGCTAAATTTAATTCGCTACGAATTAATAAATCTTGTACTTAGTACTCTCCAAGGTTTAGTACTAGTTATGGTACAAACCTATCTGTCAGAGGCAAAAAAATGAGTACATTATTGCACTTGATTACCAAACTCCCACTGTGTCCGATAAAAATACTTCTTGCTTGTTTTCAAGTTTGTGAGATTTTGGCGGATGAGGGCGTTCGTTCAGTGCAAAGTCTAACCCACCTACGACAAATTTTTCTCGCGTCCGCTCCACCGTTGAGACATGAACTCGAACAATGGAGGCGATCGCTTGATCTATTTTGCCTTCAGAAGCCATCAGAAGAATATAAGCACGGGTTATGGTTCGTGCTTTATGTTTACCTTTTTTAATTAGCCTTTGTAATTGATAAACTTCATCCTTACTTAAATCAACAATGTACTTTTTTGCCATGCTCTTTCCTGATTTTTAAGTAGTTTATTAGTAACACACTACCCAGCAAAGTTGACTTGCTAGACTACTAGTCTCGTCGTTTTAGCAAGGATTATGAACGTTTTACTAAAATTGGCGAGGCTTATCTGAACTTGAAAGGCTGGTTTTGATGAAAGTCTATCTCGCTAATCAAATCAAGCTGTTATAACGCTGTGAACAACATTAGAAACCCAGAAAAATTCGTCTTAAACCTGCTGTAATCATTAACAATGGCATCTCGTCCTGCTGAATTGCTGCCTGAAAGCTAGGGCGATCTTGAAGACATTGAAAATATCTTGTAACTTCAGATTTTGAATTGTCTTTCCATAGATAGCCAAAATTCAATTCATTTAAGCGATTGAGAACAGCTGTCCATACAACATCAGCGAGGGAATAGGTTTCACCGCACAACCATTCAGTTTGACTCAATTGGCGTTCTAGTTGCTCCAACAATGGCTCAATTTGTGCATTGATATCAGCAATTTTCTTGGAATCCCGAATTGTTTGGTTCCACTTTTTCACATCCTCCAACTTAGCAGCATATCTTTCTTTCAATTCAGGATTGGCTTGCATGAGTTGAGGAATTAGCTTTTCTTTAATTTGAACCGAGCGTTTCAACACGATGCCATCAAGTCCTTTGTAGTTCCCGTACATCACTTCTCGCATAGGAAAACGATTCTGGAGATCAACCCATGCATCCATTCTTTTTTGCAAAACTAATTCATTCGGAATCAAACTTGGATTAGGAAATTGCTCATCCAAGTAACGAATAATCATGGCTGAATCACAAATTACTTTGCCATCATGAACTAAAGTTGGAACAACACCTTTAGGATTGAGATGGATGTAGTTAGGCTTCAAGTTTTCAAAGGTCAGAAGATTAATCAGGCGATCGCTCCATTTAAGATTTTTCTCCGCCAAGACTAGCTTTACCTTTTGAGAGCAGAGTGAACCCGGAAAGTAGTAGAGTTCAAGCATTTTAATTTACTTTTCCTCTCATGCTCGTGACATCGTGGTTAAATAACAACAGTTGTTATGTAAACTAAAATAACAACTGTTGTGATAAAATGTCAACAGATTTAATTTTATTTTTTATTTACTTTTGGAACGCTATCAAAATAATGGGTTATGGTGATCGTCGTCTCGAAGTGACTGAAGCAACATGGCGCGTGATTATTCGCGAAGGACTTGATCGTGCCAGTATGCGTGCGATCGCTCAAGAACTTGGCTGTACTACAGGTGTTCTTACCCACTATTTTCGAGATAAAGACGAACTGACGCTATTTGTACTGGAACAGGTGTTTGAAAACCTATTTAGGGACATAAAAGCTTGTACAGAAGGATTGCACGGAATTGAACGGTTTGAGCAAATGATTTTCGCAGCGTTGCCTTTTGAACTTAGTAGCGGGCAAGGTTGGCAAATTTGGATTGCCTTTCTAGGGTATGCAATTGGGCGTGAAAAGCTAATTCAGGAACATCGAAAACGCCATGAATCACTGCATCAGTCCATTTGCCAAGAGTTGACTAATTTGCAAACAGCAAAGCTGATTCGAGAAGATATTGACTTAACGCTTGAAGCAAATGCACTGATAGCACTCGTCGATGGTATTGGGACAGGGTTTGTCATTAATCCTGAACAGTTTCATCCAGACCAGCAACGATATCTTGTGCGACGATATATTAAAACTTTGTTAGGATTCAGATCGCAGAAGGGATTGAGCCGAAATGCTTGCAAAAATGGGAATAGAGGCTGAAAAAGCCTGCCACTTCTAGGTTTCAAAGATTTCGGGAGGAAAATGAATAGCCGCTTCAAATGGTTGGGGAATATTTTGCAGATTCACCACGTAATCGCCATATCACTTGATATGTCTGGTGAAGTAAGGACTTTAATCTCGTTGAACAACTCAAATCCTATAGTTTAAATCTAGCCTGAATCCGGGTATGAATTTACCTCAGGCAGAGACGCAGAGATAAAGCGCGCGGTGAGTCCAGTGCTGTGGGAGGGTTAGCCCGACCCAAGCCAGGCAACTGACGCTCGCGCAGCTTAATCCGCAGGATTTCACCCGTAAGGGTCTTCTTCTAAAAATTTAATCGTACAACCAAGTATTGTCGGCGAAATCATCATTAGTATCTATTGGCTGTTGTGGCATTTTTTCAGATGCCAGATGTGATTTTCTGTAGCTAAGTGGGTTGTATTTTTCTTTTACTTGAATTGAGGATTGTTTTTCTTGTGGTTTTACCAAAGACTTATTTTCTGTTTCTTTTTTTACGGATTTTTGTTCTTCTATTAATTTGGAATTAGCTTCTGCAAGTTGCAATGCTGTTTTTTTAGTTTCATTAAGTTCTTTTGTGAGCCGTTCTGCTGATTTTTGCTGTTCTGATAAAGCTGCTTGCAAATCAGCAATTTTTTTCTGGAAAGTTTTTTCCTTTTTCTGTGACTGTTCGAGAGTTTCTTTTAGCTCTTTGATTATGACTTCTAAATCAGCTTTAGTAGGATTAGTACGTCTAGCAGAAGTTGATTCTGGTGTCTCAGTTGATGATGTGTCTGCTGCTGAAGTATTTTCTTCCACAACTTTCTCAGCTTTAACTTCAATAGCTGATTCGTCTTCAGTTGGTGTTAATTTTTGTGCCTCTTCTTGAATTAAGTCCGAAATACTTTGTTTCTTAACCATTATTTTCTCCAATCACGCTGTAATTCGTTAGCCACGCTGCGGTAGTCTGATGCTGCTTCCCAAGCATTTTTTCCTCGCCATTCAGTAATCGCCACACCCTCTAACGCTGCTCGTTCGTGAGCTTTATAGGCACGGATGAAAGCTTTGCAAGCAGGGATTCCTAGCTGCTGGAGAGTGTTTTGTGCTTCTAATGCTTCGCCTACACTCCGCATATCGACTTTAGTGAGCAGTACCCGATAGGGAACTCCTACGGGGATGACGGCTTTCTTTACTGTTTCCACGAGGACAGCTAAATCCATTGGCGCTGGAGGTGTAGGCAAAACTAGATAGTCTGCGATCGCTACTACTGTCGCTAATGCTTCAGAGTGCAGCGCCGGAGGCGTATCCACCACCACTAAATCGTAACCTTTTATTTTTCGTAAATGACCTAAAAGTTGCGGATTAGTTTCTTGAGATAGGTCAAATCCCATATCATTTTGATTCCGTTCAACCCACCAAGTGGCGGAACCTTGAATGTCTGCATCAACGAGAAGAACCTTGTGCTTTGTCCCAAACTGTGCAGCCAAATTGACTGAGGTAGTCGTTTTGCCGACTCCTCCTTTACCGTTAAGGATAGCGATGATTTTTGGCACTGCTTACTTCCGATGCTGCCATACATGAATATACCGCTTTGTGCGACTCCCAAGCGCAAAAAAATCCGTAAAAATAAAATTCACCAGCCATTAACTCCAACAAAAAAACTATGACAGTAACTACAAATCTCCCTGATGGGCCAAATATTCCCCGCTTTTTGCGGTTGATCAAGTTTATTACTCAGCCAGTACAATACTTGGAAGATTTTGCTAACGTCTATGGTGACAATTTTGCCATTTTGGGGCGTGATGACAAACATCTTGTGTACTTCAGCCATCCCAAAGCACTGGAGGAGATTTTTGCTGCTGATGCTAGCCACTTTGAGACAGGCAGAGGAAACCGAATTTTAAAATTTTTGCTTGGTGATAGCTCTTTGATTTTACTAGATGGCGATCGCCATCAGCGTCAACGACAATTATTAACGCCTCCTTTTCATGGCGAAAGAATGCGGGCTTACGGTGAGACGGTTCGCGAAATTACTCAGCAAGTAAGCAATGAATGGAATATCGGTAAGCCCTTTAATATCCGGGATTCGATGCAAGAAATTACCTTGCGGGTGATCTTACGGGTAGTGTTTGGTGTAGATGAAGGGTCAATGTTTCAAGAACTGCGCCAATTGCTAACTTCCCTCCTAGATTTTATGGGTACGCCCTTGATATCTAGCGCCTTCTTTTTTAATTTCATGCAAAAAGATTTTGGTGCATGGAGTCCTTGGGGTCGGATAGTGATGTTAGTACAAAAAATTGATCAATTGATTTACGCTTTGATTGAAGAACGTCGGGCTGAATCAAAGCAAAATCGCCAAGATATTCTCAGTTTATTGATTTCGGCTCGTTATGAAGACGGACAGCCAATGTCTGATCAAGAATTGCGTGACGAATTGATGACAATGTTGGTTGCGGGACATGAAACTACCTCCTCTGCGTTAACCTGGGCTTTTTACTGGCTTGACCAATTACCAGAAGTACGGGAGAAGTTGTTACAAGAACTAAATACCCCTGGTATCAATTCAGAACCGAGTAATATTGCTAAACTGCCTTATTTAACAGCAGTTTGCCAAGAAACATTGCGGATATATCCAATTGTAATTAGTGGGTTTTTGAGAATTGTCAAATCGCCTATCGAAATTATGGGATACCAATTGTCAAAGGGAACAGCAATAGTCCCCAGTATTTATTTAGCGCACCATCGCGAAGCAGTTTACCCACAGCCCAAACAGTTTAAACCAGAACGCTTTTTAGAAAGGCAATTTTCTCCTTATGAATATTTGCCTTTTGGTGGCGGAAATCGTCGCTGTATTGGTTTGGCATTTGCTCAGTATGAAATGAAAATTGCTTTAGCAACAATCCTATCCCAGTTTCAAGTATCTCTGGTTAATAAACGTCCAGTGCGGCCTGTGCGCCGTGGTCTAACTTTAGCCGCACCAGCCGGAATGCTGATGGTGGCGACACCGCAAGTAAAACTAGCGAGTACACCTGTTGTAGTGTGAGTTATCCCGCCCGGAACTAAACTTCCGGGCTAATAGCCTTGAAAATATTATGGTGTCGCTCAACCAGCGTCAAAAGCAGTGTTCCCAACAATACCTCAATTCTCCATCAAAATTAGCCGTAATGGGTCTAAATGAATGTACCAAGGGAAGGGAAGGTCTTTGAGATTAGCCCATTTTTCCTTATAAACTTCTACTAGTAAATCGTAATCTTCAGAGTCGCTAGGAGAATAATTCAGTTTAAGATATACAGTCACTCGGTGCTGGGTTTCACTGATGTCAGCAACCCAACATGGAAAAGTATTCTCTTGATTTGGATCATTTGAGAAGGTGAGGTGATGGGCGCGTATTCCCACATATTTTGAGGAATTGAGAATAGGTTCTACTACTTTTAAATTACAGTTCCAGTCCAAAGCCTTGACTTGTTGAGAATCAACAGCTTGAGCGCGAGAAATATTTTTACATTCTGTTACTTTTGCGACGACTAAATTTGGTGGTCGCTCAAAAATATTTTCTTTAGAATCGTTAGCAATAACTTCTCCTTGCGAAAGCACTAAAATATTGCTACTAACACGGTAAGCTTCCTCTAGCTTGTGGGTAATGAATAAAGTTGTACCTTCGTAGGAGGAAAGAACTTTTTTGAGCAATTTTTCAATTTGGTTACGCAGGTAAGTATCAAGTGCTGAAAGTGGTTCATCTAGTAGTAATGCTTCTGGTTCAATTACCAAAGCCCTAGCAAGGGCTACTCGTTGCTGTTGTCCACCGGATATTTGATGTGGATAACGGTTTTCCAAACTTTGCAACTGCATCATATTAATATATTGCTGTACCCGCGATCGCCGTTCGTCCTTTAATAGTTCTTGCAGACCAAAGCCAATATTTTGCGCTACAGTCATGTGGGGAAAAAGAGCATAGTTTTGAAACAGAAAACCAATGCGGCGCTTGCGGCTAGGAATATTAACTTTTCGTTGGGAATCAAATAGAACTCGCTCATTTAAAACAATACATCCGTGAGTTGGTTTTTCCAATCCGGCGATGCAACGTAAAGTCATACTTTTACCAGAACCGGAAGCACCTAATAAACCTAAAGTGTTTCCATCTGCGGTAAAGTTAACTTTTAGTTGAAAGCTTTGAAAATTTTTTTTGATGTTAACTACAAGTTCTTTCCTATGCCCATTAGCTTGATGTTCCGTCAGCCTGTTCCTTTGTTGAGATGAAGCTTGAACATCAGAAAATTTGATGTCTGCAAACTGAGCGAAAACGACAAAATTTACTAGACTTTTAATCAGATTGGCACCTCTTGGTTCTCTATTTTTGGAAAGACGTTGCGATTGATCCCAATAGTTAATAGCAGCAATCACAGCTAGAGAAATTGCCATCATGATCAACACCCAAATTAAAGCTTTACGCATATTACCGGCTTCAGCAGCGAAAAAAATCGCAATCGGCATTGTTTGCGTTTTGCCTGGTATACTCCCAGCTAGCATTAAGGTAGCACCAAATTCTCCTAAGGCTCTGGCAAAAGCTAAAATTGTTCCCGCTACAACTCCTGGCCAAGCTAATGGTAGAACGATCAACCAAAAAATTTTCCACTCAGAAGTCCCCAAAGTTCGAGCGCAATTGCTAAAATCACTATCGACTTGTTCAAAAGAGCTTAATACGGTTTTATACATTAAGGGAAAAGCAACTACTGTTGATGCAATGACAGTGGCCGGCCAGGAGAAGATGACCGTAATTCCTCGTTGCATCAAAAATTTTCCCACCGGACTGTTAATACCAAACAGCAGCAGCAGCAAAAAGCCCGCTACTGTTGGCGGTAGAACCAAAGGAAGAGTGAAGATCCCGTCAATGATTCCTCTGGCTTTGCCTTTGTACTCTTTCATCCAACCTGCTGCTGCAATTCCTGCTAAAAAGGCGAAGACTGTAGCGACTGAAGCAGTTTTCAGAGAAATCCATAAAGGAGATAAGTCAAATTCCATACGAGTTACGCCTGACAATAAACGTCGGGGCTTTGCTTGGACTACTAAAAGCCCCCAACAGTTTTATATCGATTAGCTAATTAGCTAGCGATTTGAAAGCCATATTTTTTAAACGTATCTGTAGCGCGATCGCTAGATAAAAACTGAATAAATTCCTTAGCCGCCTCTGGATTTTGAGTACGTTTGATCGCTCCCACTGGGTAAACAATTGGTTTGTGAGTATTTTTTGGTGCAGTAGCCACAACCTTAACTTTGTTTGAAATTTTGGCATCTGTGGCATAGACAATGCCTGCATCAACATTACCCAACTCTACGTAAGATAAGACTTGGCGAACGTCTTTAGCAAAGATAGTCTTTGATTTGAGTTGATCGTAAATTTTCGCATTCGTTAGAACTTCTTTTGCATATCGTCCAGCAGGTACGCTTTCTGGATCTCCAATGGAAAACCTTTTGATGTTTGAACTTGTCAACTGTTGAAAGTTCGAGATATTAGGAACATTACCTTTGTTGGGTACAATCAAGACAACATCATTTTTCAACAGGTCTTTGCGAGTTCCTGGAAGTAAGAGGTCTTTTTTATCTAACTCATCCATAAATTTCTCGTTCGCTGATATAAAAATATCAGCTGGCGCACCTTGTTGAATCTGTTGAGCTAAGGTACCTGAACTGCCGAAGTTATAGGTAATTTTAGTGTTTGGATGTTCTTGTTGGTAAGCTTGTCCTACTGCTTTCATCGCATCTTGCATACTGGCACCAGCTGATACCGTTAACTCTGTTGCTTGTGACTGTGTAGTTTGATTGGCAGGGTTAGTTGATGTAAGTTGGTTGCAACTAACGACTGCTAAGAATGAAACAGATATCCCAGTAATTAAAGCAAAAAAACGTCTTCTATTCATAGTAGGATACACTAGTGGCTTAGACACAACGAGGAAAGAACACTGTCCTTTGAGCAGCGTATGCACATATTCTGATTAAACTTCCCTAGATAATGTCTTTGGCTGATTGATTGGAATCTCAGTCGATTATACTGTTATACCTATTATTTTGGTATGTGTATCTGCCTGATCTTGGTATATTGTTGGTATTGCTATGAAGCTCAGTGTTTTTAACTTTTTCTTAACCTAAAAAATATTAGTATCCTTTGCCGATATCTATGCGATCGCTATAGTAGCGATACTCTCAGAAATATAAAACAAGTAACAAACTATTCTTTTGTTCTGTCTGCCTGTCAATATTTCATAACTTAATAAAGATTTCTATAGCTTTTGCCAAGTAGTTTAGGACATAAGCTAATCATAAAACCTTGACACTAAAACACTTTCAAGTCTGTTCCTTGTCCTTTATCTCCTGTCCCTGCTATATATCAATGCCTTCTCTATATAAAAAGATTCATATTAATTAGTTTAAACAACATTAAGTAATTCTTAAGATTATTCCTCTGTAACTTATAAGTGATTTATCCTTAATAAGTTTATTTTCTAAATTTTGTAAATTGGCATTATTTGCAACATTCCCATCACAGCATTTTGTCTGTTTATCTTCATCAAAAACGCCTCAGAGACATTGACAATCCACCTACTTATCTCAATAATATTGTGCATGGTATATAGATAATTTGTAAAAATCAGAAAATAGTTTACTCAGAGAATAACAACAAACAACAAATTAAAGAATTGGGGTAAAACTAATGAACGCTAAAATTATTGCTGCATTGGCAATTATGGCAGCTTTTGCAAGCTTAGGAAGCCCGGTTCGCGCCCAGTCACCAGAAGCACCCGCCGTAAATACAGAAAACTATCAATTAACTGGTGATTCTCTAGAAGGTGTTGGTACTAGAACAGCTCAGGATGACTTTACAAAATTCTTTGATGGTACAAATTCAGGAAGCAGATCCATTAATAATGGAGAGAATAACATTACTCCAGATGGATTTCGCTTAAACGAGCCAATATCATTGCCAGATACTCAGATTATCTTGCAGCCGGCTCAATCTATGAACGGCAATGATGGAGTGCAAGTACAGTTAGATCTGGGAAATGAGTAAGTAGATCAATCGCAAAGCACTCGAACTTTGATATTGGGAAGATACCAAGTCCTAGCAAGTAAAGTACCCACAACCATACCCGATAGGTACGGTTGTGGGCTTTTGGTTGACTCCCGAATTTCTGTTGGAAGCTAATTTTGTAACAAAATCTGTAACAGCAATATTATTTGAGCTTGTACTCGTTTAGATTGATAAAAAATCTACGGGTAATCCCTGAATTAAGGGTTAATGTTGTTTAAAGATATACGAGATTATCAAATTCTATTCCTCGGCTTGTTTCTGGTCTTGGGCATTGGTACAAGAGACTGGACACTACGATCGCCATTGATTGCAGTAGTGATCGCCACTTGTTTATTTACACAGTGGATATTGTCATTAGTCGTTAGCAAAGAACCAAAAATCAATCACATCAAGCAGATTACAAGTCTTCGCAGTGCTTTGATTACCGCATTGGGACTCAGCCTACTACTGCGATCTGACCATTGGACAACAATGGTTTTGGCAGGAATCAGTGCGATCGCTAGTAAATTTCTTTTCCAAGTTGGTGATAAGCATTTTTTTAACCCCGCCAATTTTGGCATCATTTCTGCCTTAGTTCTAGCGCCCGATGCTTGGGTTTCGCCGGGACAATGGGGCGAACAATGGTGGTACGGGCTGTTATTTGCTGGGACTGGTGGCATGATTTTACAGCGGGTGGGACGCTGGGACACCACGGCAGCTTTTTTGGGTGCGTATTCTTTTTTAGAAGCAATTCGCAATCTTTGGCTGGGTTGGACTTGGGATGTTTACTGGCATCGGTTGATGAGTGGCTCTTTGCTGCTGTTTGCTTTGTTTATGGTTACAGATCCCCGTTCAATTCCCAACGCCCGCATTGGGCGTATAGTTTGGGCTGTATGCATCGCCATTTTGACTTTTATCCTGCGGAATTATTTCTTTATTTCCACCGCAGTTTTCTGGGCATTATTTGCTCTTGCACCATTAACCATCCTGCTAGATGTTTTGTGGTCAGCCTCACAATTTTCTTGGCTAGGAGGGGAGAAGGAAGAGACAGGGGAGAAACACGCTTAACTTCAAAACCGGGGTATAAAATGAACCGTTTTAAATTGGTAATTTTATTACTGTTAGTATTCATAGCTGTGTTGTGCTTTGCGCCTGCGGCTTGGGCGTTCTGTGGATTTTATGTTGCTAAGGCTGATACCAAACTTTATAACCAAGCTTCTCAGGTGATAATTGCACGAGATGGCGAGCGCACTGTCTTGACGATGGCAAATGACTTTCAAGGAGAAGTCAAAGATTTCGCAATGGTAGTACCTGTGCCGACAGTATTACAAAAAGAGCAAGTCCACGTTGCCGAACCCAAGATTATCGAACGTTTAGACGCTTTTAGTGCGCCGCGATTAGTAGAATATTTTGACTCTGACCCTTGTGCTGTCAACGATAGGGTATTTGAAGGTGTGCCTGCACCGAGAGCAGCAGCCAGTAATGAATCAGAGAGTAAAAGAAGCGATCGCAGTTTGGGTGTCACGGTTGAGGCGCGTTTCAACGTTGGCGAATATGACATTGTGATCCTCAGTGCTAAAGAATCTGGTGGGCTACAAACTTGGCTCAACCGTAATGGCTACAAAATCCCTAGAGGAGCGAAACAGTTACTTAAACCTTATATTCGTTCTTCAATGAAATTCTTTGTTGCCAAAGTCAACTTAGATAAATTCGAGAAATCTGGCTACCAATTGCTGCGTCCACTGCAAATTTCCTACCAGTCGCTCAAGTTCATGTTGCCAATTCGTTTAGGCATGATCAACGCTACCAAAGAACAAGATTTGATTGTCTACATTCTCTCACCTCAAGGACAAGCAGAAATCACCAACTACCGGACGGTCAAAATCCCGTCAAATACAAATATCCCAGTGTTTGTCAAAGATGAATTTGGCCAATTCTACAAATCTATGTTTCAAACTGTCTACACAAAAGAAGATAGGAAAGTCGCTTTTTTGGAATATGCATGGGATATGAGCAGTTGTGATCCTTGTTCTGCTGAACCTTTGACTTTAGAGGAACTGAAGCAAGCAGGTGTGTTTTGGCTGGATGGTAATTCTGTAAATAACGTGCCAGTATCCCCTGGCTTTGGTCGTCCATTTCCGGTGAATAATAATGTTTTCATGACTCGATTGCATATCCGCTACACCCGCGACAAATTCCCTGAAGACCCAATGTTTCAACAAACCTCTAACCGCGAGTCTTTCCAAGGACGTTATATTTTGCAACATCCTTTTACAGGTGAACTCAAGTGTCACGCAGGTAGAGAATACAAGCGGTCTTTGCCTAAGCGTTTTGAGCAAGAAGCACAAACTTTGGCTAAGTTAACCAACTGGAATATCCAAGACATTCGCCAAAAAATGCAGTTGAATGTAGGCAATCTCACAAATTCCTGGTGGGACAATTTCTTAGCCTGGCTGGGATTTTAAGCCAGTTATATTGATGGATTAGAAAGTTCGTAGTAAGGACTTAAGTCCCAGCCCAGTCAAGGTGTCGGCAAAAAATCTGATTGTCAACAAGGAGGCAGATTATCAATAATCTATTTCTTCTGCCATCCCTTTGTAGACTGAACCAATACTCTGGCTGACACTACATACAACAGATGTCATCATTTTGACCAAAGTTGAAAATAGTAGTTCTTTGGTATATCCTTTTTGAGCTGTTGCATCAAATAAATCATCCAAGTAGTCATCAGCTAAAACCACCTCCATCATTGCTCTAATGATTACTGTGACAGGACTTTTTTCTACAAAACGTTCAAAGATGGAGGAGAGCCACATCATGATTATGAGCAGCTATTAGAGGTAAAAATAAATAATAACTACTGTCAATAATCATATATAAAAATGGTACGTTTTTTTCACGTTACCCACTGATTTGATACCTAAAATTGCCTTTTTTGGGACTCAAAAACCATGGTTTTTGAGGTTGATATTAGTTACTTCAACATTTGTAAAATCTAATTTTGATTTTTATTTGCTATAAAGTCTTGCAAACAGAGACTCTCAGCTTTTATTTATATAACCTTGAATGGGTTGACCCTGGTGGTCTAACTTTTTGGAAATCAACCTACCATTAAAAACCCACAACGTCTCCAAGATTAGCTTCTTGCTTTCATTTTTTAGTCTTTATACTTCAGCCTTTTTGTACTAGTTTTTTTGCATTTTGCTACATATGCAATAACTTTGGTATTGGCCTCAGTATTCAATACGTCGAATACCGTGCTAGTTCTATGTTTTTAAGTACTGTACCTGATGGATTACAGGTGATATTAACGAGAATTCCTTAAGTTGCATTAAACCTTACCTCAGTAAGCCTAAAGGAGAATAGTCAGTTTACCTATTTTTAAGTTATCTGCACTGTATTTATATGAATTATATTTAATCACTCCAGTAACTTCACGGAAAAATAAACTCTTGATAGTCAATAAAAATTATAAAAAATAGTCCTCATCATTCATTAATAAAATTAAGTACAATCTCGGTTTTAAATTGGGTATAAAATTTCATATTTTGTTCCTATATAGCTTGTAAAAGCTACAGCTAATACTAGCTCTAAATAACAAACAAAATACCAATTTTGCTAATTTAAATTTTGCTCGATTGTCAGCCCTATATGGCATTTTTATCAAAAAAATGTCACTGCGTATAGATTTCAATGAAGCAAATAGCATGACATTTGCTTTGAAATCGCACAATCGTAACTTTGTTTAAAAGCGGGTCTTTGAATGTTTATTTACTAAATAAACCCGGTGCTATGACGACTACCACAGTAACCAATGAATTAAAGCACGAAATTTGGCAGTTGTTGCGAGAATATCAGCAATCTCGCTCCGAAACTGTTCGCAATCAACTGGTGAAACTTAATTTTGGACTTGTGAGGAAAGAAGCTCATTACTGGATAAACCAATGCCATGAAAGCTATGATGACTTACTCCAGGTTGGTTGTTTGGGTTTAATTAGGGCGATTGAAAGATTTGAAATTTCCAAAGGACATGCCTTTAGTTCCTTTGCTATGCCCTATATTCGTGGTGAAATTCAACACTATCTCCGAGATAAAGGTGTCACAGTGCGAATTCCCCGGCGCTATTTAGCGTTGCAACAGCAAGCAATAGGAGTTTCGCGTTCATTGCGCGAAAAATATAACCGTCAACCTACTGACTCCGAATTAGCTGAGGCACTCACAATTTCCACAGAAGAATGGCAGGAAATTAAATTAGCATGGATCAATCGCGCCCCTTTAAGCTTAGATGTTCCCATTCAGGATGGTGAAGAAGGAGCTACAAGCTTAGGAGAATTGGTTCCTGACCCTCATTACCGCAGTTTTCAACTGGTGCAAGAAGACCAAATTCGCCTACAACAAGCACTGATTCAGTTAGAACAGCGCACCCGTGAAGTTTTAGAATGTGTATTTTTGCAGGATTTGACACAAAAACAAGTTGCAGAACACTTAGGGATTAGTGTAGTCACGGTTTCTCGTAGAGTCAAGAAAGGACTAGACTTGTTGAAGCAGCTCATGTGTGTAGGAGAAGATTAAGCACAAGTTAGGTTAACCGCATTTACCCCTGACTAGTGGTGCTAAAAATAACCCTTGAAATGCAAAAAATCTAGGTTATAAAGGGAACATACTTTGCCTGTTACACAAATAGGCATTGTTGACTTCCACAAGCAAATTTCTTATGGCTTTTGAGAACAGCTCATGGGCAGAAAATCAAAAATTGCATTTGCAACTATTTTAAGTTTGGCGATCGCGGGATGTACATCAGAAGATACACAACAAGCGACTAATCCTACCCCGCTTGCAACGCCAGCAGTAAAAGCGCCACCAGTGGCTCAATCTTTGGTAGCTAAAGCGCCATCAAAGACTCAATCCTTTAATAACCCTCTAATAGTTGCCAAGGAGGCTCCAACAAATGCCTCTGGCACTTCTAATTTGATTCAGCTCACCAATGCCACAGAACGGGTAACTGTAATATCCAAAGGACGGACTGACCCATTTGCCCAAATTGCAGGGATGCCGATTTCCGAAATGTCCACAAATACAGCCGTCGCCAGAAAAGTTCCTGTATTACCTCCCTTACCTAATACCTCTAATCGAGGTGTAGTGATTGCAGGACGAAAACTACCAACACGCAGTGCTGTTTTGTCCCAAACCACGGTGGCAAAAACTCCCAAACCAAAACTCAAACCTGCCTTAGCTCAAATCCTACCTAAGGTTTTGCCCCAAGTTGTTCCCAATCCTACTTTAGTATCTGTATTACCACCACCAGCACAACCTGAGCTAGCAAGAGCAGTTATGGTGAGTGGTGTAGTTCTAATTGGTAGAGAACCTCAAGCAATTATTAAAGTACCGAACGAGCAGACAAGTCGCTATGTACAGGCGGGACAGCGACTGGCAAATGGTCTGCTGATTAAACGCATTGAAATGAATGAGGGTTCCAATCCGATCGTGATTCTGGAACAATATGGTATTGAAGTTGCCAGAATGGTAGGAGAAACACCCACTGGTTCCACGCCATCAGCTACAACTGGGGGAAATTCTATCTCGGTGACAGCACCTTCGCAAAATCCTTTTACTGTCAGAGCTTCATAAACATGGAGACCAAGGAAAAAATTGAATTTGTTGGTTTACCTTTAGCAGTTTATCGAGAGATAGTGGCTCATTTGCGTCAAGTTGAAGGGGTAAAAGTGGGTTTGATTCCTCAGTCATCCCAACAATTTGATTACAATCAAAGCCAAGTAGGTGGCTTGTGGATTTCTTGGACGCCAAACTCTAGTTTAGAAAGTCGACAACGTGTCCAGCAAATTTTGGCTCACTATCAAAATCGCTATAGCGTCTAACGACAGGATACTAAAAGCTAGTACGAGAAAGCAAAAGTAAAAAGTCAAAAGGCAAAAGAAAGAAGTCTTACACCGTGAGCTTTTTGTCTGCTTTAGATAGTAGGTTTATTTCCGCCTACCTGTACTAGGTAGTTGAGAACATAAGCTGATCATAAAACCCTGACATCCAAAGACTTTCAAGTCTTTTCCCTGTTCTCTGTTCCCTGTTCCCTAATATATGTGTTTGTTGGGTAGCGCTTGCCTTGACCCAACTTAATTATTTATCCAATACAGCTAATGTCTGAATCAAAACATTACATTATGTGATGCAATTACAGATTGCTGAGGTAAACTTGCAAGCAAGGTAAATGCACAATATTACTCAGCGGCTCTTCGGTCTGGGCATCACTTACAATGGAAAACTGGCAATTTCTGATTCAGAGACAGGGCGATCGCTCTTGGCATACCCTGGAATCGCCAAATATAGAAATCTCGACAGGTCGGTATAGAGTTTTGGCTCGTTCCAACCTTCCTAATACAGATGTGGAAGTCCGGGTAATTCATTCTTCAACACAGGAAGTTCCTCCAAAGCGGAGAATTCAAAAGCGATCGCGGCGTACTAACTCAGAAGGATTAATGGCAGTAATTCCCTTTACTCATCTCAAGCCGGGAATGTGGGAGTTGCAATGCTCTGGCGACTTGATGTCAGATCTTTTGGGTAAATCCTGGCAATACAGCATTCATTTACAAGTCTTGTCCCAGGAAGTAGATGAGGCGGTAGTGGGGAGTTGTGATAGCGGGGAGAGTATGGAAGAGGCAAACTCGCCCTATTACCAAGATTCTACTTTTGAGAGTGACTTTGTTGTATATACTCTGGAAAAAGCAGAAGAGGCTATTATTGATCAGCCTGTCAGCCCAGTCTGGGTCAAAGGTGAAACAGCAGAGCAGATTTTACAAAATTTAATAGAGTTAGCCTTACCTGTCACTGAATCTTTGCTAGAGGATGAAAAAGTTGAGGATTTTCCAAGCATACAACCACCGCCTCCACTTTTGCTGATCCTAGATCGAGAAAACTATATTGCTAATTGGGGGCAAGTACTGATTATTAATGGGTGTGTAGAGCTACAAAGTGATACACCAGATCCAGAAAACCTCCATGCATTGGAACTACGAATTGAACTGCGATCGCCTTTAAAAACAGAAACTTTAACCCAAGTACGGCAATCCTTACCAAACAACTCACTACCCTTCACCATTAACACCTCAATTGATATTCCTGCCGACTGTGAATCTAAGCTGATTTTGGCAGACATGAGTTTGTATGGCGCACTCACTGAACGTGGTGAAATCACACTGTTAGCCAGCCAATCTTTTACAATTACAGCTGATGTGACAGAATTGCTGGCAATTACAGCCGCAGCAAAATCTAGTCAAGCAGATTTGCTAAATCACTTAAACCCATCACCAATATCAGATGCTGCCAAAAAGCCAAAAACATCCATCAGCATCGATTTGAAACTGTTCAATTTAGTCAGAACCCTACCCAAAAAACAGTCTCAGCCTATCGATTTATCACCAAATCAACCCTTACCACTGCCAATTCTACAAGAAGCCAATCTTCAAGCGTCTATGCTCAACAAATTAACGGATTCCCGATCTTTGCAACTCCCAAAACTTCCTGAGAACCAAACTAAAGCGGGTATCACGGATACAGCTATTACAGAGTTTCCAGAGCAGCTTTTAGAAAAGGATGACACCACAGCCCCCATTAGCTCAATCACTCCTGTAGCCCCAATTAACTTAGAACTACTGGTGATCAAAAATCGTCGGATGTCGATGCTTGGCAATAGTTTTCCTTATTTGAAACGGCTCAAAGCCTTGCCTAGTGATAAGTCAGAAGTGGAAAGGAATACACCAGAAGAGTTAGATGTCTTGGCATTGCAGTCTGCAAAGGACTCACCACACTTAATTGAGGATAGAAATACCTCTGAATTATTGGCTAGTGATGACCAATTCCAAGATGATTCTGTAACAGAAGTACTAGCCTCAACAAATGGGGAATTAATAGATGAATCTGACACAGAAGCAGTTGTGCCAGTAAATACCGAAGTCTATTCATCCCCTCTAATTAGAAAGTGGATGCAGAGCCAAGGATACTCTTTGCCTGAATCAATTTATTTGCCATTCCCAGAAAATGATCCTAATGTTCTAGATGATCATCTGGCGTTAAGCACTCAAACTCCCGCTGTGGATGTTGACTTGCCATTAAACTTAGATCCTGAAATGGAGATTGCGACAGATACGGAAGTGCCAGAAACGGCAGATATTAGTACACAAGAAAATATAGAAGATATTAATACACCAGAAAAAGTGGACGTAGAAAGTAGCTTACAAGAAACTTCCTCTTCACTGCTGCAAGTGCCACAACTACCGTCTGCCCATTCTATCAAGGCTCCCTCAGCTTGGTTAGCACAAGAAATTGTTGTAGATGATACATATAGTGAAATCGAAGTAGACTCGCTAAGTAGTCATACTCATGAAGATCAGGCGCAACCAATCTCAGATTTATCTATTCCTTTACATCTGGCTGAGGCAATCAGTGAACCTTTGCCAGTTCCGCAGTTACATGTGCCAGATGGTGAGCTGATCGCTGGTAAATTTATCAGAGTGCGCGTAGAACTGCCTGATGTCAGCCCCCAAGTTGTTGTGAAGATATGGGTTGAAGATTGTCAAACTCGCTGGTTATTGGACGGCCCCCATTTGCTTAAAGATTTGTTACCTAGTCCTGGGGGAGGATTGGAAGTGATTACTCAATTAAACGTTCCCTTCGGCTGTTTGGAAATTCGCTTGGAGGCGATCGCTTTAAATATAGCTACCCAACAAGAGAGTCACAAAGTTACAGTAGTGCGGACTGTGATTCCTCCAGACTTGCCAAATTTGCAACTAGATGAATTATTCGGGATATGAACACTGTTGACAAAAGCTGTGTTAAAAATCTTGAGATTTTCAAAAATGCCGCTGAATTTGCAGTAAGCTCATTTTGAATTGTAATGTGATTGAACAGGACTATTTACTATGGCAGCTTCATTTTTGCCTTCTATCTTCGTTCCCATAACTGGTTGGGTTTTCTCCGCTGTAATATTCGCGTTTCTGTTTTTATACATTGAAAGGGATGATATGGTCTAGTTGAGCTATTTTTGATCAACTTGACTGTGCAACTAATCAATTATTGAAAAACCGCCCATCTCATAGAGACAGGCGGTTTTTTAATGTCTATTTCTAAACAAATGCTAGAAAGTCCAAACTAAATGATCTTGAATTGAGATGATTCTTACATTGAAGAACCGACTCCGGAGTAGGCTCCATAAAAGAAAATGCCTACAACAGTAATTACACCTAATCCTGCGATCGTAGCGACGACCCACAGGGGAATTCTCCCGCTTCCAGCAGACACAGCTTTTTCCTCTCTTAACAACAAATCAACACAAGTTGAATAAACACAGATTTACAACAACAGTTCCAGTTAGTTAAAGAAGTAACTGGAGAACAGAATCCCTAGGACAAAAATCAGTAGTAGTCCCAGGTATAGGGAAGTCCGATTTAATTCAACCGGTTGATTATTAGGGTTGGGCGTTCTTTCCATGATTGGCTCCTAGCGTTGAATAAACTGCATGGCGGCGATCGCGCCTAAAAAGAAGACGGTTGGTACACCTAAGGTGTGAACTGCCAGCCATCTAACTGTAAAAATTGGATAGGTAACTGGTTGATTAATGTTATTGCCGCTAGTCATGATCTCAAACTACTTTCCGATAAATTGTTCAACTTGTTTTTTAGCTTCAAAACGGTTCTTCACAATCGGCACTTCCTGCCGTGCTTGCGTATAATACTGATCGGGACGAGGTGTGCCAAACACATCATAAGCCAGTCCGGTGCTGACGAATAACCAACCAGCAATAAACAGTGCTGGAATGGTGATGCTGTGAATTACCCAGTAACGAACGCTGGTAATAATGTCCGAAAACGGACGTTCTCCAGTAGTACCTGACATTTAGATTCCTGCCTTCACAAAGACGTTATTGAGTCTATTATCCTACAAAGTTTAGAAAGAGTTACAAGTTGCAACGTTCTTCTCAGAAATAGAGACAAATACTTATGACTGAGATGCCCTTAAGCTGACTCTGAGGGGGAGGATTTTTCAAGTTTTGGTAGGTATTTCAGTAAGACACCGCGATCGCCAATCACAAATCCCTGATCGGGCTGGAAAAAGACAATTTTATACAAATTAGCAGCTACATCTTCAACTGCACGGTCTTTTTCCCAAGTTTTGCCACCATCAGCACTCCGCAGCAAATTACCGCTACCGCCACCTATCCAAATTTCTTCAGGTGTACGATATGCCAAATCTAGTAAACCCCAACTTGTAGATAACTCAGGACTTTGTGCTTCTTGCCACTCGTCAGATTTAATTGGGTCACTAAACTGCACTTGACCTCCCCGCGCTAACAACCACAGTTGTCCATTCTCAGAAAAGCCCATGTTTTCTACACGACGAGAACTATTACGGTTATGAGGTACCCAAGCATTTTGTCCTGGCTCCCAAGTTGAGTAGAAGCTACCCTTGGCGGAAACAGCAACATATCTGCCATCAGCAGAACGTTCCATGTTACGTACCACACCGACAGCAGCTTCTACTTGGGCTTTCCAATTTTTACCGCCATCCGTGGTCTTATATATTGCTCCCACATCAGTAGCCATTTCAGCAGTATTATCACTTAGTGCCTTGATGGTGATCGGACTACCTGGTAGCTTTTCACTTAAAGGAATGCGCGACCAAGAACGGCCTTCATCGGTAGTATGCAAAAGTAAAGAAGGCTCTCCAACAATCCAGCCTTCTTGATCAGCAAAACTGACTGAATCAAAGCGAGACCTAGGATCATCTAGTGCCAGTGTTAAGGGTTCCCAAGTATTACCACCGTCATTGGTTTCCAAAAGAGTGGCATTGCTACCTACTAAGAAGCCATGCTGAGGATTATTAGTAAAGGCAATATCCAACAGTTTAGCGTCTGTTGGTACAGAAATTATTTTCCAAGGGTTGTAACTAACAGAAGGTACTTTGCTACAACCTATACAGATGAGGACTACTATCAACAAGGCAAATATTCTTTGCCAATTTTTCACAATACCTATTGAATGCATCAGTATTTCTTAGTTGTTTCTAAATTTGTGTAGTGATTCTCTAAATTTTTGATCTTAAGGGCATATAGTCACCCTAGGGATTGGGTAAAAAAGATAACGGGTCTTATTGTAAGCCGTAGAGACTGATAAAAAACAAGAAACCCAGAGCCAAAGCACCAAAAATCAGGATATTTTTTTGTGTTGGCGTTAACTGATTAACACCCAATCCATAACCGAGATTTTCTTTGAAACCAGATGCTGTACCTGCAGGGCCGATGTTGGCGAAAGCGGTCTTCTTTGCAGCACAAACTGGACAGCGCCAATTTACGGGCAATTCTGCAAAAGGTGTCTCTGGAGCAATATCATTGCTATTGTCCCCTTTTTCAGGTTCATAAACATAACCGCAGGAGCGACACTCGTAGCGGTCTAATAGCGAAGTATCAACAGCTTGTTCGCTCATGGCTAGGGCCTCGCAGAAGGTAATTCTTAAATATACGTTAAAAATTATGACATAATTGTTAGACTTTTCTATCACTAGCCAAAACGAATCAAATACCTGAAGTCCTTTTGTTTCCCAGATTTTCAGAAAAGTCAAAAAGATATAATGTAAAAGAAAGTAACAGCCTTATTTACACCATAAGCGGTAGATATTCATTGTGTTTGTCCTCAGCGGTTACGAATACCTTCTAGGCTTCTTAATTATCTGTAGCCTAGTGCCTGCCCTAGCACTTTCAGCATCTAAGCTTCTCCGACCCAGTGGTAATAGCCTAGAACGGCGTACCACCTATGAATCCGGCATGGAACCAATTGGGGGAGCCTGGATTCAATTCAATATCCGCTACTACATGTTTGCGCTGGTCTTCGTTGTCTTTGATGTGGAGACTGTATTCTTGTATCCTTGGGCGGTTGCTTTCCATCGTCTAGGACTATTGGCATTCATTGAAGCCTTAATTTTTATTGCAATTCTTGTAGTTGCCCTAGTTTACGCATGGCGTAAAGGAGCTTTGGAATGGTCTTGAATTCTAATTTAACAACCCAGGACAAAGAACGAATCATCAACCCCATTGAGGGTCCTAAAGTCACTCAAGACCTCTCAGAAAACGTGATTCTAACCACGGTTGATGACCTCTACAACTGGGCACGGCTTTCGAGTTTGTGGCCGTTACTATTTGGTACAGCTTGCTGCTTTATTGAGTTTGCAGCTTTAATTGGCTCCCGGTTTGATTTTGACCGTTTTGGGTTAATTCCCCGTTCTAGCCCCCGTCAAGCCGATTTAATTATTACGGCAGGGACAATTACCATGAAGATGGCACCCCAGTTAGTGCGCCTTTATGAACAAATGCCCGAACCGAAGTATGTAATTGCGATGGGAGCTTGTACAATCACTGGCGGGATGTTCAGCGTGGATTCTCCTACTGCTGTACGTGGGGTCGATAAATTAATTCCCGTGGATGTGTACTTACCTGGTTGTCCTCCTCGTCCAGAAGCAATTATCGATGCGATCATTAAGCTACGGAAAAAGATAGCTAATGATTCAATGCAAGAACGCGATCAAATCAAGCAAACTCACCGTTTTTACAGCACAACTCACAATCTGAAGCCGACGGAGCAAATTTTAACTGGTAAGTATTTGCGCTCAGACACTCGCTATGCACCACCAAAGGAGTTGACAGAAGCAATTGGTTTACCTGTACCACCTGCACTGCTGACAGCAAAAACCCAAAAAGAGGAGCAAAACCGTGGCTGAAGAAGAATCTAAACTAGTACCAGCAGAGGAAGACTCTTTGGTCAAAGCCGGTCAAGTTTCCCAATGGTTGACGGAAAATGGTTTTGAGCATGAGTTTTTAGAACCAGATAAGAATGGCGTAGAGATAATTAAAGTGGAGCCAGATTTCTTGCTCCCGACCGCTACAGCCCTGTATGCCTACGGGTTTAATTATCTCCAGTTTCAATGTGGCATTGACTTAGGCCCAGGACAGGATTTAGTTAGTGTATATCACTTGATTAAAGTTGGTGATAATGCTGATAAACCTGAAGAAGTACGGGTGAAGGTGTTTTTGCCAAGAGAAAATCCCGTAGTACCTTCAGTGTATTGGATTTGGAAGACCGCTGACTGGCAAGAGCGTGAGTCTTACGACATGTATGGCATTATCTACGAAGGACACCCCAATTTGAAGCGGATTTTGATGCCGGAAGATTGGGTAGGCTGGCCTTTGCGGAAGGATTACATCTCGCCTGATTTCTACGAATTACAAGACGCTTATTAAGTAGTGGTGAATTTCATCTGGTGAGAATTTTGATATCTCATCTCTAACCCCTCTCCAGCAGCGGAGGGGGGTATTGTTTTTAGGCTCAAGCCTCTCAATAAGCTTAGATGGCAGCTTATTAGGTTGGTACTTTACTGTTAATTCTCCATAAATTTAACACTAGAAACAAAAGTCTTTGATATTTTGCACAAATTCCCAGGTATTTTCAAAGTGAGTGTTATGTCCAGAATTATTAATTATTTTTAGTTGGGCAACTTGACATATTTTAGCCATTTCTGTATTAATATCTATAAATTTTTGGTCATATTCTCCAGCAATTAGCAGCAAAGGTTTTGTATTTTCTGGGACTTTTTGCCATAAATTAGGTTGACTACCAGTACCCATGAATTGTAGTGATTTAGCCAACTCGATAGGATAATTCTGCAACCGACTTTTTACCATATGCTCAAATTCTGGATGATTTTTTATAGAACCAAAAATTGGCTGACTATACCAATTTAATAAAAAAGTATAAAAATGACTTGTGGCTAAACTTCGTCTTAATTTTCTGGCTATTTGAGCATCACTTTTCACTCGTTCTAATCGTTCTGCTGCTGTTACCAAACCTGGAGAAGCTGACTCTAGCACAACTTTAGAAAAACGCTCAGGGAAATGTAGGGTAAGGTATAAAGCTAATCTTCCACCCATTGAATAACCAACTAAGAAGCACTGAGTAATTTTCAATTCATCCAGTAAGTTGATTAAGGCATGGGTAGTATTTGCCATACTATAATATTTATCGCTACCGATTACTTGAGTTTTTCCATGTCCGGGGAGGTCAAGGATCAGATAAGAAAAATTGTCATCTAATAATTTTATGGCTTCATCAAATTCATTAATGTTGCCCATAAAGCCATGTAAAAACATAATTAATGGTTTGCTGGGGTTGCTAATTAAAGAATAGTGAAATCGATAGTTTTCTAGGGTCATAGTTTAGTAAAATATTGCAGATTAAAGGAGTACAGCAGATGTTGTACTCCCATAAATAATCAACAAAGTGATTTGGGAACCCGCGCAACATATTGGTTCCTCCCTACTTCCTTTTTCAGGCTAGGGCTTAGTCTTCGTCCAGTGCTGGAAAAACTTCCTCAAACTCCCATAATTTATCTTTATTGTTGAGAAACCAGATACGAGTTTCTGGAGTCAATTGACTCCAAATAAGATCACTGGGAATGTGAGGAGATGCGTATTGATATTGCTGACCAAGTAATTTAAGATTTCCTACCACATCATGGGGAATACCGAACTCTTGCCAGTCAACTTCGATATGTCTTCCGGAAAGTCCCGCAGCAGGATCAAAAATTAATTGTGCAGTCCTAATTAAATCAGCAAAGTGTTTTGGCTTAAGACTGGCTATTTGCTGAATTTGGCGTGATTCATTATGCTCTTGAGACATTGTTACTGGAGTGATAAAAATTGGTAGTTTGTTGAATTTACTGCCAGAGATTTTTATCCCAATATCTTTAAGTTTAACGTAGAGTTACTATGACGAACAGCTTCGAGCAAAACAAGTTGTATGTCTAAATTTTAACTTTTAAAGGTAAGTATGTGGGACGCGGCAAGATGCCCGCACTACAATAATTTTACGTTTTTGTCCTATCCAATTTAGCTGCACATCAGCTTAATCTAAATCATTAAACAAGGAGTGATAAATTTTTTACTCCTAACTCCTAATTCCTAACTTTTGCTCACCACTGACTTCTAAGGGTAAGAAAATAGTTAATACTTCCCCATACTGAGGGCGTTGACGCACAATTAGCTTACCACCAATTGCCTGAAACAGATGCTTGGTTGCAGCAATGTTTAAACTAATCGTACCTGTTTCTGGTTGGAACATCAGCAATTGACCAAGGGCTTTACGAATTGGTGGTGTTGCAGGTGTAGCGGCTTTATTTGTATCTTGACGATGGGTCTGGGGCGATAGCTGTAATTTTAATTGGTCTCCAGCGGGGATTACCTGTACTTGGATATGGCTACCAGCAGGTAAGCTACGAGTAAAATTCTCCATTAGACCAGTGAGTATGCGATCCAGCATATTTGGATTGCTTACTACTGTTGGTAGTTGTTGAGGTAATACCACATCTAAGGTTAAGTTTCGCCGATTTGCTGCTTGTTGCCAGCGGGGAATGCTCTGTTGCAACACTTGATCTAAAGACATCGGTGTCAGTTGAGTGTTTGAAGATTTTACTGTTGCACAAGTTTCCAGTTCTGCTGCCTTAAACAGCAACTCCATCCGATCAATTTGCTCGGTACACTCATGGTCAATAATTTCTAAGCGACTGATGACATTAGCTGGCAAATCTCGCCGCTTCAAAAGCAAGCGAGTCATGGTGCGAATAGTTGTTAGAGGTGTGCGAACTTCGTGGGCAAAGGCTTGGAGTAATTCCACATCGGGACGGGGAGAAGCTTTTGCTGACGAAGAACTTGGAAGAGTAGGTGTCATCGCATCAGTGTATTCTTTTGTCGCTCTGTCTTCTTCTGGCTCTGTTAATTCCTGAAGCAACAACTGGCTAAACTGAATTACAGTGTGGTAATCTGGCGCTACTGGGGAATAATGCTCTACTAATGCATCCAATTCGCTGAAGAAGTCTGGATTACTGAGCATAACTCGCGCCCCTAGCGATCGCCATGCTTGCTGGACTATTTCTGGCTCAAAGGAAAACGAAAAAGTTTTGTTACCACTCTTGTGTTCTGCCAAAACCAGCACTAATCTAAACTTATCTGTGAAAACCAAACAAAATTGCTCTGCCGCTAGGGGATCAGCAGGTAGTAAAGGCAGTACCGATTCATGAGGAGAAATTTCTGCATCTACCATAGCGATCGCCCCTGGCATCTGAAATGGCATCAGTGCTAAAGGGTTAAATGGTTTTGCCGTAAAAGTCACCGTCTGCAAACTCTGAGTCAGGATTGGCTGATTAAATAGAGGTGCTGGTGCAGCTAAAATTAATCCCTGAGTAGCTTCCGATGAAGTAGTTACCAGTGAGTTGATTAGGAGATGCTCGGTAGCTGCTAGGCTGACGCGCCACTGCCTCTCTGCTTTGGTTGGTGAGCATTCAGCCACAGTTGATTGACTTGCGGCTAAAATTTCACTCAGACTTGGCAATATCCATTCGTACACAGGTTTTCACCCCTTAATTCAAGAGCGACTAACAGCGTTGAGGTTAGGCATTTCCCCACTACTTACGAGGTTATAGTTATTTGTGTCCTGGCGACAGTCGTAGAACCGAACAAGATAGGCGCAATTTCCTCTGTTACAGTCCAAAGGTTTTGAATATTGACTAGTGCAAGAAGGCAGGAGGTCAAAACATTACCGTCCCTGACATTCATGCTCTCAAAATGTCCTATATCTATATGCTGTTTGTTATATTCAGCCATTCGCTTATATTCCCAGGTTAAAACATCCTTTCTTTACGCATCACGACTCGTAACTAATTATCGTTGACTCTACAAAGAGAATTGCTGTATTTTTATACATCATCGCCAAGTTAGGGTTATGTTCTGGTGACTGCTGGCCTAGAGATGCCTAGGTAATTCTGTAAATCAAGTCTAAATACGAAATTGATTATGTATAAAAAAGTTGCGATCGCTCTTTTCAGTCTGACTTTAACAGCAGCCATGCCTGGTGTAGTAATGGCAGAAACTGTAATGCAGAAAGTTTCTCGAACAGGCGTACTCACAGCTGGCACTAGTAAAGATGCTCTGCCCTTTGCTTACTCCGATAGTCAGGGTAAGTTGAGTGGTTACTCTGTGGATATGCTGAGTTTAATCCAAAAACAGTTAGAAAAAGAACTAGAGAAAAAAATCCAATTAAAATTAGTCGCGCTGACACCTGCAGAACGAATTCCTAAAATACTCAACCGACAAGTTGATATTGTTTGCGATGCCAGCAGCTTTACATGGGAGCGAGATAAAAAAGTTGATTTTTCTCTTAGCTATGGCGTTACTGGAACTCAATTATTGGTCAAATCGGGAAGTAATTTAGGTTCTCCAGAGTCGCTGATTGGTAAGAAAGTTGGGGTGTTGGCACAAACTACAAATGAGAAGGCGATAAAACAGGCGCAACCCAAAGCTAGACTAGTGTACTTGAAAAACAGGGCAGAGGGATTTACAGCTTTAGAGCAAGGCAAAATAGATGCTTTTTCATCCGATAGTATTTTGTTGGAGGCATGGCTACAAAAGGCTAAAAATCCAGATGAGTTTGCGATCGTACCTGATCGCCCTTATTCGCGGGAAGGGATAGCTTGTATGGTTCCTGAGAATAACTCTAAATTCCTCGATACAGTCAATTATTCTTTGGTCAAATTCATGCAAGGATTTGTGAATGGTCAGAGCCAATATGTCTCTATTTTTGATCGTTGGTTTGGCCCCAAAGGCGCTGTATTTCTCAATCGAGATTTACGAGATTTAGTAGTGGAAACAATGCAATTGGTCATTGAATTTCGGCAGGATATTCCCAAAGATGACCTGTAGAATTTTACCGATACTTAGTATAGTATAGCTTTGCATTAAATCGTAGCGTTTTTCAACGCAGAGGGACGCAGAGTCAGCGCAGAGTAACGCAGAGTCTTTTTCAAATTAATTCGTGACGAACTTGTGAAATCCTGTATTTAAACAAGACAAAAGCCGTACCCACCACAGTCAAGCTGATGCTAAATAGATGCAGCCACCAAGGAATTTCAAAAGGTTTTTGTTCCCTTTGAATCAAAATACGATGTCCTAAGCGATATGTCTGATGCTATAAAAGCAGAAATATTTATAAACTGCTAACCGCTTCAGCAAATAACTTAGAAACAAAAGGCAAAATAGCGCGGTTTTGAGCGTGTGCTTTACCTTCAGTGAATACTACTAAAAGGTAAGGGCGCTGATTTGGTAATTCAATATAGGCTGCATCATGACGAACTTGACTTGTCCAACCTGCTTTTGACCAAATTTGAGCATTTGGGGGAAGGCCTCCACCTAAAAAACCTGTCACCTGATCTTCTTCTACATCAGTAGGCAAATCATCTGGGTTGAGACTGCGTTTGAGCAAAGCCATCATTGCTTGCGATCGCTCACTTGAAACTGCTACCCCCCCAACAATACTATGTAGCAATCGAGCGATCGCATTTGTTGTCACCATATTGCGATTGTCCAGCATCTCTCCGTAAAATGCCCGTTCCCGCCCATAGGGGCTATCACCCCAAGTTTTTTGACAGACGTTGATCGTCTGCATTTCTTCCCAGCCCAAAGACTGATAATAGCGATTAACAATATTACGCTGATACTTCCAGGTTTCAAAGGGGCCAGTTGGTAACTCTGGCCCTGAGGTAGTACCACTGAGAATATCTACAACTAAGCTAGTAGCATCATTGCTAGAGTCCACAATCATATCGCGTAAGGCTCGTTCTAACTCCTGAGAAGTTTGGCTCATACCTTTTTCCAGCCATTCATTGACTGCTACTAGGTAAAATAGCTTGACTACACTCGCGGGGTACATACGCTCAACACCGCGATAAGTGAAACCACGGACTGGGTGATTCCAAAAAGCGTCGGGAGTTAAAGCGCCACCAGTATTTACTGGGACTGGCGGATCATAAACAATCCAAGTTAGAGCAATTTGATTACGAGCTAAATTTGGAAATGCTGCCCAAGTTGCATCTAAAATGCCATTACCCAGATTTTCGAGTTGTTCGTCTTTTATAAAGAAAATCATTATTAGCTATTCACCTTAAAAAATGCTTTCTAATTCAAAATCCCAAATCCCAAATCCTAAATTAGGAGAATACCAATGTTTGGCTGATCTGAACTTATATGATTCTCCTCCATGTACGCGTTTAGCAACTCAAGCCGCTTCTGGGCGACATTTACAGGTAACATCAAATCATCAGAACTCAGCAATTGAGGTGTATTTGTGTGAGGATGACTATCCAGGGTGGGTATCCCTTGCCGATTTGGATTTATTACAACTTGCTACTGTACTTTATCAGGCTAAATCATTTTCTGAGTCTGACATCAAAAAACTGCTACCAGAGGTTATCGTTTTCACACAAAAAGCGATGCAACAGTCAAATTATTACCTTTGGGGTGGTACGGTCGGCCCAAATTACGACTGTTCTGGGTTGATGCAGGCGGCATTTGTCTCTGTGGGTATATGGTTGCCTAGAGATGCTTATCAACAAGAAGATTTTACCCAGGCAATTGCTATTGCCCAATTAGAACCAGGAGATTTGGTCTTTTTTGGTACTCCTGAAAAAGCCACTCATGTCGGACTTTATTTGGGAGATGGATCTTACATCCATAGTTCTGGACAAAATCAAGGACGAAATGGTATTGGAATTGACATACTCTCGGAACAGGGAGAGGCGGTGAGTCAGTCATACTATCAGCAGCTGCGAGGCGCTGGTAGAGTTATTCAAAGTTACAAACCACAGAGAGCCTGAGGACGCTGAGGAATTATGAGGAGTGGGTTAATTTCGGGGGGAATTACTGGTGACAATGGGGCGATTTCAGCTATTGTTCCCGATGTTTCGGTAGTAGTGCCAGTGCGTGATGAAGTGGAGAGTTTGCCACTTTTATTAGAGGCGATCGCATCTACATTATCTGCTAGTCAGCTGAGTTATGAAATCATTTGTGTCGATGATGGTTCTGGCGATGGTTCAGCAGAATTTCTCAAAACCCAAGCGCACATCCGCTCTGATTTAAAAGCGGTAATTTTGCGGCGCAATTACGGTCAAACTGCGGCGATGTCGGCTGGATTTAACCACGCACTAGGCAAAGCAATTGTCACTTTGGATGCTGATCTGCAAAATGACCCGGCTGATATCCCGATGTTGTTGGCAAAAATGGATGAGGGCTACGATTTGGTAAGTGGTTGGCGGCAAAAACGACAAGATGGTGCCGTAAATCGATTACTTCCTTCCAAAATTGCTAACTGGTTAATTCGGCGCACTACTAGCGTGAATATTCATGACTACGGCTGTTCGCTAAAAGCCTATCGTGCAGAATTGGTGGCAGATATGAACCTCTACGGGGAATTACACCGATTTTTACCCGCTTTAGCCTACATTGAAGGAGCAAGAATTACAGAAATGTCCGTACGTCATCACGCCCGTCGCTTTGGCCGCAGTAAGTATGGCATATCGCGGACATTCCGAGTATTGATGGATTTGTTAACTATTTTGTTCATGAAGAAGTTCTTGACACGCCCGATGCACGTTTTTGGGCTGTTGGGTTTAACTTCAATGTTTGCGGGAGTGCTAATCGGAATTTACTTAACTTTTGTCAAATTGGCTTTTCAAGAAGATATTGGCAATCGCCCCTTGCTAATCTTGGCAGTTCTTTTACTAGTGACGGGAGTACAGCTATTTTGCTTCGGTCTTTTGGCAGAGTTGCTGATGCGTACATATCATGAATCCCAAGGTCGCCCCATCTATCGCGTGCGGGAGGTAGTGGTCGGTCAACCCAAAAATGACGGGTGAAGGTAGGTAGGGGAGCAGGGGAAGCAGGGGAAGCAGGGGGAGTCAACTCAAAAAGTAGTTTGGGTTGCGCTGCGCTTAACCCAACCCAGTGGCTCCCCAACCTACCCATAAAGTTTATTTAGGGGTTGCTGAATAAGTCTCTTAAGCAAATCTAGAAGCCACACAGCATACGAAATAGTTGTTTCATCGCTCAGTTGACAAATTTACCCAGCGATCGCTAACGATTGTGCAAGGGTTTTGAGACTCTAGATGTTATAACCTTGCACTCGTTTGTTGGAAAAAGGCTTAAAACCCTTATCTAGTATATATTACACTTCTATTCAGCAAGCCCTATTTAAGGTTTGAAAACAGACCCTAGTAGTAGCAAAAAGTGTTAACTAACGTAACAATAATAATGATTAGTTATTTAGATAGCATCTACTTTGAAAGCTTTTCATACCTTTGATGCTGCTTTGCGGCTAAACCTGCTGATTTTGTTTACAGCAGGTTTATTATTCTGGTCGAGTATAGCTGCGTTTTTACCCACATTACCGCTTTACATTGATGATTTGGGCGCAACCAAGCAAGAAATCGGCTTGGTAATGGGTAGTTTTGCCATTGGACTATTGCTATTTCGTCCCATGTTGGGACGCTTAGCAGATAAACATGGTCGAAAACTGCTTTTGTTGATTGGCACAATAGTAGCCGCGATCGCACCATTTGGCTACTTGGCATTTACATCAATTCCTTTGTTGATACTGGTGCGTGTCTTTCATGGCATTAGTCTTGCCGCTTTTACAACTGGATACAGTGCTTTAGTGGCAGATTTAGCTCCAATTAAAAGCCGTGGTGAAATCATTAGTTATATGGGTTTGGCGGCTCCTGTGGGTTTAGCCATTGGGCCTGCCTTGGGAGGCTATTTACAAGCCACAACTGGTTACGAACTCTTATTTTTGTTATCCGCAGAATTAGCTTTTGTGGGGCTGTTGGGTGCTATACAAATTATTAATCCACCGGTGGAGACACAGGGGTTAACACAGAGCAACGATAGTAAATTTTGGCAAATGTTATTCAGCCCTCGGACGAGAGTACCAGCTGTAGTCATGTTGCTAGTTGGTTTTGCGGTCGGTGCTATACATACTTTTGTACCATTATTCATCAAATCAACTCAGGTAGATTTGAATACTGGGTTGTTTTTTACAGTTGCTGCAATCTCTAGTTTTAGTCTGAGGATATTTGTCGGTAAAGCCAGCGATCACTTCGGTCGTGGTTTATTTATCAGCTTTGGTATACTTGCTTACACTGTGGCATTACTACTGTTGTGGCAAGCTAACAGTACCAACACTTTCTTGTTAGCTGGAATTGTGGAAGGATTTGGTGGAGGAACACTAATCTCCATGATCACTACTATGATGGCAGACCGTTCACTGCCACAAGAGCGGGGGCGAATTTTTGCCGTTTGTATAGCAGGATTTGATCTTGGTCTAGCGATCGCAGCTCCTCTTCTAGGTTATATTGCGGAACAAGTAGGCTACGGCAATATGTTTGGCTATGGTGCTGGTTTAACTTTTCTAGCATTTTTGCTCTTCCTCACCCAATCGAATAAAGATATACCTAACTCCTTAAACTTTGCTCTGGGTCGAGGTGAAGATAATTACTCTTTAAACAGATGATTTTAGTTAAATGTTAGGAGTATTGATTCTTGAAACTCCTAACTTTTAAAACGGGCGAGGAGGGATTCGAACCCCCGACACCGTGGTCCGTAGCCACGTGCTCTAGTCCACTGAGCTACACGCCCCTGTCAGAAAAATATATTAACACGTTCTTTCAAAATGATGCAAGACAATTTTTCCCCAAATTTTGCCAACTTAACCCACTTAGATCACCAGGGACAGGCGCAGATGGTGGATGTATCTGACAAAGTACCAACTTTTCGCCAAGCCGTAGCCGCCGCTAAAGTGCGAATGCTACCAGAAACCTTTGCTGCTATTCAAGCTGGTAATACTCCTAAAGGAGATGTGTTGGCAACTGCAAGGTTGGCTGGAATTATGGCAGCCAAACAAACAGCGGCTTTGATTCCCTTATGTCATCCTTTACCCTTACAAAAAATTGCAGTCGAGGTGACACCCGATCCCCAACTCCCTGGTTATCAAATTCATGCCACAGTCAAAACCAAAGCTGAAACTGGTGTGGAAATGGAAGCTTTAACTGCCGTTTCTATTGCAGCGCTGACTTTATATGATATGGCAAAAGCTTTAGAAAAGTCGATTCAAATTGAATCGATTCGATTGGTAAGTAAAACTGGCGGAAAATCAGGAAATTATTCTCCGCCATAACCATAACTTACTTAATATTGCCTAAAGCTTTGTTAAGATCAGCTGGGTTGTCGTACTCTTTATCTTCTGGTAATTGCTCTAATAGTGAGATTACTTTCTGATCTGCTCCCTGCTTTTTAGCATGTTTAATCAATTCTTTTTTATCAGCAGGATAGTCAACACCTTTCAAGTTTTTTTGTATTTCAACTGGGTTTGCCTTAGCCATTGTCATCCGCCTCTAAAGGGTATTTACATCTTCACTGGTGAATTTATTAGCTTCCTCTATCCAACAGATGAATCATTTTTAACTTAGATAAATTAAAAGCTCACCCAATTGATTGATGTATGATTATTTTTTCGTCTTTGAGATTTTTTAGCTTGGTAACAGTAGATTTTAGCTTGTAAGATCTACTGCATTATTGTTACCAACAAACTTATTCACAATTGACTAATTATTGCCATTACCTAATTTAAGAAAAATAGCTGAGTCAAGTTGATTTACGGAAGATTATCAGGGTCAACCCCAAGACTACGCAAATATGCTGCTAATTGTTCAGCTCGTTGATGTTCTTGTTCAGCTCGTTGACGTTCTTGTTCTACCAATAATTCGGCTTGTTCAGCTCTTTGATTGAGTTCGAGGGAATTTAAAAATCTTTGTCCATCGGGACGGTAAATTATTAATTCTCCTTGTCCAGTCTCAAATTTAATTCCCAACCGAGGGCTGACACAACCATCCATTTGCCATAGTTTAGTCAAATGTTCATTTTGCCGTAACCATCCATCTAGTCGAAAACTTTCCGGGTCGTAGAGATAATATTCTTCAACACCGTAGGTATCATAAAACTCCAGCTTGCGATCCATCTCTTTTGTATCGTTGCTGGGAGAAAGAATCTCAAAGACTACTTGTGGTGGAATATTATCTTCTTGCCACTGACGATAAGAACGCCGTTTGCCCTTTGGTCTACCGAAGACAACCATGACATCAGGTGCAGTCGGTGTAATTAGCTGTGAACGGACAGGATACCACAGTAAATCGCCTGCAATCAAAACATTGTCATTGTTAGCCAACAGAATCTCTAAATTTTCCTTGATCAGGACAATCCAACGGTATTGTTCTGTGTTATCTGCCATTGGTTTCCCGTCACTGTCTGGATAGAGGAGATCAGGGTCTATTTGCCCAAAGATAGTCATAAATACTAGGTACTGAGGACTGGGGACTCAGAGCATAAGCAGAAAACTTCCATGCTTTTTGCTCAATTTCCTTTACCTAAATTATGACTTGTTCTGGGGGTTCACTAGCAACTGCACACCCAGAAACCTTAGAATAAGTGTAGTGTATTTAAGTTTGTAATAAATATTTATGCCTCCTCGCTGGCCTCGTAAACCCGATCGCAAAGACCCAGATTTTCGTAAGTTAGATGACCGGATGAATTTTGCTGTCCATGTGGCAGCTGCCTCTGCGGTTAATTCTGGTTTATGGTTTGCCCAAAATTTGCAAGCTACTACCTGGGAGTGGCTGCCTTGGTTGACGGCAAGTTGGATAATAGTATTGTTGGTGCATCTGATTTATATTAATGCGATCGCCAACTACTCACAGGCACCACACAAATCCACCTGAAGATGGACTGCTTAAGCTAGGGCAATTGTAACCTGAGGTAGTTGAGTCGGTCTGATAAATTGAGCGATAATATTAAGCAACTTGAGAGTTAGCGCTCTGTTCTTGATATCTATAGGGTCATTTTGATGGCTAAAACTAACACCGCAGAACTACTGGAAGCCCTAGCAGCTGAAATTGGCGAAAATGTTTATATAGACATTGCCAAGTGGCATCTTTATTTGTCTGATGCCAAGCTACACACCGTTGTCGCTGAACAGTTATATCCCTTAATTACTTCCAATGCTGTTAGTGAAGATCGGGTAATCAAAGTATTGGAATCTATCCCAGTAAAAATTGGTGGTGGCAGCAGGGAATTACCTTTAATAGATTTACTACCATTGCAATGCCAGGTCAATTTAGTAGATATTTTGGAAAAGTATCAGCGCGAGATGTAATTTCTGTCTCCTAAAATTCAATGAAACAATAGATCAACGCAAGTTCTCTAGATTCATCTAGTACAGCACGGCGTAAATAAACAGACCATTAAAAATGGTAAAAAAGTCGATAATACAAGTCTTTTGACTTTTGACTTCCGCGCAGCGGTACTAGTGTAATGTATTATGACTACTTGCAATCATAGCTACTTCTAATAACTAAAGAGTTTTAGCATTTTTAACTAAATAACTATCACTTTAAATGTGGGCGAGTAGATATTTATCCATATTTAATTCTCATGCACACTTATGGAGCTTAGTAATATGTTTCTACAACTTAAAGGTACTGAAGATTTGGTAAAAATTCTTGATATTCAAGAACTGCTTGATCCAAATAACGATATCGTACATGCACAAGATCAGGAAGGACAAGAAGAACAGGAGTCTGAGACTTTTAAAAAGGAAAATCTAGTTTTTCCTTCTGGTGAAGGTTTACCACGCTGTTGGTTAGATGCCAACTATAAAAAGGCTAAAGTTTCCTAATTTATAATCAGATAATGAGTAATTTATCCAATTACCCATTACCAAAATAGTTAGGTGGATGATGCAGGGTTATCTGCTGCTGTTTGATTTTGCTGAAAATTGGGGAAAAATGCTTTAGTAATCCAGGAAGTTAGGATATGAGAAAGTAATCCTAAAGGGCCAGCAAATAAACACAGGACAAGGGAGTGAATTGTCCAAATGCCTGTTTTTTGCCCCTCCCAATATATCCATCTACCGACAAATAAATCCATTACCAGAAAATGAATCCAACCTGTAGCAGCAGCAGTTTCATCGGCGAAAAAACGAGCAATGTCTGCTAATTGGGGATTCGATAAAGCTTCGGCGTTTTCTGGTGTAATACTGCTAACAAACAAATATAAATAAGCCGCAGCTAAAACCACAAAAGGCAGATATGATTCCATCACTCGCCGTGTCACTTTCCAGTTAGGCAAAAGAATCATCAATGCCCAAAATGGTAAAACAAAAAGATTGGCAATGTTAAATAGTTGAGTAATATTCATGCTTTTGTCAAGTTAGGAGTAGGAGTTCCTTAATAACTTATAATTCATAACTCCTAATTTATAAAGCTACAAGTTGTGATTCTATTTCCGAGGTTTTCAAATCACGACCGATGAAGACTAAGCGGGTTTGTCTTGCTTCTTCTGGTTGCCAAGGGCGATCATAAAATTTATCGAATCGGGTTCCTACCCCTTGCATCACTAAACGCATAGGTTTATTAGGCACTGCTACAAAACCTTTAATGCGGTAAATTTCTTGCTGATTTGCTAATGTTTGTAACTGTTGTTGTAGTTTTTCTGGGTCAAAAGCACGGTCTAAAATGACGTGAGTTGAGGTAATCTCTTCGTCGTGGTCGTGTTCTTCTTCGTTATCGTGATGGCTGGGACGACTATCTAAGTTGTCTTCGACTGCGGCTTGTAATCCTAATAATATGGATGGATCGAGTCTGCCGCGATCGCTCTCAACAATCTTTACAACTCTGGGCAATTCTTTTTTAATCAACTCTTCTACTTGTGCTAATTCTTGGGCATCAACCAAATCAGTTTTATTTAACACCACCAAGTCTGCACAAGCAAGTTGGTCTTCAAATAATTCTTGCAAGGGTGTTTCATGTTCTAGACTATTATCTGCTTGCCGTTGGGCAGCGATCGCTTCTAAATCACTAGCGAATGTTCCTGTTGCTACTGCGGCACAATCTACTACAGTAATCACAGCATCTACTGTGGCACCATTACGAATTTCTTGCCAGCGAAAAGCCTTGACCAATGGTTTTGGTAAAGCCAACCCAGAAGTTTCAATGACAATGCAATCAATGCTATCTCGCCGCTTCAGTAACTGTTGCATCGTCGGATAAAACTCTTCCTGCACGGTACAACATAAGCAGCCGTTGGTTAATTCAAAAATATTACTTTCTGCTTCACTACCTTCTGGGCAAATTTGACAAGATTGCAAAAGTTCGCCATCAATACCGAGTTCGCCAAATTCGTTGACTAAAACAGCAATGCGTCGTCCTTGATTGTTTTGTAGCAGGTGGCGAATTAGGCTGGTTTTACCACTGCCTAAAAAACCTGTAATTACTGTAACCGGAATTTTTGTAGCCATGTTTCATTTTTAAACGCAGAGGAACGCTGAGGTAAACGCAACGAAAAGTTCCTCGAAGCCGGGTTTCCCGGCGTAGGAAACTTTTCAAGACAAAGTTACGCAGAGTTTTTGTTTGAATTTTCATTGTAGACTTATGCAAAGGTGCTTATGCGACTATCTCTGTTAATGTTTTACCTGCTGCACAAGAACAACGTCTTGGTGGACGACAAGCTTCAAATTTGAAGTGAACTGAACTCTCAGATTGACAAAATGTAGGGACAATCTTCCTCTGGTTACTTTCATTCACAAAAGCAATCACAGGAACATTGTCCCTAGTTTGAAAAAGTTCTGAGTGCTGTTCTTTAGTTTATATTCTTTAGTCGCTTTTTCATGGTTCTGGTGTACACAATCCGCTAATTTACTCAGCGGTAGCAAGTTCGGTGCTGCCACGGGCGCGACGGCGTGTCAGGCTGTTGTATAGCATTACACCGATCGCTTTGATTAAATTGCCTTCCAATTCCTGGAACAGTTTCATGTTCATGGCAAAGGCGGCGTTGGCTTCATCGACAATGCGATCGCCTGTAGCATTATCTAAGGGCAGTTCATCCAATGTCTGACGATACTTAGCTTTGAATCCCTTCTCGTCGTTAATATCTGCAAATTCATAGAAAGCTGTACCTTGTCCATCAGACAAGTTCATTGCTGTTACAGCAATATTTTTAAGAATTTGCCCCCCAGATAAATCACCCAAATAACGAGTGTAAGAATGGGCAATTAGTAATTCCGGTTCTGTTGCAGATATTTCTCGGATGCGTTGTACATAAGCTTCACCGGCTGATGATAGTTTGATTTGTTCGCGCCAGTTAGCACCAAAATAGTAATTCAGGTCTTGCTCTAGGGTATGCTTGCGGTTAAGTTGAGGAAAGTAAATTTTAGAAACAATCGGGTGCTGGCGGTGCTTTTCCATCTCCTCTTCCATCGCCGAGTAGACGAAGTAAAAGTTAGCAACTAGTTTCCGGTAAGAGTTTTTCTCTACCACTCCTTTTAAAAAACACTTGACAAAACCTACATTCTCTGCCATCGTGTGTGCTTTTTTAGTGCCTACACGCAACTTGTTTGCTAAATTGCTGCTCATACTAAATTTCTCAACTTTAAAGGGTCAACTACCAAAGTTTTGATTTACTAACGGCTAAAAAAGGCCATTAAAACGTTACCTTAAAACTATTTGATGAGAATTTATATTAAAATTTTTTAAGTAGAGGTAATTTTGTATCGTTGCTAGCTTGTCAAAAAATAAGAGTTGAGAAACTCTGTGTCCGCGATCGCGTTTATTATGCTTTTATCTTTGAGACTTCCTGCAAATCTGCAATTTTTATCCTAAAAAGTAACGATTGTTAAAGTTTGCTCAGCATTTTAGCAATTTTAAATTGTGTACTAATAATTATTACAATCGACAGCTAAATTAAAAAGTAAAAAGTAAAAAGTAAAAAGATAATCCCCATAAATAAATTGAGG
>JAYGHB010000120.1:0-47428 GCA_034931985.1 Halotia wernerae UHCC 0503
ACATTTCATCTTTCCCCTACACCCCACACCCCACACCCCATACCCTGTTTGTGGTTACAAGCATCCAGAATTTTATCACCCGCAACTTGGGTTATTACCATCCTTATAGGTATTCAAAATAAACTCTTGCCAGTTTTCATCAACTCGATGCTTTCCTTTATCCATCCGTTGATTTTGCGCCAGTCCAGCCAAACCTTCCTGTTCCCATTTATCTACTAGCCGTCGCACTGTACGTACTGACTTACCAAGCTTTTCTGCCGCTTCCTTGAGTTTTTGAGTATATGTAGTGCGTAGTTTACCACCGCAGGTATCGCCTGCTTCTAGAAGACTTTCAATCACCTCCATTTTCAATTTTGCTTCATCCGAAAGTTCCGAAACAATAATGTTCGTTTCAGCTTGATTGTTATTAACATCTGCGGAGCTTGTCGAAGTCATAGATGTTGTAGGAAAATCTGTATTCCGCATTTAATGTTTTATTCAAACATAGTTGTACTGTACTATATCATTGACAAATAATTTGTTAATTTATGCAAAATCATGATTTTCCCATGTTTCTGGAATGTGACAACTAAATTGTGAAAAAGCTGGGATTTGACATCTAATTTGTGAATACAGACTGAGATCTGCGTGACGGAGGTCAATAGCAAAAAACCTGCCATAATCCTTTCCATGACAGGCTTCTAAGTATTTGAGGTATTTGTGACAATATTTTGTTAGAGTGACAAATAATTAGTTAATGTACAAAAGCCCACTGATGCGGGCTTTTTAATCAATTAAGAATTTTTAACTTAGCGTTTTGCCAACTTCTTTGACATCTTCCGCAGACGAATAGATTGGGGTGTAACTTCCACCAATTCATCGGGGCCTATGTATTCCAAAGCACGCTCTAGGCTCATATCTGTTGGTGCTTGCAACTGTACCAGTTCATCACCCCCAGACGCGCGGTGGTTGGTTAATTGCTTGGTCTTACAGATATTCAACTCTAAGTCTTGGGGACGATTGTGTTCTCCTACAACCATACCTTTGTAAACCTTAGTGCCTGGAGTAATAAAGAATGAACCTCTATCTTCAGCATTCTTCATGGCGTAGAAAGTAGAAACACCTTCTTCAAAGGCAATTAACACACCTTTATTCCGGGCTTCAATATTACCAGAAAGTGGACGGTAATCGAGGAAACTGTGATTCATAATGCCTTCGCCGCGAGTCATCCGCATGAACTCACCCCGGAAACCAATTAATCCACGGGCGGGAATGACAAACTCTAGTTGAGTGCGATCGCCACTACCTGGTTGCATATCTTGCATTTCGCCTTTGCGTTGTCCTAGGCGTTCGATACAACTACCAACACCATCAGCAGGAATATCTAGCACCAGAAGTTCAAAGGGTTCGCAAGGTTGACCGTTGATTTCTCGGTAAATGACTTGAGGCTGAGATACTTGAAACTCGAAGCCTTCCCGACGCATAGTTTCAATTAAGATACCCAGGTGCAGTTCTCCACGACCGGAAACTAAGAATTTATCGGGAGAATCGGTTTCTTCAACACGCAAGGCGACGTTGGTTTCTAGTTCACGGAACAAGCGATCGCGTACTTGTCTTGATGTCACCAATTTACCTTCTTGACCGGCAAAGGGTGAATCATTTACCCAGAAGGTCATTTGTAAGGTTGGTTCATCTACTTTAATTAGTGGTAAGGCTTGAGGTTCATTGAGATCAGTAATTGTTTCTCCAATATAAGCATCAGCGAAACCAGCTACGGCAACAATATAACCGGCGGTGGCTTCTTCCATTTCCACCCGTTTCAAACCTTCAAAGCCCATCAACTTACTAATTTTAGACTTGACAATGGTGCCATTTTCTGTAACCAAAGCCGCTTGCTGTCCAGCACGGATGGTACCGTTGTGAATTCTGCCAATCACAATCCGTCCCAGGTATTCAGAATAATCTAGAGTTGTGACTTGCAATTGCAGAGGCTTGTTGATGTCGCCCACAGGTGGTGGAACGTGTTGCAGAATTGCATTAAACAAAGGTTGCATATCTACCGATTCTGCTTCCATGCTTTCCTTAGCGAAACCTGCCATACCAGAAGCAAACAGATAAGTAAAATCGCACTGGTCTTCGTCTGCACCTAATTCCAAGAACAGATCCAAAACTTTATCGACAGCAACGTGGGGGTCAGCTTGGCCACGATCAATTTTATTAATCACAACGATGGGACGCAGCCCTTTTTCCAAAGCTTTTTTTAGTACAAAGCGCGTTTGGGGCATGGGGCCTTCGTTGGCATCGACAATTAGCAGACATCCGTCAACCATGCCGAGTACCCGTTCGACTTCACCGCCGAAGTCGGCGTGTCCAGGAGTATCGACAATATTAATTAGCGTATTTTTGTAGCGAACCGCTGTATTTTTGGACAGGATAGTAATACCCCGTTCTCGTTCCAGGGCGTTGGAGTCCATGACACAATCCGGAACGTCTTCACCTTCACGGAAAATGCCGGATTGTTTGAGGAGTGCATCAACCAGGGTGGTTTTGCCGTGATCAACGTGGGCAATAATGGCGACGTTACGAATTGGGAGCGTCATAGAAGCTTTTAGGTGAACTCTAGAGGGGGTTTTCTGATTTACATTTTGAATGTTAGGCTTTTCTAAACAGAATTGGGGATGATTAGCAAATTCTGTAAAGAACCTTTAATAATTCTAGCGTAATCGTCACAATTGCGGGGAGTTTTGTCAACGCCGCCGAGCTAGGAAATGGGCAGTCTTACGAAAATTTACTGGTATTTGTGCCACAATCTTAGTGTGACTTTACCCATAACTTTGCTGCTGTAGAGCTTGAAGACTTTATGATCCTGCTTTTGTTACTACGGGGAGAGTAGAATCACAGAAGAAGACGAGAAATATTTTGATCCAAAAAAATAACCCCCAAAATGAGCAACAATCGGGGGAGCTATTACCCAGTAAATATAGGAATGCTATTTGTCTTTCAATCTGACATCAATGACAGTCGCATTGAAATTATAGTTGAAGCCTTCCAACTCAAAAGGCATACCAATTTTCACTTTACTGTTACCTAAAACTGGGCCATTGTCAGTTACTTGGGCTTTGCCTTCTAGAGTTAAAAGCATATCTGTACTAAAATTATTTGCCCTTGGATCTGGCAGTTCTTTGACAGATCCGTCTGGTTGGGAAACTGTTACGGTTCTAGGTAGCAGTTGAATCGATTTAATCCCAATCTGACCATAAGGTTGGTTGCGGATAATGACGTTAGTTTTACCACCTTTCTTAAAGCCGTTGTCAAATAAACGCTCAGGGTCACGCACGTTCAAACCGCGAACTGCTAAATCGACCTCAATGGGTACTGTTTTTGTACCGACTTGGGCAACAGAACCGGTAGTACCGGGAAAGACAAAGATGCCAATTATAACTAGCAAAATTACCAGCGCAGCACCTAAATCGAGGATATTAATTTTACCGAACAAGCGACCTTTGGAATCTAAAATAGCCATAAAAAATCTTTCCAGATACAAGCGAAGTAATTGATTGTAACAACAAGTTTGATGAGGGATACGGCAATTTTCCCTACTTGGTAATAGCTCAAAGCGTCTGGGCATTGCAGTCATGCGACAGTCTATCACGAGTTTGGAAATACAAAGCCAAAGGAATATTAAGTAGCTAGACGAAAATAAAGATATTCGTGGGCATGGGGCATAGGAAAACAAAATTGAATTTAATTATGCTCAATCACTGATCAAAACAAAGGGCTGTCTGGTCTATTTTAGAGATAGGGCAGGGATTTTATGAGATTTTCAATAGAGAAGTCACATCATAGTGTTGCTTAAATGCTACGCATCTTCTTGTATAGATTATGCAACTTAGAAAGCCCTAGATTCGTCTGATCATCTTAGTGTTCTTTTGAAATTATCCTCATACCTGACTATGATTAATTGGAAAAATTTCTTTGCTAACTACCGTGTGAGGCAGCGTCGCTGGTATTATCCATTAATTTCTTTGGTTGTTGCCTTAAGTGTGTCTTTGAGTACAGCTACGCCAAGTAAGGCTATAGACTTATTACCTCTTCTGTTTCAAGGGGCCCAGATACTTCAGCTATCTAATATATCTCAGAGCCAGGAGGTTGATCTGGGTAAGCAGATGAATAAGCAATTGGTGAGCAGTGAAATTCGACTTAACCGCAATTCTAAAATTAATCGTTATGTAGAGCAAATTGGTCGGCGTGTAGTAGCTAATAGCGATCGCCCCAATCTTCCGCCTACTTTTCAGGTAGTTGAGGATGACGCTATTAACGCTTTTGCGACTTTGGGCGGTTTTGTTTATGTCAATACAGGTTTAATCAAAGCCGCAGATAATGAAGCGGAACTAGCCAGTGTAATTGCTCACGAATGGGGTCACATTACTGGCAAACACTTAGTTCAACAGATGCGACAAAGAGCAGTCGCCAGTGGTGTAGCCTCAGCAACAGGTTTAGATCGCAATCAAGCAGTAGGTATAGGTGTAGAGTTAGCGCTCAATCGTCCCCGCAGTCGTCAAGATGAATATGATGCTGATCAAAGAGGATTAAGAACTTTGATCCGGGCTGGTTATGCACCGTCTGCAATGGTTTCTTTTATGCAAAAGTTACTGAAAAAAGGTTCTGTTCCTACATTTTTGAGTACTCACCCTGCAACAAGCGATCGCATTGATGCTCTGCAACGTGCCATTAATGCCCGCCCTACCAATTCACGTTATGGGTTAGATAATACTGCTTATAGAGCGCATATCCGACCATTGCTGTAGTCTTGATCTTACAGTGCAAGATAAAATAGTCAACTAATCAAACTCCATCCCATATCCAGTTATGCTCGCTGCTTCTTGCGGCGCTCAGTGACTTGGGATGGTTCAATCATGATTACCCCTTCTGCTAAAGGCAGGGTACGGAGGCAATTGCTAAAAACGTTGACTTGATAAATCAGGTTATTTGTAATGTCTAATCCAGTTAACCAGCCGCTACGAGGATGGTAAGCACCAGTATCTATATCTAGCCAGCCTTGTCCTTGAGCTAGTTGACCAGGAGTAACACCAGGAAAGGTAAATGTGATCGTGTGACCAACGATAATCAGCTTATCAGGAAAGTATGGCTTGGTAATGCTGTGAAATTCATCTCGTATCCAGCAAAATTGCTCGGCGTTTTGTTCTGCTAAAGGTATAGTAGGGTCAATACCAGCATGAGTTAACCAAACATCCCCCAAATCGAGATATGTGGGCAGAGATTTGAACCAATCTAAATGCTCGTCGGGAATAGCGGCTTCTTGGTAACTGGCTATAGTTGCTTGACCACCACTGTACAGCCATGCTTGCATCGCTGGTGTGGCTGTATTTTTGTTGGTGAGAATATTTAACAGCATCTGCTCATGATTTCCCAGCAGACACTCATAGTTATTTTGTTTGACAAAATTAACTACGTGGGAACTGTGAGGGCCACGATCAATTAAGTCACCTAAAAAATAGACTTGATCATCTGAGCCAGGGGCGATCGCCTCTAACAAAGTCATCAATCCTTCATAGTGGCCATGCACATCCCCAATAATAATTCGACGTTGGCTAGTTTCGCTCATCGGCTCTAGGCTTGAATACTTTTGTTACAGTTTAAGTTGTTTGATTTTTGCAACGGAAGGTAAAAAATACTTGACAAATTTACCTTCTATTAATCTTATTTATTATCTGCTAAATCAGCTTGACTCGCAAAAACGAAAACCTGTTCACTAAAAATCCCCCTGACACTCCGCGCTTTAAAAAGACGTGGATTCTTGGGTCAATGAGGAGCTACTGCTTAACCCAGGCCAAGCATTGTAAAAGCAATGTGGGAATCAGCTTTAATCTAGCAATACCTTCGCCAATTTACGAGGGTGAGATGATGATGCTTTAACCATTAACTCCCATTTCTTTGAGGGTTGGCAAAAACAATCAGTCCTAAAAATTCCTTTAAGGTTTCCTACAAGGGTTTTTTAACGTATTGACAGCAGGATAAGGGTTTCAGATGAAAAACCACCTTTTCATCGAAACGCTTATGTATGCTTAATTTTGCCACTTTTGCCAAAATTTATCTAGGCTCTTATTTTGGCAAAGGTATTGATCTAGTATGGTGCGTTATTAAAATTTAATCCTAACGCACTGAAAATCAATGATGGTGCTAAGAGTGCGGCATAACACAACACCTAGTTGCTACAACAAAGGGGCATTGTTATTCTCCCCTGCTTACCTTTCTAGTCCCCAATTCCTTTTTCTCTATCTTTAATTTTCTCTACTCCTGGTGGCATTTGCTGATCGTAGATGGTGTTTTGCTGGGTCATAGTAATCATGCTTAAGAGAATAGCACTTCCCACAGCCAGAGCTAATAGAGGACGTTTGAGGATGACAAAATCTCTTATAATACGAGCTACAGGGCTACTTTGACGGCGTAGTGCCGAACAGATCATGATTTGTTTGAGAGTAAACGGGTCGCGGACATAATGACCGCTGCGACAGACTACTAGTCTTTCCTGGCAATAGGGACAGCTAAATAAGCCAATGCAGGTCTTGATTGGTTTTGGCCTAGTATTTCTTTGGCAAATTGGGCAAGTAACATAATGATTATCAAAGGTGTGTATATTCATTTACCTCGTCCGCCTAGTCCATTTACTCGCTCTATAACAATAGCTATATGTAATTTTCGATGCTTAGTAGACTTGCCACTATAATGTGATCTCAACCATTAATCACACATATATTTTATTCTTACCAAAAATAACTTAATGGTAGCAACACGAGTATAGCTAGATTTAGGTGAGAATGCCTCCTGTTTGCTGCTTGCCTATGGTCTTTTCATTAAGCCTACAGATATTTTATTTTCTCTTATAGAGAATAAGTCCGCCGCACCTAAATAGCGATCGCTAGCTACTACCTATTAATTCTCTCCCATTTAACCATTCTGTTCATAAAAATTTTGAGTAGCAAATTTTTTTAACTAAAGCTTTGTAATCGCCAATCAACAGATACGTAGACATTAGTGCTATAGAATACTTGAAATATTATCGATGCTTATCATACTCTGATTTTTAGTTTACTGAAATTGCTATTATTTCCTTCATGCTGCACTGGTTTAAATTCTTCGCTATCTTTCCAAAGCAAGGTTATATAGTGTTTTTATATGGATTAAATACATTCCTCTAGCCCCTAGTTCCTAGTCCCTAGTATATTTTTTTACTAAGAGTGTACTGCCCACAACCAAGAACTGCTATAGTTCTACCAGTATTCTAGGCGATCGCAGCATTGGTGTTGATACTCTCTACTTCAAATTATCACCACCATCTAAATCTTTTTTCATGTTTAAAATATAGCCAGGCGGAGTAGTTTTAGATGACTAATTTAACCATTTTTTCATGAAAAAAGTCCAGTAAAGACACAACTTTACATTACATTTTGAAGAATCACAAAATATATCTGTAAATTACAATTTCTATAATTGGTTATTTGGCCAATAAAGTTAGATACTTTTGCTTTCAGCACTACTTTATCGTACTTACAATTTGAGTAAAATATCAAACTTTTCATCCCAACGCAATATAATCGCAACAAAACTGTCATAAACACTGTCTACATTATTAGTAATATATTTAAATATTCTTCCAGACAGCAATGAACAACCAAGTACACGACAAAGATCAACCTTTAATTAATTCTAAATATAACAATACACCCTGGAAAAAAGCAGCTGCCTCTTTATCATTGGTGCTGCTGGGATCGGGTATGACATTGGCAGGCGGTTATTTAGCTGGGAATAATCAGCATTTGTCTGAAAGTGCCTCTAAACTGGCAGTGAATAGAGTAAATGCTGCTCCCCCATTACCAGCCGCCACAGATCCTAATTTTGTGATCCAAGTGGTAAAAAAAGTCGGCCCAGCCGTAGTGCGGATTGATTCTTCCCGAACAGTAAAATCCAGGATACCAGAAGAATTTAACGATCCATTTTTCCGTCGCTTTTTTGGTTCTCAATTACCACAACAAAGTCAGCGGGTAGAAAAAGGTACTGGTTCAGGTTTTATTATTAATGGTGATGGACTGATTCTCACCAACGCTCACGTTGTAGATGGTGCTGATACAGTGACAGTAACACTCAAGGATATGCGTACCTTCCAAGGTAAGGTGTTGGGAAAAGATGATTTAACAGATGTCGCTGTTGTCAAGATTCAAGCTGACAATCTGCCATCAGTAACATTGGGTAACTCAGACCAATTGCAACCAGGAGAATGGGCGATCGCGATCGGTAATCCTTTAGGATTAGATAATACTGTTACTACAGGAATCATCAGCGCAACTGGACGCACCAGCAATCAAATTGGCGCTCCTGATAAGAGAGTTGAATTTATTCAAACTGATGCAGCAATTAATCCTGGTAACTCTGGTGGCCCTCTGCTAAATGCCCGTGGTGAAGTAATTGGTATGAATACAGCTATTATTCAAGGCGCACAAGGATTAGGCTTTGCCATTCCCATCAATACGGCACAACGTATTTCTACTCAACTGGTAGCTACAGGGAAAGTGCAACATCCCTATTTGGGTATTCAGATGATAGGATTAACGCCTCAAATCAAGCAAAATCTCAACTCAGACCCCAATAGTGGTGTAACTGTCAATGAAGATAAAGGTGTCTTAGTTGTAAAAGTTATGCCCAATTCACCTGCGGCGAAAGCAGGAATACGTGCTGGTGATGTCATTCAATCACTGAATGGTCAATCTGTGACAGATGCTAGCAGTGTACAAAAGGCTGTAGAAAGTAGCCAAGTTGGAGGAAATTTGCGCTTAGAGTTACGACGCAATGGGCAAAGTCTCAACTTAGCTGTACAACCTGGTGCTTTCCCCACTCAACAAGTGCAGCTATAGCTGTTGTTGAAAATGGTGCGTTACCTGGCTTAACGCACCCTGCAAAATTATTGTTAACTTCCTACCAAATACCGTAGACCAATGAGTAATAAAAAGATGCCATACAGCTTTTTCATCATTTCACTACTAATAAATGGCTGATTAGCAAATAGCGCTCCAAAGAAATTACCAATTACTAGACCAACAGCAATTATCACAGCATATTTAATATTAATATTGCCGCTACGATAATAAACTGCTGCTCCTAAAATGCCAATTGGTAATATTTGGGCAGCGATAGAAGTACCAGTAGCAAATTTTTGATCTAGTCCAACTATTAGCACCATTGCTGGCACCATAATTGCACCGCCGCCGATGCCAAACATCCCACCAGCAATGCCAGCGACCAGACCAATAAGCAACATTTGTACAAGTATATTAGACATACAAAGCTATCTGTTTTTTATTAATTATAAATTGATTTTATGTGACAATATTGATTTGGGTAGCATCCCATGAACACCTTTTTGGGGACTATTGACAACTTGAGTGATGTGAAAATTTACGGCTAAACTACATAATACGTAAGCATCTTCCGCCGATAAGTTTGCAAAACGTTTTAAAAAGTCAATCATATTTTTTACAGCGATTTCTAAAGCTGCATCTAAATTTTGAGCAAACCCCATTGTAATGATATCAGTAGGGGTTTCAGCGATAGGTATTGACAGTTGTAAATCCTTGCGAAGTTTGAGTACTATTCTGCCATTCATGGAAGTTTCAATAGCAGTCACGTTGACTTCGCCATCTCCCTGTGCTGAATGTCCATCACCAATAGAAAATAATCCACCAGGGACAAAAATAGGCAAAAATACGCGAGAGCCTGTTTGCAGTTCACGGTTGTCAATATTACCACCATAACAACCAGGCGGAGTAGAAATTCGGGAAGTTTCTGGGGTAGCGACACCAAGAATGCCAAAAAAAGGTTTGAGGGGAATTTTAATGCCACTACCTGTAGGAAATTCAGCGATATTATGAACTAAATCAAGAGGAATAAATCTCAGAGCAGGTTGAGGAAATTGTTGCGGTAAGGCTCCCCAACCCGTACGAATTGCATTGAAGCCAACTGGTAAACTAGGTGCGATCGCTTCTAATCTTACTTCTAAAACATCCCCTGGTTCTGCATCTTTTACGTAAATTGGCCCTGTTAGTAAGTGAGGCCCCGCTGCAATTTTACGTTCTGATGCCAGATTTTGACAGATATCAACAAATTCTGGTGTGAGAAACTCTAGTGGTGCTTTGTCGTAAACATAGTAACCAGTATAAGTTTCTACATCAATTGTGTCGCCAGAATCAATAGTGAGTGCTGGTTCTAGCAAATTGGAGAAACCACCGAGATGTACGGTTTCCTTAGTGGCTTTTAAAATATAGTGAGTCATTGCCTCGGTTTTAGTTACTCAGTATTCTTGCTGAAGATATCTATAGTAATCCGATTTGATTCCTGAATCACTAGTAAAGACAGGGAACAGGGAATAAAAGTGTACTGAGTTTTGTTCAAAAATCAAATAGGAGTCCTATAGCCCTCTTGTATCACTCTCGGAAAACAATAATCGAAGCAAGATTTTGAAACTTTGATTGAATCAAGCTTTGAGCCTTTATTTTCTAACAGTAACTAAAATTTATAGCCAAAACTTAGAAATTAAAGCCCCGAAAGGTTTTCAGCAATTTGGTCTTCCCAGACTGACAAAACAGAGATAGTACGAGAAGGCAAAACTAAAAAGTCAAAAGGCAAAATGCAAAAGAAAGAAGTCTTACATCGTAAGCTTTTTGCCTACTTCAGATGGTAGGTTTATTGACGCCGTGCTGTACTAGTTTTATGCTCACCCATTCCTACAAGCGATAATTTTCTAAAATTTATTTGAATTTTTGTTTTAATTCCTTTTTTTGGAAATAAATGAATTTTAACTAGACGTTTTGGGAATTGCTGCTGTAATTTGCCGTAGCATCATCACTTGCCAATAAGGAACAGGAGCTAGTAATACAGTACCAGTTCCTTCAAAAGCATTAACTAAAAATTCACCAGAAGTCATGGAGCCTAAAAGTGATTTTGTGGCTTTTTCAACACGATAATTTAAGGTATTGGTACGAGCAATCGCAAAGTTACCATCAACTACTAATCGGTCATTTCGTAGCTGTACTATTTCTACAGGTCCTTGAGCAACCATTACCACTTTTCCTCTACCTTTGACTTTTGTTTGAAATAAGCCTTCGCCACCTATTAAGCCAGAAATCATTTTATTACGTTCAATTCCCACTTCTACAGAACCATCACTAGCCCAATAAGACCCACTGTCCAAAATCCATTCGTTGCCGTCTAATTCTAAGATATGATATCCAGATAAAGAAGGCTCCAAAAACAATTCACCTGTACCTGTATAGGTAGGGCGAAAAATATTTTCACCAGTGGCTAGAGATTTTAAAAACCCACCCGCCGAGGGCGCTTTTGATTGCATGGTAATGTTCCCACGTATATAGTACATCGCACCAGATTCTGTACGTACTGTTTCGTTTTGCAACGTTAACTTGACTAAACGTAGACTTTCTCGTTCGATAATTTCAAAGTTTGCCATTGTGTGTCTCCAAAAATATTGTAAAAAGTTGTACTCTAGCTCAAAGCTACAATTCACATACATTTTTGGCATCTATTTTTCCAGATGGCAAGTAAAAAATATTTTACCGAAAATAGTAAATATTACTTAACAAATATTTGTAGAGACGAACTGAATTACGTCTGCTAATCCTGATTGTGTTTTTAAGTTTGTAAAAATAAAAGGTTTAGCACCACGCATTTTTTTGGCATCTCTTTCCATGACATTTAAATCTGCACCAACATAGGGTGCTAGGTCAGTTTTATTAATTACTAATAAATCAGATTTAGTAATACCAGGGCCACCTTTGCGGGGAATTTTATCACCAGCGGCAACATCGATAACGTAAATTGTTAAATCTACTAATTCGGGACTAAAGGTAGCTGCTAAATTATCACCACCACTTTCCAAAAATACCAAATCTAAATCGGTGAATTGCAACTCCAATTGTTCAATAGCAGCCAAATTCATCGAAGCATCTTCACGAATCGCAGTGTGGGGACAGCCGCCAGTTTCCACACCTAAAATGCGATCGCTCGCCAACGCCTGAGAACGCACCAAAAACTGAGCATCTTCTTGAGTATAAATATCATTTGTGACCACAGCAATCTGATACTGCTCACGCAACGCCTTACACAAAGCATCGACTAAAGCAGTCTTCCCAGATCCCACCGGCCCAGCAACCCCAACTCGAAATGCGTTCATTTGCTTCCTCTGCTTTACCTAAACTAGTAGTCTGTCAAAATCATTTTGACGGTTAAGAGACGCGATAAATCGATGTATCTACAGAAAATCTATCCGTCAATTAATCTTTGACGCACCACTAGTACAGCACGGCGTCAATAAGTTTGCGCGTCCGGGTAACAGGAGCGCAAAACTTTTAAAGAAAGCGAAAGCTCCGCTCTAAGCGTACCCCTACGGGGAAGCAAGCTACGCGTAGCGCTGGTTCACCATTCCAAACAGTTAAAAAGCTCAAATTATAAGTCTTTTGACTTTTAACTTTTAACTTTTGACTTCTGCACAGCGGTACTAGCTCCTAAATAACCTTGTATACTGCGTTTCATGCTGCATACTTGCTAATGATAAGCCCCAACTACAACAGCTGAGTTGATCATCCTCTAAATTGAGAATTTCTAATGCCGCAGCACTAATTAATGGCTGCAACTCTAGCAATAACTCTTGTCCTGCTGTTTGACCAAGGGGGATAAGTTTAATTCCAGCAGTAATTAAATTACTTGCCCAACTATACAGATATCCTAATAAGGCAGCTTGGATATTAATTTGCCAATGGGCGCTAGCAATGCCAAAAGCGATCGCATAATTGCAAGGATTACCCACAATATTCACCAGAGGCAAGATTTCTGGTTGTAGTTTACCAAGTAATTGCATCAGCGATCGCCCCATCTGCCAACTAGAGGCACGTAATTCTTGGGTTTCTCTAGCAGCGGATAACCACATATTCCAACGGCATAGCGTCTCTACATCACCGATTTTTGCAGATTGCTCGGCTCGTACCATCACCGCCGCTTCTAAGCGAATTGCTCCATAATACAGTTCTGCTGCTAACCAGTGTTTGAGGCTTTTTTGATTGGCGATCGCACCATTTTCTACCAGTGTTTCTAATCCTTCAGAATAACTATAAGCTCCCACAGGTAAAGCTGGACTAGCCAACTGCAAAATACTCAAAAAATGGCTATCAGTGAGCGTGATGCTGTCCATAAGCGCCTAATTCTGGCTGAAACGGTAAGTTTTCTGCTGTGATTTCTAGCCCCAGTTGTTCCAGCATTGTTTGTAAAACAGCATCTTTTGCTAAACGTAAATAGCTGGGCGTAATTTCTACAGGTATATGACGATTTCCTAAATGGTATGCTGCCCGCATTAGTAAAAGTGGTGTTTGGGCAAAGACGGTTAAAACTGGTTCTGGTTTGGCAGTTATTCTAATTAAGCTGCTATTGCTTTCATCTTGGAGAATATCGCCATCCCGTAAAACGGTTCCTCTCGATAAATGCAAAAACACAACTTTGCCATCTTCCACCTCAAAGCGATGACGACTGCGAGTGCGTTCTTCTGCTGTGAGTGCTAAGGTCAAAGTAACAGATGCATCAGGGTTTGGTGGTTGACGTTGGGTCAAGGTCAGCATGATTGGTGAGATAATAATGGCAATGTGTGTATGAGACTTCTTTAGCAAACTATCCTTACACAAAGCGATCGCAGACTAAATAAAGTTGGAAACCTTTAAGAAAACTAGGGTAAACTCAATGATAATGATAAAGTTTTTTACTAAGCTTTAGCCTTTTGTGGCTCCCCTTGCTGGTTATATTACAAATAATGCTTGTTTTAATAACTGTTTGTTACTACTTACTTTGTCAGGTTAATTGCGACCTTGACTAATCGATAAGGTTAAGAGAGACTAACTAATGACAGACGTGCCTGCTTATAAAAAGCATAATTTTTGTAAACTTTATGAGATATATATTTTGAGAGATGGAACATTAGTTAACAAATGGCAAGTTGGTATCTAAGTAAAAATGTTCCGATGGCTATATTTTTAGCCTGCTGCTAAGGCAGTACAATTCAAGCGTACTATCATGGTTGGCCAACAACATGGAGACATTAGAGTTCATAATATATCCAGACGGTCGGGTACAAGAGAAAGTCACTGGCATTATAGGTGCTTCTTGCGCTGAGGTTACAGCAGCAATAGAGGCACAGCTGGGGCAAGTACTCACTCATGAGCCAACCTCAGAATTATTTGCCGTTCAGGTGCAACAATCCAGTGTGGCAAATACGCAAGCCACTTACAGCGATTGGTAAGTTTTCTCAATAGTTTAGTGTCATTAATTCACAACCACCATGTCACACTTTAGCCAAATTAAGACTCAAATCCGTAACCTTGATTCTTTGAAAGATGCGCTGACTGAATTAGGCATCGACTGGAAACCTGGGCCGCGTGAAGTACGTGGCTATCGGGGTCAAACCCATCCTGCTGAAGTGAGCATTGAGCAGGAAAATGGCTACGACATCGGCTTTAGATGGAATGGCAAAGAATACGAACTGGTGGCAGACTTGCAATACTGGCAGCAAAATCTATCTGTAGATGGGTTTTTGCGCCAAGTAACGCAGCGCTACGCTTACCAAACAGTTGTGAAAGAAACCAGTCGTGTTGGTTTTCAAGTCACTGAACAACAAAAAAATGAAGATGGTTCGATTCGCTTGGTAGTACAACGCTGGAGTGCGTAATGGCTGATTTTTTGCCGTCGCCGGAAGAACAAGAAGATAACCGTTCCGGTTTGGAGCCAGAATTAGGTGGTCGCTTGCGTGATGACCCAGAACGTTCTGGTTTAGAGCCGGAATTGGGCGGTATGCTACGTCAAAAGGGTGTTTATGTAGATGAAATCACCTGTATTGGTTGTAAGCACTGCGCCCATGTGGCGCGTAACACTTTCTACATTGAAGCAGATTATGGGCGATCGCGCGTAGTTCGCCAAGATGGGGACGCGGAAGAAATGATCCAAGAAGCAATTGACACTTGTCCCGTTGATTGCATTCATTGGGTTGATTACACAGATCTTAAAAAGTTAGAAGAAGAGCGCAAATATCAGGTAATTCCTGTTGTGGGTTATCCGGTAGAACAGGCGGTTTCTACTGCCCAAAAACGGCGTAAAAAGCAAAAGTTAAAAACCAAAAAATCCCGTTATTAAATAACAAAATTAAATAAGTAGAATCAAGGGCTTGTCTTACTAGTCCTTGATTTTTCTTATTGGGCTGTTAGCCTTCATTTGAGATTGAGAGAATCATGTTGTGAAAGTAATTTTTCTACTTTCGCCTCGTCAATTCTAGCAGCTAATCTTCTAGTTTCATGTAGATCTCTACTGGTCTTTGCCAAAGTAAAAGTTGAGCCAATAGAGAAAGCTAAACCCATACCCATAAATCCTTTTACCCAGTTATCTACAGGTAAGTTCACTATGCCGAAGGTGGTCATAGAAATAGATATAACAAAAGCAGCCCATGTTTGAATAACCCAAGCTGAACTATCCTTTTGAGGCCCAATCGTTTGCATATTTCTTATTTTGATCTGAGTGATTTAAATGTAATTGTATTTATTGGTACACTCAGTGACGGCAATAGTATTACCAGTTTGGTAACTGGTACAAATCTTGTACCAGTTTTGTAAATGGCATTAAGCAGCTTGGTTTGATTAATCCGATTCTGGTAATGTCTGTACCTTACCGTTAGGACTGAGAATCACTCTAATTCTGAGATTTTTTCCGTATCTATTAGCGGAAACAAAAGGTTTCCCAATGTCAGGCATTCCAGTACTGTCAACATACTCTCTTGCTGGCTTATTGAGAGGAAAAATTCGTTCAATTGTGCCATCAACACCTACCATCAAACTATACTCTAGTGTTTGCGTTAATCCCGCAGGTGGCTGCCAGCGGTTTTTCAGGAGTTCTCTAGCTTCTACTATCTGAGGTGTGTCAAATAAAGTACTATCGGTGGGAGCCTTTGCAGATGTGGAGTTTGGAGATTCACCCCTCAATCGATCAACCAGTGAATCACTATCAGCAACAGCAGAGGATGTATTATTTGTGGCAGACAGTTCTGACGATAGTTTATTGGTGGAAGCATCTGTCTGAGAGGAGTTGATTTTTTCCTCCAATTGTTTAGGGTTAAAAGGTGTGTAGGCTTGGGGAAGAGTATTGCCACCATTATTGTTCGGTAGAGTGGGAACAGCTGAAATATTGGGGGATAAACTACCTGTAGTTGAAGAAAGACTGGGTGGCAAATCTCGTTTTTTGGGAAGACCAATTTCACTTTGAGAAATTGATCCAGCCGAGTTTTGCTTGAGATTTGGTTGAGTAGCGATTTGCGGATTTCCTGTAGCGGATGCTGGATTTTGCTGATTGCTATTCAGGGTTGGAATCGTCCCCTGAGGTATGTTCGATGTATTTTGTGGAGAGAGTTCGGATGTTGGGGCCAAAGTCGAGGATAAACTCGAATTAGGAGCCGTCAGAGGCTTTTGAGGCAAACTATTTGTGGGAAGTGGCGCAGTAGAGCCTAAAGGTGGTAGTGATGATAAATTATCTGGGGGAGTGAGTCCGGGTTGTGGTGTCGAAAGGTCGAGTGAAGGTGCTAAAGCAAGTTCTCCATTTGCTGAAGTTGTCTTTTTAGCTGTTTGTGGCTGCTTTTGCCTAGTATTGTTGGCATATTGCAACGTTATGGGTAATAAACCTACACTTAACACTAATACTGCGGCAACCGGTGTCCAAGCAGGCAATCGCCGAATAGGACTAGTTTTATTGAGACTTGGTAACGCCATGACATCAGCCGAGTATTCATCTAAAGCAGTTGCTAAATCGAAGAGTTGCAGCAGACTAAGTTGAATTACAGGGCCAGATCTCTGGTTAGCAAGGGAACCAAGAAATAGATTATGAGTTAAATATTTACCTGGTTCTAAATGTATTTTTGTCCCTGGTATCTGGGAGCTAAAGGCTTGGAATGTCTGAATTGGCGGTGAAGGTTGGTGAAAATTTGTTAATTCAGAATCATGAGATACTTTGCTAGAATCTTCATTTCCCGAAAAACTCACCCAAAAGCTTTCTGAAGACTGTTGGAGGATTTCTTGTATGTAGCTGGTGACTGCATCACACAAAGCTTCTAGTTGATCGCGATCGCCTCGAATTGGTACTCTATGTTCTTCAGGTAGTCGCGGATCATCAAAGCGTAGCTCAAAGCTTAACTGTTTTAGCACAGTTCTCCCCATCCACTGAGATAAGGGGGAACTTTGCGCCAAGATTTCTAGCGTACAAGTAGGGGGAGTGTAGCGACGAATCACAGAATTTGATATTGGCATGGCAGGAACTGCGGGGAAAAGATGATCTAAAAATTTATTTTGCAGAACGGTCTATAAGTGCTAGCCAGAGACGGCGGTGTCCACCAGGGGCACTGTAAAACAGTAAATCTACAAGCAGTTTCAGTGCTAGGCGGGTAAGCAAATCTGTTGAGATTTGCTCATCCTCTTCCATGCGCTCTTGGTAGACGTTGCAGAAAGCATCAATATAATCTCCAAGTAAAGCAGCCTGATGAGGTTCCCGGTTATTTTCCGCCATTTGTTCTAGTAGACCAACAGCACGACGAATCAATTCCTGGTGCTGTTTGGCGAGGTAGCAGGTGATTAAAACAAGCGATCGCGCTTCTTCGACATCTAGCTTTTTTCGCCCTCCTTGACCTTTACGTATGGGATTTGATTGACGTAATCGCCATAAGGCTACCCGGTCTGGTACTCTTGACTCTAAGTTCAAATTAGTTGCCGCCGAGAGCATAGCCTCTGAACCAATGCCAGTTAAAGTTTCTAAGGCCAACAGCACCAAGTCTAATTGGGTTTTGATATTGTCCCATTGAACCGTATTTGGGGCTGGAAGCTTGATTAAATCCTCCCACTGGGAATTTGAAGTAGTTGAATTAGCGGCCAAGTGCATAGCTTTTAGCATAGGTGATCAGGCTGATAGGTGATGTTGCTGTTACCCATTTTGAAACCAGACTCTTAAGTATTAAAGTTGGTTTCCTATAGCTAGAAGCTGCAACTAGCTTTATTTTTTAATGATCAACAGCAGTTATCTCTGTCTTACTCTACAAGATGAAAATTTATTTTCAACATAATAAAACAATATCTATCTCATGGAAGTTTACCTATTCTCAACCGCTATTTCAGTACCAAAGTATAAATAAATATCATCCAAAAAAGTTAATTCCTAATTGCTAATCGCTGATTATAACTAGACAATTAGGAATTAGCGATCGCCATTGATACTAAAATGCCTATAAATTAATTTTTCATCTGTATCTGTATTTAGGCTGATGATTTAATATGAGCAATTGTGACACCACTGCCACCGTCTGACTGTTCTGCTGCTTCGTAGTGGCTGACTCTGGAATGCTGTTGTAAAAAAGTGTGGACACCTTGGCGCAACTTCCCAGTACCGTGTCCGTGAATAATCCAGATCGGCCCTGTAGCTTCTGAAATTGCTTTATCTAAAATAAATTCGGCATCGGCTACCCGCTTACCACGCAAATCAACGGTATTTTGGGAGGTACGAATTGCTGGGATAGGTTGGGGTGGTGGAGTTACTGGGGCTGGTGCTGGTTTTGATTTAACGACTGGTTCTGCTTTTTGACCATCCAAAGATTCAATATCTTCTAACTTCGCCGTCATTTTCATCATGCCAAAACGCACACTTAACTCACCATCTGCATCGGGGGCGGTTATTACTTCTGCTGTTTGCCCAAATTTGGAAATACGGACGCGATCGCCTACTTTGGGCATAAACCCAACTTTTGGCTTAGCTGGGGCTACTGGCTGATATTTTTGGGCAATTTCATTCAAAGCATTGGTTGCTTGCTGGGCATCTTGGGCTTTAGGTGTACCTTGCTGCAAACGGCGAATGACTTGGGCTATTTCACCTTTAGCTTGAGCGATCGCTTGCTGTACTGTGACTTCCTGTGAAGCCCGCAGTTCGCGTTCTCTCTCCTGTAAACTTGCGGCTTTTGCGGACACTTCTTTGTATAAACGTTCCGCTTGTTGTAACAGATTTTGGGCTTCAGTAGCTTTGGTCTCCTGGCGGCGGCGTTGCGCTTCTAACCCAGCAATTACTTGATTAACCTCGTCTGTTGCGCCTCCCACTTGGGTTTTTGCCTGTTCTACCACTTCTGGTTTTAGTCCTAAACGCTTGGCAATGGTCAAAGCATTAGAACGTCCGGGTATACCCCATAACAGACGGTAAGTGGGCGATAAAGTACTTTCGTCAAATTCTACAGAAGCATTTTCAAACCGCTGATCTTCGTATTTCAGGGCTTTTAATTCCCCAAAGTGAGTAGTGGCAATAGTTAACTGAGCATGATCAGCTAAATATTGCAACAAAGCGATCGCCAAAGCACTACCTTCAACAGGATCAGTTCCTGCGCCTACTTCATCGAGCAAGACAAGTGATGAAGGCTGAATGCTGAGTAAAGATTCAGAAGTAAAAAGCTCCTCCCCTGCTCCTCTGCCCCTCTGCTCCTCTGCTTCCCTATTCCCCAAGGCATTCAAAATTCGACTAATCCGGCGGATGTGACCAGAAAATGTCGATAAACTTTGCTGTAGAGATTGTTCATCGCCAATATCGGCTAATACTTGGTCGAACCAAGGGATTTCTACTGGTTCGCGGGCAGGGACAAATAAACCTACCTTGGCCATCAATGCTGCCAATCCTAGGGTTTTCAAAGTGACAGTTTTACCCCCAGTATTTGGCCCGGTAATCGTCACTACCCGAATATCGGGACTAATTAACAAATCTACAGGGACTACTGGTTGCCCTTGTTCGTGCTGCTGCTGCCACACTAACAAGGGATGACGCAGTTGTCGCAAGGTAACGAGTTCATTTGCTTGGCGATCAATAAATCGCGGCGGATTGGCTCCTAACCAGAAACTATATCTAGCTCTCGCGGTTGCCAAATCCAAGGTAGTAACAATTACTAATAACCTTTCCAAATCTGGCTTGACTGCTGCTATTTGCTCCGTCAAAGCCCGGCGAATCGCTTCTTCTTCTGTTTGCTCTGTTTTGATTGTCTGTCGTAGTTGATTGCCCAGAGGTACGACGGAATTAGGCTCTACGTAGAGAGTCGCACCGCTAGTAGAGGTATCGTGAACAATGCCAGGGATCACGTCTTTTTGAGGCGCTTTCACAGGGATGACAAAGCGATCGCCTCGTTGGGTAATTAGCTGTTCTTGGACTGCCCCAGATTTTGCCTGTAAAATATTTTGTAGTTTTTGGGTGATTTGACTCCGCACTCTCCGTAAATCTGTACGAATTTCCCCAAGTTTTTGGCTAGCGCGGTCGGTTACCTGTCCCCGTTCATCAATACAACGGTGAATTTCTTGCTCTAGTTCGGGATAAGTCCGTAAATCGGCAACTAACTCCTTCAGTATTGGCAAGTCTTCTTGATTGTCAATTACCCGACGTAAATTTCTCGCACCTGCCAAAGTGGTAGCGATCGCTAATAGTTCATCTCCTGCCAGAATACCTTGGAGTTCTGACCGTTCTAAAGAATCCCCAATATCTTGAATGCCCTCAAACGAAAGTCCCGTAGTGAAGCGACTTTCCAGTTGATAGATTTCTTTGGTTTGTGCTAACAACTGCTCACTTGCTATCTGAGATACAGGTATATTCAGATACAATGATGCGATCGCCCCCAGTTTAGTTGCCGCAAATGTGGAAAGATGCTGGCAAAGGCGATGCCATTCTAGTAATTCTAAAGTATCAGATTGGATCAAGGCTGCAATGCTAATCTGAATTTATCGTAACAATTCTAGCCCTTGGATGGCTCAACCTTAAAGGGTGAAGTATGAAGTCTGAAGGATGAAATTACTTTATTCACCAAAAAAATCAGGTTTGAACTATGGAAAAATCAGATTTTTTCAACTACAAAGGGTCAGACATGATGTATCGATAAGTTCTTAGTTCATCCTTTATCCTTAACACTAGAAACTTCTTGATAAGTCGCTCCAAATCTCCCCACAATTTGATACCCTAGCTTAAACAGATTTGAGAAAATTTAAAGCGTGGAAATTCAACTTGGGCGGGGAAAAACAGCTCGCAGAGCATATGGAATTGATGAAATTGCTCTAGCCCCCGGTAACAGAACACTCGATCCGAGTTTGGCAGAAACTAAGTGGCGTATAGGCAATATTGAGCGAGAAATCCCAATAATTGCTAGTGCAATGGATGGTGTAGTAGATGTGCGGATGGCTGTACGTTTGTCGCAGTTAGGGGCATTAGGCGTACTTAATTTAGAGGGTATCCAAACTCGTTATGCAGATCCAGACCCGATTTTAGATCGAATTACCTCTGTAGGGAAAGATGAATTTGTTTCCCTCATGCAAGAACTCTATGCCGAACCAATAAAACCAGAATTAATTGAAAAACGTATTCAGGAAATTAAACAACAAGGCGGCATTGCAGCAGTGAGTTGTACTCCAGCCGGAGCAAGTAAATACGGTGAGGTGGTGGCAAAAGCTGGGGCAGATTTATTTTTTGTGCAAGCTACAGTAGTTTCTACTGCACACTTGTCACCAGGGTCGATAGTGCCATTGGATTTAGCAGAGTTTTGCCGTTCTATGCCCATCCCTGTGATATTGGGGAATTGCGTCACTTATGAAGTTACTCTGAATTTGTTAAAAGCTGGGGCGGCGGCGGTATTAGTGGGGATTGGCCCTGGTGCAGCTTGTACTTCTCGTGGGGTTTTGGGTGTGGGTGTGCCACAAGCAACAGCGATCGCTGATTGTGCTGCCGCCAGAGATGATTACTATCAAGAAACTGGTAACTATATCCCTGTGATTGCCGACGGCGGTTTAATCACTGGTGGCGACATTTGTAAGTGCATTGCCTGTGGTGCTGATGGTGTGATGATTGGTTCTCCCTTTGCTAGAGCCGCCGAAGCCCCAGGACGAGGTTATCATTGGGGAATGGCTACCCCTAGCCCAATACTGCCCCGTGGTACCCGGATTCGCGTTAGTACCACCGGCAGCCTAGAGCAAATACTCATCGGCCCTGCGGGCCTAGACGATGGTACTCACAATCTTTTAGGAGCCTTAAAAACGAGTATGGGTACATTAGGAGCTAAAAATATTAAAGAAATGCAGCAAGTTGAAGTTGTGATTGCTCCTTCTCTATTAACCGAAGGCAAAGTCTACCAAAAAGCTCAACAATTAGGTATGGGTAAATAAAGGCGACTAGGGACTAGGAACTAGGGGCTAAGGATTAGGTAATAATTAATAAGAAATAAATTTTTTACTATGCCCCATGACGGCAGTTGCTCCACTTGAAGAGCAGCGCCTTGCGCGGGTTCCCAAGGCAGCTTTTGGGGGGAAACTTCCTCCCAAAACGTGCCGCCGCGTTGTGGCGACTGCGGGGGAGACCCCAGGCGCTCGCGGACTCGCGCTTCGCTACGCTATCGCGCAGCGTCTCCCCTTCTCCTTTTGGGAGATGCCGTAGGATGCCCGTACCCCTGCGCTTAAGCAAGCTACGCGTAGCGTCTCCTAAAGGAGAAGGGCTGTAGGGAGAAGACCGCACTGCCTCCCCCATGCCCCATGCCCTACGCCCTATTCCCTACTTCAAATCCTTAAGAAAATTTTTCCAGACTCTTGACCAATCACTGGAAAAATCACATATCTCGCCTACAATAGAATATAGCGGAGACGCATGTTTCCGTTCACTCCTCACACCACACTCCGCCCGGACTACTGTTCGGGCGGTTCCTTATGTTTGTAAATAAAATCTTTAGCTTCTTTGCAAATGTACATCCTTCACTTCTAAGCTGCTGTTTTTGCTATGGTAGAATTTTCACGAAACTCAGAAATATAATCGGCAAAGGTTTTTAGGCATGTCATCAGCCGCACAAGTTACGGATTCTACTTTTAAGCAAGAAGTACTCGACAGCGATGTACCCGTTTTAGTTGACTTTTGGGCCCCCTGGTGTGGTCCCTGCCGGATGGTAGCCCCTGTTGTAGATGAAATTTCCGTTCAATACGAAGGTCAATTAAAAGTTGTGAAAGTCAATACGGATGAGAATCCTAATGTTGCCAGTCAGTACGGTATCCGCAGCATTCCTACTTTAATGATTTTTAAAGGTGGGCAAAGAGTTGATATGGTCGTCGGTGCCGTGCCTAAAACTACATTAGCTAATACTTTGGAAAAGTATCTTTGAAACTCAATCGACAGTAAAGTGCTTTGGATTCGTCCATTTGCTTTAGGTTTAGGTAAATATTTGTCAACAAGTTTGCGAGGCGCGAAACTTCGCGTCTCAAAAAAACTTTCTCCCGTGGTAAAAACTATCAGATTACCACCAAGTAGCCATCATCAACTATTTACACCAGAACCTATGAAAAACCTTTGTATTTTTGTGTCTTAGTGCCTTGGTGGTTCAATATTTTTTTTACCACTAATACCAATTCTATGTGAGGCTGCACATAACGCCCGCAGGCTAGAAGCCTGGGGCTAAAGAAACAAAGCCTGCACAAGCAGGCTAATTATATGCAGCTTCATATAAAAACGGTATAAGACACCAAGTATTTTTAAATCAGAACCAGCGCCTTGGTTAATTGTGAGCCACAGGTATTTTTTATTGTGATCAAATAAGTTAATAGTTAAAGGTAAAAAACTTACGACTAAGAACTAATAAATGTGCTAAGTAGTTGGAAATTGCACACCAAAATTAGGTAAAATGTAATGCCATTGTGGCGGCAGTTCTCATGACCTCATCTGCGTCGTTTGACACATTAGAGTCTCTCCAAGCGGATATCGCTGAATTAATTGATCGCTTACCGACCTTAAAAAATCGGCAGCTTATTCAGCAAGCACTCGCTACCATAGTGCGTTTAGCTGATAGTGGTATTGATCGTCTCGATTGGAAGATATTGTCGGCTTCTCTAGCAGATATGGAGCGAGGCTTCCAACTCTTTTATAACTACCGACATATCCGCAAAGTAACTATCTTTGGTTCGGCTCGCCTATCGCCAGAAACCCCAGAGTACCAGATGGCATTTGAGTTTGCTCGTGCTGTTTGCCAGTTGGGATTTATGGTAATGACAGGGGGTGGCGGTGGTATCATGCAGGCGGGTCACGAAGGTGCTGGGCGAGAAAATTCTTTTGGACTCAACATTCAGTTACCGTTTGAGCAGCAGGCGAACCCAATTATTGAGGGTGATCCTAAGCTGATTCACTTCAAGTATTTTTTTACCCGCAAGCTTTTCCTTCTCAAAGAAAGTGATGCTGTCGCTTTGTTCCCTGGTGGGTTTGGTACCCAAGATGAAGCTTTTGAGTGCATGACATTAAGTCAAACGGGTAAATTTGGCCCTGTCCCGGTAGTTTTAATTGATCATCCTGGTGGCGATTACTGGCAGTCTTGGAGTCAATATATTGATCAACAACTAGTGCAAAAAGGTTTGGTGAGTCCTGAAGACCCTAGCCTTTACACGGTGACAGATAATTTAGAAGTAGCTTGTAATGCTATTACCCGTTTTTATCAGGTTTATCACTCTAGCCGCTATGTAAGTGAACAACTGGTAATTCGCCTCACTTCCGATTTATTAGACTCTGAAGTAGAGCAACTTAATGCTGAATTTAGCGACATCTTAGTTAAAGGACTAATTGAAAAAAGTCAGGCATTGCCTCAAGAAAATCAAGACGAAACGGTGGGATTACCCCGTCTAGTGTTGTATTTTAATCAGCGTGATTTGGGGCGCTTGTATCAGATGATTGCCGCGATTAATCAAATGGGTGTACCTTCGGTTGAGGAGAAAGCTCATCCAGAAAGGAAGTAGATACTAGAAGCTAGAGTGGTGTATTTTATCCATAAAAAAACCGCTATTTTTAGAAAAAACAAATCAGCTATTAAAACAAAGGTGAAGTAAGTTTGTGTAGTGTGTTTTGATACATTATTAGTAATAAATATATTTATAAAGGTAGTTTTTGAACTGCAAATATTCTATACAAGTTATAAAAAATACACTTTTGAATTAACTGTAAAATATACAGATACAATTAATAATCGCTGTATCTTAGCTATAACTCTTCTTAAAAAGCGATCGCATCCTATTTTGAATGTAAAAAACATTAGTTATCACGACTCAATGCTGATTAACCAAAAAAAACGTGTATATTAGCACAGTAAACAACAGACTACGTTTAAATAGGGGAACAAAACATGCTGGAATTGTTAGGTTCAGGTTTAGTTTCTCTCTGGCTAGAAATAGCTGGGGTACAGATTAAGCCTTCAGATGCTTTAGATGCATTGGCTTGGCAAAGTAGCCCTGGCTTAGTTCTTGTCCCTGATCCAAATCCATCTGGGGTGAATACGGTAACAGAATATCTCAAGGGCTTAATCACATCGAAATTAGTGACACAGAATCTGACTGAAAGTCAGGGCATTTGGATGCAGTCGGGACCAATGCTCATGGCTAATCATCAGGGTACAACACCGCTGCCTGCTGCCTCTTTAACTAAGATTGCGACTTCACTAGTTGCTTTGAAAACTTGGGGATCAGACCACCAATTTGAGACTTTGGTTAGCGCTACAGGGCCAGTTGTAAATGGTGTATTGCAAGGTGATTTGGTGATTACTGGCGGTGGCGATCCGATGTTTGTCTGGGAGGAAGCGATCGCTCTTGGTAATACCCTAAATAAAATAGGGATCAAGCAGGTAAAGGGAAATTTGGTAATTACTGGCAATTTTGCTATGAATTTTCAACGTCATCCATTTCTGGCGGGTCAAATGCTCAAACAAGCGTTGAATCATCAGACTTGGACTCGTCCTGCAAATTATATATACTCAACCATGCCCAAGGGAACACCTAAACCTCAAGTGGCGATCGCGGGTAAAATCAAAGTCGAAGTTCAACCGAATCCTCAACAAACTTTGCTGGTACGTCACTACTCTTTACCATTGCAGCAATTAATTAAAGAGATGAACGTTTTCAGCAACAATGAAATGGCACAGATGTTGGCGGAGTCGGTAGGAGGTGCAGGGATTGTGCAACTAAAAGCTGCCAAATTTGCTAGAGTCCCCAATTCAGAAATTCAATTAATCAACGGTTCAGGACTGGGGCCAGAAAATCGCATTTCCCCCAGAGCTGTTTGTGCTATGTTAATGGCAATTCAACGGGAAGCATCTGCTAATCAGTTAAATTTGGCTGATTTATTTCCTATGTCAGGGTTCGATCACCGAGGGACAATGCACTCTAGACACCTTCCTGCTGCTACTGTGATGAAAACTGGTACTCTTCGGGATGTGAGTGCTTTAGCCGGAGTAATGCCCACACGCGATCGCGGTTTAGTTTGGTTTGCCATCATTAACCGTGGCCCAGGTATACCAGCGTTCCGCAAGGAGCAGGACAAACTATTGCAAAATCTTGTACAAAAGTTACAAGTAGTCCCAGAAGTTCCTACGGCTCTTATTCCCCACTCAGCTATAAACTCATTACCAGAACTAGGTGCAGCTAGTCGTAATGAAATTTTGTTTAAAAGTTAGTCAATATAGCTTAGGGGCTAGAGTAGTGTATCCTACCACATCAAAACCGCTATAGTTCAAAGTCAAAAGTCAAGAGTTTAAAAGTTTTTAGCGATTGACTACTGACGCTTAACTTTTTCTTGAGGAATAATTTCTGTTACTACTCTACCGCCAGATTTACCACCCTTCACAATAATGTTTTCCGTTTGCAAATTACCGATGGCTGTTTCACCAGTAAAATTTAATGGTGGGTCAACTTGCCGATAAACTACGTTTCCTTGCCCTTCCACTAATTTTTTGTCGAGATACCAAGTAAATTTCTGAGATTTGAGGGTCTGACGACGTTGCCCAACAGCGTTGACATTCCCTGTTAAATAAACTATTTTTTGTGGTATCTTCATTTCGCCTTGATTGGCGGTTACGTTTACATTTTCAGCGCGATGAAATACGCGCACAGGAGAATTTGTCGCGACAGTTTCCGTGTTCATATTCCAAGTCATAGAGTTACTAGTTATTTGCATTGGAGGGTCTAGTAAGTCTATTTGGGCATTTTGTTTAATAGTGGCAATTTTGGTTTTTAAGTTAACTTCGGCAGAATTTCCCCTACCACGGTCGGTAATTTGATTGTTCTTATAACGGTCAATTTGTACAGGGCGATCGCCAATCAATTTTTCTTCTTTAATTTGCCAAATTAAATGTTCAGTTCGCATTTGCATTTGGGGATCAGCGGAATTTGCTACTACTCCTCCCGAAAATTCCACTTTTTGTTCACGAGTTTTGATTCGTGCTTCTTGTGCTACTGCTTTTAATTGTTTATGGCTACCATTGACTTGATTACGGACAATCAGCAAATCTTCTTGAGGCCGCCATTCTAATTCATTGCCTTGCAATACAATCCCATTACTAGGGTCTGTAGCAAATATTTTTCCCTTCAGAAATAGCTGTTTCCCATCTTGTTCAATGTCTGCCTGTTCTGCTTTGATTTGGTAAACTACTTTGCCATCTTGGTATAGTTCACCATAAGGGTTTTCCGCTTGACCAATTTGTTTTTCTTTGGTGTATTTCGCTTGTTTAGCGTTGACTTTCCAAATAGGTCGCCCTACTTCGTCAAACTGTTCTAAAGCAACACCAAAAAAAGTTAACTTGCTGTCTTTTGAGGATGAATCTGAATCGTTTGGTTTAGAAGCCGTGGGGAATTTACCCCCACAAGCAACTAATCCAATTAATAATAAAAAATTTAAAGGCAGGTAATACCAATTTGCTTTCATTTGTTAAAAGTCTAGAGATGGAAATTAATAGAAGTGGAGGAAATTTTGCTTAGTTACTTCCTTTTCGATGAATTTCCTATCTCTTTGTTCCTGCCTTTTTGATGTTTCATGAATCTTGGATTTCTAGTTGTTCCTCACTATCTCGTGGGTCGTCCAAGAAACCCATAGCTGACAAAGGTCGATATGGATAGCTTTGACGTGGGGTTTTTTGAATATCTTCTTTGATGGCTTCTAAATCAATATAGCGATCGCTGACATTGATTAAGCTGTCACTGGTCATTGAGCGTAAACTCACCACTTCTACCCGCACACCGCGATAGCTGACTGAATTGACCGCATAGGCCAAATCTCCATCACCACTGACTAAAACTGCGGTATCATAGGAATCTACTAAAGCCATCATATCTACAGCTATTTCTACATCCAAGTTAGCTTTTTTGGAGCCATCTGGCAGCTGTACTAAATCTTTAGCAATGACTCGATAGCCATTGCGACGCATCCACAGCAAAAACCCTTGTTGCTTCTCGTTTGTCCGATCTACTCCTGTATAGAAGAAGGCACGCAGTAATCTAGAACCGCCAGTTAACCGACATAATAACTTCGTGTAATCAATTTCGATTCCTAGTTGTAATGCGGCATAAAATAGATTTGAGCCATCAATAAATATGGCGACTCGACCCCGATTCTCTAAAACTTGTTCTGGCGTAAATATTGAATCGTTTTCCAAATTGTTCAACATTGATGTGATACCTCAGTTTTTATCTTTGTTATATGTGATACAAAAATTCAAGTTTTACATGCTAGAGCGATTTATGATAATGTTCCGGGGCTGAAAAATATTGATTAGCCCCGTTTTTTTGAGAAGAAAATCAGAAATTGAGTAAAAGATTAAAAGGACTAATCGTTTTTAGGGAGATCTATGCGCTTAAAGATCGGCTGAGGTTTACCCAGGTGTTGTTTATTCGATAGTACCCCCCATTCTGCATGGGTACAAAATGGGACAGCCGTTGCACTTTCTATTTGATCGTTAAAGTTAATTCCAAAGCCCAGCTGCTGATAAATATCGCTACTGATATTAGGAATAACAGGGGACAGAAGATAAGCTGCTAGTCTAACAGATTCTAGAACTGCGTAAAGTACTTCCTCTAATTCCTGCTGCTGTCCTTGTTTGTATAATGACCAAGGAGCTTGATCATCAATAAACTTATTGCTGGCTTGTACCAACGAAAGGATAGCCTCACAGGCTTGACTGAAAGCTAGCTTTTCATAGGCTTGTTTTACCTGTTCCCCTAGACGTAAACCAATTACTTTCAACGGGTTGTCACCAGAAATGGCTTCATTTGCAATTGGCAGTACATCACCAGTGCAGTATTTTTTCACCATGTTCAAGCTGCGATTTAACAAATTGCCTAAATCATTTGCCAAATCTGCATTTAAAACATTAATGAATCTAACTTCATTAAAATCGCCATCTTTGCCAAATTCGATTTCCTTAAGGAAGTAATAACGAACGGCGTCACTACCATAGCGCTGAACTAGAGTTAAAGGATCAAGGGTGTTACCCAGCGTCTTCCCCATTTTCTGACCATCTTTGGTCAAAAAGCCATGTCCGAATACTCTTTCTGGCAAGGGTAAGCCTGCTGATAACAACAGCGCTGGCCAGGAAACTGCATGGAAACGCAGAATATCCTTACCAATTAGGTGCAAGTTAATCGGCCACCATTTAGCTAAGGCATTTTCTAATGTTGGTTCGTCATCTGGTTCTAACAATGCCGTTAAATAACCCAGTAATGCATCAAACCAAACATAAAGAGTTTGCTTAGGATCAACGGGTACGGGAAAACCCCAGTCTAAATTTATTCGTGAGAGTGAAAAGTCTTGTAAACCTTGACTTACAAAGCTTAGGACTTCATTACGCCGACTCTCTGGCTGGATAAAATCCGGTCTAGACTGGTACAATTCTTCCAGTTGGGCTTGATATTTGGATAGGCGGAAGAAGTAGTTTTGCTCGTCTCGCCACTCAACTTCCTTATTAGGATGAATTGGGCAACGCCGATCTTCTAGCAGATCCCGTTCCTCTTTGAATTCTTCGCAGGATACACAATACCAGCCTTGTTGTTGTCCCTGGTAAATATCACCAGCTTCCCATAGTCGCCCAAAAAATTCTTTAACGATCGCCTCATGACGAGTAGCGGTAGTTCGGCTAAAGCGATCATATTGAATATTTAATAACTGCCATAAATTGATGAAGTTGGGTACAATCTCATCACAAAATTCTTGGGGTGGTAGCCCTTTATTTTCAGCGGCGCGCTGAATTTTCTGCCCGTGTTCATCTGTACCTGTAATTAATAATACTTGCCGCCCCAATAGCCTCTGAAACCTTGCCACAGCGTCTGCTGCCATTGTTGGATAGGCACTGCCAAGGTGGGGGACATCATTTACATAGTATAACGGTGTAGTAAGTGCAAATGTCTTTTCTGTTTTATCCACTATATTCATGCATAATAAAAAACAAATTATTAAAATGTTTTACATCTCACTTTTGACGGCAAAACTAGGCAATTGTATAACATTGCTATTATTTTTTCAAACTGCACCTTAATATTAGCAAATTTATTAAACCCAAAATTTTTTTGTATTACATATAAGTCTAGTTAATTTCTAGTCAAAATCCGGGAAATAACTGCTAATAATTATTTTGAATGCTTTTTATTACATGTATTGTGACTAGAAGTACATAACCCAAAAACCAAAAAATTTAACTGTCTATGTGAATAAAACATTTCTACCTTAAGACGGTCATAGTAACAATAAAGAAATGTAAAAATTAGGTTAAGACAGACTACGAAATTTTCCGAAAACACATATTGATTAGGTATGAGTCTAAGTAGCCCCCTGGATTTTTCTCGTCAGTTCCTGGCGGCGCTCTCAACGCAAATGTTTCGCTACTACGAGGATCGTATTCCCCAGGATGCAAGTTTGTTAGTAGTAAGCAATCACCGTAGTTTTATGGATGCGCTAGTTTTAATGACGGCGTTATCGAGTCCAGTTCGGTTTGCTTGCCATCACTACATGGGACAAGTGCCAATCATGCGGGAGATTGTTACAGAACAATTGGGGTGCTTTCCCTTGGAGGAAAACCAAAATCGCCAACAGAACTTTTTTATGCAATCACAGAGACTGTTGCAGTCAAAACAGATGGTGGGAGTATTTCCCGAAGGAGCTGAACCAATGGTAAAATTTACCCAACCAAATCAGTTAAGTGAATTTCAGCGGGGATTTGCTCATTTGGCATTAAAAGCTGCCGTACAGAATTTAGCAATTTTACCAATCGCGATCGCTTCTTTAGAAGAGGTGAATACAAATGGTTTTCCCTTACGATTGTTAAGTTTATTCGACCCTTCAGAACCTTTATTTAATCAATCTGGTTGGCATCCCCTAGTGATATATCGTCGGGTTGTGGTGTTAATTGGTCGTCCTTACTGGATTACGCCACAACATCAAAAAAAATATCACGGTAAACAGGCAAAAATTGTTGTGGCTGAACTAACAGAACACTGCCACACCGAAATTGCTAATTTGCTACATCAAGGTTGTTATTAGAATTTCAAATGTTGATGATGTATTGTGCTTATGTATCAAATACCTTATTTGAGTAATTTTTATTTTACATACTTACAATAATATATTAAGCACAAGCAAAATAAACAAATTATGTAACTCTTTATATGCAGTTTGCTTATCTCTACTATCACTAATCCTAATTGATGTGTTAGTTGATCTAAATTGAGTGTTTCTCAACTTAATCAGGCTAGATGGGACTTCTATTTTATTTTTGAAAAAAATCAGTATATTTCATATCCCTTCTTCCCCTTCGGATTCGCCAGTCACCTGGGTCGGGCTAACCCTCCCGCAGTGCTGGACTCACCTGTTCCCTGTTCCCTGTTTCTTACCCCTACAAGTGATTCAGAAATCAAATCGGATTACTACATTGAACGTTGTTTTTGTTTACCGCGCTATGATTTTATAAGACTTTTGAATATACTATTGTGCTTAATCACTCATGTAATACTGATAATAAAAGTATTGGTTTTCATGGGAAAAACTATATACAGTCAGGAAGTTTAATTTAAATTTTACAATGCCAGAAGTTGAGCTAAAGCCGTGTTTCCTTACTCCCAAACGAGTACAACCAGATTATCCGCTGTTTGTATATTTGCCAGGAATGGATGGAACTGGTCAATTATTGAGAACACAAACAGCAGGATTAGAAATGGGTTTTGATGTCCGCTGTTTAGCGATACCCAGGAAAGACCTCACTAGTTGGGATACCTTAGCTAATAACGTCTGGGACTTAATTCATGGGGAATTAACAAAAACCTCCCGCAAGTCAATTTATTTGTGCGGTGAATCCTTTGGGGGTTGCTTAGCTATGAAAGTAGCTATCCAAGCACCACAGTTATTTAAGCGAATTATCCTCATTAATCCAGCTTCAGCCTTTCATCTTCGTCCTTGGTTAAATTGGGCATCTCAACTCACATGCTTGGTGCCAGAATCCTTTTATGACATTGGTGCATTAGGATTGTTACCATTTCTAGCATCTTTGGCACGCATATCGAGAAGCGATCGCCATGAACTGTTAAAAACTATGCGTTCTGTACCAGCCGCAACAGTGCTTTGGCGCTTGTCTTTATTGCGGGAGTTTGATGTGAGTGAAGATCAGTTACGTCGTCTCACTCAACCAGTTTTACTGCTTGCTGGTGCTAGCGATCGCCTTTTACCTTCTGTGAGTGAAGTCAAGCGGATAGGGGATATATTACCTAACGCCAAGACGATGATCCTACCTGACAGTGGACATGCGTGTTTGCTAGAGAAAGATATTAACCTCTATGAAATTCTGAGGGATCAAAATTTTTTAGAAAGTAAATCTCAAACGGCTACAGAGTTACAAGTGAGAAAATAGGGTAAGGGTGAAAGGCGATCGCGTCTTATCAGTCTATTTCAACTAAAACAGCAAGGAGTCCCAATATAATTAAGGTTTTTTTTGAAAATTTGTGCTTGTTGGGAGATGTCAAGCCCCTAAAACTTTCGCTAAATATAAAAACAGAGGCTTTACAGGATGATATCAAACAATGGCAGACAAACCCCAGCAAAAAATAGAGACGAAGCAAGCAGTTAATTCAACTCCAGCAGATAAATCATCTGTGTTAGAGTCTTTTGCCAAAACTGGCAAATTTTTTGTAGATGTAGCTGTTGGGGTGGGAACTGCTGCTGCGAAACAAACACATAAGCTAATTGAGCAAACAACTCAAACCGCTGGGAATGTAGTCAATGGTTTGAGCGAAAATTGGCTGATTCGTAAACTATCTGGGGTATTAAATCTGAATTGGCTGGTTGGTGCTAGTGATAGTGTTGATTTAGAAAAAGCAACAGCAACAGCGAACAAGCTTAAGCAAGAACATCCCAATGAATCGCCTAGCCAGATTGCACACCGGATTATGGTTGATAAAGCTACCAAAGCTGGTGGAATTGGTCTAGCAAGTAGTATTTTGCCGGGAGTAGCTGCGGCTTTATTGGCTATTGATTTAGCAGCCACCACGAAATTGCAGACAGAAATGCTTTATCAAATTGCCGCTGTTTATGGGCTAGATTTAAAAGATTCTGCCCGTAAGGGTGAAGTTTTGGCAATTTTTGGTTTGGCGTTGGGTGGTGGACGGCTTTTGAAAGTGGCAGGATTAGGCTTGCTGCGAAATGTGCCTTTTGCTGGAGCTGCGATCGCAGCTAGCTCAAATGCGACAATGATCTATTCGTTGGGGTATGCTGCTTGTCGGTTTTATGAAGCCAAGCTAGATGAATCAGCTTCCCTCAATTCTTCACAAACACTAGCAAAATTAAAGCAAGAAAGTGAAGATTATCTAGAAACAGCGATCGCTCAACAAGCCGTCATGGATCAGATATTAGTTCACATGATCCTAGCCAGTCATCCCGAAAAGACCTGGGAAGAAATTTTACCAGAATTAAAAACTGTAAACCTCAGTTCTGCCTCATTGAATGCCATTGCTCAAAATATCAAATCACCTCAGCCTTTAGACACACTGCTCAGTCAACTAAATAGTGATTTTGCTATACCTTTATTGGCTCAGTGTCGCAAAATCGCTCAACTTGACGATAAAACTACACCTATTGAACAAGAAATCATTACTGCGATCGGCAGTAAGTTTGATATTCAATAGTATTGGGCATGGGGAAGAAGGGGCAAAGGGTTTGTTTCTTCATCCTTTACTCTTTAATCTTTTCCCAAGATTGTTTATCCCCCTGCTCCCTTTCCTCTTCTCCTCATCATGAAAAAAGAATTTTAAGCAATACTGGTACAAGCAGGAATACTTACACAAAATCCCAAAATGAAAATTCAATCTATTGATAAGCCTTTGCTAGAGTGGGCGGGTGACAGCCTGGTAATTGGATTATTTGAAGATGCAGTAGACTTAACTGGTGAATTGGCAACTTTAAATGAAAAATTTGCTGGAGTCTTAAAAGAACTAATTGCTGAAGAGGAATTTACAGCAAAAGCCAACAGTACTATTTCTACTCGCGTAGGTGCTGGTAGTGCTGTCCGCAAAGTAATTCTGGTAGGTTTGGGGAAACCAGAAGCTTTAAAATTAGACACCCTGCGACGGGCGGCGGCGGCTGTAGCTAGGGTTGCTAAAAAGCTAAAAAGCAAAACTCTGGGATTTAGTTTTCCATTATGGAACAATGACCCAGCGGCAACTGCCCAAGCGATCGCAGAAGGTACGCAGTTGGCGCTTTACCAAGACACTCGCTTTAAGTCAGAGCCAGAAGATAAAGGGCCACAAGTAGAAACCGTAGATTTACTGGGATTTGGGGGACAAGAAGCAGCTATTGCTCTCGCCAATCAAATCGTGTCGGGGGTAATTTTGGCACGACAGCTGGTAGCAGCACCAGCCAATGAAGTTACACCCATTACTTTGGCAGAAACTGCCCAAGCGATCGCCAAAGATTACGATTTGCAATTGGAAATTCTGGAACGGGAAGATTGTGAAAAGTTGGGTATGGGGGCTTTTTTAGGAGTTGCCCAAGCTTCTGATTTGCCACCAAAATTTATTCACCTAACTTACAAGCCAGAAGGTACACCCAAAAAGAAACTAGCAATTATAGGTAAAGGTGTCACCTTTGACTCTGGCGGACTCAATATTAAAGGTGTTGGTAGCGGCATCGAAACTATGAAAATGGACATGGGTGGAGCAGCTGCAACTTTGGGTGCAGCTAAAGTAATTGGACAGCTCAAGCCAGATGTAGAGGTTCACTTTATCTCAGCGGCGGCTGAGAACATGATTAGTGGACACGCCATGCACCCAGGCGACATCCTCAAAGCATCTAACGGTAAAACGATTGAAGTTAATAATACTGACGCTGAGGGACGGTTGACTTTAGCAGATGCTTTAGTATTTGCCGACAAATTGGGATTAGATGCGATCGTTGATTTAGCCACTTTAACAGGTGCTAACATCATAGCCCTAGGTGACGATATTGCCGGCTTGTATACTCCAGACGATGGTGTCGCTTCTCAGTTAGAAAAAGCCGCTGAAATATCAGGAGAAAAGATTTGGCGGATGCCAATGGAAGAAAAATATTTTGAAGGTTTAAAATCTGGCATTGCGGATATGAAAAATACAGGCCCACGCCCAGGTGGTGCTATTACCGCTGCCCTTTTCCTCAAACAGTTCGTTAAAGAAACCCCTTGGGCGCATTTAGACATTGCAGGTCCAGTTTGGGCAGATAAAGAAAATGGCTACAACGGTTCTGGTGCAACTGGCTACGGTGTTCGGACACTGGTTAGCTGGGTGCTGAATCAAGGAGAGTAGGGACTAGGAAAAGCAGGGGAAGCAGGGAGCAGTTAGCAAGGGAGAAGGATTATGGTACAAATGCACAACAAACAAATTCAAGGCATTCTCTTTACTCCCCCTGCCCCCTGCGGTCTTAATGATAAGTCTTTACCTGAACACGATATTACTTCTCCATGCCCCATGCCCTACTTTTAGTCAAAACCTGTTGCAATAGTGACAAGAGTAATTTGGCAATCACAAAGTTCCGGTTTTTCGGCAAAGCCATCTGGTAAAATTTGTAAGGTTTCTAGAAGCTCTGAGCAATGGGATCGACCTGCGTACGGATAGCAATTGACGCAATGGGAGGGGATCACGCACCCGGTAAAATCGTTGCTGGCGCACTGCGAGCAAAGGAAGAATTGGGTGTGAAAGTCTTGTTGGTGGGTGATCCCCAGCAAATTGAAGCTGCCTTGCCGCCAAAAACCAATTTGGAGCAGGTAGAGATCGTTCCTGCCGAGGAAGCGATCGCAATGGATGAAGAGCCTTTGAACGCAGTTAGACGCAAACGCAAGGCTTCTATCAATGTGGCGATGGATTTAGTTAAGCATCAGCAAGCAGATGCTGTATTTTCTGCTGGTCACTCTGGGGCTGCAATGGCATCTGCTTTACTTCGCCTAGGAAGATTGCCAGGAATTGACCGCCCAGCCATTGGCACAGTTTTTCCCACCATTATCGCTGGCAAACCAGTACTGATCCTTGATGTCGGTGCCAATGTAGACTGCCGTCCTAAGTTTTTAGAACAGTTTGCTGTTATGGGGTCGATTTACAGTCAGTACGTATTAGGTACACCTGAACCTAAAGTGGGTTTGTTAAATATCGGGGAAGAAGACACCAAGGGTAACGAGGTAACCCTACGCGCTCACCAGCTGCTACGGGAAAATTCTCAAATTACTTTTACGGGTAATGCCGAAGGGCGTGATGTGCTTTCGGGTGAATTTGATGTGATTGTCTGCGATGGCTTTGTGGGCAATGTATTATTAAAGTTTGCCGAAGCAGTCGGAGAAGTGATTTTGCAAATTTTGCGGGAAGAATTACCACAAGGATTGCATGGTCAAATCGGTACGGCGATTTTAAAACCCAACCTGAAACGAGTTAAGCAGCGCATGGATCACGCAGAACATGGTGGTGCTTTACTACTAGGCGTGGATGGAGTTTGTTTTATCGGTCACGGTAGTTCTCAAGCGCCTTCGATTTTTAATGCTATTCGCATGGCCAAAGAATCTGTAGACAATCAGGTACTGCAACAACTTCGTTCCCAATATGAAATCCTAAAGCAGGAAAGTAGTTAGCCATTAGTCATGAGTCATGAGTCATGAGTCATTTGTTAAAGACGAAGGACAAATGACATAGACGCGCCAAGGGTCACGCTTGGAGAACGCCAAAAGCGAACCGTAGGCAAGGACTAATGACAAAGGACAAATGACAAAAAGCTGATAGCTTGGGAGATTAGGAGTGGAAAAATTAGGCATAGCAATTACAGGAAGTGGCTCGGCTGTACCAGACACTTCCCTAGACAACCAAGCATTGACCGCATTGGTTGAAACATCAGATGATTGGATAACCACAAGAACAGGGATTCGTCAGCGGTGTTTGGCACTACCAGCTGAGTCTGTTAGTTCCCTTGCTAGTGCTGCTAGCCATCAGGCGATCGCCGCTGCTGGCATAAAAGCAACTGACTTGGATTTGATTTTACTAGCTACATCCACGCCTGACGACTTATTTGGTAGTGCTTGTCAAGTTCAGGCGCAATTAGGAGCTACCAAAGCAGTAGCTTTTGATTTGACCGCTGCCTGCTCCGGGTTCGTATTTGGGTTAGTAACGGCTGCCCAATACATCAGAACAGGCGTTTATCAAAATGTACTGTTGATAGGGGCAGATATCCTCTCTCGTTGGGTAGATTGGGAAGATCGACGCACTTGTGTATTATTTGGCGATGGGGCTGGAGCAGTAGTACTGCAAGCTAACAAGAGCGATCGCCTACTGGGATTTGCACTCAAAAGTGATGGCTCTCAAAACCATCACCTTAACCTTAGCTATGCACCCTCTTCCCAACAACTAATCCCAGGCATACATGTAACTAAAGGTACTTATCAACCCATTAGCATGAACGGCAAAGAAGTTTACCGCTTTGCTGTACAAAAAGTACCAGAGATCATCGACAAAGCTTTATTTCAAGCCAACCTCAATGTTGACAAAATAGATTGGCTATTATTGCATCAAGCCAATCAGCGAATTATTGAAGCCGTTGCCCAACGCCTAAATATTCCAGAACATAAAGTTATTAGTAATCTTGCCAATTATGGCAACACCTCTGCTGCCTCTATTCCTCTGGCTTTAGATGAAGCAGTACGGCAAGGCAAAATCAAACTCAATGACATCATTGCTACATCCGGCTTTGGTGCCGGTTTAACTTGGGGCGCGGCAATTTTTCAATGGGGAAGATAGAAATGTTAGTTGTCAGTTGTTAATTGTTTTTTCCACTGACCACTGACCACTGACCACTGACCACTGACCACTGACTAATGACTGATGACTAATGACTAAAACTGCATGGGTGTTTCCCGGACAAGGTTCCCAAGCATTGGGAATGGGAGTAGACTTATTAGACATAGCCGCCGTTAAAGATAAGTTTGACCAAGCTGAAGCAATTTTAGGCTGGTCTGTAACGGAAATTTGCCAAGGTGAAGAAGAAAAATTATCACGGACGCTCTATACTCAACCCAGTCTTTATGTCGTAGAAAGCATCCTTGCCGATCTCATCCGAGAACGGGGATACCAGCCAGATTTAGTCGCTGGTCATAGTTTAGGAGAATATATTGCCCTTTATATTGCAGGTGTCTTTGAGTGGTCGGCGGGGTTACACCTTGTTAAGCGTCGTGCTGAACTGATGGATAGCACCACTGGGGGAATGATGGCGGCTTTAATGAACTTTGACCGCGAACAGCTGGAAACAGCCATTGCTCAGATGCCTGATGTAGTGTTGGCAAATGACAACAGTCCGGCTCAAGTCGTTATCTCAGGCACTCCAGAAGCTGTCAAAGAGGTGATGACCCAAGTTAAGGCCAAGCGTGCTATTCCCTTAAAAACATCTGGAGCATTTCACTCACCATTTATGGCAGCTGCGGCCGCAGAGTTCCAAGATATTCTAGAATCTGTGGAATTTCAGCCTGCTGTTGTGCCAGTCTTATCTAACGTAGAACCAAGTCCATCCGTTGATGCCAAGATTTTAAAGCAGCGCCTTAGTAAACAAATGACTGGTTCGGTACGTTGGCGAGAAATTTCTCTACAATTATCAGCCAACGGTATTGAGCAAGTAATGGAAATTGGCCCTGGTAATGTACTAACTGGTTTGATTAAACGCACTAGCCCTGATTTAAGTTTAAAAAATGTCCGTAATGCCACCGAATTGCCTGTTTAAATGCTGAATAAAGTATACTCTTTCATTCCTTATCTTTGCGTGAGAAAAAAACGTGAGTTCGACGGAACTAAAAAACCGCAGGAGGTAGTGCAGGCAGATCTTTTGGGTAAATGTCAATCGACGTTTTTTGGGCAAATTTAGGTGTAAGCAGCCAAACCAGCCATCAGATTGACCAAAAAGTTAAACACACTAAGATGTCGAGAGTGTTCAATTTGACACATATTTTTGAGATGGTCATTGACAAACTCAATTACCGCCCGTTTGCGTAAAAGAATTTTATCAATTAGTTTTACCAAACAGTTTTTCATCTTCTTTTTAGATTTGGTGAGAGTGCAAAAAAGCAGAATCTTGAGTTAATTTTTGTTAATATTGGAAGCGGTATTAATACTTCGTTCTCAACTACCCATTCCTTACCTGAGAGAAACTTGATGCTGCGACTCGAACATATCAGTAAAATTTATCCCACAGGCGAGGTTCTCAAAGATATCAACTGGGAAGTCAAACCAGGCGATCGCATTGGCTTAGTCGGTGTAAATGGTTCGGGAAAATCTACCCAGTTAAAGATTATCACTGGGGAAATTGAACCCACAGCTGGGGAAATCATTCGCCCCGCCAGTTTGCACATAGCCTACCTTAACCAAGAGTTTGAAGTTGATCCCAGTCGCACCGTTAGAGAAGAATTTTGGACAGTCTTTAAAGACGCTAACCAAGTACAAATGTCTCTAACCCAGGTGCAGCAAGAGATGGAAACGGCTACGCCAGAACAACTAGATAAACTAATTGATAAATTGGATCGCTTGCAGCGTCAGTTTGAAGCTTTGGATGGCTATGGTTTAGACGCACGTATTGGAAAAATCTTACCGGAAATGGGGTTCGACCCGGAAGATGGCGATCGCCTCGTCAGCGCTTTCTCTGGTGGTTGGCAAATGCGGATGAGTTTGGGTAAAATCCTCCTGCAAAAACCTGATGTTTTGCTGCTGGATGAACCAACGAACCACCTGGACTTAGAAACCATTGAGTGGTTAGAAAATTACCTCAAAGGGTTGACTACACCAATGGTTATAGTCTCCCATGACCGAGAATTTCTTGATCGCCTCTGCACCCAAATTGTAGAAACTGAACGTGGCGTTTCCACTACATATCTTGGTAATTACTCAGCATACCTACAACAAAAAGCTGAAAGTCAGTTAGCACAACTTAGCGCCTACGAACGCCAGCAAAAAGAACTAGATAAACAACAAGCATTTGTTGATAGATTCCGCGCCAGTGCGACTCGCAGCACCCAAGCAAAAAGCCGGGAAAAGCAGCTAGACAAAGTTGAGCGCATTGAAGCACCCATTGCTGGAGTTAAAACCCTGCACTTCCGCTTTCCCCCTGCACCCCGTAGCGGCAGAGAAGTAGTAGATATAAAGGATTTAACTCATATCTACGATGATAAAATTTTATTCTTGGCAACAAGCCTTTTAATTGAAAGAGGCGATCGCATTGCTTTTCTAGGCCCCAACGGTGCGGGTAAATCTACGCTTTTGCGCGTGATTATGGGTATGGAACCACCTACAGAAGGCAGCGTTCAACTAGGCGATCACAACGTCATTCCTGGTTACTTTGAGCAAAACCAAGCCGAAGCTTTGGACTTAAAGAAAACAGTTATGGAAACTATCCATGATGAAGTTCCTGATTGGGATAATCAAGAAGTCCGCACGCTTTTAGGACGGTTTTTATTTACTGGCGACACTGTATTTAAACCAGTGGAAGCATTAAGTGGAGGAGAAAAAGCCCGTCTGGCCTTGGCTAAAATGCTTTTACGTCCAGCAAATTTGCTGATTTTAGATGAGCCGACAAATCACCTAGATATTCCAGCAAAAGAAATGTTGGAAGAATCACTGCAAAACTATGATGGTACGGCGATCGTAGTTTCCCACGACCGATATTTTATCTCTCAGGTAGCCAACAAAATTGTAGAAATTCGTGATGGTGAATTTCGCGTCTACTTAGGCGATTATCATTACTATCAAGACAAAATTGCTGAAGAAAAAGAACAGGCTAAATTAGCAACAATAGCTGCTGAAAAAGCCGCTAAAAAAGCTGCCAAAGCTGCTAAATCTTCTGCAAAAAGGAAATGACCAACTTAGTTAGTAGTAGTGTTTAAGAGCTACTACTAACAAACCAATAATTTAAAATCATAAAGGACACATAATCTTTTATAAGATTAAGAAAAAACTAGGACTTACGCACGCTCTACCAATTCTTGGCGTTCTTGGCATCTTGGCGGTTCGATAAATTAAGCTTTTTGTCCATTTTTGCGTAAGTCCTGAAAACTAAGAAAACTATAAAGTCATATATAAAATTAAGTTAACAGGCATAAATTCACTTGCAGCGGCGATTAGCAGTGGTATCATTCGGGTATTACAAAAAGTAAAGGGCAATTTTACTATGACCAAAGCACCTGTTGCTCCTGTGGTGCTAGTCATTTTAGACGGATGGGGCTACTGCGAGGACAAGCGAGGAAACGCCATTATTGCTGCTAAAACTCCAATCATGGAAAGCTTATGGGCAGCTTACCCTCATACTCTCATCCGCACATCAGGAAAAGCCGTAGGATTGCCAGAGGGTCAGATGGGTAACTCAGAAGTTGGTCATTTGAACATTGGCGCTGGGCGAGTAGTACCACAAGAATTAGTCCGCATTTCAGATGCGGTCGAAGATGGTTCGATTCTCAAAAACCCAGCACTGGTCAAAACTTGCCAGGAAGTACGCTCTCAAAATGGCAAGTTACATCTCATAGGGCTTTGTTCTGAGGGAGGTGTACACTCGCACATCACCCATCTATTCGGACTACTGGACTTAGCCAAAGAACAGCAAATTTCAGAAGTTTGTATTCATGCGATTACCGATGGTCGTGACACCACACCCACCGAGGGCATAAAAGCTATCCAATTCCTGCAAGACCATATAGATAGTATCGGAATTGGACGTATTGCCACCCTCAGCGGCCGTTACTACGCGATGGATCGCGATCATCGCTGGGATCGGGTCAAACGCGCTTATGACGTGATCACACAAGATGGTGCAGTTGATCATCGCCAAGCTGTAGAAATCTTAGCAGCATCTTACGCCGAAGGAGTGAAAGATGAATTTATTCCCCCAGTCCGAATTGCTCCTGGTGCAGTAAAACCAGGTGATGGGGTAATATTTTTCAACTTCCGCCCTGATCGCGCCAGACAGCTGACTCAAGCTTTTATGAGTCCTAACTTTACAGGTTTTGAAAGACAGCAAATTACGCCACTGTCGTTTGCTACCTTTACTCAGTACGATTCAGATTTGCCTGTAGCTGTAGCTTTTGAACCTCAGAATTTGAGTAATATTCTGGGAGAAGTAATTGCTAATCATGGTCTGAAGCAGTTTCGCACCGCCGAAACCGAAAAATATGCCCACGTCACCTATTTCTTTAATGGTGGACTGGAAGAACCTTTTGCTGGAGAAGACCGAGAACTCGTAAGCAGTCCGATGGTAGCGACTTACGATAAAGCTCCAGCCATGTCAGCAGAAGCAGTCACAGATGTAGCGATCGCAGCTATTCAAAAAGGCATCTATTCTCTGGTAGTAATTAACTATGCTAATCCAGACATGGTGGGGCATACTGGTCAAATAGAAGCCACTGTTACAGGCATTGAAACAGTTGATCGCTGTTTAGGTCGTCTACTCAACAGTATTACCAAAGCCGGAGGTACAACAATAATTACTGCCGATCACGGCAACGCTGAGTATATGCTAGATAAAGGGGGTAATCCCTGGACGGCTCATACCACCAATCCAGTCCCCTTGATTTTAGTCGAAGGAGAGAAGGTAAAAATTCCTGGTCATGGTACAAATGTCGAACTGCGAAGCGATGGCAAGTTAGCCGACATTGCTCCCACCCTTCTGGATATTTTACAATTGCCTCAACCGCCAGAAATGACGGGGCGATCGCTCCTCAATTTAGCAGCTTATGATGTGCAACGCACTCGTACTCCGGTGCAAGCTGGGATGTAAATCAAGTTAGGAGTAAGAGTTAAAAAATAAGAGTTTTCTAACTCCTAACTCCTATAAAGACGCGCCACAGAGCGTGTGTTTTAACTTCTGTTTTGAAACTTTTTATAAATGAGATTGCTACCATGACAGTTACTAATATTGTGCAAGGTACTTGGGCACTTTCCGCCGTTGGTTTGATTATCTTAGTGTTGCTACACAGCCCTAAAGGTGACGGTATTGGAGCCATTGGCGGACAAGCCCAGTTATTTAGCAGCACCAAGAGCGCAGAAAATACTTTAAATCGAGTCACCTGGGCGCTGACAGTCATTTTTATGGGTTTAACAGTAGTTTTAAGTGCCGGTTGGCTACCTAAGTAAGAATAAGGGAATTAGGAATATGGGGAACAAAATTCAATACCCAAAACCTAACACCCGCAAAAATTTAAATACACGACGGTTATTAGCAGCTCTTACCTTAGGGATTGGGACAGGGCTGCTAATTGTTTTTACTAACTTCCAATCAATTGCTGTTTTGACAAATACGTCAGAACATAATCCAGACCTCAAAAAGTCTCTCTCCACGTCCCTACCTTTCCCAAAACCTCACCCTCTACCGCCCAAATTGCTGCATTGGCAAGACAGTACAAATAGTGGTGATTACTTTTCCCAAATCGCAACTACCAAAGTCGGTTATTTAGTCTGGTCACAATTTCCTATTCGAGTTTACGTAGAAACACCACAAGCAGTCAATAGTAAGCAGATTCAAGCTTGGATTAACAGTGTTTTACAAGCTGTGCAGGAATGGAATGTTTACTTGCCTTTGATAATAGTCAAACAGCCAGAGGTTGCTGATATTACAATTGTGCGGAAAGCACCACCTTTACAGACTTTCCCAGATAGCAAAATCACCCGCGCCCGTTCTGCACAAACTACTTACGAGTTATATACCAACAGCAGTAAAATTTTATCGCACAGATTTACAATTTTGCTCAGTCCTAGTCAAACAGGTGTGTATCTACAAGCAGCCGCCCGCCACGAACTCGGTCACGCTTTGGGAATTTGGGGTCATAGTCCGCTACAAACTGATGCTTTATATTTTTCCCAGGTTCGCAACTCGCCACCTATTTCTTCTAGAGATGTAAATACCCTCAAGCGAGTTTATCAACAGCCAACCAGTTTAGGATGGTCTTTAAATTTAAGGGATTCACTGAAATCTCAAGTGTGATCTGGACTAACAGTATCCAAAAGCAACTAGAGACTTATTGGTACTTAAAAGAAGCCAGAAATGCGATCGCTTTTGTTGGTTTGACTATCAAATAAACAGACCAGGGTCAACTCGAAAAAATTCTCCCAAAGCTTTAGCTTGAGCTTTGCTGATTTCTCGCTTGTCGTTCACCACCTCTGAAACTACTCCTTTTGAACCGATAACACCCACCAAATCTAACTGTTTAATATCCCTTTGTTCCATCAGAAACAGTAGTATAGAATGAGGATCAGATGACTTACCTGGTGAGTAATATTCTTGTTCAAATTTTTCAATTAAAATAATTAGTAACTCATAAAGTTCATTTTGCTCAGGGCTGCGGTTAGGGAGATGCATCAACTCTTCTACAATATCTAGAGCCTTTGCATTTTCCTCTTCATTCCTAATCAGTTTTGGCTGATACTGGGATAGTAACTCCTTATATTTATCTGAATTAAAAGTGAGGGTCATTTTTCCATTCCTCCTTGTCATATTCAGCATGGGTAAGTATATATTTTATATAAATCAATTGTTTTTCATAATCTATACTCACAATCAAGCGATATTTATGACCCCTAATATTGAAGACAGTAAAATTACCAACTGCTTCTGCTTTCGGAAAAACTGATTGCACCTCAATTAAATTAGACCAATCTGCCTTGCTAGCAACTTTGTACCAATTATCAATAGTGTTACGGCAATCAGCATGGCTTTCAGTATATTCTTTTAAACTTCTATAGCTGATGACATGCATTGATCATAATTTATCTTCTATTGATTTAGTTTTCATAATGAGAACTAAATCAAAAAAATGATATCACGAGATAGGCTGATAAAGTTGTTGCGCGATTGTATTCGTTACCGCCTATTTCTCCCAGAGATACAAAAACTATTGGTGTTTTTTTGTATTCATTAGCCCGATCATCTCTTCAGCTACACCTGCTGCTGAGGCTGGATTTTGTCCAGTGACAAGGCGTTCGCTTTTCACTACATGACCTTCAAACTTATCAGCCTTGATAAATTTAGCGCCTTGCTCCAGCAGTTTTGACTCTAACAGAAACGGTACAACTTGAGTAAGTCCAACGGCCGCTTCTTCTTCATTAGTAAAGGAAGTTACAGTTTTACCTGCAACTAGATACTCACCATTAGAAAGATTGATGTTCACAAGTCCTGCTGGCCCGTGGCAAACAGCACCGACTATACCGCCTTGTTCATAAATAGCAGCTGCAATTTGGGCGAGTTTTTCATTGTTAGGGAAGTCCCACATTGTTCCGTGACCACCAGCGTAGAAGATAGCCTTGTACTGTCTAAAGTCAACTTGACTGGGTGTGAGTGTGTTTTCCAGCAGATGAACTGTTTTCGGGTTGTCAAGAAATATTCTGTTCAGAGGATCTTCCAGCTCTACTCCGTCCATTGGGGCTTTACCACCTTTAGGGCTAACAAAGTCAATTTCGTAACCAGCACGGGTAAATACTTCGTAAGGATGTGTTACCTCAGATAAGTAAAATCCTGTTTTCTTATCGGTATTGCCAAGGGTTTCGTGACTAGTAACAACGAATAGAATTTTTTTGTCTTGCATAGTAGTATCCTATTTTTTAGATGAGCTTGAAGTAAGGTACTTGTAGCAGTTAGAAGTAAAAGGCTGGTTATAGCTATGAAAGCTTTTTTATGGATTTTTTACTTTATTAGTTTATAGTAGACTGGTCTACTATAAAAATTCAAAAACCAAAAAGACTGAAAGATAATTAACCCTTCAAAACAACATCAAACATGATAGTAATGAAAGTTTTCAGAGGAGCGCTGCTTTTACTCACTTTCATTTGCTGTAATGCTCCTTCCCAACTGTTAACGCAAAATTCAGCTAATATACGAACATCCAGATGAGAAGGAATTTCACCTGCATCTTGAGCCTGTTGCAAGCAATCTACATAGCGATCGCTCCACTCTGCGAAAATATCTTTAAGACGTAAGCGAAATCTTTCATTTTGGTCAGCTAGTTCTTGACCGATATTCCCTAGCAAACATCCTTCTCGACACTCTAGTAATTCAAATTCAGAACACTTATCCTCAAAATATCGGCGTAAACGCGTCAGAGGTGTGAAAGTTTCGTTACCCAAGTAGCGCTCTAAAACTCGATTGTGTTCAAGGGCATCATTATTAATAATTTCTAGTCCAAAGTCTTCTTTGCTGTTGAAGTAGTAGTAAAAAGAGCCTTTAGGTACTCCTATTGCTTGTAAAACCTCCTGTATTCCAGTATTGTTATAGCCTTTCTGTCGAAGGAAGCTTGCGCCAATCTTTAGAAGTGCTATTTTTGTTGTTTCTTTGTTCATATTTAAATATGAAACTGGTCGTCTATAAAAGTCACAAAGAAGGGTGTGGGGGGTAGGGTGTAGGGTGTAGTGAAGACAGCATTGGTTGGGGCGTATGATTCCCCGACCAATGCAATCGTCTTTAAAAACGGGGCTTGTATCCCACTGGTTGTTGGGGCTATTTCGACACGCAACCCCACACCCCGCACCCTACACCCCGCCCCAACGGGGCTTGGTCAACCAAATTTATATTTTTACTTTTAACTAAAAGCCAGGGTGGGCATTGCCCACCTTAACTTCTACATGCGACGCAGACTTAGCAGTTCTTCAGGAGATGCCAACATATCAATCGCTACGAAGAAAATTTGACCTTGGGGGTTGATTAAGAACCGCCAAGCAATATTCATGCCCACGTTAACGCCAAACCAAGGAGTTTGTACTACACCTGTAACTTTAAGTTGTTTAGAACCATCTGGCTGAACTTCACAGATACCCTGCTTTGGCATCATGTTCAAACCTTGCGCTTCTTCACGCATATATTTAGCGATCGCTTCACGTCCAACAATCGGTTTTTGGAATGGTGGTTGCAGTGCGCCATCGGTAGTAAATAGATTGATCGCAACATCAAATTTGTCTGCGTTCATGGCTTCAATAGACATCTCCAAAATAGTATATTTTGTGGTACAAGAACATCATGAGAA
>JAYGHB010000121.1:0-30936 GCA_034931985.1 Halotia wernerae UHCC 0503
ATCCAGAAATTGTAGAACTTTTTTATTTATTGTTAAACTTTATTATTCTTCTACAACTAGGAGGCGTTACGCTTGTTTCCTCCCTTATATTTTATAGTATAGCTTATAAACTATTGCTTGTAAAGTCACACTGAATAAGTAATACTAAATAAGTAAGGCTTGATAACAGAGGAAAGAAGCGCTATGATTTGCTTACATTAATGGAGAAGTCAAGTTATGAACTTAATGCAAGTTACTTTATCGGTTGATTTGCCTGGTCTAGGCACTCGAATTAGAGAGATTAGGGAGTCCAAGGGACTATCCCCTACTTGGGTAGCAGCTCAAGCTGGCATGAGTGTCGGGAATCTCTACCGGATAGAAACTGAAGATGCAAAGTCTTTGCCGCGCGAAACTTTACGTAAACTTTCTGAAGCACTTGGCGTAAATTTTGATGCTGAAGTTAAAGCTGCTTTAGTACAAGAGATTCAATGAAATGGATAAAACGGTCTTTCTACTAATGATGCAGTTGGTATAGATTAAACAAAAATGTTTCATTAGTATTAATTTTACTTTTTGTATTATTTCTAACTCACAATGGAGAACTACTGAAATGTTGTTTAGCAAAGTAGAGTAAAAACTGAAAGCGATCGCCGGCCGCCAAGCAAGACGATCGCCTGCTCAATCCGTTCGTTGACAAAGTGAGCTAATTAAATGTTGGCATACTTTTTGGTATGACTTCCATATCAGCTAAATACTCACTTTGGCGCTCATGAAACCCTTACTGTTTCCAGCATTTACCATAGTGGGCAAGAAACATGCTGACACTAGAACCAGAAATAACATCAACCCTTGATTACAGCAATCTCAACATCAGCATCCAGGAAACCTTTGCTGCCATAGACCGATTCGAGTGGCAGGCATCCGACGAACTGCGACTGATGCGGGATAACGGCTATTACCAAGATGGCGCATACACCAGTTTTGAGGATTACTGCGAAAGCGAGTTAAACAAACACGGTGGATATCGCAGGGTCAAAGATCTATTCGCGGCCAAGCGAGTAGTTGATATTCTGCCCGAAGATTTGAAAGATAAGATCACCAAACCTTCCCAGGCTCGCCCATTACTCCGGCTGGTCAAAACTCCTGACAAACTACAACAAGCCGTAGCGATCGCAGCCCAAGAAAAGCCCTTTCCCACTGCTGCTGATTTTGCTAGAGCAGTACAACAGGTTGCTCCAACGACTAAACGCATCACAAAAAAAGAAAAAAGTCAAACGCAATTGTGTAATTCGGTCACAGTTTCATCACAATCACATCCTCGCTATGGGGAATCGGGACTGATTGAGGCAGACGCACCAAACGTTTGGCAGCAGATTGTCACATTTGCTGATGGTGAAAAATTGCTGGTAAATAATGAGGAGCTAGATGCTGCCAGTGTCCCATTTCCCAGAGAGCGAACTTATCCAGCCGAGTATGCCGAAGCGATCGCTGCTATTGAAGAGCAACACCAGCAGGAAATTGAGCGACTGGAGCAGGATCTGAAAATTGGACTACAAGCGGAAGCCACTGCTAAAGCCGAACAGCAAGTGCAAGAACAGCTTTCATCCTTGCAACTACTGTTTAAGCAACAAAAAGAGCAAAACATCCAGTTGCAGCAACGGCTGGACGAGATGGAAGGATTGAGGCAGCTAGAGCTTGAGAACCAGCAACTCCAGCAGCGCATTCAAGAACTAGAAAACGCTGTACAAGAACGCCCTGGTCAACAGTGGGAAAATACCCTTAACCAGCAGGCTACCAAAGCGTTAAACAAGGAAGTTAAGCGATCGCTGAAAGCCTTAGAACGGGAAATGGGGAATGGGGAAAGGTTAAAGGAGGAAGAAAATACCTTTGCCCCTGACCCTTTGCCCCTTACCCCTTCTTTCATTGACCTGCGATCGCTTGCCACCGAACCACCCAAGGAAAATGCCACCGAATGCTTACGCTTGATGGGCATGGCTTTGGGTAATCTTGCCAGCGCAATGAACAATACCCAAGCGCTCGAAGCAGCTGCAATCATCCTGGGGAGTGAACCAACACTAAGTGCGATCGCATATCGAGCCGAACAGTTACAAATGCTGCCCCAGGCGGTTAATGAGATTCGGCGGGTACTGGCTCAACCTGAACGTAGTTGGTGGGACTACTTGAGTGTGGCTACTGAGTATGAAGCTATCAAAAATGACTACTGGGCGGAGTTAACCACACAAGAGACAGAGTTAATCACTGCTTTGGAGAAAGCTGAACAACCTCCCGTTATTGAAATCGGTTCTATCGTCTCCCACGCTGACCCTTACCGCACTTTGTATGTGGAAAGAGGGGAAGTAGTGGAGGACTTGGGCGAAGAGTTGGTGGTGGCTTGGGATTGTTGGAAGGAGCAATCCAAAAAGACTGACAGGTATTTCCGAGATGAATTGCGGTTCTGGGAAGGCGATAACTAACTTGTTGCCCGTGCCAGTGATTTTTTAGACACGACTTTGAAAAGACACAGATAATGCCAAGCCCCGCGCTGACAGTGGGGGAAATTTCCGTGCGTCAACATAAACAGGAGTAAGTATAATGACTGCAACTATCGCTCGTCCCAAGTCCAAAAAGCCTACAGCTAGCAAACAAGAATCCCCATACAAGAGGTTTCATGTGATTATCCCAATAGAAGATATGCTCTGGGCTTCGCAACAAAAGTCCTCAGTTACGCAATTGTGGCAGGAATGTTGGACGGCTGATCCCTACGGTTCCCGGTGGATGCCTCTTTCTACTGGACTGGGCTACAGTACTTTCATCGCTGCTAAGAAAGTTTTGTCCGACAGTGGACTGTTTATTTTCAAGCCGGACAAGTCGATCCAGGACGGGCGCGAAACTGTTGGTTGGATGATTCGGAATTTGCATGGCAGTCGGATGAAAGAATTTTGGGAGCAAATTGATTCTGCAAATCAACAACCAGATTCTGAAAAACAAGCACCAAATTCTAGCAATACAGAGATGGATGCTGCCCCTGAAGAAATAGGTGCTTTGTACAGAGCATCTATCTCAGATCAAAGTCAGTCAGAGCAAGGATTTCAGAAACCCTCACGAACTCCTCAGAAACTTCTCACAATCTCTTCAAAAGAGATTGTGAGAAGTAATTCTTCCACTTCATACGAAAATACGCGTGATGAGGCGACGGCTGACGCGCCTTTTAGGGGCGCGTCGCCTCAGACTCTCGAAAGCGTGGAAGAAGAAAAAGAGTTACCTACGGTAACGGACTGTACATCGCTGACGCTTGTAGACGCTGTACAGGGCCAATTTGCTCCGTTGCTGGGAGAAAAGCAGGATTGTGGTGTCGAGCCGAAAGATTGTCTTGAAGGCACTTATTCCGCCGCGCCCGTGCCTCAAAAGGAAAAATCGTGTCAAGATGTACTTACTTCGTTGGAGGCTAAAAACTCGGTTTCAGGCGATGAGAACGAGGCTCATCATGTTGACCAAAGTTCCGCCGCGTCTGCCCCCAATGTTGAGAAATGGTCGAGTGAGGTATTATTTACCGCCGAAGCGATCGCAGCACGGTCTAAGGCACGACCAGGGCGGATGCAAAAACTTAAGCTAGCGGAGGTTTTGAGGGAAAATCCAGGGGTTGAGTTTCTTCGTGAATGTTGGAATGATGATCCCGCTTTGCAGATTGTGATCAGGAAGCTGCTGATGAGGTTTCCGCAGTGGGGAATTGCGTGTGTGGATGGGGAGTTGGTGAAGTGGGATGCCTAGCGATCTCTTTCAACTACTGGCATATTGCAATACTCGTTCCCATTCCCAACGCCATGCTGTCTCTACCGTTATTTCTTTGCCATTATTGAAAGTATGATTTTATACTAATTTGTCTCTTGCCAAGTGAAAACATCCATCTAAAGATTGTTTTAAGAAGACACAGGAAGCAAATATGCTGCTAATAGCAATTTAGGCTAACCTCTGTTCAGTTTACAGTAATATAGCAGTCGCCATAATTGTTAGGACACTTTTCTGTTGCCTGCTCCTCGTTCCCTGTTCCCTGTGAATCAAAATATGATGTCCTAACCGCTTTGGCTGTTGCTATATGAGGCAGGATCTTAATAGATGTGATAGCTATGCCAACTTCTTCATATTCAGTTCTCAGTCCTTATATTGCTGCTGACTTGAGAGTGGATTTAGATAAACAAGGTATCCTCAATTTTCCTATTTCTACTTCCAGTCCAGCCATCAATTTGCCACACGCCATATCTGTAAAGCTAGCTTCTAGCTAGCTTTACAAAGTTTTACTATGCAATTTTTAGATTGGACTTGCTCAAACTTTCGCTGGTATCGTCGTCTGCGGGGTGGGCAGTGGTGGCAAGTAGAAATTCCCTTATTTGATGGTTCCCAAATTACTTGGGTGCATAACAGACCTGAATGTGAGCATTACATTTTACAAACAGAGGAATACTAGAACACCGATTCATTGATTGGAACGAGTAACGGAGCAAGTGTTATAACTAATTGGTGACACATGAGTAAAAAACCTACCGATAAGAAAATTGATATCGACCTAACACAAGATGAAGCAAACAGACTTGAAAAGTACTGTAAAGAAAAAGAGAAAAAAACAAATGATGTGATTCAAGAGTTAATTCGTAAATTACCTAATTAAATAAATAAAATTGGCTATTTTTATTTAGATAGCCAATTTTACCATTAATAACTAACTCCTTCTAAAAACTCCTCAAAACTCTGATATACGCTCTCATCTTTGCGGAGATCATCAAGCTTAAATTCTTTCATAATCAGCCCAAATCGGAACATTACATTTGAACGACAACCGCCTCTAACTGTATTCTCCAAGAACAAAACCGCGCCGAAGCACAGCTTTGATTCAGCAGTAACTCGACCCTCGTGAAATTTGGAATAATCAACTGTTTTATGGCAGTGAAAAGCTTTATCATGTGTGATTGCTTGCAGAATATCATGCGCTTTTTCAGGGGAAAGAGCATATTCCACGGATTTTCTAAAAGGACAGTTTCTACAGGGTTGTTTCATTGTTTTATTTGAGAATAGCTACTAAGTAATTACCACCAAGCTTTTAATTAACTTGGTGGCAATCAATTTTAAACTCTTACTAAGAGCCTTAAGACTAACAGTTGTAGTTTCGCTGCCGTAGTCAGATGAACAACTACAGAACCATTCACTAAACTTCATACATTTGCAAGAGAATCCACCTGTCCAATTTGACCAAAAACTGTATGAGTGGTGTTCGTAAGAGCAGTGGAATTGAACTGTTTGCTAGAAATCGAGTTAGGTTGTTTTCTTGTAACATGATTACTACAAGTGTTCGTCTGTACAAATATCTTAGTTTCATTAGTTTTATTACGCTAAACATTAATTTCACCACTGGTTTTTATAACTTCAAAGTATTGCTGCATTGTCTCAATATCTGAACGGGACACCCAGTAACATTGAGAATTTTTATCGTATTTCCATTGCTGTTTAATTAACTTTTTAGCTAATTCTTTTTGTCCAGGTTCTAAAAGTATCCACCCCGATGTGTGGGGTGGTCGAGCTTTTCCACAGGGGTAGAAAAACACTTTATAGGGATTAGAATCGTAACTGATGAAGCCTTCTTCGCTAACAAGATAAAGTACATCGCCTTCCCAGTGTTCTAATTTCCTTTCGGCGTAATACTGTTGTTGAATAATATCTAATATCCCCGACATGGCTGAAACATGAGTGTAAATCACAGATATACTTGCTTTAATCATGTCCTCAAAGGCTTGAGATGGAATGGCGTTGATTTCCTTGTCTTCGTGTAAAATAGTTGAATGACATCTAACCACTACCTCCAGCGCATCAATAATTTTCTTGCCACCATAGACCATCCACATATGCGACATATCTTGAACTAATGGACTTGGGTGCAATAGTAAAAACTCTAAAGACTCTCTGCGGTTGTTAGGAAGACAATCTTCACTGTAAATAGCTTTCCATAAAGCTTTTTGTAGTTCTTCGTGGTTCATTTTACTCCGCCCTTTGATATTGTACTGCTTAGCTATTGCGCGGAGTTCTTTCAAATTTTTACCTAAGATTCTTTCCCTCATGATGCCCTTGCTTTGTTGATAGCTTTCCACAATTAAATTCAATTATTTAATTTTAAGTTTTGAAAAATTGTAACGCTCGACCACTGCATCTTTAAGAAATGCTTCAGGATTAGCAATTGCTTGTACCATGATTCAGTACTTTATATTCTCAAATCTTTTAAGCGCAGCTTTTCTTATTCCTAGAACAAGAAAAGCTGCTTAGAATCGAATTGGAGCTACATAATCTCCCAGTAAAGCCCTTGCTGACGAACCATGCAAGATTTCTTGTTGACTTTGGCTCTTCCAAGCTGGGAATTATTCTTGATGTGCTGGATATCTTTGATAACTCGATAGATTATCTTGTTTTGCAATTTAATGGGTCTTTTAACGACAGGTGGTTTATATATCGGCATGGCGTTAAAATAACTGAAGTTGCTCGGAGCTTTCTTTCGCTTCAGTAGTATTGCAAGCCATTCCTACTACTTCTTCACAGCGATTTATCAATTTATTGCGATTTAGCACTAAATCAGATTTCTTTTTATGCCCTGGTGCAGGTAAATGACCGAATACATATTGTGGGTGGGTGGTACTGCCTGAAGATTGTAGATATTGATAAAAGGCTCCGTCGATTCGATATACTTTTGATGAACTAAGCGATTTAGGATCGTAAACAGGACTTAATTCCATCTGACTATCCTTGATTATTCCAATGCATTTTTGCGTAGCAGTCGCCCATACTATTAAATGAAAGGCAACCGCTAGCTTCGGAATTAGCTGTAAGATATTTTTGGTTGAATCGATTTTTCTGAAGCTAACCAATTGCATTTAACGGTTGGCTTCAGTTTTTAATTAGACAAATCAAGCTGAAACCTTTGACCGTATTGGCTCCGACAATCTAGACGCGCTATCATTCCTACGTTGATTAATAGGAGTAGGCAAATGAACTCGCCCAAAAGGAGTATTGATTCTCAAGTCGGCTCCTAACTCTTGTTGAAGAATCACCAACTGAGTCAAATATAAATCTACTTCAGCTAGTATCTGTGACTCTATCTCTTGCTCTGAAAGCAAACGAATTTCCGCTTCTGATAGTTGCACTAATTGCCCACAAACTTCATTGATCAATATTGTATACTCCCAACCATCGTTGTAATTTACCCCGACGATTTTCCCTAGTGATGTGCGCTGCCCAATGCAAAACTTTGGCTGCTTCCATAGCCGTCGTACTGTTACCGTAGATTGCATACTTGTCACCCTTGTTTTTCTTCCAATACATCCAGTGTTTGCGCTAACCCTTGAATTGCATCTCCAAGCGTTAAATCCCCGCTGTTATCGCACAGGAATTTGAAAGTTTGGGGATTTCGCTCTTTGAAATCTGCTAGCATCCCGAAAATTTGATCCACGTTTTCATGCACAATCACAGATGTTTGATGGGAGCATCCCAGTTTTTTGCAAAGAGGGCGAAAATCAGTCAGGATAAGTAGGACGAGTGTATTTACTGACCAATGACCCCAGAACAAAAGCAAGCTCTTCAAGAACATATTCAAGCGATCGCTAAAATACTATACGAAGATACGTCGCCAGAAAGACTAACAAACCTTGCAGGAATTGAAGAGGCAGTGCGAAGTCAAATGCAGAAGCACGTCATGCCAGAAGTAGGGGTTTTTTTATCGAAACAGTTACGGACACAAGAGCAGGGTATAAACGACGACTAAAAAGTATTTTGGGAGAATTGCCAATCACAACTAAGCAAGCGCAGCAATTGGAAGTCCCTTCTAGTAATCAACTGAGTCCGTATCTAGAAATTTGCTGTCTGCGCGTGAGTGCAAATGTCAGCTATGAAGATGCAGCAGCAGATATAGAATATTTCACAGGCGTGCAAGTTTCCCGCAGTAGTCAGCAACGATTGGTACATCGCCAGAATTTTGAATTGCCGACACCAGAAAACACGGTTGAAGAATTAAGCGTTGATGGTGGGAACATTCGCGTTCGGACTCCTTCTGGTTCAATATGTGCTTGGCTTGGCTATAAAGCAATTAGCTTACATGACAATGGAATGGTGGGAACGTCCTTTCAAGATAATCAGGTTGTGATTGATTGGGTGAATGATCAACTACTGGCTAGTACAGTTACCTGTATCGGTGATGGACATGATGGGATTTGGAATATCATTGACCAACTAGCGCCTGATGTACAACGTCGAGAAGTGCTTGATTGGTTTCATTTAATGAAAAACCTATACAAAGTCGGGGGTTAACTCAAACGCTTGAAACAAGCACTGGCTCTACTATGGAAAGGCCAGATTGAGGCAGCTAAAGCCTTATTGACTGATTGTAAGGGTAAACAAGCACAAAATTTCGTCATTACAGCACTTACGGCAGCTATGAGGTACATCCTCAAATCTGAAAGCTTTGATAGGAGAGGGCAAGGAGAAAAACTGTATTGCATAATAGCCGGAAGCGCTGTATCTCGATAAACATAAGGATCGCATTATAAACTAAGAATATCATCAAGCTGAATAAATTTGTTCAATTAGTTCTGGTTCGGTTGAATCTGCCGTTAAATAGATTGATCGTCCAACAAGATTTCTGGGACACAATGGAAACGAGCAAATGTCCCTCAAATCATTGCTCATAGCTCTGCTTACCTCAACCACTCATACACAGCAAAAGCACCCATAGATACCTGAAGATATTGTAGAGTTTAGCCCCCTTAATTAATTGCATTGGTATAGGTACAGGAATAACAGCTTCTGGGGGGAAGGCATAAAATTCCCCATCGTGGATAAAATAGTCTGTCCAACCGTTGTTCTCACACCATGTTTGAATTTGCTTCTCAATTAATCTAATCATTGTAATTATTTAGTTAGCTGACGGGGCGACAAAAAAGGCTAGGATACAGATAAAATAAGCTTCATAGCCCTGAGTTCCCGTTAGAGGATGTTTTAAAAGTCAAAGCGAGTCAAAAATTATGCGAGTCGTCTGACCATGATCCGAATCATTGCTATGTAGATAAAAGTCTCGGAAGTTTCGGGGAGTCTTTCATAATCCTTACTCAAACGCCGACACCAATTGAGCTAACCAAAAGTTCTTTCTACGACCCACCGTTTTGGTAATAAAACAAAACCCTTCTTCTCCAAAGGTCTGAGAACGATTTCAACAATCCACCGAAACATATCCATCACCCAGTGCATAAAATCTTCTCCCCGATATCCTCCATCCATCCAAATTGTATTTAAACATTTAACATCGATTGCAGCACATTAATCAAAATTTGCAGTAAGAGATATTCTGCAAGACTCAGTTGACTTTTGAGATGTGTTTGGTAAATATTTAGTTAATATTATCAATAGATAGGTCTTCTTGACAAAACTAGACCTATCCTTTTCTACCAATGTATTGACCGTGAATACTGACCATGTAAGGAACAAAATAAGTCAAACTTCCAGAAATCCAACGCTCAGATGTCATGTGACCAGTCAAAAGTGCCCAACCATGATTGATTGTGAACAGGAGAGATCCTATAAATAACGCTACTTTAAAAGCAGTTGGCATTAATTGACGATCAAATAAGCTCGATATGTATTGTCTTAGAATGTTCCTATGCGTCATTCTGTAACTTTCCTTGAAGTAGTAATTAGCAGCAGTGGAAGATATTCACAATAATGTTGTTGTATTGTGAATAACTAATTAAACTTTTCTAAGTATAGGAGCATTTAAATAAGTTTGAGGATTTTCAGGATCAAATTCCAAACCATTAAAAAACTTCTCTACACCTCGTGATGTACTTGGTGGAATCGCTTTCTCCTGACCGATCAATTTTGCGGCTTCTCGCCACAAATCTTCCCGATTTACAGCCTCAATTAAAGGTTTAGTCTGAAATTCTGGGGAACGATACCCCCATCGCATATCTTCAATCAAAAACCACAGATCATGGCTTTTGTAAGGGTAGGAAGCATTTTCGCGCCAAAACTTAATCGCATGAGGACTATTTTCCACGACGCGGCCGTTTCCATAATCAAATTTGCCTAGTAAGCGATCGCGCAGGAAATCACTTTTGACTCCCATCCACTGGCGCTGTGAGAGAATCTGAAACATTTCCTGCTTATTTTCAGGGCGATCGCACCACATCTGAGCTTCTAAGACAGCAGCCAGCATTGCCTTAGCCGCCTTGGGATACTTATCTACCCAATCACCACGCATAGAGAAGGCTTTTTCAGGGTGATTGTTCCACAACTCCCCACTAGTCACAGTCGAGTAGCCAAGCTTTTGTTTAATCAAACGATGATGCCAAGGATCGACGACACAAAAACCATCCATCGTCCCACCGCGCATATTAGCTACCATCTGCGGCGGTGGGACAACAGTCAGCGATACGTCCTTTTCTGGATCGATACCACCGTAAGCTAGCCACCAGCGCATGAAAAAATCTCCTGTTACCCGTCGATAGGGAATAGCAAAGCGGGGGATTTCTCCAGTCAACGTTTTGTTAGCCAAAGCTGATTTGAGAGCAAAACTGTCCAAACCAAGGTTTAACTTTTTATAGGCATTGGCAAGTGAAATCCCTTGTCCATTCACATTCATCCGAGCCAGAATGTACATCGGGATTTTACGACCGTATGTAATCTCTCCCGTAGCCATCAGGTATGTCATGGGAAAGAGTAAATGGGCACCATCCAAGCCACCATTGGCGGAACCTAACATTAGTTTGTCACGGATAACAGCCCAAGAAGGCTGCTTATTTACCTGGACATCAGGCATACCATACTTAGCAAAAAAGCCTTTAGCTTTGGCGATGATTAAAGGAGAGCAGCTACTCACAGCAACGAAGCCCAATGTAGCAGTTTTAACTTCAGGAGTATCACTAGCACCAGCATACACACCTGAACTCAACTGGTTAACAGTAGAGCTAAAAGTAGCACGATGGGTGATGGTTTGAGTCAGTAGTGCTGCTGCACCTGTCGTTGCTAAAAATTTGCGTCTGGAAAGCTTTGTCATATTGATATCTCTTGAAAGATATATACTTTGATGGGTTCTTTTTGAGCGTTATCTTAGAGCAAATGCGATCGCATTTGCTCACTGCTATGCATCTATAGCGTCCTTATGAATTAGGACTTACGCACACTCTACGAATTCTTGGCGTTCTTCTCTAACGAGACGCTGCGCGATGGCGTCTTCTCTGCGAGACGCGAAGCGCGATGGCGGTTCGATATAATTAAGCTTTTCGGCAATTTTTGCGTAAGTCCTGTGAATGTCTAAACTAAAAACTGAGCCAAGGTTATGTGACAGGTCTAAACTGCAACTTGGCTTTCTATATATTTAACTTGCTGCTGTCTGTACAGAAATTGCATCATTTCATGCCGGAGTGCATGATATTTACTGCTATCCATAATCTCCGTCGGGAACCGAGGATGTTCAAAGGGCACTTCCAAAACTTGATCGATGGTTGCACCAGGGCCGTTTTTTAACATCACCACGCGATTAGAGAGCAATAGTGCCTCATCCACATCATGAGTAACCATCATTGCAGTGATATCGTTTGTATTACAAATATGCATCAACTCAGTTTGTAGGGAACTACGAGTTAGAGCATCCAAAGCTCCAAATGGTTCATCCAAAAGTAGCAGCTTGGGCTTAATCGCTAAGGCTCTTGCTAGGGCTACTCGTTGCTTCATTCCCCCAGATAGTTGTGTTGGTTTTTTGCGAATGGCATCTTTCAGCCCCACCATTTCTAGAGAATGAGCAATTAGCAGATGGCGTTCTTTCTTGGATTTGTAGTGCATTACCTTATTAACAGCTAAGGCAACATTTTCCCAAGCGGTTAACCAAGGTAAGAGGGAATAGTTCTGAAACACCATCATCCGATCAGAACCAGGTTTGCGTACTAATTGACCATCAACTTGCACATAGCCTTGTGTTGCTTTTTCTAATCCAGCCACAATATTTAGTAAGGTAGACTTACCACAACCAGAATGACCGATGAGAGAAACAAAATCTCCTGGCATGATTTTCAGATTGATATCTTGGAGGGCAATATTTTTGCTACCATCCGACAGTTTAAATTCCTTTTCGATCCCTTGAATTTCAACAAAACTAGACATATTTATATTCCTCTTATGTGCTTAAGCTTGGAAGTTTTTTCTGCAAGTAGGTTATTCTTGTGGAGTTATTTTGAAGGATATATAAGCCATTATTTTGTCTAAAATTAGACCAACTCCACCCAAGTAAATAATTGCTAAGATGATTTCACTAATGTTTGAGTTGTTGTATGCATCTATGATAAAAAAGCCAATTCCATCGTAAGAAAGCAACATCTCTGCTGCAACAACGGCTAACCAAGATAGACCGAGTGCAATCCTTAATCCTGTAAAAATGTAGGGAAGTGTCGCAGGTAGGAGGATTTTAAAAAAGTTCTCAAAAATTGTGAGTCCTAAAATCTTGGAGACGTTGCTGTAATCTCTAGGAATCAGCTGCACACCCAAAGCAGTATTAAGGATAATCGGCCAAATTGCCGTGATAAAGATGACAAAGATGGCAGAGGGATCGGGTTTGAGGAAAATAGCCTGAGCCAGAGGTAGCCAAGCAAGAGGGGCAACCGGACGCAATAGCTGAATGATCGGGTCGATTGCTTCTCTGCTAAATTTGTTCAGACTAATGATAAAACCAACAGAAATGCCTACTATTATAGCTAATGAGTAACCAAAAGCCACTCTTTTAATGCTAGCAAGAATCAGCCAGAAGAAGCCTTTATTATTGCCTCCCTTATTGAAAAAGGGGTCTTTAATCAAGTCCCAGTTCTCAGTTATCACCTTCAAAGGAGAAGGCAGCGATGTTCCAGCATTTAAGCTGAGTAGATGCCATCCAATTAACAGAATTGTAATCCCAAAAACAGGTGGAAAAATGTGCTTAACCTGCTTTTGGAAAATCAAGTTTTTAGTGTTGATAAACATTTAGGGTAATCCTCTCACCTAAAAGTGATTGCATATTGTAGCTACTTTGAACGCAAGCAGAGAGAAAAGCGATCGCTCCCACCTTCAAACTAAACTGAAGACTAAAATCATTATTAAGCTAGCTTTTGGCTCTTGCGATCGCTTAAATATCAGTGGGTAGAAGGCTGAAAGTAAAAAAGCAGGGGAGCTTTCACTCACGAGGGTTGATGTTTGTAACTTTTTCTGCCCTCTGCCTTTTTAAAATCAAAAGAATGCTTATGCAATGCCTACAGCAACTTATTGGAAACGCCGGTCGTACCATGCTTTACTTTAGAACTTTTCGACAATTTCCTTTCTAAGACTGTTGACAAATGCCAGTACTTCGGATGTTTCTTTTAATTTAACATTTTGTTTATTCAGAGCTAGCACTATAGCATTCACAAAAGCATTAAATTCATTGTTCGTGATCCCTCCATGCATTCCACTATGAACAACCTTCATAGTCCGTCCTGTATAAATACAAGGGCCACCCGTCACTTGACAGACTAGATTTACTACTCCCTGACGGAACTTCTGTGTTGAGTCGGTACTCAAGTAAGACCAATATTGATTGATCGCTGGGTCTTGCAATGCGAATTGTGTCATATCGTCAACGATAGTAGCGATCGCGTTGTAGCCTCCTAATCTCCTGTAGAGAGACATTGTTTCTGAACTTTGTGAATTATACTCAGCTATAGTGACTTTTGTTGCTGATAGTTGTGCTGGAGGTGCTGTCGTGGAACGAGCCAAACTAGGACTTAATCTGGAAATACTGACAACCATAACTGTGATACAAACTAATATCAACCAGAAAGCCTTTGTAAATAAGTTTTGTATTTTCATAAGTGATTGCATATTGGGCTACTTTGAACACCAGCATAGAAAAAAGCGATCGCCACAGCCAAAAACTAGCTGAATATGCGTTAAAGGTGAGAGCGATCGCTTAAATATCAGTGGGTAGACGGCTTCAAATCAAAAGAATAAGTTATGCAATACCTACAGCAGCTTCTTGGAAACGCTGATCGAGCATTTGCGAGACTTTCAAAATCAATCCGTTGTCGAATTGAGATAACATCGACGATGGCTTATCGTAAGCAATATGAGTCTTCCCGTCATAATCGTCATACACCAGCAATCTTGGTGGAACGTAAAGACCAACCGCAGGATTTTGTTCAATCATTTGGTTTGCTATTAATGGGTTGCCAATTAGGTAGAGTTTGACATTCTTGGGTTTACCCATAAGAGATAAAAGCGCACCCATATTAAACACGGCCATTTTCATGAAACCACTTTTACCTAACATTGACTCAACAACGTTTTTGACCTCTTCAAAAGGAGCATTAGCGTCAACAAGTTCTTCAAAGACGCTGTATTTGCCGTCACCAACTACAGACTCGATCGCATCAATTACCTCCTGAAATGGCTTGTCTGAGGAGACAATCACCCGTGTCACTGTGTAATTAATGGTTTGCACACGCTTATCTTGATTTATATCAACAGTTGTCGTTGTCATATATTTCTCCTGAATTTTCCTACTAGAGAGTTTTGAATTGCTCGACATTGCATACTTGCAATGAAGAAAACGGCCATTTTTGTATTTCGCAGAATGATTTTTTGGCGTTGCGTTTATACTCCTCCAGTTAAAACAATTCGCAATTCGCAATTCGCAATTCGCAATTACGTTTTGTGTTAGCGCCGGCGGCAAGCGAGTCTGTGATCGTCCGGGGATTTAGACCCCGACCCAAAACGCGCTGTCTGTCTTACTGGGGACTTAAACCCCCAAAGTTCGTTAAAAACGAATCCAAATTTGTCCGAAGTATGCGCCCCTTGCTTGCTGTATCAAGGCTTCGTGTCTTTCCTCAAAAGCAAAGGTTCGCTCTACTATTTGGTTGCATTCTCTGCAAGGCGTAGGCGTAGCCCGCACTTCGGCAAGCTCAGTGACCATCGTAGACATCGCTCTTTTTTCCTTTGCCAACAAAAAATGATAGCCGTGACGAGCTAGCATTAATTGTGCCGAGTAACTGAAATCTCAGTTGTATCTACCCAATTAAGTAGTCTAGATTGATAGCGGTAATTCTTGAACTCTTCACGTGTATCCTTAACGATACTATTTGAAGGCTGACCACTTACCTTAAGTTTGTGGGTTAATTCTGCGATCAACATTACTACCCCTGTCAACAACAGACGCATAATATGGAAAATGTTGCGGGGTCTGAGCAAGCCTATAGGACCAAATCCTTTCCATTGCAACATAATAAACCAAATTACTATATAGAAACAGTAGGCCCTGAGTCCTGCAAAAACATTCAGTTTCCCAGGCTCTAATTTCGCATTTTCCAGAAAATTATCAAAGAATTTATCTGGATGATAACCCCCAATTAACTGATCGGCTCGTAGCTGATCCATTAATCCGATGTTTGTCCTGCGTTCAGCCAAATAACTCAGCTGTTTGAAAGTATCCATCCAAAAACTACTATTAATTTTGAAAAATATCAGAGCCAGACGAGAAAACAGTAAGTCTAAGTGCCACTTACCAACATATATTGGTAGTAATGTGTTAAACCATACCATATAGTTCCCATAGAGCCGCCAACTCATGATACTGGCGTTACCAACTTGCTTTTCCTGATTGCTGACAGCAACATTCATAAAGCGAGCAAGGGCAAGATTAAAGTGATGGTAAGCCTCGCGTTTCTTTTCAGCATCTTTTTCATTTCCCAGCTTGGCACGAATAATCTCAGTTACAGATTCAATCGCTATGCAAGACATTGTTGTTCCAGTGCTGTAGAGCGCGTCAAAGTTGCTGGCTGCATCTCCTATGACATACCAATTGTCAGTAGAAAAAAGCTTTTTACTTGTATGAGCGATCTTAGGCCAGTAATTAAATTCAACATGCTCACCACTCTTGAGGAGTTGGTAAAGTATATTATGGTTGGCTTTGAGGAAGGCATAAAACTTTTCTTTCGTGTTGACCAATTCAGATGGAATAACGTCTGGATGATGAATCAGTCCAACTGATAACTCTTTTGTTTGGGTGTCAACAGGAATCATCCATAACCAGTGACCTTTGCCCATCCAATGATTGGTAGCATAGTAACGACTTTCCAAGGACTCTGTGGAATATACACTGTTGTCAAAAATAGTGCGGTCTACATTCTTGACTAACACCCATCCCGAACTCGGTTTAATATTAACAGGTAACTCTTTCGGATTCAATAAAAGGTTATCAGTTTTACGCCCAATGATAAACTTGCGACCTGCTGCATCAATTAAGTGTTTTGATTTTAAATGTATATAATCATCGTGGAGTTTAACCTTAACAGTATTGAGTTCATCTCCTGGAGTTAAGTCTAAATCAACAACACGACCATTATAGAAATGCGCTCCCATCTGCTTGTTCATCTCTAGCACATCTAGATCAAACTTCAAGCGATTCAAATGAAAAGATGGAATTGTTAGTTGTCGGTTAACCCAGATGTTGTAATAGTCATCCAATGATTCTGTTTTTTCTACATCTTTTGGCCAATGCCAGTTAAGACCTGCTTTATGGGTATGTTGTTCCAGAAGATAATCATGGAGACCTAACTCGCTAAAGAGAAACATAGACGCCGCTTCCAAGGTTGATTCACCTGGTCTGTGGTCTAGTTTAGATGGATTTTCGGAACGTGGATCAACTATGGCAATTCGGATATTGGGAATTTTGAGCAATAAATGACGAGCTTGGCAGACTCCTGCATATCCTGCTCCCATAATTACGACATCGTATTCAAGTGTTTGGTCAATAGTTTTCATTGGTGTTATCTCACTAGCTGAGAAGTTGAGAATTGTTAAATCAAAAATCTAATTACAGATGAGATAGGCTCGATAGTTCTGCCATAAAGACTCAGCTGGTGTTGCGCCAATATTCAATTTTCTTTCCCAAAGTAAGTCTGTACTCTCTGCCGCATTCGCAACTAATTCTGAGAGAACCGCATCAGCTAATTCTACGTGGGCTGCTGATGTGTTTAGTATTCTTCGGAACTTAGCTGCACAAGCTGCACCTTGAGCTAAGGCTGGCAGATAAGCTCCGGCGGCGGCTCCTAAAGCTTCTAGAGTTTCACGCTGTACACCACCAATAGAACTGCATACATAGCCAATACCACACCACAGATCCGGCTGTCTGCTCTGTGAGAAAGTAGCGATGGTTTGTTGGATATGGGTGACATTACCCGCGTCTATCAACCAAATACTTCGACCTAATCCTTGGTCAAAAATGCGACCAGTGTAGCCAGAAAAATGTTCGGGTCTGGGTTGACCATAGAGAAAGTCTTGCCAGTGAAGCATACCAGATTGAAAGCCATAGCCATCTGCGATCGCCCACACGCGTAAGGGATTAAATGGCTCTAAATAGGATGTGATGAATAGCTCAAGTGGTAGCCGATCTGTCGCCAAAAAAGCACCTACCCCCAAGAACACCATAAGTTGGTAAGCTACACTCGTACCTGCGGTAAAAGCCTCTACTCGATTGAATTTTCCAGGTGTATTTAGATCCTGTTTAGCAAGTGCCATGCCAACTCCCTCTAGGGCAAATCCGAGTAATTCCGGCTCTATTGTCTGCAATTTAGCTAAAATTACTTTTGGTTCCTCACCAGCACCGACTAGCTCGTTGATACCCAACACAGCCCGCCTTACCTTGACAAATCGCTGCTTTGTTGCCGGATCAAGCGCCTGAATTCCACGTTTCTCTCTCGCCTTCAGTAGTGAAGCTAGCCAAGGGTCCATTTGATCCTTTTGTGTCTTCTCTACTGTCTCTCCCGTCTGTATCATTTTAATTTTCCTGTTTGAATCTTTTACCTTTTGCCTATTTTCAAGTCAGTCAATGAATCATGAAAAAATCCATGTCCAATGTCCCAGTTTCAAGCTAGTAGGGCAATTCTGCTCTGACGTAAGAGATGTATGCGGTAAGATTGCCAGCTTTTCTGGTCTGGTGTATCTATTGTGTTCAACGGGCTGTCTAAGATTTTGTCTACAGTCTCTGCTGCTGCTTCAGCTCCCATCCCGCACATAACTTTACAAGCTAATTCTGTATAAACATCTGGGTTGCCAATTAGTTGACGGGACTTGGCAGCTATTGCGGCTGCTTGAGCCAAAATCGGATGATAAGATCCCGCTGCTATTTTTAAAGCTTCCAAAGTTGGGCGTTCTACACCACCAGCATAAGCACAAGCAAAACCAACTCCTCCCCACAGGTTGATCTGTCTTTCTACTGGAAAACCAGCGATAGTCTGCGGAATGCGAGTAACATCAGTACCGTCAATAAACCAAATACTCCGCCCCATACCTTGATCGAAAACTTGGCAAGCGTAGCCAGAAAGTGTTTCAGGTATGGGTTGACCTTGGAGATAATCTTGCCAGTGGGTAAAACCATGCTGAAAGCCATAGCCATCGAGTACTAACCAACTCTTAGAGGGGATAAGTGATTCTAAATAAGGTTCGATAGGCAGCTTCTTTTTGCCCAGCATCAAACCTAAACCTACATAAACAAAGTTTTGATAAGCAAATCCAGAACCTTTGACAAAAGCTTCTATTCGTTTGTGTTCAGTAGGTGCAACTACATCACGTAAGGCCAAACCAGTGCCTACTCCCTCCAAGGCGAATCCGAGCAAGTTTGCTGGAACTGCATTTAGTTTAGGAAAAATTGCTTCTAGTTCGTCAGTGGTAGTTGCTACCTGGTAGCCTTGAGTGTAAGTGCTATGTATTGTGCTAAGACGCTGTGCTACCCCAGATGGTAAAAGGTTAACTCCACGTAGTCTTCTTGTTTCGGCTAAAAAATCTTGCATCACCTTCATTCTCCTAATTTGAGTTGTGGCTTTTTAACTAAAACTCAAGTTCTGCTAGCCAAAGCAGGGCTATTCTGCTTCCAGTTTTCGTTTAGCGCTCCTAGTTTGAGAAATTGGAGTTGACTCAGCAGCTTAAGAGACTGCTTCAATAAACCCATACTTGATAAACTGAGGTTTTCAATTCCCCAGACTCGCTTCCACTTGTTAATCAGAGCGCGAATTCGTTGATCGTAAATAGATAAATTTTCTGCTTCCCAACATCCATTACCCTGCGCCAGATTTTTAGTAACAAAATCAGCAGCAATTTCTCCGCCATTCATCCCAATTGCCATGCCATTGCAAGAAAAGGGATCAAGAAATGCCACTGCATCTCCCACCACTAAAAATCCATTGCCAGAAAATCTTTCATATTCCCAGTTATGATTCATAACTGGCGATGTGGGAGTGACTTTTTCGGCTGTTTGAATAGCCTGAGCTAGCGGTTTCCAATTGCCGACAGCTTCCTGAAATATTTTGTCCCAATTATGATGATTGGGGCTGTCTTTTTCTCCTTCTAAAACAGCCATAATACTGACTCGCTTGTCAGCAATGGGCATAGCTAAAACATAACCCCGATCTAAAGTGACGGCTAAAATACCGTTATCAGGAATAACTTCAGTGAAACTAGATCCAGTAAATTGGGAAAAAACTGCAATATGGTTATCCTGATTTTTCTCTTTGCTGTTTGATCCCAAGCGATTGATCAGCGGTGTTTCTTGGCCTCTAGTGTCAATCACTACTCTGGCACTATATTCAATATCTCCATCATGTGTGCGACACTTGATACCTGTAACTTGGTCATCTGCAAAGATAAAGTCTTTGACGATCGCAGTTGGTAAGTAAGTAGCACCCCTTCCCACAGCACGTTCTATCAAAACTTTTTCTAGGATTTCCCGATTTAGGCTCATACCATAATGGCTACTAGTGCCTTCGTTCGGTTCAATGCCAATGTGGTAGATAAAATTATCATTGGCTGAAACGAGGCGGATAGTTTTGGGTGCAGCGATCGCAATTCCGATTTCTTTCTCAATGTCAAGCCGTGTCAACAGGTCACGACTGATACCATAAAAAGTTTCTGGGAGTTGCAGCTTTTGTTGAAGCCCTCGGTCAACAATCAGAGTTTCCCATCCCTTCCTGGCTAGCAAATTCGCCGCAGTTATTCCGGCTGGCCCAGCACCGACAACAATCACGTCATATACCTTGTTCACCATATTCTTCCTTCATGACTTTCTTTTGTGAAAGTATCTGAGTGCGATCGCTTCACTAAATACTTGTGTTTAGCTCAAAGATGCTTCTGGAATCCAAATACCGTGAAAACCATAAGGAACTCGCTGCGGGATCAGCACTCTAGCTATAGGTTCAGCAGTTAGATCCTGGGCATTTAACACTAACAATTCCGAGGCTTGGGTTGTACTGTCATAAACGAAGGTGATTAACCAGCCATCATCCTCAGCATTACTATTAGGGCGAGTGACAAAAACTGCTTCGCCACCATAACGACCCGCTCCCAATTCGTACACTTGGGAGGAGTTATTTGTAAAGTCGTATTTCAGCAATCCATCAAAGCTAAATGCTGGCCTTTGCCCAGTTGCCATTTTTGCTGTATAAGCATATCTGCATTCGCGTCCCAATTTTTGCGGATTTAAACTGGGAAAATCTGATGCCACATCATCTAATGCTTCTTCTCTGACTGCACCTGTGCGGAGATTGAAACGTAAGCGGTATAGCCTTGGTCGATCATCATTAGTATCCTTGAATTTAGTCGGGATGTCAAGGCATGTTGTCCCACTCATCCGAGAGGCGATGAGGACGATTTCTTCTCCCACTTCATAGGCATTGACAGTATGGAAAATATAGCAAGAAAGAGCCTCAAACCAACGAATATCACTGTTATCTCCATGACGAGTCAGAATGCCAAAACGACTAGCAACATCGGACTCAAATAAGTAAGCTGATTCCCCCCGCATGATTCTTTCCATGCTAAAAGTTAAGGGCAGAGACATAAAGATAGTATAGTTTTCAGTGATGGCGAAGTCGTGCATCATCACTGGTGCAGGGATATCAATGGTAACGGTTTTTGTTAGTTCTCCTTGGGCTGACACAACGCTATATTGCAAATATGGTTCTGAAGTGACGGCATAACCGTAGAACATCATTTCGCCAGTTTCGGGATCAATTTTGGGATGGGCTGTAAACCGAGATGCTAATTTACCTTGATAGTTGTATGGCCCAACTGTCTCTAAGTTCGGTACTGCAATTTCGTATGGTTCTGCTCCTTCCCAAAGAGCTAAAAGTCTTCCGCTATGCCAGACTAAGGCAGTATTGGCGGTATTTTTGAAAGGCCCAAACAGATTATTATGAGGAAGATCGAAATTAGGTGGTTCAGTTGGGCCTTTCCAAAGCGATCGCCCTGCTTCTACCTCCATCTTTAAAGCTCTAGTTTGCACGTAGCGGTTGCGATAGGAGGCTTTGCCGTTGTCGATTTGCACCCCATGTAACATCCCATCGCCATCAAACCACTGATGATTACCAATGGGAGCAAATTTGGGATTTGGGCCATTGCGGACAAACATTCCAGATAAATCAGTAGGTAATTCACCGATTATTACGAGTTCATCAGTGGTGATCTCTTCTTGTACTGGAGCAAAGTTTTCTTGCAGATAAGGACTGACTGTTGTTGTTACCATTTTTGTTCTCTTTGTTAACTTAAATCAATTGTAAAGTTGTTGAAAATTATTCAGTTTGCAAATTTCAGTTTGGCAAAATAAAAGTGGAGAATGCCACTAATTTTATTCTCAATTAGCGTTTTTTCACACCTTTGGGAGTAGGATAATATCTCCATTTTAAATCGAAGAGAAAAGACTTATTTAATACACTTCTTTGATAAGAGAAGTTTTCAAACCCAGCTTTACCATGATAACGACCCATACCACTTTCACCAACTCCTCCAAAAGGTAAGGAAGGAATAGTTAAATGCATGACTGTATCATTAATACAAACGCCACCTGATGCAGTTGACTGCAATACCTTAGTTTGATGTTGTTTATTATTAGAAAAAAAGTAAAGAGCTAAGGGTTTGGGTTTTTCGTTAATGATGGCGATCGCTTCATCTATATCTGTATACTCAATCACAGGAAGAATCGGCCCAAAAATTTCTTCCTGCATTATTTTGTCTTCCCAAGAGACTTGATCGATAAGAGTGGGAGCAATGTAGAGGTCTTCGAGATGAGTATCTCCTCCTAATATAATTGTCCCATACTTTAGGAAATTAGCAAGCCTGAAAAAATGTTTTTGGTTAATTATTCTGGAATAATTTCGACTGTCTGATGGCATATCGCCATAGAATTCTTTGATATATTTCTCGATCTTATTTAACAAACTTGCTTTAATGTTTTTATGCACAAGCAGATAATCGGGAGCAGTGCAAGTTTGTCCAGCATTGATGAATTTTCCCCAGACAATCCGTTTAGCAGTATACTCTAAATGAGTGTTTTCATCAACAATACAAGGGCTTTTGCCACCTAGTTCGAGAGTAACTGGAGTCAGATGTTTGGCAGCAGCCGACATGACAATTTTACCAACTTCTGTGCCGCCAGTAAAAAATATATGATCAAATTTCTCTGCCAAAAGTTCTTGAGTTACTTCTACACCACCTTCAATAACCTTAATAAAACCAGATTCAAATGTTTTACTGATAATTTCAGCAATCACAATGGAAGATTGAGCAGATATTTCCGAAGGTTTTAAAACAGCACAATTACCAGATGCGATCGCTCCAATTAAAGGAGTCATTACCAAGTTAAATGGATAATTCCAAGGGCCGATAATTAAAGTCACCCCAAAAGGTTCAGCATAAATGTGAGTTGACGCAGGAAACTGATGGTACGGAGTGGCAACTTTTTGTGGTTTTACCCAATCTTTAATATGCTTGAGAGCATAATCAATTTCCTTGATAATTCCGATGATTTCAAAGTAAGCATCAAAACCAGACTTATTTAAATCAGCCTTTAAAGCTTTAAATATATGCGGTTGGTTTGTAGTTATTGCTTGCTTTAATTTTTGTAATTGGGCAATCCGAAAATCAACATCTTTAGTTTTCCCAGTCCGAAAAAACTGTTTTTGGTCTTCAAGAATATTCCTAATTTTTACTGGAGGTTGCGCGAGCATAACAAATCTCTCCTAAGAATATATCAAATTGGGTGAAAATGCTTCATCTGCATATATCTAAGAAAGGATAAGGAAATCTTGAAAGTCTCTGGAATTGAGCAACTATTTACTTTATTTTGAATATAAGATGCTCCGATCAGAGCTTCTAGAAAACCTTCCCTTTGATCTCTTTATCACCAAAACTTCGGTTACTCTTAAACCTCTGCTTTCACCAATTCCCGATTTTGAGTAGTAACCTGATCGTTTAATGGTTCTGTCACCTCTTTCATCCAAGGCTCTAACTTAGCTGGAGAGCGATAATTTTGAAAGTCTTTTCTGATATTAGCGATGATACTGTTACCTGGGATATTTCTGGTTTTAATCCGAAAGATCAAGTGATCCCAAGCAGCGTCAATAAATGCTTTGAACAAAGCAAAGACGTGTTTAAGATTACGTGGTGCTAAAACTCCCTTAAAACCATAACCTTTCCACAAGAACTTCAGATACCAAAGAGCAACAAAAAAGTGAGCCCATTGGATAGAAACATAAATGTTAGCCCGTTGAGGTTCATACTTAGTCAAGTGCAAGAAGTTATCGAAATCATTGCTCATGGTAAAACCAAAGGGCAATTGATCTGAAATATGGGTATGCGAAAATCCTATATTGGCTTTACGTTCTACCAGTTCATCAAGATGTTCATACACCGCATTCAAGATTTGGACGACGTATAGACGACCCGGTTTAGCCACAACATTTTTGAGGAAATCTACATCTAAATGCCATTTACCTACAAACATAGGAATCAGCATTTTGAACCACCAGATATTTTCCAGATACATCCGCCAAGTCATGATACTAGCGTCACCGATTTGTTTAGCATGACGGCTGACCAAAACATTGGTGCGATCGATCATGTTCAAAGCAAATCTGTTGTATAAAGCGCATTTTTCTTGGGCATTAGCCTCACCTGCTAACTTCGCACGGATAATTTCTGTGACACTTTCAATTTGAAAGGACATCATTGTTAGTCCTTGAGAATAGAAAGGATCAAAAATAGCTGCGGCGTCACCAATTATGTACCAGTTATCTTGGGAGTACATCTGCTTACTCTTATGCGCTATCTTTGACCAGTGATGGAAGTCAACTTCTTCTCCACTCTTGAGTAAGCGATAAACAACATTGTGATTAGCTTCTAGAAAAGCATAGAACTTTTCTTTGGTATTAACGGTGTTAGGGGAAATAATGTCATGGTGGTAGAGTAGTCCAATGGACAATTCCATGTTTTGGGTGTCAGTTGGTAACATCCACACCCAATGTCCATGACCCATCCAGTGATTCGCTGCATAGTAGTGACTGCATGTACAAACATCAGGGTCATAACCACTATGGAAAATACTGCGATCGACGTTTCTGACTCGCATCCATACTGAACCATTGTTGATCCCATAGAGGTTTTCTGGCCCAGTGATCACATTGTCCTTCTTACGGCCAATTAGGAACTTGCGACCCGCAGAATCAATCACATGCTTGGCTTTTAATTCTAAATGGCGATCGCCAATTTTGACATGTACAGTGTTCAGTTCGTCGCCATTCGGGAGATCCACATCCACAACTCGACCGTTATAAAATTCAGCCCCCATCTGCTGATTCATCTTCAGGAGATCCCGCTCAAATTTAGGGCGGTTGATTAGTACGGAAGCTAGAGGGGGTTGTTTAACAGTCCAGATATGATAGTAGTCTTCTGTGGTCTCAGTTTTTCCTGCTTCTTTAGCCCAGTGAAAGTTTAAGCCAAACTTCGGTGGGTGATTTTCAATCATGTAATCATAAAGTCCCAACTCCTTACAAATCATCAGAGTAGAGATTTCAACAGTTGATTCACCAACCTTCATATCCCGATCAGTGCGTTCTTCAGGACGGGGATCAATTAAGGCAATCTTGATGTTGGGAACATTTAGCAGCAGATGTCGAGCTTGACAGACTCCGCCGATGCCAGCACCCATAATTACAACATCGTAGACTTGAGATTGAGTGTTGTTAATTGTCATTTTCTTGACTCTGACTAAAAGGTTTAGTTGGGTAAGGAATTGTTTTGGAAGAGGGCGGTGATTCAGCTAGTACCGCAAGGCGGAAGGCAAAAGACTTTGGTTGTGGGCTTTTGTAAGGTTGTAAATAGTGGGCTTATTTACGCCTTGATGTACTAGCTAGAGTATTTGAAACAGAATCCCCAATCCCTAACAATATGTACACTGTTAAATCGCAAGCTGGAAGTTAGTTACCAACTTCAGCTAATTCTGAAACCATCGACACCTGCTTGCCATTGCCATTGGTATCTACGGTTGCCAGATTCCCCCAATGCTGGAGTTCAATTCGGGGTTCATAGGTTTTGAACTCTTCTCTTTGTTTCGCAACTGCTGTATTGGTGGGAATTTTTCTGGTTTGATACTCATAAACCAACTCATCTAGATATGATTGAGCAGATACTTTCAGCAAAGTCAAAACTCGTTTAACATTCTTTGGTGTTAACAAACCTGGTAAACCAAATCCCTTCCACAACAACTTCAGATACCACAAAGCAACAAAGAAATAGGTGTTTCTCATCTCTGCATAGATGTTGCAGTGTTTAGGCTCGTATTTACTCAGACCTATGTACTTGCTAACATCTTTAGTGATGGAATACCCAAAGGGCAATTCATCCAGACGATGAGTATACATAAATCCCAAATTCTGCTTTTTCTCCACTAGCTGGTCAAAGAGCTTATAGGCTTCTTCCAAAGTTTCGGCTACGACTGCACCACGTCCTTGTTTGCCAAACTTGTTGAGGAAGGGCAAATCTAAATGCCACTTGCCTATATACATCGGGATCAGTATCCCGAACCACCACATATTCTCTAGGAATATACGCCAACTCATGATACTAGCGTTACCGAGTTGTTTTTCGTGGTGGCTGACGAGGTGATTATTGCGAGCAATCATGTTAACCGCAAAGTTGTTGTAAACAACCCGCTTCTTCTCGACATCAGCCTCACCTGCAAATTTTGCCCGGATGATTTCTGTGACGTTCTCGATTTGAAAAGACATCATTGTCATCCCCATCGAGTAAAAGGGATCAAACATAGCTGCTGCATCACCAATGACATACCAGTTATCTCTGGAGTACATCTGCTTACTCTTATGCGCTAGCCTTGGTAGGTAATGGAAATCAACTTCCTCCCCGCTCTTGAGCAATTGATAGACAACATTGTGATTAGCCTCTAGAAAAGCCAAGAACTTTTCCTTAGTATTAACGCTTTGAGCAGGTATGACCTCATGGTGGTGAACTAGTCCAATAGACAATTCCATGCTTTGGGTATCCGTCGGGATCATCCACACCCAATGTCCCTGACCCATCCAGTGATTTGTTGCATAGTAATGGCTGCATGTAGCATTTGCAGGGTCGTAACCACTATGGAAAATACTGCGATCAACATTTCTGACTCGCATCCATGCGGAACCATTATTGACTCCATAAAGGTTTTCTGCCCCAAAAACCAAATTGTCTGTCTTGCGGCCGATGATGAACTTACGGCCAGCAGCATCAATGACGTGTTTAGCCTTGAGTTCCAATTGGCGATCGCTTAGTTTGACTTGTACAGTATTTAGCTCATCACCAGAGGCAAAGTCAACATCCACAACTCGACCGTTGTAAAATTCAACCCCCATTTCCTGATTCATTTTCAGGACATCCCGCTCAAACTTGGCGCGATGAATCAGAATAGAAGCTAGGGGCGGCTGGCGAGTAGCCCAGAGATGATAATAGTCATCTGTGTTTTCGGTTTGAGCAGGGTCTTTGGGCCAATGAAAATTCAAGCCAAACTTGGGTGGATGATTTTCAATCATATAATCATAAAGTCCCAACTCCTTACAAATCATCAGAGTGGAGATTTCGACGGTTGATTCACCAACCTTCATATCCTTGTCAGCCCGTTCTTCAGAACGAGGATCGACTAAGGCAATCTTAATGTCGGGAATATTCAGCAGTAGGTGTCGAGCTTGGCAGATTCCAGCCATTCCAGCACCCATAATCACAACATCGTAAGTTTGAGATTGAGTATTGTTTGTCAACATTGGCTTTTCCGTAGTTAAAAGTTGCGGTTAGTCAAATCAACTTTTAGTAAAAATTGATGACCTTTGAGTTAAGTTACACCAAGACTCTGCGATCCTTTGCGTTTCAAATCGCTACTTTTTACGCAAAACTGTACTTAGATTTTTCTGCTTAACAAAGTTAATTCATTACCTTCTTTCAGAGTATGAATCATGGCTACTTGTTCGGGTTGAGCATCCTTTACAACTAATGCAACCATTCTTTGTGAACCTCGCGTCAACTGCACTGGGAAAGTCAGAACTTTGAGTTGACTACCAGTAGACATATCACGGAACAGTACGCTATCTCCTTCGATCCGAGCGATTCTGAAGCTGATTTCCTTGGCCTCAGTTGCTTTCCGCAGAGCTTCTACAGCTGTCCAAATCCGCATACCAGCGAAATCCCCAGAGTCATCCGATCGCAGCAGCAACTGTTGCATTAACGGCTGTCGTGCATCACTTAGCAATGCATTCCACTCTTGCTGGGTACGATGGCTTACAGGTTCAATATCGCAACCTTGAGATCCCCATCCCGCCACACAGAGACAAACACGTTGATCGTGAGAAAGAGAAACTTCCACTTCCTTCTGAGCCACTCCATCAACCACCGGTTTTCCAGATGCAGTCCAGTTAATTTCAACCTGGGGAGCAAGGTTAGCATTACCGTTAAGTAGTTTACCGAGAGCCTGATAGAATAAAGGCAACTCCTGGAGATGACGTTCGGCAGGTGATAAAATACCCATTTCAGGCAGATAAGCTAAAGAAATTTCTGGGGTGCTAACTCTAAAGAAACGAGCGCGAGCGCTAATTTTTTTATGCAGCAGCACTTCATCTCTGCGTTGGGGATCGGACAGTTCTGCAACTGTCGGATAATCTGCACGGTGTTCTAGTAGCCGCGCCTCGTATCCACTCAGCCTTTCGACAATGCGCCCATCTTCAGTTACGACAAGCACAGTATTGCGGAATTGCTTACCTGATTGACCTTGAGGTACGGTGATCCCAATACAGGAATTACTCTGTTCATCATCTGGCTGGTAGATTTCGATCCGCTCAATCAATACAGGAAGGCAATTGTCCTGCGGGATCAACAGTTGTCCAGCTTGGAGTAACGAGTCTCTGTAGTAAGGATCTCCGAGTAAGAAAGGCCCTTCTGACCTGTCTAAGTTACCTGCTTGCTTAGAAGAAGAAGTAAAGTTTCTTTGAGTGCGGAATACACATTTGTCAGAATTGAGCGTGTAAATTTGCTGTAAGCGTTGGAAACGCGGCCCTTGAAACAGCAGCCAACTGTAGAGATCCTCTTGAGGTCGAATATCCAGTGGTGTAGATGGAAGTTCAACCGACTCGATAGCAGGAGTTTTCGCACTACTGAGAACAAAGGTAGCAGAAAAATGGCTAATATTGAACCCAGTTTTTTCTGTTTTGATAGTTACGCACACCTGCTGGGAATCATTTTTAGACTCTCGCTCCAGTACCTCGGCATGAATTTCGATGTCCAGCCCTTTTTTTGGATCGACAACAATTGGACGCTCTAGACGAATATCTGCAATGTCAAGAGTTGGCAAGGTATTCTTACTCATCACATAAGCAACTGCTTGAGCCATAGCCTCTAAGCCGAAAACTGTGGGAAACAGGTAAGAACCTTTATATAGGTGATCTAGAAGATAAGAATCTCGTTCTAGACTCAGGTGTGCCCGTGCAACCATCTCCACACCAGGTTCACACAAGAGTACCCGTTCTAAGAATTTTGACTCTTGAGGCGGTAAACACCGTTCGGCGAACCAAGTATCGAAACCACCTGTCTCAAAGGCAGAAAGAGCTTGCATCGGAGCAGCAACTACCACTCGCAGATCAGCAGGCTCGTTCTCAATCAGATGTAAGAACCGAGCTACACCTGCATCTTTGGGAATTGCTTTAATCCCCATTTTATTCAGACTGCGAACACTTCCCATCCGCGCTCCCATACCGACTTCTTCCCAAACACTAAATGCCATCGAAACAACGGCAGTTTGTGGATGTTGAGCTTTGAAACGGCGCAAAATCAGGTCTAAAGCTTCATTGGAAAAACCGTACCAAGCATTACGCTGCATTCCGGTAATGCCGATGACTGACGAGAAACCAGCAAACAACTTCAGTGGTGTATTAGCAAATTCCTGATACAAATTGAGAATGCCTTTCAGCTTGGGCTTGGTTTCATCAAATGCTGCTTCTGTTGAAACTTGTTCAATCAGTCTTGGCCAATTTAGAGCAGCCCCATGAATGACTCCCGTAATCTCGCCCAAGTCTTGACGAATTTGTCGGAGGACAGCCCTTAAAGATTCGGGGTCGGCAACATCACAACTGTAGCAAAGACAGGTTAATCCTTCAGCACTGAAGCGTTCAAGAGTCCGCATCACTTCTGCATTCCCAGAACCAACAGTATGTTTGTCTGGAAGTGGTGAACGACCAACAAGGGCCATACGTACCCCTGTCTTCTTCGCCAAAGCTAAGGCACACTCCGCAGTAATACCTTTGGCTCCACCAGTGACAAGAATGACATCTTTAGAAGACCAGGTAATTCCTCGGTCTTCATACTCGACTGGTTCTTGTACTTGGGGCCGAGGAACATAACGAGTCAAATTGGCATCGTAGCCCGCAGCTAGATATAAATGAGGAGTAGCAAGCTCTTGCGTCACGCATTTTGCGATCTTGGTGGAACTGAGCTTGGCAGAAAAATCAATGACTCTCACCTTAAGATCGGGGCGTTCTAGATGCAAACTAGATGCAAAACCAATTGCACAGCATTGCTCGATCTCTGCAAGCGGTGGCTGTGTACCGAAATGTCCGCCACCAAATTGGATGTAGGCCACCGTTGTATGGGTGCGGGCTGCTTGCGAGGCTGAGGGTGGGGTAGCAATGCTGTGTAATCGCTGAATGATGTTGAGTAAAAGAGTGTCTGCTGATAACTCACTACTCGGTTTCTGGGGAAGCACAGCAATGAAGTGAGTGAAATCTTTGCTGTCAATGACTCCCTGAGCTTGGGCTGCGGCAAAAGATAAGGTTTGAGCCTTGGCACCTTGGTTACGCAGTTTCTTAGACAACGCCTCCGCTATTGGAGCTTCACTGGTTTCACACAGAATGATGGTGTTGGCAGTCTGCCAGTTCTCCTCTGGATGTTTGCCAAAAGCAACTGGTGTAGATGGCTCTGCAACAGTTTGAACTATGTAGTCACGCACCCGTGGTTTGCGATCGCTCTCTGGTGTCTGTACTGATAGTTGAGTCTGGCTGCGAGCCTCTGGATGAGAGCCGTTGCTATTCGCTTTAACTCCATTACTGCTTTGGGATATGACAACCTGAATCGCCTCAGCAATCTCTTGAATTGTGGCATTAGCCATAGATGCTGGGTCAATTTTGCCCGCAACACCAAATTGTTGGGTGGCAGCAGCAATCACTTCCCCGGCTTTAATTGAATCGAGGTTGAGGTCATCTAGTAGTCTAATTTCTGGTGTGACGCTCTCTTGAGGAAAACCTGTTTGCTTGACAATAAAATCTACAAGAAAGCTTTCAACACTAAGGTTTTGCTTGCCATTAGTAGAAAGACTAGGTGTGGGAGCAATCTGAGGTATTTCAGGCATCACAAGCCCAATCGCCTCAGCAATCTCTTGGATTGTGGCATTGGCCATCGATGCTGGGTCAATCTTGCCCGCAACACCAAATTCTTGTGTGGCAGCAGCAATCACTTCCCCGGCTTTAATCGAATCGAGGTTGAGGTCATCTAGTAGTCTAATTTCTGGTGTGACGCTCTCTTGAG
>JAYGHB010000121.1:31036-46546 GCA_034931985.1 Halotia wernerae UHCC 0503
GAAAACCTGTTTGTTTGACAATAAAATCTACAAGAAAGCTTTCAACACTAAAGTTTCCCTTGCCATTAGTCGGAAGACTAGGTGTGAGAGCAATCTCAGGTATTTCTGGTTGAGAGATGTGAGAAATTGACTTTGAGGAACCGTTTACTAACTTAGAAGTGCCATTGCTGGGAGTAGAAAAACCATTCTTTGAGGAGCCATTGGAAGTAGCAGGGCCGTTACCGTTGATGCCGTTGGGAGAATGGGGCAAACTTTGCAAGTCCGCTCGGATCACCTCTGTCAAAAACCTTCCACGTTGGGAAATGTAATTTGACAACATTTCCCAAGGAACTTGGTTTTGTTCATTAGGCATTGGATGCAGGGAAGTAGAAGCATAAGACACTGCCGAAGCAGGAGGTATTTGCTCTGTAGATATCTGGAATATTCGCTCTACGGGATTTTCAATGAACACTCGTTCTGATGCTGGTACAAAAGAACGAATCAGACGATTCTCGTAAAGAGCTTCCCATTTAACTTCACTACCACGTACAAATATGGCAGCGAGCATGACATTTAAATCTCGCTGCACTCCAGGCTTTGACTCAACAGGTAGACAAGATATGCCATTGGAATCAGTAATATCACTTACTAGACCAGAAAGGATTTTCCCCGGGCCGACTTCCACAAGTAAATCGCAGTTTTGTGAGAGTGTCTTCACCAGCGAAATAAAATCCACCTGTGCCAGGATCTGATTGGCAAAGTGGTCACGCAACGGTAGCCCTGGCTGAATCTGCTGACCGTCTACACTGGAAAATAGAGGTACGTTAATTTTTTCTAATCGTTCCGGGATGAGTTCTTGGTGTCTCAGATGTTCAGCTGCGGTTGCAACTAATTGAGAATGGAAAGCATTAGAAACTGACAGCCGACGGGTGCGAATTTCTGCTGCTTGAGCTAGGGCGATCGCTTGCTCAACACTGGCTAATTCACCGGAGATCACCATCTGCTGCGGAGTGTTGATATTAGCCAGGACGACGTAGCCACTGACTTGCTGAAGAATATTCTCTACAACCTCTTGAGAGCAAGCTAGACTGGCCATTGCACCTTGAGTTTCACCTTCCACAGTCGCAGACATTGCCTGTCCGCGAATTGCGGCTATATAGAGAAGGGATTTTTCGTCAAAAGCTCCGGCTCCGTAAAAAGCAATTAATTCCCCCAAGCTATGACCACCCACAGCAACAGGTTCGATTCCCAGACGCTGGAGATAGCGTAGCCAAAGCAACGAAGTCAAAGAAATTGCTGGTTGAGCAATTTGTGTTTGCGCTAGTGCTGTTGACCACTCTTCAACTTGTTCTTGATTGACGGCACGGTCTAGGGGTAAAAATATAGAATCTCGCACACCCGGAAAGCCAGCTGCACGCAACCAGCTATCTGCTTGCTCTACGAGTTCTCTAGCCCAGGAATAGCGCTCTACAAGCAAACGAGCCATATTCAATTTCTGCGAACCCTGTCCGGGGAACAGAAAACCAACTCGATTTTGCCGGACTTTATTCCCCACCCACACTTCTTTTTGCGGGCTAACAGCAAATTCTCCTTGAGCAGGGGGCGTTTCACGCAATAATTTTTCTAGGAAACCAAGATGTTTAACTAGCTCCCCAGGCTTACCAGCGATGACAGCTGCCCGAACAGGTAGTTGGGGTTTGAGGTTGTGGGTCAGGTATGCAGCCAGGTCAACCAATTCAGCAATACTCAAACCTTCTACTTTACTGCTCAAAGTCTGTGTTTGTTCGAGTAAAGCGGAAATTGATTCAGCACCCAGTACAAAAATCTCTGTATCTTGGTGAGAAACTAGTAGAGAACATTCTTCAATAGATGTTTGCAATCTCTCGGCTGGAGCATCGCCAGATTCAAGGGTGACATGGCAATTAATCCCCCCAAATCCCATTGCAGACACCCCAGCCCGAAGAATATTTGTTTGAGGACGGACTTCTCCTTGCATAATGGGGTAAAGAGAACGGGCAGAACTGTCAAATACAGCATTGGGTTCTTGGCAATCAGCGACGGGTGGTATAACTCGACGGTTGACAGCCATAACTGATTTAATGAAAGCGCCGATACCGGCTGCAGCTTTGGTGTGACCAACGAGGGATTTAAAGGAAGTGATCCCGCAGGAGCGGGGATTTGGTTCGCCATAAGCATTCATGGCTAAGGCAATCCCTTCTAATTCTGTGCGATCGCCTACTACTGTCCCAGTTCCGTGTCCTTCAATGAAATCGAGGGTATGTGGACTGTAACCGGCTCTTTCGTAAGCACGGCGCAAAGCCCCAGCTTGTCCTTCCCGGTTAGGTGCTGTAATGCCACCTTTACCATCAGATGATATGCCCCAGCCATTTAATACTGCATAGATATAGTTGCCATCTGCACGCGCCTCCTCTAAGCGCTTGAGAACTACAAAACCGCATCCTTCACCAGGGATGAAGCCACTGGCTCGGCGGTCATAAACTTTCATATCTGTACTAGTCAAAGCACCAGTTTTGGCAAACCCAATCAGTTCAAAGGTGTCTAGACTAATATCTACTCCACCAGCAAAAGCCAAGTCTAAGTCGCCATTCGTTAAAGCAGTAGCAGCGTTAGCCACTGCAATTAAGGAAGAAGAACAGGCTCCATCGACTGTGTAACCGCCACCGTGAAAGTTGAAAAAGTTGCAAACTCTGCCTGCGATCGTATTGGAAAGATTACCTGCAAGTGTGTCTTCTGTAATTGGCGAGAATACAGACTTGTAGTAAACCTCCATTGTCTCTACTAGGGAGTCTATAACTTGTGTGGGAAGTTTTTGTGCTTGCGCTGTGGCAATTAAAGCCCGCCGGACATAAGGCCAGCGCATTCGCATATTAGTGGAGCGAGAAAATTCTCCTGTCAGGGTGTTGCCAAGCAAGACACCAGTTCGCTCAGTCGGAATGGTTGTACGTTTGTATCCGGCATCCTCCGCGGCTTGGATTGCAACTTCCAAAGCTAACCATTGAGCGATGTCTGCGGAATCTACTACGGTTTTAGGAATGCGCCACTTAACCCAGTCAAACTCAAAACCATCGATGACGGCCATACGGCTACCGTAGGTTTTGTCTGGCGCTGCTGGATCTGGATCGTAATAGTCGCCAAGAGGTAAGCGCTGATCTGGCGATCGCCGAAACTGTTGTCGCTTGGCTACTATGTTTTCCCAAAGTTGTTGTAAATCATTGGCGCCAGGATACCAACAACCCATTCCAACGACTGCAATTCCACTAGAGTGAGATGCTGTGCTGTGCATATCTGTAGTTGCTTTAGATTTGTTCGGAAAATATTAACTAGCCTGCTGAAGCGAAACCACCTTAAGCTTTAAAGGAGATATGACAAAGTAAGAAAATGGAATACATTGTAAATAAATAGCTGTAATGCAATAATTTGAAGTCTTAAATTGATTGCAAAAGCTCTTTACAATATGTCCTATTTACAGACATCATGTTACACTCCCTTAAATCGTAGGTAAACAATATTGCTTTCTAAACCTTACTCAAAGGAAGCAGGAAATTAATTAAGAAATTGGACAGTTGAAGAAGTAGTTATAATTTTGGCAAAATTGAACAGAGATTGTTGTGAATTCAGATTTTTACCAAGTTTACCTGAAGCTGCATTTAAGTAATTTGCAATGATATAGGCTGTAATGCTAAAAACCCTATTTGGTTTGCAACCAGTTATTAAGTGCAAATTTATAGAGAATTTGGGATAACAAAAATTTCCAAATTTCTTGATAATTAGCTCAAAAACTAGCCCAATATTGCTGATATCTTAGACCTGGTGTTGCTTGCTTTATACTAGAGATGAACTTGTGGTGTCCATTGGTTTATACCAATATAAAGGTATTGAAATACTATTGAAACGGTATAGAACAGTGGAGAGTAGTAAAATTTATGACTTACGAATAAGTCTAAGAAAACTAGTTATAGCTTTTAAATCAACATAAAAAGAGAAGATCACCGTTATTACCCTTAGATGTTAATGTATTCCTTATCCTTCTATTAAATAAAGTTTTACCAAAACAACAATCACGAAACTTTCAAAAAATCTACTTACAATTGCTTCTATTGCCTTCATCTCTTACATCTAACTGTTTGTTTAAGCAGAATTTTGAGCGAGTCAGTTAATCTAATTGACACTCTTAGATACCCAAAAACTCGAACATTACATAATTAAACTTACTACAAAAGGCAAGTCGGGATTACCATTGGCTACTCTAACTCCCCACTCTCTACATTGATTATCATTCCTACTCGCTGAGGATTTTATTTTTTAGAAGTCCCTAAACCTTTATTGCTCACAAGTCCCGCGATGGCATCGCAATCCTCATAATCTTTACTCAGGATATGTTTCGGGCATTTTTAATGGGTTATTTTTTGATGCAGTGTGAAACACCGTAATCTAGATTTTATAAGGCTTTGAGAATTGTAGTCAGAAATCCGGGTAAACCATATTTTCAAAACCAGCCAGTTAAATAGTTATCTAAATATCTTGCTTTACCTCTTGTAATTTAAAAATTCTTCTGATACTATTGGGATGTTGCTGAAGACCGATTGGTCTTTAACTAGAGATGACAAATGTCCAAAGCAAAAATTACCCGAGAAAATATTCTGCAAAAGGCAGCAGAACTGTTTAACAAGAAGGGTTATAGTGGTGTTTCAATGTCGGACATTATGCGTGCCACAGGTTTGCAAAAGGGAGGCATCTATAATCACTTCCAGAGTAAAGAAGAATTAGCGCTTAATGCTTTAGACCTTGCTTTTAACCTTGTTAATCAACATTTCCTCAATGTTTTGAAAGGAAAGACCCATGCAATTGAACGTTTAGAAGCCATCGTTTCTGTTTACCTGAGTTTTGTGATTGATGAGCCACTTCTACCTGGTGGATGTCCGATATTGAATACAGCGATTGATAACGACGATACCAATTCTGCTTTACTTTTAAAAACGCAGGAGGCAATGAACAGTTGGCGGCAACTTATTTGTCAAATTATCGAAAAGGGAATTGCTAGAGGTGAAATTTCTCAGACTGTTGAAGCCGATTTCGTGGCAACCATTATAATTTCTAGTCTTGAAGGAGCGCTGATGATGAGCCAACTCTACAAAAAGCGTATTCACATGGAAAGAGTGAACGAACACTTGAATAAATATCTAAAAAGTCTTCTGCCATGAAAAGACTAATTTAAACGCAGATAAATTTTTTTGGACTTTAAAAGACCGATTGGTCTAAAAGTGTCAAATTTTGGCAAGTTTAGTATGCAAGCAACACAAGATCATTATTCGCAAATAAGGTCTATAGATGCTCTGTTATAGATCCAAGCAGGTAGTCGATAAAAGTGCAGCGATCGCTTCTCAAAAATTTTGAGGGGTTAAGAGCAATGGAAAGTAACTCAGGGGAAAAGTCAGGGCGTTCATTCCAGTGCTACCCCAGATCAAATTGAAAGCAAAGAAACTAGCGTTATTCAGCACCATACTCTGTTACGCGGTGACGCAGACAGAAAATTCCCCAAAGAATTTACGCTTAAAGTCCTACCGCATCAAGCATCGAAATGTGGAAGTTGTGCATGCCGACAGCGATCGCATTCTTGTACACAGAGCAATTGATTCTGATGATAACGGTCATAGTTGACGGAATCCAACGAATTCTGCTTGATGAGATGGTACATCTTGCAGGCTTTTAAAAACATGCTTTGAGGCTTCAATCATGCTGGCTCCAAATGACAAAATAAACAATCTGTCTAATGCCTGGAAAATCTTGGCTTTGACGAACTTAGCTGTTTTTGCAGCATCCCTGGATGCAACAGTGCTATTTGTTGCCTTCCCCAGCATCCAGAATACCTTTTCTGGGGTTTCCCCAGCCCAGCTTTCATGGGTTCTGAACGCATACACAGTCTTTTATGCTGCACTTTTAGTGCCAGCCGGACGCTTGGCAGACCGAATTGGTCGGCGCAAGGTGTTTCTTTCAGGTGTGGCGACGTTTACCCTCGCTTCTGTATTGTGTGGAATAGCACCCAGCCCTGAGCTATTAATTGCGGCTCGCAGTTTTCAAGCTATTGGTGGTGCGATGCTCACCCCTGCTTCGTTAGCGTTAATTCTGACTGCATTTCCCAAAAATAAAAGAGCAACTGCTGTTACTATCTGGGGAGCTGTAGGTGGTTTAGCAGCAGCAATCGGCCCTTCCTTGGGAGGGGTAATTGTCCAAACCTGTGGATGGCGATGGGCATTCTTCTTAAACCTTCCTATCGGTGTTATAGCCATCATCTTCGGTAGTCGATTGCTGTTTGAATCGCGCGACCTTAACGCTAAAGATGTAACAGATGTAATTGGTGTACTGCTATCGATCGCCGGAGTTGGTCTTGCAGCTCTAGGAATAGTTCAAAGTGACGAGTGGGGCTGGAACGATAACCGGACAGTCATTACCATAGTTGTGGGAATAGCACTGCTAATTTTGTTTTTGCGTCGTTCGACTCAAGTTAAATCTCCGGCGTTCGATTTGAAACTTTTCCATGACCCAAATTATCGATTCGCCAACTTAGCTACGCTAGTTTTTGGTATGTCTTTTAATGCCATGTTCTTCGGGCTTATACTCTTTTTGACTAAAGTATGGGGGTACTCCACCTTGGCTGCTGGACTTGCAATCACTCCGGGTCCACTAATGGTTGCTTTTGTGACCCCATTTGCCGGTCGAATTGCTGATGCCAGAGGTCATCGTGTGCTGATTGTTCCTGGTGGGATCATTTTTGCAATGGGCGCGTTGTTATTGTACACCCAAGCACAGGTAACGCCATCTTTCTTCGCTATTTGGTTACCATCAGCAATTTTAATTGGAATTGGAGTTGGGCTACTGTTATCAATACTCAGCAGTGCGGCAGTACATTCGATTCCACCAAACCAATTTGCTGTTGGCAGCGCAATTAACCAGGCAATTCGTCAAATAGGATCTGTTTTGGGAATCGCCATTGTGATTGCACTTTTAGGTAGACCATCACCAACCGAATTACTTAATGCTTTCGACAGAATTTTTGCATTTTTGATTGCAGGTGGTTTGTTGACCTCATTAATTGGAATAAATATCAAAACTCAGTCAAAAGAAGTTTGAACTCACATCATGAAGTTACCTCTTTTGTCAATTCGAGTAATGATCAAAATTTTGTTGTAGAAAGAGCGATCGCCAAGGAGTGCGCCAAACAGTTTAATACGATGATGTTGCACACAGGTTATAAAAGGGCATGAGAATTATGTCAACTCTGTTTTACCGCAATATCCAGTTGTTGTTTCTAAGCATTAGTCTGATCGTCATGTTGCTGTTGGGACTTACGGCTTTTCTAACCATGTCCCACCTGGAAGATCCTATGTTGACTCGGCGCAATGCTTGGATTAAAACTGCTTTTTTTGGAACAACTTTCGAGTGTGTGGAAACGCTAATGAGTGACAAAATTGAGGAAGAACTATCTGACATTGAGGAGATCAAAAATCTGGAATCTACCTCACGCCCAGGCTTCTCAATTTCATGATTGTCCTTCTAATGCGTACCTCCTATGTTTTTGGTGCTGGCACGCAGACCTTATCATACTATGTTCCTTTACGAGGAAACTATCAGAGTTGGATGCAAAAGTTTAAGTCTAAATTCTAGCTTTTTGCCTTCTAAACGTAGTTATATTTTCTAGTGCTTATCTATTTACCTTTTCTTCACAAAAGAGTGCTAACAAACAAGACACCAGGAGGCAAGCTATGACAGTTAAGCTACTTGAGCCTAAATTATCTATTCGGCAAACTCTATACAATGCAAGTAAGCCCAACGTAACAGATGAGTTAGAGTTAGCACAGCTAAAGTTAGAACAAGCTAGCAGTTTATCACCTCCATTTAATCAGCAGATATTAGCCTACTTAGACGATTCAACAAGAGAAATTTTCAAAAGTTGTAGTATTAATTTATATTTATTCAATCAAAATAGTTTTCTCAGGATTTTTTGTCCCAGCTATCTAGTATTTTCTTATTTAAAACGACGGAGAAAGTGGATATTTTGTATTCATAATTCCCTCTTGGAATTAGTAGGAAGCGTGAATGAAATTGAAGTTGTTTACCAAGAAGGTAAAAAAATAAATGTATTCTCTAAAAAGTTGATTAAGTAAAAATTTCGATAAGATTAAGATAAGATTGAGATGAACACGTAGCATTCCTAATTTGATTTTATTTACTTTAATGTCTGTTTCAAAACTACTACCTATTACCATTGATACTCATGCTCCTTTTCCAATTGCCGTTCAGCTTTCTGGACAGATTAAGCTGTTGATTGGGACACAATATTTGAAACCTGGAGATAGCTTGCCAAAAGTTATTCAACTAGCAGAATACTTGAATATAAATCACAACACTATTGCCTTAGTATATTCTGAACTAATTGAGACTGGATATCTAATAGCTAAACGAGGCAGAGGAACTTTTGTAGCTGAAAGTGAATTGGTGCAAAAGTCTATTAGTCGTGACTCTCTCTATCAAGTACTAGAACAAGCTTTTTTGATAGCTACTCAGATGGAGTTAACTCCATTTGATTTTGGATTGACTGCTTATACTGTGGCTGTGAGTTCAAATGAGCGTAAACAAGTTGTTCCCTTGAAGCTAGCATTTGTAGAATCTCTTCAATCTGAGGCTGATTTGTATTTTAACTCTGTCCAAGCAGAAATCAGCAATCCTGTATCATTACTATATTTAGAAGATTTGCAAACTCGTCAAGCAGTAGCTTTGAGAGAATTACATACCTGCGATCTAGTGATTACAAATGCCCAATACGCATGGGATTTAACTCAAATGACTGCCTCAAAACAGGAAGTAATCGGAGTAAGTTTTGAGCCAGATTTTCCAATTCTAACACATATTTCAACTTTAACTCGTGGGAGCAAGATATTAGTTATTGGTCAAAAGTTAGGCGAAAGTAAAAATATGAAGCAGATGTTAGAAAAATGTGGATTTTCCCACTTAAATTTGCAGTCATTAGGTCTTGAAAGTGTTCAATCAGATTTTAATTTTTTAAATAATTTTGACCTGATTTGTGCTTCTAAATCTGCGTATGATTATATCCGAGAAGTCAGTCCTCAACCTGAAAAAGTTGTGAGTTTTAAATTTATTATTAACAAAGCTAGTGCATCTGTTTTAAAAACTCGTTTAGTTGCAATCCAAATGGAAGAGTAAGCTAAATTATCAAGGTTGGTTATTCAGTACCTGTTATGCCAAACTATTAGTTAAACTCCAAAACTTTGTTTTAAAATAAAGAGTAATGAGTTTTCCCATGAGTGACACAGGAAAATAGCGACTTTACTTATACTCTGGGAGAGCAGTAATTGCCTGAAGGGCTTCGTCACACCATGCCACCCAATCTTGTTGATAACGAATTGTGCGGCGAATAATGAGATGCATATAGAGATCCTTATGTGCCAAGGATTCTAGGTTCTGAGCAAACCGTTCGTCAAGTTTTTGTATCTGATGCGCCTTTTCGAGGTGGAGTTGTCGCCGTCGTTCAATTTCACGCACAATCACCTCTATATCAATAAGATGTCCAGCAAGTCCTATTACACCTAAATCTTCACGGATTGTGGTTGGTTCAGTAGGTTTCATTAACCAGTTAGTTAGTTCTTTCTGCCCTTGTGTGGTTATGGAGTAGATTTTCTTATCCAGCCGTCCCGGTTGGGGAATCGCTTCATAGGTAACATTGTTCTGTTGCTCCAGTTTGCCTAGTTCAGCATAGACTTGCTGGTAGCTAACCTTCCAAAAACAACTCCCAAAGCCTTCATCAAATTCTTTGGCAACTTCATAGGCACTCAGAGGTTGACGGGAAAGGAAAGCTAGAATCGCGTGCTTGAGAGCCATAAAAAAGACTTGACGTAATCAACAATTTAAGTCTATCATAATATTGTATTCAAATATTTGAATACAATAAAACTAATTCAATCACTGGTGATTAATTATGGTGGCTTCTGAAATAGGGATAAAGTTGCGCCATCCGCGTCGGATTACCGTTGTCATTGCTGGCTTTGTTATGGTGATGACAGCTGTAGTTGTTTATCACAAAATTACAAGTCGTCCATCTCAGCAAATAGTATCGGCTACTAAACCTACTATCAGAACAGTCTCAGCGCTAGGGCGATTGGAGCCAGATGGTGAAGTTGTGAATGTTTTTGCGCCTACATCTATTGATGGTGCGAGAGTAGATACCCTGAAAGTGAATCACAGTCAATTTATTCGTAAGGGGCAGATAATTGCCATCCTAGATACATATACCCGTCGTCAAGCAGCCCTGCAAGAAGCAAAACAGCAAGTTGTGGTTGCTCAAACTCTTTTAAAGCAGGTTGAAGCTGGTGCAAAGTCGGGGCAAATTCAAGCGCAGGAACAGGTAGTGGATCGGCTACAGGCGGAGTTGGTCACAGAAACAGCAGCGCAAGAAGCGACGATCGCTCGTGTGAAAGCAGAATTAGAGAATGGGGAACTGGAAGCTCGACGCTATCAGCAACTCTACATAGAGGGGGCTGTCTCTGCTTCCTTGCGTGATACTAAGCAATTAAAGGCGGATACCGTTAGGGATAACTTAAAGGAAGCTCGTGCTGCTTTAAGCAGGATTATTCTGTCACGGCAAAAGCAGATTACAGAAGCAAAGGCGACACTGAACCAAATTGCTGAAGTGCGTCCTGTGGATGTAGAAGTAGCGCGAGCGCAAGTAGCCCAAGCAGAGACTGGGGTAGCTAGAGCCAAGGCGGAACTGGATTTGGCAGTTGTGCGATCGCCCCAAAATGGGCAGGTTTTGAAAATTCATACCCGTCCCGGAGAACTGGTAGGTAATAAAGGCATCATTAGCTTGGGACAGACTCAAAAAATGGTTGCGGTAGCAGAAATCTATGAACTAGATATTAGCCGAGTCCGGGTTGGTCAATCTGCAACGATCGCTAGTAAGAATAATGCCTTTGCAGATGTGTTATACGGCAAGGTGTTTGAAGTCGGGCTAGAAGTCGGTAAAAAAGATGTGTTAAACACCGATCCAGCAGCGCAATTTGACGCGCGAGTTGTGGAAGTGAAAGTCCATTTAGATCCAAAATCTAGCCGCAAGGTTTCTGGTTTAACGAATTTAAGCGTTCAAATGGAAATTAATGTCCAATCTTAAGGAGGGCATGATGACAACAATTATCCATCCTCAGCCTGAATCTAATAAAGCCAAGAAAAAGAAAAAACCACTTTTTCTATCGTGGTTGCAGTTGCGGAAAGAGCCATCGCGCTTGATGGTTGCCATTGCGGGGATTAGTTTTGCCAATGTGCTGATGTTTCTGCAATTGGGTTTTAGAGGAGCTTTGTTTAGCAGTGCAGTAGAATTTCACCATAGTTTGAATGGCGAAATCGTGATGCTGAGTGGCCGCTATCGATCGCTCATTTCCCTAGATCGCTTTACGGAAAAACGGTTATATCAGTCACTAGGAGTAGATGGAGTGCAATCGGTAAGTCCGATTTATCTCGATTTTATTCAGTGGCGCAATCCTTATAACAAAGAAATCTGGAATATTTTTGCGATCGGTATTAATCCAGAACATCAGGTAATGAACTTATCTGGTGTGCAAGCCTACCGTAAACAACTGAGAACACCGGATACAGCTCTCTTTAATGAAGGTTCCCGTCATGAGTTTGGGCCGATTGGACAAAACTTTCAAGCAGGTGAGCAAATTTCCACCGAAATAAATCAACGGCAAATTCGCGTTCGGGGATTATTTCAACTTAGTCCCACCTTTGGTATAAATTCTTATTTAGTCACCAGTGATATCAACTTCTTACGTATGGCGACATCCCGCCAATCAGGATTAATTGATGTGGGGGTAATTAAGCTCAAGCCTGGTGCTGATGTCCAAAAAGTTCTGGTAGATTTGCGATCGCGCTTACCCGATGATGTCAAAATTTTAACCAGAGAAGATTACGCCAAAGCTGAAGTTGCTTTCTGGAATGCCAGTACACCAGTCGGCTATACCTTTGATTTAGGAGTGGTCATTGCCTTTATCGTTGGAGCCGTCATTGTTTATCAAATTCTCTACAGCGATGTCACTGAGCATTTACCAGAATACGCCACCCTCAAGGCTATGGGATTTAACGATAAATACTTACTAGTTGTTGTATTTCAAGAGTCACTCATTCTAGCAATATTAGGCTTTATTCCTGGTATCTTCATTGCTTTAACAATTTATCAAATTACTCATATTGCGACCCTGTTACCAATGGCAATGAATGTAGGACGGGTAGTATTCGTTCTCATTTTGACAACAATCATGTGTTCGTTTTCTGCCGGCATAGCAGTGCGTAAGTTACAGACAGCAGATCCCGCTGATATTTTTTAGGAGTTGGTAATGACCGAATTACTTTCACTTGAGACAGTTTTAAGCGAACATTCTTTCCCAGAACCAGCCATTTCCATTTCTAATCTTAATCACTACTTTGGTCATGGTTCTCTTCGCAAACAGGTATTATTTGATGTCAATTTGAAAATTGAGCGCGGTGAAATCGTAATTTTGACAGGCCCATCGGGTTCTGGAAAAACTACATTGCTGACATTAATGGGTAGTCTGCGTTCCGCCCAAGAAGGGAGTCTCAAAGTTCTGGGACATGAATTGCTTAACGCTGACAAACAACAGATGACTCTGCTTCGTCGCCATATAGGTTACATCTTTCAAGCACATAACCTATTAGGCTTTTTGAGTGTCTATCAAAATGTGGAAATGGCTTTAGAAATGCACGACATTACAGCAGAAGAAGCCGATATTCGGATCAAACACATTCTGACATCAGTTGGGCTAGAGCAACGTATTCAGTACTATCCTAGCGATCTGTCTGGTGGACAAAAACAACGCGTGGCGATCGCACGGGCTTTAGTTGGACAACCTAAACTGATCCTTGCAGATGAACCAACGGCCGCATTAGACAAACAATCAGGACGAGATGTAGTAGAAATTCTCCAAAGTTTGGCAAAGGAACAGGGCTGTACAATTTTGTTAGTCACTCACGACAACCGCATTCTGGATATCGCCGATCGGATTATTTACATGGAAGACGGTCGTTTAGTTGATCGTTCCGACGTGGCCACACTCGTGCATTAGGATTTTTAATTAACAAAACTTGCATTTTTATTATCTATAATTATGTAGACTTTATAGATAATAATACAATTTATCCAAATTTTCGGCTCTTCCGTAGGTGTTATGCTAAAGTTAAAACTAAAATTAGGGATTTCCCTTTAAAATTAAGGGTTTCAGGCAGTTATAACCTAGATTTTTTCCCAAAAGCTAAAACGTCAAGATTAAAAGCTGTCTTTCTTGCCCAGCAAGGGATATGAGCTAATTTATAAACGTTTTTAGCATAACAAGTAATGAAGAACCAAATTTTCTATACTATTATAATTGAGTAGTGAAATAATATATCTTAGGTGTGAGATTGGAGTTGATACTTATTCACAGGAAGTTAAACTATGAAATACATCACACCAATTAAGTCTAGTTATAAAGATGATTTATTGAGTAAAACTTACACTCAAATCCGGCAAGAAGTACTGCCAATTCCAACTTTGGTAATGCACTCTGTTTCTCCAACATTATTTGCAGGCAACTGGTCTTTATTTCGTGAGACTTTTTTAGTAGACAGCCAAGTCAGTCGTGAGGTTAAAGAGGCAATCAATCTTGCGGTCTCAAAGCTTAACACTTGCCCATATTGCATTGATGCTCACAGTATCATGTTGTCAGGTTTGAAGCAGCAAAAAATCGCAACGGCAATTGTCAACAATGACCTCAACGCCATTGCCGATCCCAAGTTAAAAAGTATTGTTGAATGGGCTTTATCTTCTAATCAGCCGAACCATCCACTTCTACAAAACCCTCCTTTCAACTCCGTAGAAGCACCAGAAATAATTGGTGCAGCCTTGAATTTTCACTACACAAATCGGTTAGTAAATGTCTTTCTTGATAAAGCATTTATCCCACTCCCCTTTGGCAAAGGGATTGCCAGCTGGATAATTCGTAAAGTCATGGTCAAAACTGGGCTAGTAGGCGCATCGAGAAACGCTGGCAAATCCCTTGTACTTCTACCAGAGTCAACCCTTACTGATGATTTTCAATGGGCAGCACCAAACCCATTTATCGCCCAAGCCTTAGCGAGACACGCAGTAGCAATTGATGAAACTATTGGTAAGTTTGTCTCGCAAGATGTTCAAAGTTTTGTCGAGCAGACTATCAACAAGTGGGACGGACAAGACAAAGGAATCAGTAGACACTGGGTTGAAGTTTTAACAGATGGGTTGGATTTACGAGCAAAGGCGATCGCAAAACTGGCCCTAATGACTGCCTTTAGCTCTTTTCAGGTGGATAAAACGGTGATCGATGAATTCAAGTCCTACTATCCTCTAGATGAGCAATTGCTAGCAGTTGTGGTCTGGGCAAGTTTCTACACTGCACACATGATCGCAAGCTGGAGCGATTTATCACAAACTGTGCTACTTGCTTAACGCTTTTCTATCCTGGAGTTTAGACTAAAAGCCCTAATTGTCTAATAGACATCTCCGAAAACTATCAAAGCTTTGCTGTGGCTAGCTTATAAGATGTCCATGCAAGTATCAAAAGCTATCTAATGAATACGATAAAATAAGGATTTGAGATACTTACTGATAATAACAAGGCAAAAACATGTAGTTATATGCATTAATTTTAGCCTGACAGCATAGGATAAGTTTCGACTGGTAATATTAGCGCTCCAATTCGTAATCTTACTAATCCACAAATTGTCAAGATAACTTTTTCATACTTTTTAGGATTCAACCTAAATCTGTCTTGAACAACTCGAAAGATTTTTACTGAACGGATTCGATGTTCAACAAATACTCGTTTGGATGAAAACTCCTTGTTTGATTTTTTCTGGTTAGTTGTTAACTCTCCATTTCTTGGCTTCTTAATTGGAGTATCAATTAAATCTTCTCCTAAATAACCTAAATCTCCCTTAAAGTTTTGTTTGGGAGCGAAGTTATCTCGATTTTCTCGGAATAAAGTTATATCGCTTTTCGGACCGGGTTCGCCAGCGATAACATCAACAATATCCCTTGCATCTGGTAAAATAACTATCTGAGTTTTAAACGTGTGTTTACTCGCCTTACCAGAGAAATATTTTTCTTGCTCTTTATTGTCTCCAGGTCTTTCCCTAACTTGTTCATAGCTATCTATGATTAATTCATAATCTGTGAGTGTCTCTTTAACTACTTCATAGTCAGATTCTTTTTTTTTACCTGTTCAATTAAACTCGATGGCAGCAATTCTTGGAGGATTGGTAACCAATAATTAAATGTGCCATTTGCTGTCGATTCACTTACTCCAAACTGGATACCCAGAAGTTGAAACGTCGTCAGATGTCGAAGATAGACCAAAGTTAAAATTATTTGTTCTTTGATAGATAGTTTTGGTTTACGACCTCCACCACCAG
>JAYGHB010000122.1:0-43349 GCA_034931985.1 Halotia wernerae UHCC 0503
TTGCATCCTATAAGCTAGCCACAGTAAAGCTTTGATAGTTTTCGGATATGTCTAAGGGCCACAGAATTGAATCTTGGCATTTTCAGCAAACTCAGCAGGTAAACTAGCAAACAATTCTTCGACAAATTTATCTTTAACAGGAGTAGTTAAATCTAGAGTATGCAAAGGCAGCTTTGCATCTAACACCTTTCGCATCGCTTCTACTACTAATGGGTGATTGTGTCCCAATGCTAAAGTGCCTGCACCAGCCAAACAATCAAAATAAATATTGCCGTCTACATCTTTGATGTAAATACCCTGAGCTTCACTAATCGCAATCCGAATCCGTCGGGGATAGCTTCTAGCATTCGATTCTCGTGCTTGTTGGCGCTCTAAATAGCGATTTGATTCTGGGCCAGGTACAGAAATCACACGACTACCAGAGAAATCAGACTCTACACTACTCTGCACTGGACATATCTGCGGCAAAACGAAAGAGTGGCCTTCAGAATGTACGCCATTGTGATTGAGTTGCATTTGGAAAATCCTCTAGGCTTTGAGCCTTAATGGTGAGTGGAAGCAAATCTTGAGAATAATTTGCATTTATTTCCTACCTGTTGAAGATAATAGATGAAAATTAATGCAAAAGTCTACTAATAAATAGCTAAAAATTGAGAAATTTTGTAGTTATTAAGTTTTCTTATCTAAACCTGGTAACATCATTAATCAAATGAGACTTATACCTGAGAGACTAGTCTGTCAAGCTGGAAATGAGGTTTACCCAAGTAGTGTAACTGCCGTAGCGTAGCTAGGATTTCTATCTTAATGATTAATGACAAAAGTAAGCAATAAGAATTGATCAAAGTAGTTAGCAAAATCTTTAAATCTTCCTAACCTATGTATAGAAAGCTTTATCAGCATTTCTACATCATTTTTTTCGCAATTAAGTCATGGTTTATTGAAATATTTCTGCAACAACCTACTTGTGTAACTCCTGGAATAGAGATATTTTGATAAAACTAAGAACTATTGCTAATGCAAATCAATAATAATCTGCGATGGATTATGGCTATTGACATAATCCAGTCGCAACTTTTAGGTGCAAAGCGAAAATGAAACCCGGAAAAATCCTTTTTCTTCTCTTGCTGACAGGCTCTGTTTGGTCATTAATCAACCATCCTGGTAGAAGTCAGTCAGCAGCATCACCGGCACAATCAACTACACAATTACAATCACCAGCACCTAACGCTCAGAAATTGATTCAAGTGACTGGTGTAAAGGTTGTTCCCACCAATCAAGGTGTAGAGGTGATATTAGAAACCACCGCCGCCGAACAATTGCAAGTATCAACACAAAATCAAGGCAATAGTTTGATTGCTGATCTCACCAATGCTCAACTCAATCTGTCTGAGGGAAATACAATCAGCCAAGACAATCCAGCCACAGGTGTAACGACTGTCACAGTCGTTAATCAAAATGACAATACAATCCGGGTGACGGTCACAGGTGAGCAAAGCCTTCCCAAAGTTGAGTTATTTGATAGTGATACAGGGTTAATTTTGGCTTTCACACCCACAGATGTAGCGGATTCTCCAGCACCACCAGAACCTCAAACCCAATCAGAAGCAGATGAACCAATTGAACTAGTTGTGACAGCAACGCGTACAGAAACAGCAATCCAAAATGTCCCACGTTCGGTTACGGTAATTAACCGCGAACAAATTGATGAACAAACTAGCACTTCTCGTAATTTGATCGAAATTCTCGGTAAAACAATTCCAGGTTTAGCACCGCCGGCGCAAGGCGCTAGTAATTTTGGTTTGACTCTACGAGGCAGGAATCCCCAAGTGTTAATTGATGGTGTTCCCCAATCGACAACTAGGAATGCGGCACGTGATTTAAGAACGATTGACTCAGCGGCGATTGAACGGGTTGAAGTAGTACGCGGCCCTAGTGCAATTTATGGTGATGGTGCAACAGGTGGAGTAATTAATATCATCACGCGACGACCAACTGAAGAAAGTTTGACTTCCCGTACAGAAGTTGGTGTGAGTGCAGCTTTAGGTAATTTGCAAGAGGAAAGTTTTAGCACTAACTTACAGCATTTTATCTCGGCTAGACAGGGAAACGCTGATTTTACCTTTAACTTTGCTATAGCTAAAAATGGTGGCTTCTTTGATGCTCAAGGCGATCGCATCCCTGCTGATCCTAATGCTCAGGGTGGCTTTTCTGATGCTTCTAGTATTAACTTGTTTAGTAAGTTTGGTGTTGATATCGCTACAAATCAACGTTTACAACTAACTTTTAATCGCTTCGACGAAAAACAAGATACAGATATTGCTAGCGATCCCAGTGTAAATACTATCCCTGGTAGACAAAAAGCTCGTGCTTTAGAAGGGTTAAGTTTAGATGAAAAACCAGGCAATGAAAATACATTGATCAACTTGCAATACAACCATGAAGACTTATTCAACAGCAAAGTACAAGCGCAGTTGTATTACCGAGATTATCTGACGCGCTTCTTTCCCTTTGATGGTCGTAACTTCGCCAGTTTAGGTAACGAAATCATTCAATCACGGGTGGAATCAGAAAAGTATGGCGGACGCTTGCAAGTTGAAACACCTTTATTTAACCAAGGTGCAGCCAAACTGCTTTGGGGTGTAGATTACTCTCAAGAAGATACATCACAACCTGTATCTGTATTCGATCAAGCGGCGTTTGTCGCCAGTGGAGGTTTAGCATTTCGCAAGATTGGCGATCGCTCTTGGACTCCGCCTTTAGAATTAAGAAGTCTGGGATTGTTTGCTCAGTTAAATTGGGAGATAGGCGATCGCTTAGTATTGAATGGTGGTGTCCGCTACGAAAATGCTGATGTTAGTGTCAATGATTTCAGTACCTTAGCCAATCCCAACGTTATCATTCCCGGTGGTGACTTAAACTTTGATGCAACTCTATTCAATGCAGGAGCAATATATGCTCTTAACAAACAATTAAGCATCTTTGCTAACTATGCTCAGGGTTTTTCCTTATCAGATATTGGTTTAGCACTCCGTAACGCCCAACCCGGCTTTTCTGTAGAAACTCTCAATCCCGAACCGCAAAAAGTAGATAACTATGAGATTGGCATTCGCGGACAATGGGATTCTCTTCAAGCCTCTGTTTCAGCTTTTTATAACGAGTCCGATTTAGGTACAACTTTTACTGCACCAGGGACTGTAATTCGCGCCCCAGAAAAAATTTATGGTTTAGAAGCAGCAATTGACGTACAGCCTAGTTCTACATGGCAAATTGGTGGGACATTCACCCTGATTGGTGGAGAAATTGATACTAATAATGATGGCGATTACGAATCTTTAGATGGGTTTAGGATTCCCCCTTTGAAAATTACTGCCTACGTAGAAAATGAAACTTTACCCGGCTGGCGAAATCGTCTGCAAGCTTTGTTTTCTGGTAATCGAGAAGTCTTTACTAGTAACACCACCGCCTTTGGTAGAAGACCTGTAGAGAGTTATTTGACAGTAGATTACATCAGCAGTGTGAAGTTAGGCGCAGGGACATTACAATTAGGGTTGGAAAACCTATTTGATAATCAATATTTTCCTGTAGTTTCACAATTGCAAGCCAATGATAGTGCCTACGCTGCTGCTAGGGGTAGAACTTTGAGTATTAAGTATTCTGTGGATTGGTAAGCTCACTCCTAAGTTGATCGATGTGAATATTTATCATCAGGTTCAAGCAGGAGGCAGCACTTCGGCTAAGCTCAGTGACCAAGAGGCAGAAGAGAAGAGGGTTTTAGGTCACTTTACCTTTATTAACATAGTTTGGTTTTTTCCAGCTGTTCTACTTAACTTGTAAAATCATGACAAAACTCTTCCTAGTCCGCCACGGTCAAAGTACTTGGAATGCAGCTAATCGATTTAGTGGTTGGGTCGATGTCCCACTCAACAAAAAAGGTCGTCAAGAAGCATTTCAAGCTGCTTGACGTAGGTTTTACTAGCCTACTAGTACAGGTCTGCGGAAATAAACCAAGCATTATTGTGAGAAACTAAGAAAGTAGAGTCAAAGCAGTTTAGGCTGAAAACAAGGGAACCATGTGTGGCACGATTAGCTCCAAAAATATTAACTTTGAAGGAGAGCGTTCGCTCAGAACTGCAACAGTTGATAAACCGACACAATGCGGGGCAACAACTAGTACTACGTGCAAAAATAATTCTCCTAGCGTCAGAGGGAAAAAATCATGGTGAAATTGCGCGAATATTAGATATAAGTCTTGATATGGCTCGTTTATGGCGAAACCGATGGTTTGAAACTAGCGATAAAGAGTTGTCTATTTTGCAGAGATTACAAGACTCAGAGCGTATTGGCGCACCAGTAAAATTTAGTATGGAACAAGTAATCGAACTATTCGCTCTTGCTTGTTCACCACCCGAAGACTATGGACGACCAATAAGTCATTGGACACCAAGAGAACTAGCGGACGAAATTATGAAACAAGAGATTATTGAAAGCATATCCGTCCGTCATGTTGGAAGATTATTAGAAGAAGCAGAACTTAAACCCCACCAGAGCCGCTACTGGTTAACCCCCCCCTCTTGATCAAGAATTTGATGCAAAAGTTGAAGATATTACTGGTTTATACATCAACGCCATTGAACGTTATCAAAACGGAGAGCGGACAATATCCATTGATGAAATGACTGGGATTCAGGCTACTGAGCGTCTAGAAAAAGATTTACCAATGCGGCCAGGTTTAGTTGAAAGACGGGAATTTGAATATATTCGTCATGGTACACAAACTTTAATAGCTAATTTTGATGTTGCCACTGGTAAGATTATCGAGCCTAATTGTGGAGATTCCAGAACTGAATCCGATTATCTCCTCAATATTCGTCGAATCATTGAAAGTGACCCCAATGCCAAAAAATGGCATTTAATCATGGATTGTCTGAATATTCACCAGTCTGAGTCACTGGTTCGTTTAGTTGCAGAAAAAGAAGGTTTGAATCTTGACCTGGGTATTAAGGGAAAAAGTGGCATCCTCAAATCCATGAAATCTCGTACTGCTTTTTTGAAAGACCCAACACATAAAATCGTTTTCCATTACACACCCAAACATTCTTCTTGGCTCAACCAAATTGAGATTTGGTTCAGTATTTTGGTTCGGAAATTACTCAAGCGTGCCACCTTCAAAAGTCAGGATGACCTCAAAACTCGAATTCTTGAATTTATCGACTATTTTAATAAAACAATGGCCAAACCTTTAAAGTGGACATATAAGGGTAAAGTCTTGGCCATCTAATACTTGGCTTATTTACGCCGCACTGTACTAGTACCGCTGCGCGGAAGTCAAAAATCAAAAGTCAAAAGTCAAAAGACTTGTATTATCGACTTTTTTACCATTTTTAATGGTCTGTTTATTTACGCCGTGCTGTACTAGTAAGGGCAATAGAAACGATCGCTATTTGCTTGACTGAGTGTGAAGATGTTTGTGGTGGAAAAAGTCCCGTTTTCAAACACGATGCAGATGACCCTAACTGGAAAGGTTGGGACAAGTATGAAGGCGACCATAGTCAAGAAATCCCCATTTTTACTAGCCGTGACCTGGATGAGCGCTATTACGGTAATTTGCAGGGTTTAAATAAAGCCGAGACTGCGGATAAATTCGGCAAAGATATAGTACACTAATGGCGGCGATCGTTTGCCACTAGACCGCCAGGGGGTGAAAGTCTTGCTGACACAGCCGCTAGGACAATTCCCTTTTTCCGCGATCGCATTATGAAACACCTGCGAGATGGGGATAATGTCTTAGTTTCAGCTCATGGTAATTCACTGCGATCGATTATTATGTATCTCGATCAACTCGATGAACAAGAGGTTCCTAATTTAGAACTTGTTACTGGTATCCCCATCATTTACGATATCAACGCTGAAGAAAAAGTTACCAGTATAATCATTTTGAATTGATTTTTACACCTATCTCAAGAGATATCTTTTGGTTGAAAACTTATCGATTGATTAATTACCGACCTGTAACCAAGAGGCTTAAAACTAGTGCTATTTCACCAATAAAGTATGAACCTTAAGCCATAAAATCTCTCCCTTGGCTTCAGTCGCCAGCAGGAGGAAAACTGGCATCATCCTTTATACGCTAATAGTAATCAGATATTTTCAACAACTTGGGAACAGGATATGCCTCTTCATAAATTGGAAGAATTTGACCCGAACTACCGAGAAACCTTTGGTGGTGATGATGTTAAGGCTTTAGATCTCTATACAGAAGGTGAAGTCAAAGTTGGCTCTGTTACTGATGCTTTAGTGGATCAAGACGGACGCTTTAGATATCTAGTTATCGATACAAGCTGGGATTCTCTGGGTAAAAAAATCTTACTACCAATTGGTCTTTCTCGGATAAATTATGTAGCAAAGCGTGTCTATGTTGATGGATTGAGCAAACAGCAAGTAGAACTTTTGCCAGAGTACCAAGATAGCATGGTCGTGGAAGATGATTATGAAGAACAAGTACGCAAAGTATTTCGTTCTCCAACTAGTAATTTAATTTATAATCGTGACACGTATAACTATCAACAAGAACCAAGTTTATATAATTTAAATGACCAATCCCACCAAACTTTTAGACTGTATGAAGAACGATTAATTGCTAATAAGCAACGTATTAAGAAGGGAGAAGTAGCAGTTGGTAAGCATATTGAGACGGAAACCGCACATGTTACAGTCCCTATTCAAAAAGAACGGGTTGTCATTGAGCGAGTTTTATCAACAGCAGATGAAGCAGTAGTAGCTCCAAGCAATCTTCAATTTCAAGAAGGGGAAGTAGCACGCATAGAAGTATACGAAGAAACGCCTGAGATTCGTAAGGAAGCGTTTGTACGAGAAGAAGTTAGAGTTAAAAAAGTAATAGATAAAGACACAGTAGAAGCACAAGACACAATTCGTAGAGAAGAGTTAGATATTGATACTGCCGGCGAATTGCGGGTCAATGAAACTGGTACAACTAAACAAGATGGTGTTTAATAGCTATTAAAAAGTGAAAAGATAATCCCCATAAATAAATTGAGCGAAAAGTTTGCGCGTCCGGGAAACAGGAGCGCAAAACTTTTCAAGACGGGGGATTTAATAAGGACGTATTGTTTCTTGCGCCCTTCGGATGACGCTCTCTACCAGACGCTGCGCGTAGCTCGCTACCGCTGCGTTAACACCAGTCGCCTAGCGGGACTTAGGAGGGCTTGTGACCATTTTCTTTTTCTTTGTTTTGCCTTTTAACTTTTTACTTTTGCCTTATTCGCTCAAGTAAATCCTTGGATAGATGCATCTTAAAAAACTATACAGGCAGAGTAGATATCTACTACTGCCTGTAATTTTAGTTAGAGGTTAGCTAATTTTGAATCTCAATCGTCACAGATAAATATATCAAATATCTCCTACTTTTGACGATACTTACTTAAGTCGGGAGAAAGATGGAAAAGAGGGAATAAATTTTTATAATGATTGCCAAGAGATGTTATTAAAAGTTTGAGGAAAAATATAATGGCGCTTCACAGATTAGAAGATTTTGATCCAAATTACCGGGATAGTTTTCAAGGTAACGATATTAAAGGATTTGGAGTCTACGCCGAAGGTTCTGATGAAAAGATTGGCACCGTCAATGATGCTTTAGTCGATGAAGAAGGTCACTTCCGCTATCTAGTCGTTGACTTAGGCTTCTGGATTTTCGGTAAAAAAGTACTGTTACCTGTTGGTCGTTCTCGCATTGACTACAGTAGCGATCGCATCTACGCTATGGGCATGACAAGAGAGCAAGCAGAAAATTTACCTGAGTTTGACGAACGTCGGACATTAGATTACGACTATGAAGAACAAGTACGTGGGGTGTATCGCAATTCCAATTACCAAACCGGCGCTGTAGCAGCCACTACACCAACCTACCACCGCGACACCTATGATTACCAACATGAGCCTTCTTTATACGGGCTAAATGATCAAGATCATCAAACCCTGAAATTATATGAAGAACGTTTAATTGCCAGCAAACAACGCCGTAAAACTGGAGAAGTAGCAGTTGGCAAACACATTGAAACTGAAACTGCAAGGGTTGCAGTCCCAGTGGAAAAAGAACGTGTAGTTATTGAACGCACAACTCCCGAAAACGCTGGGAGAGCTGTTTCTCCTGGTGAAGTTAACTTCCGTGAAGGCGAAGTTGCCCGCGTTGAAATTTATGAAGAAACTGCTGACGTTCGCAAGGAAGCAGTTTTGCGCGAAGAAGTTAAAGTTACAAAAGTTGTGGATAAAGAAACAGTTGAAACTCAAGAGACTGTGCGTCGTGAAGAGTTAGATGTTGACTCTCCTAATCTTCCCGTTGAAGAACGTTAATCAATCCAGTAATTAGTCATGAACTAATCACTAAGTAGGTAAAGTACAGGTAGAGCTACTTGATCAGCTTTGCCTGTACTTATATCCACTAAATAAGATAAATCATATAAATAACTTGCTAAAGCCATTTCATGCATCTTGCTTATGAATAGCCAACTGATTATGAACAACTTTAAACAAGTCAACCAAAAAACTAGTATTCAGACTTTGCTAGAAACATTGAAAAGAAAGGTAACAGATTTTACTGTGATTGATAAGCAAGGTCAATTGGTAGGCAAAGTCGAAAATTTAGTTTTGGATGCTAATCATCGACTAAATTTAGTGATATCTCAAGAAACCAATCAACAAATCACAGAACAAGCCCAGGAAGCGGCAGATAAGTATAGTTTAGCCTTATTAAGGAGCCAAAAAATTGTCAGAATTGACAATCCTAATAAATCTGTTTTCATAGACTTAGAAAAATCAGAAATAGAATATATGCCTAAATATCTAGGAACAGAAAGCCCAGGCAATGAGCAAGTTTCATCAGAGAAATTAGCTGATAGTGAAACTACAAATAACCAGATTGAACTAGAAAACTTAGAGGAAATAGGCGAGGAAGAGATTATTCGTTTGTTAGGAGAACGGCTAGTAGTTGACAGTAAAAAACGAAAAGTTGGCGAAGTTATTGTTCGCAAAATAATCGAAACTCGGATGATCCAAGTTCCTGTCCAACGTGAAAAGCTAATTGTCGAACAAGTTACCCCAGAATACAAACAACTTGCAGAAATTGAACTAGGACAAGGGGAAATTTCTGGTATTGAATTAACTGAAGCTAAAAGTCGGGAAATTACCAATTTCGATAGTAGTTTAACAGTGAATGGTGAATTTAGCTCACCTCAAATTGCTAGTTTGCTTTTGAATGCGATCGCTCTAGAGAAAAATCACGGATGTCAGCAAGTTAGAGTAGCAGTTCTTGTTGAAGATGAGTCACTCCAGAAAAAATATCAAGAGTGGTTTGACCGTTGTTCTCAAGATAAATCTATTGGTTGACTAAGGTTTGGCTGAATCAGACAAATGGACATAATTAATTACGTAACGCTCGCAATGATTGTAAATATTTTGTCCATTACTTAAAAAAAGGCGAACCCGAAAGTTCGCCCCTAATTTAGAATATTATAGTGCTGCTCGATTAAAACCCAATCCTAAATTTTTGCCTCTTCCTTCACCAATTTATCCCAACCCAAATCTTTCAAATTATTATTTCGACGTAGTGGACGAGTCACCAACTCTAGAATGTCACGCGCATTGGTAAAACCGTGAATTTGAGCAAAAGTGAACTCCACAGACCACTTAGTATTGATACCGCGTGCTTCCAGTGGATTAGCATGAGCCATACCAGTAATTACTAAGTCTGGTTTTAGCTCATAAATTCGCTGAAGTTGGTTATAGTTATCCGGCTTCTCAACAATTTTAGGTATAGGTGCGCCCATTTCTTGGCAAGTTTTCTCTAACAAGGCTAACTCAGCAGCTTGATAGCGCTTATCCATGTAGGGAATGCCGATTTCCTGAACAGTCATCCCACAACGCACCAAGAACCTAGCCTGGGAGATCTCCAGCAAGTTATCACCCATGAAGAATACAGATTTACCGCGAATTAGTTTTACGTAATCTTCTAAGCTTTCCCAAATTTGCGCTTCGCGCTCATCCAAACCTTGGGGAGTAATACCGAACACCGAGCAGATTTTCTCAATCCAAGCGCGCGTACCATCCGGGCCGATGGGGAATGGTGCGCCGATGAGTTTGCATTTGCGGCGACGCATTAAGGTGGTAGCAGTGCGGCTGAGGAATGGATTGACACCAGCGACATAATACCCTTCTTCAATCACTGGCAGTTCAGTGAAGCGCTTTGCAGGTAGCCAACCGGAAACTTTGACCCCATGTTTCTTCAGTTCCAAAGTTAACTGAGTCACAACAGGATCAGGAAGGGAACCGAAGAGAACTAAAGGTGGATGATCCACATACTCAGATTCTTCTTGGGCAACATCTTCTTTCTTCTTACCGAAATTCAGCAGCTTTTGAATGGCGTTGCGTTCGTTCTTGTCTGTTTCTGTTTCCGCCACGGGAGCCTTGTCAGGACAACGATTAGCCATTGCCGCTAAAACGGTATCTTCCCCTTGGGTGAAGGCGTAATCTAAACCATTAGCACGAGCTACGACAATGGGAATACCAATTTCGGATTCCAGTTTCGGTGCTAAACCTTCCAAGTCCGTTTTAATAATTTCAGTAGTGCAAGTGCCTATCCATACTATTACACTAGGGTTGCGATCGCGCTTAATTTGTAAGCATAACCGCTTTAGCTCTTCATAATCATTCAATTGCGCGGAAATATCCCCTTCTTCTAACTCTGCCATTGCATAGCGGGGTTCAGCAAAAATCATCACCCCCATTGCGTTTTGGAGGAAGTACCCACAAGTCTTGGTTCCAATTACCAAAAAGAAGCTATCTTCAATTTTTTGGTATAACCATGCCACACAGCTAATTGGGCAAAAGGTGTGGTAATTTCCAGTTTCACACTCAAAGCTTAAAGCTTCTGGTTGTTGAGCAACAGTCATTTTGGTTTTTCTCCCCTTGATTTTCAAGCTAGGAGTGATGAGTTATGAGTTGTGATTTTACGAACTCCTAACTCTTAACTCCTAACTTTAGTAATTAAGCATTGGGGAAGAGACGGGCAATCTCCGATTCATCAAAAACGCCGGCTGGTAGTTCTTCCCCTAAGAAATCATTATTTTCTTCGCCCTTTTGCAAAGCTGTTTGATCGCCCCAGACATCTGATAACACGTCACTAAAGGCATTTTCTTCTTGTGTATTCAGTTCATCAAGAATTTGCTCATCTAGCTTTCCTTCGGTTGCAGTTGTTGCATCAAAGGAAATCTCGCTAAAATCATCTGCTTGCATACTAGATGCTTGGTGAGAATCATTACTGGAGTTTAAGGAAATATCCCCCAACTCATTGTGGCTTTCCTGGATGGCAAACTCTTGAGCCATTGCCATTGCTTCTCTTGCAAAACCATTTGTATGGGAAATCGCCAAAGTTTCATCTTCGGAGTTTTCATTTCCGATCACTGCTGGCTGGTATTGATCTACATCCGGTTCAACTGGGGGCATAAAACGGTTCCCTAGAGCAATGTCTGGGTCAAAATGCAAATCCAGCACCTCAATCAGCGTATCAGCGTCAGGATTCAGTTTAGAAAAGGGCAACATTAACTGCGCTAACTTTGGTTCCAGCGCGTTGACAACGCCCAGGATGAGGTAAGAAGGTGGTCGCTTGCCGCCATCAGGGGTGTACACTGATTCCGCCTTCATGTGCAAGGTAATCCAGTCATGGTTTACCTGGAAGAATTGCAACCACTTTTGTCTTATTGAATCTGTAAAGCTATTAAAGAAAGCCATATTGTTCCTCATCCTGAGAACTTGATGATGTTATACAATCATCAAGTCTAGTTCCTCTTCTGAATTAGGAACCTGGGGTTTACCCGGATTTAGATAAAAATCGGATAACAAAGAGAACAATTCACGGTCTGGAGAGTCGTTCGGTACAACTCCTTCTGGACGTGCCAAAATTTGGTCGGCGATGTTGAGGTAGTAATCGCAAACATAGCCCAAAGATGGATCAGACTCTGCCATTTCAAACAAAGTTTTACCCTTAACACGAGAAACACGGATGTCTTCAATTAAAGGCAAGACTTCCAAAACTGGCATTGGTACGGCTTCTATGTATTTCTCAATCAAGTCGCGCTTGGAGGTACGGTTGCCGATTAAACCAGCTAGACGCAGTGGATGAGTCCGGGCTTTCTCGCGTACTGAAGCTGCAATCCGATTGGCTGCAAACAAAGCATCAAAGCCATTATCAGTAACTATCAGGCAGTAATCTGCATAGTTGAGTGGCGCTGCAAAACCACCGCACACAACGTCACCTAATACATCAAATAAAATCACATCGTATTCATCAAAGGCGTTGAGTTCTTTAAGTAATTTTACGGTTTCGCCAACTACGTAGCCGCCACATCCAGCACCTGCTGGTGGCCCACCGGCTTCTACGCAATCTACACCGCCATAACCTTTATAAATTACATCTTCAGGCCAGACATCTTCGTAGTGGTAGTCCTTTTCTTGAAGAGTGTCGATAATTGTCGGAATCAAAAACCCTGTGAGGGTAAAAGTGCTGTCATGTTTAGGGTCGCAACCAATTTGCAGGACTTTCTTGCCGCGTTTGGCTAGGGCGACTGATATGTTACAGCTAGTTGTGGATTTGCCAATCCCACCTTTTCCGTAAACTGCTAGTTTCACTGTTGTTTGCCTCTTATAGTTTTTTGTCAAACTCGTGGCTCAAGCATTTGCCTTCACCTAGCCTCAGATGTCGATGTATGAGGTACGTAAGTGTCATTATTGTCGAAATCACAGGGAAAAGAAAGGAGGTCGGAATCTCTAAAACGAATCTATTAGATTTATTAAAGAATAAAGTAGAATAATTTTGAATAAATGCTACCTAAAATTACTATTTTTTCCCAAAAAACACCCAAAAAAGTTTTTATGCAACTGTTTTAATAAAAGTAGTTACAAAAGACAATACGCCTAAATAGGCTGTAGTATATGGTTTTCATAGATTTATACAAGTAAAAAGTCAGTTAAGATAGGCTGGATCTCAAGTTTATATAAGAGATTCGCAAACCTATACTGCAAATACCGTTACACCTTTGTACAGCAGGATTTTCCTGGCAGGTTTTATTGAACTGCCAAGAAGATATGATTGAGGGTTTTTAGATGTCTGGGTCGATGGTGTAAAAAATTATTAATTTTAAAATATTAGCTCAATCTAACTAAAAGCTTTGACTGCAAGACATCAGGGAATCGAGTTAGAGTGTGCAATTTCTTGCAATGATTGCCAGCCTGGTTGCCACTGGGAGTTGTCTTGTAATAATTTGGCGTTGACCCAAAAGCGGACTTTGGGGTCGCAGGCGGCGACCATTTCGGCATACACCCACTTACTCTGATTTTTACGGTTGACAACTTGAAAGTGTCTCCAGCCATCTATTTTTTGCTGTGTTGTCCACTTAGAGCCAACTAGGTAAGGAAATTTCTGTTTTTTGGTCATTGGTCAAAAGATTCTTCGCGCATACACTCTGCTGTAAAAGCAAACACAGCCCTTAATGCTTCTGGAGTGAGAACGGGATAATTTTCTAACAGTTTTTGTTCTGTCCAACCCGCAGCAAACAACCCTAACAAAAACTCTACTGATAGCCGAGTTCCTTTTACAGTTGGTTTACCCAGCAAGACTTTAGGATTGGAATGAATGTACTGCTGCCAGTCCATAATTTCTACTCAAACAAAGCTACAGCTATTGTTACATAATGTTTACAACAATAGCGTTATTCTCCAGCACTCAGCAAAAAACGGGCGATAATACTACTCTACAAAGACGTGAAGACCGATCCAGCTAGTTGTGTTCCTATCTCTACAATGACCATATAAGAACAAGGCTGACTCTTGTTCTCTCTGCACTTGCGTCTAGAGTGGTTACTCAATCAGCCTATGCAACCTACTAATCCTAACCAATTTACAGAAAAAGCCTGGGAAGCGATCGCTCATACCCCAGATATTGCTAAACAATACCAACAACAGCAGATAGAAAGCGAACACCTAATCAAAGCGCTGCTAGAACAAGATGGTCTAGCCAGCAGTATTTTGACCAAAGCGGGTGTTAACTTGCAAAAAGTCAGCGATCGCACCGAGCAATTTCTCCAACGTCAGCCAAAAGTCTCAGGTAACAGTAACAGTACTTCGGTATACTTGGGTCGCAGCTTAGATACACTTTTAGATCGGGCTGACGGATATCGTCAGGACTTTAAAGACGAATATATTTCAATTGAACACTTATTGCTGGCTTACGCCAAAGATGATCGCTTTGGCAAAAGTTTATTCCAAGAATTTGGTTTAGACGAAAGCAAGCTCAAGAATATCATTAAAGAAGTTCGTGGGAGCCAGAAAGTGACCGACCAAAATCCAGAAGGAAAATACCAATCGCTGGAAAAATATGGGCGTGACCTCACAGAAGCTGCTCGTAAAGGTCAACTTGATCCAGTAATTGGGCGAGATGATGAAATTCGTAGGACTGTGCAGATTCTCTCTCGCCGCACTAAGAATAACCCGGTACTGATTGGTGAACCGGGTGTTGGTAAAACTGCGATCGCCGAAGGACTAGCACAGCGGATCATTGCTGGTGATGTCCCCCAATCCCTTAAAGACCGCAAACTGATTTCTTTAGATATGGGGGCTTTAATTGCAGGGGCAAAATTCCGGGGCGAATTTGAAGAACGCCTGAAAGCAGTATTAAAAGAAGTTACCGAATCCGGCGGCAATATAGTTTTATTTATTGATGAAATTCACACCGTTGTTGGCGCTGGTGCAACTCAAGGGGCAATGGACGCTGGTAACTTGTTAAAACCGATGTTGGCGCGGGGTGAATTGCGCTGTATTGGGGCAACAACTTTAGACGAATACCGCAAATATATCGAAAAAGATGCGGCTTTGGAAAGACGCTTCCAGCAAGTTTATGTCGATCAGCCCAGTGTCGAAGATACGATTTCGATTTTGCGCGGACTGAAAGAACGGTATGAAGTTCACCACGGGGTGAAAATTTCTGATAGTTCTTTAGTTGCAGCCGCTACATTATCTAGTCGCTATATTAGCGATCGCTTCTTGCCAGATAAAGCGATCGATTTGGTAGACGAAGCCGCTGCAAGATTAAAAATGGAGATTACCTCCAAACCAGAAGAACTTGACGAAATCGACCGTAAGATTCTCCAATTAGAAATGGAGAAGCTATCTCTGCAAAAAGAAAGTGATGCGGCTTCGCGTGAACGCCTCGAAAGACTAGAAAAGGAACTTGCAGATCTCAAAGAAGAACAAAGAACCCTAAGCGCCCAATGGCAATCTGAAAAAGATATCATTACTAAAATTCAGTCGGTCAAAGAAGAGATTGATCGGGTTAACCTAGAGATTCAGCAAGCAGAAAGAAACTATGACCTTAATCGCGCTGCGGAATTGAAATATGGTAATTTGACCAATTTACATCGCCAACTAGAAGCAGCAGAAGACGAATTAGCAAACGCCCAAAGAACTGGCAAATCTTTGTTACGTGAGGAAGTCACCGAGGCTGATATTGCCGAAATTATTTCTAAGTGGACGGGAATCCCTATCAGCAAGTTAGTAGAATCTGAAAAAGAGAAACTACTGCACTTAGAAGATGAACTGCATCGCCGAGTCATTGGACAAGATGAAGCAGTTACAGCTGTTGCTGATGCTATTCAGCGATCGCGGGCGGGATTAGCTGATCCGAATCGTCCCATCGCTAGCTTTATTTTTCTTGGCCCTACAGGTGTGGGTAAAACTGAATTAGCCAAAGCACTGGCGGGATATATGTTCGACACCGAAGACGCATTGGTGCGAATTGATATGTCAGAGTACATGGAAAAACACGCTGTTTCTCGGTTAATTGGTGCGCCTCCAGGATACGTGGGTTATGAAGAAGGTGGACAATTAACTGAAGCAATTCGTCGTCGTCCTTATGCTGTGATATTATTCGACGAAATCGAGAAAGCGCACCCCGATGTATTTAATATCTTCCTGCAAATTCTCGATGATGGTCGTGTTACTGATGCCCAAGGTCGGAAAGTTGACTTTAAGAATGCGATCATTATCATGACCAGCAACATCGGTTCGCAATACATTCTCGATGTCGCCGGGGATAACTACGACGAAATGCGCCGCCGGGTAATGGAAGCGATGCGAAATAGCTTCCGTCCAGAGTTCCTGAACCGGATTGATGAAATTATCATCTTCCGCGCCTTGGATAAAAAGGAATTGCGGCAGATTGTGCAGTTACAAGTAGAAAGATTGCGGCAAAGACTAGGCGATCGCAAAATGTCTCTCAGACTCTCGGATGCTGCGCTTGACTTTTTAGCAGAAGTAGGGTACGACCCTGTATTTGGAGCGCGTCCACTAAAGCGAGCAATTCAACGGGAGTTAGAAACTCAAATTGCCAAAGCTATCTTGCGTGGCGAATTTAATGATGGCGACACCATCTTTGTAGATGTACAAAATGAACGCCTTTCCTTTAGTCGTCTACCTGTTGAGGTATTTACTAGTTAAGGTGACACACTCAGGACTTACGCAAAAATCACCGAAAAGCCTAACTTATCGAACCGCCCTTCTGGTCAAAAGAAGCAGGGGAGGAGGGAGCTGTTAGCAAGGGGGAGAGGCTGGGACGGAGCTTGTACTTTGCCCCAGCAGAAGCGTCCTAGAATGACGGGGCTTCAAACCCATGTTCCGCTACGCTCCACGCAGAGGAGAAGGGCTTGCTCCCCCTGCTCCCTACCCCCTTCCCCTCTGCCTCTTCGGTCACAGAGGGGTTGGGGAGAGGTTCATCGAACTCCTAGGAAACTAGATTGTTTCTTCTAAAGCATAACGAATGCCGATCGTTGGAAGCTCACGTGACGTTAGGAGCGTCACCCGTAAGGGTCAGTTGTTTTTGATCTGGTTTAATACCCTAACCCAAGAGTGGGTGGTCTTAAAACATCTTTACTACTCCCCATGCAGGCAAGTGGCTGGGTTCCCCGCTCCCTTGTTTCTTCGGTCATCCTACCCAGAGGTCTTGAGCAAATCGAATAGAGAAAGTGGCAAGTAAAATGAGAAAGAAAAACAGCGTCAAGTATCCCCAACGAGGATGACGAGATAACAATATGCCCAAGCCCACACTTAATGACACAATGCCGTAAGCGAGGCGACTTAGTGACCAGGTTCCCCCAGAGGCGAAAATTAACCCCAAACCGCAGCAGCCGTAGATGAAAGTAACGGGGGTTAATTGGGCGCGTAAGTGCCATAACAAGTAAGCGCCACCCAAAACTGCGGTTATATTAATCAATGGATCGCCCCCTAATATCCACCACAATAAAATTAAAACGGCAAAGCCATAGTCTACTTTTATAGCACCTAATTTTTGACGGTAGCGCCATAACATATAAGCACCGCTGACAATCACGCCAAACAATAGGGGAGGTAAAGGGTCTTTAATAAAGCCATATTTCCAATTGGTTGTACCAACTGTAATTTGCATCAGCATTTTCCACCAACCTTGCCAATCAAATCCTAAAGAAGGTCGCCACCCTTTTTGTGCTGTGATAAATGCTAAAGGATCACCAAAATTAATCGCACAATATAAGCTGAATAGAAGTATGCCAATAGCAGTTGCTAAACCTGCAATGTAGGCAATAGGCGGTCTACGTTGTTTCCAAGCTGCGATCGCAAATGCTGGAATCAGTGCTATACCTGTAGGACGTGTAGCTGTTGCCATTGCCCCCCACAAGGTTGTCCAGCCGTATTTTTGTTGATCAAAGGCTTGTAAAGCGGCTGTACTAAGCAATAAATATAGTCCTTCAGTGTAAATTACAGTTGTAAATAAAGATAACGGACACCAAGCAAGAACAGCAGTAGTCCAATGTGCGGCACTGCTACCGTAAAATTTTTTAGCCCAGAAGTATAAAAAGTAAAGTGTGAGTAAAAACGCTAGGTTATTTATCAATATGCCAGCTGCTTCAAACGACAAGCCCAGATGCATCAGTCCCCGAATCAAGAGGGGAAACAGAGGAAAAAACGCGATATTATGTCCCTTGCCATCGTTGACAAACTCATAACCGGAAATTGCGATCGCTCGGTAATGCCCAGTATCCCAAGCATCAAAAACTCCCCAGCCAAATGTAGGTGCAATTGATGTCGGTAGCAAGGGAGCAACCAGCAACATGGCAGTCCATATAAATATTCTGCTGGCAAGCCACATGACAGCCGGAAAGAGTAAATCATTTTTCCATAAGACTTTTCTGATTACTAACTGAACTTGAGTCATAAGCTTTGATATTTCAAAAGATTTATGTTTGATTGATTACTTAATTAAATTTTTGATCCCGAAGGAGTCCCCAGCAATTTATAGTGGGAGTTGTCTGTAAATCCTTAAGCAATTGTGAAAGCGATTACTCTTGTTGGTTCCACTGGCTCAATCGGTACTCAGACTTTAGATATTGTGACTCAGTACCCAGATCAATTTCGGATTGTGGGATTGGCAGCTGGAAATAATGTGGAAATGTTGGCTGCTCAAATTCGGCAATTTCGACCGAGTATAGCAGCGATCTGCTCACAAGAAAAATTGCCAGCACTCCAAGAAGCCATTAAAGACCTTGATCCCCAACCGATTCTCCTAGCAGGCGATGCTGGAGTTATAGAAGTCGCTCGCTATGGTGATGCCGAAACGGTTGTCACGGGTATAGTTGGTTGTGCTGGGTTACTCCCAACGATCGCCGCTATTGAAGCTGGTAAAGATATCGCCCTCGCAAACAAAGAAACTTTAATTGCTGGCGCTCCTGTCGTTCTCCCCCTAGTCGAGAAACATGGGGTAAAACTCCTACCAGCTGATTCCGAGCATTCGGCAATATTTCAGTGCCTCCAAGGTGTTCCTCCAGGCGGCTTACGGCGGATTTTGCTCACTGCCTCCGGTGGGGCTTTTCGAGATTGGGATGTAGAAAAGTTAGCGCAAGTGACAGTTGCCGATGCCCTCAAGCATCCTAATTGGTCGATGGGGCGTAAAATCACTGTAGACTCTGCCACTTTGATGAATAAAGGATTGGAAGTGATTGAAGCTCACTTTCTCTTTGGTTTGGATTACGACGATATCGAAATTGTCATTCATCCCCAAAGCATTATTCACTCGCTGATTGAGTTGCAAGATACCTCAGTTTTAGCCCAGCTGGGTTGGCCTGATATGCGTTTACCCTTGCTTTATGCTTTATCTTGGCCTGAACGCATTTACACCGACTGGGAACGATTAGATTTAGTGAAAGCTGGTAATTTAACCTTCCGTGAACCAGATCACCAAAAGTATCCTTGTATGCGGTTAGCTTATGCCGTGGGTAAGGCTGGCGGTTCGATGCCAGCTGTGTTAAACGCCGCTAACGAACAAGCTGTAGCTTTATTTTTAGAAGAGAAAATTCGATTTTTAGATATTCCTCGATGTATCGAATGGGTGTGCGATCGCCATCAAAATAATAACTGTGCAAATCCCACTTTAGATGACATTTTGGCAGCAGATAAATGGGCTAGACAAGAAGTTTTAACAGCAACTAACAAGTTAGTAAATCACTCACCGATAATTTCTCTGCTTTAAGGAGTTAGTGGCAGAAAAATCCTGTTGAGGATGGTGATTTGAGGATTTTACAAACATTCTTTGAGTACACCACCCTCACTACTTCCGTTCCATATATAGCAATCTGGAATCATTCGTGAGAAAATACGTAAAAGAGTATAAGTAGTTTAAATGACTAGGGTTAGGATACGGGAATGTGGATGCGATCGCTCTTACGAATTTATCGAAAATAGCCAAGATAAGCGTGAAATTCAACGAGCGATCGCAGTGAAGATGTTGCTATATGGATACAAGCATTAGGACTTACGCACGCTCTACCAATTCTTCTCTACGAGACGCTGCGCGAAGGCATCTTGGCGGTTCGATAAATTAAGCTTTTTGTCCATTTTTGCGTAAGTCCTGAAGCATGAAGAGATAATGCCGATCCTGGGGGTGTCCAGTGGTTTTATCAGTAAATGGAAAAAAGCATTTTTCAAAAGTGGAGTAGAAGGTTTAAAACTTGCTCATCAAGGAAGTGTTGGGCTATTAAACCCAGAGCAGCGTTCGTCGATAATAGAGTGGCTGATAACATTCATATAGATGGACTTTGAACGAGCTAGAGTATGAGATCAGCCGCAAATACAGCGTTACTTTCTCTTCAAAGCAAAGCTACTATGATTTATTTAATGAAGCACGTATCAGTTGGAAGAAAACTCAAGCTCACAACCCAAAATATGATGAAGAATATAGTTTTAATCCCTAACCTTTGACTTGATCTTTTCTAACTTTTGTTAGAGGGTTATGTTTTGAGAGCAATTACAATAAGTAGGTATATTTTCTTGTGAGGAAATAATATAAAAATTTAAAATTTGTTGCGCTCGCACTAATGCTTTGAAGTGCTTGTGTTGCAGCTTTATCATCAAATCTCAAGCTGCACCTATCTAGACACTGTAACTGATTTCAAAACAGCATTTTAAGCGTCTTACTAGGCAAAAACCATAATATTTGTGTTTTATTTGCAACCATCAAATTGCTGTAGTTGCAAAACAATTTTTTATGCGTTTCGTTAAATAAATTGTCATTGTATTTACAATTGAGGAAATGAAATTGCCGTGTCTTCGTCAGAAATTTTTGAACAGGAACATACAGAAATTCAGACTTCACCTAGTTTCGAGTTTTGGAGACAAGTAGGTCTCGTCACTGGTGGTACTCTCTTATCAATCACTATGTTGGCAACTTCTGTTGTGGCTGGAGGACTAGTTGGTTTAGCCATTAGTTTCCGTAATTTGCCACAGGTTAGACAAATACAGAATTTCTTGCCAGCAGAAACAACTTATATATATGACATCAAAGGCAAGCTTTTAGTGGGTATACATGGAGAAGCTAACAGAAAAATTGTACCCTTAGATCAAATTTCTCCAAATTTAAAACGAGCAGTCTTAGCCAGTGAAGATAATTATTTCTACAATCACCGCGGTATTGACCCGGGAGGTATCGGACGTGCTGCATTAGTTAACTGGACAGCGGGTACTGTGCAGGAGGGTGGTTCTACCATCACCATGCAGTTGGCGAAAAATATCTTTTTATCTCGCAAACGGGCTTTAAGCCGCAAAATAGCAGAAGCTGTATTAGCAATTCGCTTAGAGCAAATTCTCAGTAAAGACCGGATTTTAGAAATGTACCTCAATCAAGTCTATTGGGGTCATAATAACTATGGTGTGGAAACAGCAGCACAGTCCTACTTTGATAAATCGGCAAAGAATTTAACTTTGGGTGAGTCAGCAATGATGGCGGGTTTAATCCAGGCTCCAGAAGAATTTAGCCCTTTTGTGAACAAGAGTTTGGCTATACAAAAACAAAGGCAAGTATTAGGACGGATGCTGGGATTGAAATGGATTACCAAGCAAGAATATGATGATGCCCTCCAGCAAGGAATTAAACTTGGTAAAATTAAGTCATTTGAAGCTAGTATTTTTCCTTATGTCACCAATGCTGTGGCACAGGAACTAATTAAAAAGTTTGGGCGTGATGCAGTGCTTAAAGGTGGAATGCGAGTGCAAACCACAGTAGCCAGCAACTTGCAAATCATGGCAGAAGAAACTATCAAAAAGTGGCATAAAACTCTTGAAGGTCAAGGGTTAAATAACAATCAAATGGCTTTAGTAGCAATTGACCCACGGACTCAGTTTGTCAAAGCATTGGTGGGTGGTGTAGATTCAAAAGTTAGCGAATTTAACCGTGCAACTCAAGCCCTGCGCCAGCCTGGTTCTGCTTTTAAGCCATTTGTTTACTATACTGCCTTTGCTAGTGGTAAGTTTACACCAAGTACAACGGTGCTTGATTCTCCAGTCAGCTACCCTGATGTGGATGGCTCGTACTCTCCACGCAATTACGATAATACCTTTAAGGGTGCAATACCAGTTCGTACTGCTTTAGCACAGTCTCGTAATGTCCCTGCGGTAAAGATTGGCAAAGCGGTAGGAATTAATAAAGTTATAGAAACTTGCCGTACTTTGGGAATTATGAGTCCCCTGGAAGCTGTGAGTTCTTTGCCATTAGGTGCAATCGGTGTAACACCACTAGAAATGGCTAGTGCTTATGCAACTTTTGCTAATTATGGCTGGCGATCGCCCCCAACGCTCATTGCCCGTGTTACTAATAGTAGTGGCGATCTCTTACTAGACAATACCCCCAACCCTCATCTAGTTCTTAACCCTTGGGCATCAGCCACAATTTTAGATGTAATGCAATCGGCAGTTAAAGAAGGAACTGGTAGAGGTGCTGCTATGAACCGTCCCGTCGCTGGTAAAACTGGCACAACTTCTTCAGAAAAAGATATTTGGTTTATTGGTACAGTACCCCAGTTGACAACTGCCATTTGGGTAGGAAGAGATGACAACAGACAATTAGCTCGCGGTGCAACAGGCGGAGGTATGGTTGCTCCCATCTGGCGTGATTTTATGCAGAAGGCGCTTCAAGACGTACCAATACAAAACTTCAAATCACCTTCTAAGTTTTCTCGCCCTAAGCCAATTAAAAAATGACAGGGAGTTGGGGCTTTTAAAGGAGTTTGCAGAAGCTTTAGATATACCGCTTTGGAAGAAGACCAGACTGCCTCGTTTATCGCCCAAGGTATTGGATAGATGCATTTTCAAAATGATAAAGTGAGCCAGGAAGTTAACACTGACTCACTCATTTTTCTCATGATTGCCACAAAACTGCTGATCTATAAAAGCGATTTCCACTCTGATGAAAATTAGGAGTGGCTCTCAACTGGATTGGCAACATATTTAAACGTTGGCTCAGAGTTCCAAGGACCGCGCTCATCTTTACCATTACCGTCTGTAGATAGGTTGTAGTAAAGATCCACGGTTTCATCAGGTTGAATATTGCCAAATAGCGGATCAGTCAATTTACCCAGTGAATCGAGAGCCTTCATAAACATCTGGGTGTGAGAAATTTCTCTGGTTAACAGATGAACTAAAGTCTCTTTAGTTTTTTGGTCAGTTGCTAGCTTAATTAGTGATTCGTAAGTCTGACGAGCGCCAGCTTCGGCTGCAATGTTCGCTCTCAGATCACGCACTACATCTCCGCCTTCATTCAAATAATTTGCTGACCAAGCACTACCTTGACTATCTAGAAAATGAGGCCCCATTCCTCGTACAGCGAAGAGAGTACTTTTGTAAGCCTCTGTTTGATCCACATTCTTAGTATGAGCTTCGATGAGTTTACCAACCATCTCTAAATGCCCAAACTCTTCAATGGCGATATCTTGGAGCATGTCTTTAATGCCAGGATTTTCGACATGAAAAGATTGCACCCAATATTGAAGAGCTGCTGATAGTTCTCCGGTTGCTCCACCAAATTGCTCAAGTAGTAGTTGAGCAAACCGAGGATCGGCATCACCCACGTTTACAACATGAATTGGCTCTTTCTTATGAAAAAACATACAATCTCACTTCAATTATTTTCAACAAAATAATGGGCTACAGTTAAATTTGCGTTCCCCATTTAATTAACCCAATTTTTAGTCAACACTTTTAAGATACTCTTGGTAGTATCAGTGCGCTATTTTTCAAAAATTGGCTTTCAACGAGATGAATGAAAGCCTTTGCAACTTCCCTTGTCTATAAATCCTGCTCAAGACCTACAAAAAAAGTAGGTGGTATATAATACCTAGTAGATGCGTTCCCTACAAAATGTCTACTAGTTATCATTCTCAATTAGGCGTTGCTGCTTCTAGACAATAGTCCCCACAAAAAGATAGCGATCATTGCGCCAATAATTGCCACAATTATACCGCCAATGCTTAAACTAGCAGCCGTTAATTGCAATGTACCCGTTTGCAGTAATGTAAATACGCTACCACCAATAAAAGCACCGATAATGCCCAGAATCATTGTGGATAAAATTCCACCACCTTGTCTACCTGGATAGATAGCTTTACCGATCGCACCAGCTATAAGTCCCAAAATTATCCAAGCGATAATATTCATACAGTTTCCTCAAAAATTTATTTTGCTTTACATCTGTACCCAGATTACCAAATACTTCTTAGCAATTCTTTCTACCAGATGAGAGAGATATGAAAACCAAAAGGCAGAGAAATTATGGATGCTAATTATAATTTAAAATTGTGCGTATTTTTAAATTATAAATAAACTTTTTGTCTATTTTAAATCTGTATTTAATATCTATTAATTTTGTCTAAAGTCATAAACTAATATTCATTTTATTTTTTTATATATCCAGCAATCTCAACTTTAATTGTGAGCAAGGGTAATTGGTAATAATGACTGTGCCATTATTACCAATTATTACTTAACAATGTTTTCTGTAAATGATTAGATTTGACCATTAGTTGCCAAATTTGCTTTAAATTGTACGGGAAAATTGCTTGTTCCGACCTCGATTATGTGTATCAAATACAACTGCAATATTTCTGACTAGTAACCTACCGATATCTGTAATCTGGATATGGTTACTTGAGACATTGACGAGTCCATCGGCTTCTAATGGCTTCAACGCTTCTATTTCGTAAGTGAAATAATCATCAAAGTTAATGTGATATTTATTCTCTATATCTTGCTTATACAAATGAAAATGAGACATTATACACATAATCACATCACGTCGGATCATGTCATCCTGTGTCAATTTGATGCCTTTACTAATGGGTAAAATAGCTCCGGCGATCGCCTGATAGTAATCCTTTAGCTGCTTGTGGTTTTGAAAATAAGCGTCATGTAACATACTAATGGATGAAACACCAAACCCCAAAAGTTCCGTACCAGCGTGGGTGGTGTAGCCCTGGAAGTTGCGCTGGAGGGTGCGATCGCGTTGGGCGATCGCCAGTTCATCGTTAGGTTTGGCAAAATGATCCATACCAATAAATACATACTGACTATTGGTCAATTCCTCAATAGTCATTTTAAGAATTTCTAACTTTTCTGGCGGTTGAGGCAATGCTTCTTGAGGAATATTTTTTTGTACTGGCTTCAGCCAAGGTACATAGGCAAAGTTAAACACAACTATGCGGTCAGGATCTAATTGAATCGTCTTTTTCACTGTCTCCTGAAATGTCTGGAGATTTTGATATGGTAAACCATAAATTAGATCTACATTCACACTTTCAAACTGAGCTGCTTTAATCCAACTCATCACATCAAACAGCATTGCTTCTGGCTGTACGCGATTTACAGCTACTTGTACTTCACGATTAAAATCCTGGATACCAAAACTAATACGGTTAAACCCAATTTCTCTGAGAAAAAAAATATAGTTTTTATCGACATAGCGAGGATTAATCTCAATTGAGATTTCTGCTTGTGGATCAATATTGAAGTAGCGATTGATATTTTTCCATAATAATTCTACTTGGTCATGATCCAAGTAATTAGGTGTGCCGCCACCCCAATGGATTTGCAGTACTTTTCTATCTGAATCAATTAAGGCTGCTGTGTTCTTGATTTCTTGAACCAAATACTCTAGATAAGGTTCAGCAATACTTTTGTTGTTAGAAATTACCGTATTACAGCCGCAGAAGTAACAAGCACTTTGACAAAAAGGAATATGAAAATATAAAGATAAGGGAGATTTTCTGTGATTTGAGGCGGCGTAGACGCTTGGCGGCTTGTTGTCAGACATCGCGGCTTGAAAATCAGTGGTGCTAAATCCTTCTTTTAACTCTGTAGCAGGTGGGTAACTGGTGTATCTGGGTGCAGGAGTATCATACTTTTTGATCATATCTAGATCAAATTTGACACTAGGTAGTAGAAAAACCATCAAAACCTCTTAGCAGTTGGTTGTATGGGTAATAGCAAAAAAAACTACTTTTATCTTTTTGCCTTTGTGGTTAAAAAATAATTTTTGCACCACCAAGACACAAAGAAAAATAGGGTTACTGCTGTTTAGTTTAAAGATCAGCAGCAATCCATGATGTGTTGATTTCAACCAAACAGCCTTATTTGCAGAAAATTAATTTACTGTAGCGATTTCGATACCAATAAATTTTCACTTTATTCTTCATCCTTTACACTTCTTAAGGAGGATCTGCATCACTTTATCCAGCAAGTAACAATACAGGTTCTAGCCATTTTTATTTTTCTCTCACAAAGTTAGTTGTTTAACTACTAATATCTATATAACTATAAAGTTATTAATATTTATTTATATTTGTTAGGTAGGTGATAGACGCTGGAAACCTAGATTCTTAGGTTATCTATCCCAGTTTTATTTTCAATAATTTAACTGATGTGCCATAAGAGCGTTTTATGCTTTTATAGACATAAAGCGATATAAATGAGTTTCATGGTTAAGTCTCTCGAAACCCCAGAGCCACAGTTGCTAAAGCCAGCCATTAAAGCACCTGTTCAGGAAACCCTATTAACACCACGGTTTTACACCACTGATTTTGAAGCAGTGGCGAATTTGGATATTTCTGCAAATGAGACTGAACTGCGGGCGATCGTTGAAGAATTACGTGCCGATTATAATCGTCATCATTTCGTGCGCGATGAAGAGTTTAAGCAATCTTGGGATCACATTACTGGTGAAAAGCGCCGTGCTTTTATTGACTTTTTAGAACGTTCTTGTACCTCGGAGTTTTCTGGGTTTCTCCTGTTTAAAGAACTATCTCGCCGACTCAAAGATAGCAATCCCCTCTTGGCAGATGCCTTTAATTTTATGGCGCGGGATGAAGCACGCCACGCGGGATTTTTGAATAAGTCAATGGCAGATTTGAATCTATCTTTAGACTTAAGCTATTTAACTAAACATCGCACATATACATTTTTCCCGCCAGAGTGGATTATTTACACAGTCTACCTATCGGAGAAAATTGGTTATTGGCGTTATATATTAGTGCATCGCCATATGCAGGCAAATCCGGAATATCAATTTTATCCGCTATTTCGCAAATTTGAGAGTTGGTGTCAGGACGAGAATCGACATGGAGATTTTTTCAAAGCCCTGCTGCGATGTCTGACGACAAGCCGCAAAGCGTCTACGCAACCTCAATTATGGAACAATTGGACAGCGCGGTTGTGGGTACGTTTCTTTTTGCTGACTGTATTTGCTACCCACACAATGACAGTATTTGAACGAGTAACATTCTACGAATCCATTGGTATACATCCACGCAAATACAATAACAGAGTGATTCAGGAGACCAATAACACTTCTGCACGGGCGTTTCCCCTAATCTTAAACACAAATCACCCTGAGTTTTTCTGGAGGTTAGAGCAGTGTTCCGAAAATAATCTGAAATTGGTAGCAATTAGTAATAGCAAACGTTCAAAGATGACGAAGTTCTTGCAAAAAATTCCTCCGTTTCTGGTAATTATTTGGCACATGTTACGGCTGTACCTGATTAAACCGATTGACGCTGAATCTATACGAGAGACAGTTTGTTAATTGCTCAGCTTAAGACAGCTACTCTTTACCGATGGGCTGAAGTTTCAATCCCTAATAGGGATTTTAGTTGATTGTGACTTCTGGGTTGAGGGAAGAATTTAATGAAACTGGTTTCAATCCCTAATAGGGATTTTAGTTGATTGTGACACTTGCCAGCAATCGCCTTGCCAGTGCTGAAGTCCGGTTTCAATCCCTAATAGGGATTTTAGTTGATTGTGACCAAGTAATTGCACCAGCACTTAATGATGGGAAAATGTTTCAATCCCTAATAGGGATTTTAGTTGATTGTGACGTGGGATTAAATTCTCTGTGGGGTTAAGAAGATGAGTTTCAATCCCTAATAGGGATTTTAGTTGATTGTGACATAAAACTCCTGCCGCAATCCCGATAGCACCCCAAGTAGTTTCAATCCCTAATAGGGATTTTAGTTGATTGTGACTTCCTTTAAAAATTCAAGTTGAAAAAGAAATCCGTTTCAATCCCTAATAGGGATTTTAGTTGATTGTGACTTTAAATCTTTAACGTTAAGAGGAGTATCCCAAGCTAAGTTTCAATCCCTAATAGGGATTTTAGTTGATTGTGACTATGGGTAGCAAATATAGCTATACAAAGCGATCCTGTTTCAATCCCTAATAGGGATTTTAGTTGATTGTGACAAGTACCTGTAGCCAAGCCAGTTTTAAAGAAGTTGTTTCAATCCCTAATAGGGATTTTAGTTGATTGTGACCGCCCAGAGTCGGAAGCATAGATATATTTGGTTTTCAAGGTACAGTTGCGTCAACCTCAAACAAAAATAGCTTTTTAGACATTGACTTGTCAAGAGTAACATTTAAAAAAACTACTTCAAAATTAGACACAATCAGGTTTTAGAGCAGTTGCGTCAACCTCAATATTGGGTTAAGAGGGCGCAAAAGCAGAGGCAGTAAGCTTTTGGGCTGCTAAATTTAAACCCTTCCGTCAAACACCTACTGGTTGACGCAAAACGGCTTTATGGTGCAACTAACCCTTTCAAGGTGAAAGTTTAAATTAATTAGGCAAAATTTTTTGCGATTTTTACACACATTGTCAAAGAAGCAGAGAAGAACTTCCTCTTAGGGGTGGCTAAAAACTATACTTGTGACAGGGGACAGGAGAGAAGTGCGGTCTTCTCCCAACGGAAGACGCTACGCGAATTGGGGGAACAGACTTGAAAGTCTTTTGGTGTCTGGGTTTTATGATCAGTTAATGTCCTAAACTACCTGGCGATCGCTATATAATCTTAGTCTAAGAAAAAACCCTTAAAACTAGGGATGTTATCAGCATCTTTCTAAGTTTCAAGGGCAGTAATAACTAGAAAAATTGAAGATCCTACGAAGCTAGGGCTACTTCTACCATTTGCTGCAATTCACCTTTTTGGTAAAGTTCAATCAAAATGTCAGAACCGCCAACGAATTGACCGTCAATATAAAGTTGGGGAATTGTCGGCCAATTGGAATATTCTTTAATTCCCTGACGAATTTCAGGCTCTGCTAAAACATCAATTGTCTCAAAGGGAACTCCCAATGTGTTGAGAATCTGCACAACATTGTTGGAAAAGCCACATTGAGGCATCAACTTGTTTCCCTTCATGAAAACCATAATCTTGTTTTGTTGTAACAAGTTATCAATTTTCTCTTTAGTTTCTGGTGTCATGGTTTTTTTGTTTCCTATTCTGAATTCAAGAGTGAGTAGCGAGGAGTGAAGAGTTAAAAATTCATAACTCTTAACCTTAACTCTTAACTTTAGGAAGCGGCTGTTGCTTTCCAAGCTTCGGGAGTATATGTTTTTACAGCCAAGGCATGAATTGCTTCAGTTGACACAGCTTGCTGCAACGCACCATAAACTAGCTGATGTTGTTGCACCAGTCCTTTGCCTGCAAACTGCGATGAAACTACTGTCACCTGATAGTGGTCGCCGCCACCAGTCAAGTCCTGCACTTGAACTTGTGCGTCTGGCAGTCCCGCCTTGATCATTTCCTCAACCTGCTGCGGACTAATCATCGCAATTCCTGAAAAAACTTACTTTTCTATTATTAACAGATATAGAGCAGATGCTTGGCCAATTTCAGGTTTTAGCAAATCTTGAGGATAAACTGCCTTTGAGGCGTATTCTAGCGATCGCTTGGTAAACCTGTGGCCAGTCATCTTATCCTATCACTGGTGCGCTGGGGAGAGTTGACTATTTTGGGGTTGAGGAAGACGAGTTACTGCCTTGTCTAGGATAGGGTGTATCCACAAAACCCAGTTCAAATAGTTGTTGATAAGCTTTCTTACCTAAATCTCTTGTAGGGTTTTGACTTTTAATAATTTGAATTAACAATGGTACGGCTAATTCTGGCTGATTTTGCGCTCGATGTACCAGTGCTAGCTGATAAGTAGCTTCGTCTCGCTTTTGGGCAGTTTCTAATGCCTTTTTACGTTGAGAATCGGAAACTCTGTTGTCGATTCCCGAAAAGCTGGCATTTAATTCTTGATAAAAATTAGATAACTGATTAAAAACCTGACGTGATTCTTGGAGTTTCTTGGCAGCTAAGGGGTAGTTTTGAGCAGAAACGGCTTGACTCGCCTCTTTCATTAGACGTTCTCCACCCTCAAGGCTCAAAAGGCTGTTATTTTGGGCTGTAGGACGTAAATTATTAGGGTCGTTGGGGTCAATTGGTTGTGGTTGGTTAGTAGTGCCTGGTAACTGGGGCATCTGAGCATTAACAGGCGATAGCAGACTGAGGACTGCTATGACTGATAAGGAAGTGAAGCGAATTAAAGGAGCAGCAATGTTCATGAGGTAAATTTAGGGCGACAAATATATAGAAAAGGAATGGAAACTTCGGGTATCTTACACTCTGTTCTTGTCTTTAACAAAGCGAAGCTACACACTGAAGTTTCTCTGATTTAGACTGAAAATCGGTTTAATTGAGTTCCCATTGCCTCTGCATACTAAATTACAATCGCTTTTATGAACGATCACATCAATTCCTCTGATTTATCAACCAAAGGTGTACCAGCAAGCAGCTTGGGAGTAGTTTTACAACGCGGTGGTGAAGAATTGATTTTAGAAAAGGCTTTAGACCGCTTCACCATCCGTCCCATTACCGACTTTCATCCTCAACAATTATCTCAGGTTAGTTGGGGCATTTGGCAGCGAAGTATTCCCCAAGCCCAACTTGAATTATTTACGATTGCACCTACCCAATTAGACATAGCAATGTCCCAAGCACGTGCTGATGAAAACGTGGCTTTTGCTAGTCATGTTTACACCCTCAAAAATCATCCAGGAACGTTCATTTATCTGAATGACCAAATCACCATCCAATTTATTTCTGAGGTCAATACTGCCGAAATTAACGCTATATCCAACACATTTAGCTTAGTTCAAGAAAAACCAGTTCTGGGTATTCCTAATACTTTTGTATTTCTAGTTAGCAAACAAGCAACAGAAAATCCCATCAAAATCACCAACCAGTTACAAGGAATTAAAGAGGTATTAGCTGCTGAGCCTAATATCCTTGTGCAAAGTGAGCCACATTATCAACCGCGTGACCCTCTTTATCCCCAGCAATGGTATCTCAACCATAACGGCGGTAATCAGTTAGTAGTTGGTTCTCATATTTCTGTAGAAAAAGCTTGGGATATTACTCGCGGTGCGCGTTCTGTGGTTGTAGCAGTAGTAGATGATTCTTTTGATTTGAATCATCCAGATTTTCAAGGTGCTGGTAAAATTGTTGCTCCAAGAGACTTAAAAGAAAATGACTTTTTACCGTTGCCTAGTGAAAAAGATCATAGTCACGGTACAGCTTGTGCAGGAATAGCTCTAGCGGAAGAAAATGGTACAGGAATTGTGGGGGTGGCTCCTGGTTGTGCTTTGATGCCGATTCGTAGCACTGGGTTTTTGGATGATACCTCAATTGAGGAGATATTTAACTGGGCAATCAACAAGGAAGCTAGTGTGATTTCTTGCAGTTGGGGAGCTTCTGCGGTTTATTTCCCTTTGTCTTTGCGTCAAAAGGCTGCTATCAATCGCGCCGCTACGACAGGGCGCAATGGTAAAGGTTGTGTAATTGTATTTGCTGCGGGTAATGCCAATCGTCCAGTTAACGGTACTATTTATGAACGGAATTGGCCGGAAAATATTTTAAAAGGTAATACAGATTGGTTAAGTGGTTTTTCGGTACATCCTGATGTGATGGCTATTGCTGTTTCTACTAGTTTAAATAAAAAAGCTGCTTATAGTAATTGGGGCGTGAACATTTCATTGTGTGCGCCTAGTAACAATGCTTCTCCAGGTATGTCGTTTCAGGAAAAAGGTTTTGTCTTTACTCAACCTGCGATCGCAACTTCCCTAAATGGATTAGGAATGTTCACTACTGATCAAGTGGGAGCCGCAGGTTACGATCCAGGCAATTTTACCAGCAACTTCGGCGGTACTTCTAGTGCTACTCCTGTGGTTGCGGGAGTCGCAGCGCTAGTGTTATCTGCAAATCCAGACTTAACGGCACAACAAGTCAAACGTATCTTACAAGAAACGGCAGATAAAATTGTAGACTCTGACCCAGATCCTCAATTGGGTTTGCGTGGAGGTGCTTACGATGGTAACGGACATTCCCAATGGTTTGGTTATGGCAAAGTCAATGCGGCTAAGGCTGTGCAAACAGCACAGCAGCTAAAGGGAGTGGTATCAAAAACCAATCAACAAGTACAAGGAAACAATGACAGCCAAGTAGCAATTCCAGATAATAACAAACAGGGTGTCAAAAGTGCGATCGCTATTTCTCAAGCCAGTGTTATTAAAGATATTCAAGTCACAGTTAACATCACTCACGATTTTTTAGGCGATTTAGAAATTTATTTAATAGCTCCCAATAATCAGCAGATATTATTACAGAATCGTACCTTAGGACGGCGTACTGATTTACAAACAACATACACCATGCGATCGCACCCAGTCCTCAAGCAGTTGCTATCTTTTTCAGCCCAAGGACGCTGGCTGTTATGGATAATTGATTATGCACTACAAGATGTAGGCAGATTAAATAGTTGGGAATTAGTTATTGGTTATTAGCTAAGAACAGCTAACAAAATTAAAAATTAGGAATTTCTGCAAAGGCATGATTAGGAATTTCTGATTCTTGATAGCTTAATTGTTGCAATACTTTTGCTAAATCTTCTGTAAGGCGTTTGGCATTTTGTTTGATTTTGCCATTCGTGTAATCTGCCACATTGATCGCAGATCCAACATGAATATTTACATCTGTACCCCAATTAGGATAAGGCTGACTGTAGTTAATGCCAATAGGGATAATTTGAACTCCTAATCCTGGATGACTAAATTCAGCACTCAAAGACAGGCGGGCAATTCCTGACTTCAAAGGGTGAACTTTGCCATCACGGTAAATATTACCTTCAGGAAAAATTACTAACGCTTTTCCTTGCTGAAGTAACTCTACTCCATGTCGTAGAGTACGAATAGATGGATGTCTAGAATCTACAGGAAACCCCCCCAAACGCTTGACAAACCAGCCTTGCAATCCTTGACATTCATCAACAGTTACCATAAACCGTAGGTCTTTTCCTGCTATGTAATCAACGGTAGTGTAGGGTACAAGTAATCCATCCCAACGCGCCCGATGAGTAGGAGCAAGGATAATAGGACCAGTTGTAGGAATATTTTTTTGTCCGGTAATTCTAATTTGTCGAAAGAATAATGGTAAAAGAAGATGACGGCCTAATAGATACGCCAGAGGACTTAACCAAGGAGAAACCCGCGAGGTAGTATCAGCAACCTGATAACTTGCTTGAGTATGGGCTAGTTTTTCCTGGGAGTTAGGAACGGAAGAGTAAAACTCAATCATGACGGTAGTTGCTGATTGTCCGGTAGAATACAACGAAACCTTAATTAATTACACCGTAGATTTTCTTTTATGAGTTATGTCCCTGCTACTGGACAGTTTCATCTTTGTCCGTTAGTTTTCTGATGCCGTTTAGTAGCAAACCAAGCTTGTAACTGCTGACGACAAGCTGATTCTAGAATGCCTCCGATAACACGCAGACGATGATTAGAAGCAGCACCATCAGGAATGTTAATAACAGTACGAATGGCTCCAGTTTTTGTATCGTCTACTCCATAGACAAGCATTTTTAAACGTGCTTGTACAATAGCACCCGCACACATCGGACAAGGTTCTAAAGTTACGTATAGCGTGCATTCATGTAATCGCCAACTGTCTAAAGTTTTAGCAGCTGACCTAATGGCAATAATTTCTGCGTGAGCTGTGGGGTCTTTGTCGCGTTCTTTTCTGTTTTCGCCTTCCGCAATCAAATTTCCACTCGAATCAGCGATCACAGCACCTACAGGAACTTCACCTGCATCACCCGCGGCTTGTGCTAAATCTAGAGCATGACTCATCCATTGCCGATGTATAAGATATTCCGGGTATTCAATTAATACCATTTGGGATTTTTGATGATGAAAAATTTACTAAAGGGCTAAATTCTTCACTAATAGACCTTTTAAGGTGACCAAACAAGGCAAAAGAAAGAAAAAGAGCAGTGATCCCAAGCCCCTAAATTTATTTATGGAATGAAATGAAAACATTTGTTTCGAGACGCGCAGTGAACCAGCGCTGTAGGCGGGTTTCCCGCCGTAGGCGACTGGCTCCTCAATTTATTTATGGGGATTATCTTTTTACTTTTTACTTTTTACTTTTGCCTTGTTTGGTGACACAGGTAATGTATTGACTAAACAACTGGCTGGGATAAAAGGGGATCAAGTTGAGCTTTTGTATCTAACTGATAAAGGTCATCACAACCGCCAATGTGCTGGTTATTAATAAAAATTTGAGGTACTGTGCGTCTTCCATTAGCACGTTCTGCCATTTTGGCTCTAGCTGCTGCGTCATTGTCAATTTTATGTTCTGTAAAGTTTACACCCTTCCACCACAGCAGCATCTTGGCTCGGATGCAGTAAGGGCAAGTTTGCCATGTGTAAATTTCAACATTGGCGTTGACGCGTTCTGGATGACGACCGAGAAGGGAGTTGAGGAAGTCTAACATATTTTATTATTGGTTTTTGTGAATTATCTCTAGCCTAGATCATGAATCGAAAGCGATGTTAAGACTACCAAAAACTAATCTTGATTTCTGCAAGCCGCACACTCGTGACTTCTAGTCATGAGTTAGGCGCTCCATATTTGACAGGACTTACGCATGGATTACGATTTCACGTCATTACGAGCAAAGCAAAGTAATCGCAAAGGCTTAGTTTTTCGTCACGAGTGCGTAAGTCCTATTTGAGTAGCTTTGTGTTAAAATGTTTAGGTATATTTAACATAGCCGCCGTCGGTGCGCCGGATGCTTTAAACGCCTGTGGAGAATTTATAAGACCTGGATTGCTCTAGGCGCAGATCGTTGAAGCAGTAATCACGCCACTTCTAGTAATGTGAGGTTCAATTGTGCTTGTGTCGCAGCCCACTAGTGGTATTGAGGTAAACAGCGCAGCTTAGTACTAGGCAATCGCACTACTGGCTACATTGTCATTCCCTAAAGAATCAGGACTTACGCAAGCAAAATTTGTCATTGCGACCGGAACGTAGTGTAGGGAAGCAATCCCAGAATTTTAGGCGATTACGTCGCTTCGCTCGTAATGACGTAATTCCGTGACTTTTGCGTAAGTCCTAAGAATTTGAGATTTGAGATTAATAACAAAATCTCAAATCTCAAATTAGCTTACTCTGCCCAAGCAATCAATCTTGGCTCATAAGGACTAGACAAGTACTGGTTTCTTGGCAACACGCGCAAAGACAAGCCTTGCAAACCAGAGGTAGTGTAAATGATGTTGACTGTGTAAATACTCAATTTTTGTGCATCTTGTCCTTGGTAATCCATCACTACTGGTATAGCATTGACGATTTCACCATTAGGATCAATTGCACCTTGATATAGTTCCACTTGCACATCATCATTTGTCAAAGTTGACAAATCAATTTTGGCTTTGACTGCAACGGTTTGGTTAACTTCAATATCCGCAGGTGCGGATACATCAATATCTTTAATTTTGATATTGAACCAGTCTTCGCTTAGTTTTGCTTTCCAAGCAGCTAATTCCTTGACTGGGGCATAGTTATCGGTAGTCAGGGTATGATAGCGATCGCTGGCTGGAAAATAAGCCCGTTGGGCATATTCTCGCACCATCCGTGCTGTGTTAAAGAACGGACAATTTAACCGGATGGCATCTTTCATTTTGGCAACCCACCATCGGGGTAAGCCATCAACATCTCGGTGATCATAAAACAGCGGTACGACTTCCTTTTCTAGTAACTCGTAGAGGGCGTTGGCTTCTACTTCGTCCTGGTAATTGGGATCGTCGTAATTTTCTCCGTGTCCAATTGCCCAACCTGTGCGGACATAATCAGCTTCATCCCACCAGCCATCTAGGACGCTTAAATTGGGCAATCCATTCATTGCTGCTTTCATACCACTAGTCCCCGAGGCTTCTCGTGGACGACGCGGCGTATTTAACCAGATATCACAACCCGCAACCATCAATCGGGCGATGTGAATGTCATAGTTGGGAACGAACACCACTTGTTTTTCCAGGTGTTGTTCGTGGATAAAGTGATTGATATCGCGGATCAGTTCTTTACCAGGAATATCCTTGGGATGTGCTTTACCTGCAATCACAAACTGCACTTTCCGGTCTTTGTTACCTAACAAAATCCGCTTGATCCGTTCTAAATCACGCATCCAGAGAGTAGCACGTTTGTAGGTGGCAAAGCGACGGGCAAAACCAATGGTTAAGACGTTGGGATCAAGAACTTCTTGAGCTTGGTCAATTTCTGAGGACGAAGCGCCGCGATCGCGTAAATGCTTGACCAAATGATCTCGCACATACAAAATCATATCTAAGCGACAGCGTTCATGATTGCGCCACAACTCCTCATCGGGAATTGCGTCCATTCGCTCCCACAATTGGTTATCTGGTGGTACTGAAGACCAGTTTGGCCCTAGGTAGCGATCGTATAGTTCTTGAGTCGATTTAGCGACACAGCTACGGGCATGGACACCGTTGGTAATTGCTGCAATTGGTACTTCTTCGACAGGAACTTTCTTCCATAAACCCTGAAACATCTGCCGCGACACCACACCATGCAGTTGTGCTACACCATTAGAAAATGTCGCCATTTTCAAGGCTAGTACCGCCATACTAAAAGGTGCGGATAAATCACCAGTGTTTTCACGCCCCAACCCTAAAAATTGCTCTTTGGGCAAGCCAAAGATCTCTGCATAGTACCCCAGGTAATATAAGATTTTGTCGGGAGCGAACAAGTCAATTCCTGCTGGTACTGGTGTATGGGTAGTAAAGATATTGCTAGAAGCTACTATCTGTCTCGCTTGGACATAATTTAGCCTCTCTTCTTGCATCAGAATACGGATGCGTTCTAAAGCCGAAAATCCCGCATGACCTTCATTCATGTGGTAGGCGGTGACATTATATCCCAGCGCCTTCAGCATTTGTACACCACCAATCCCCAACATCATTTCCTGGTGGATACGCATATCGATGTCGCCACCGTATAGCTGATCTGTGACGTCGTGGTCGTAGGGATTGTTAGGTTCGATGTTGGTATCTAGCATATACAGTGGTACCATTCCCACTTGTACGCGCCAAACTCTGGCATACACCTTGCGTCCTGGATAATCTACTGCAATCCGCAGTTCCGAACCATCAGGATTGCGCTCCAGGTGGAGGGGCATATTGTAAAAATCGTTGCTCAAATAGCGTTCCTGCTGCCAGCCATCAGCGTTGAGGTACTGAGCAAAGTAGCCTTGCTGGTATAACAAGCCGACACCGACAAGAGGTAGCCCCAAATCACTGGCAGATTTAAGGTGATCCCCCGCGAGAACACCCAAGCCTCCAGAATAGATGGGTAAACAATCTACTAGTCCAAATTCAGCCGAAAAATAGGCATAGCATTCTTTTGGCTGTTGGCTGCGTTGCTTTTGATACCAAGTGCGCTCTTGCAAATAATCTTCTAACTGACGGTTAGCTCGATCCATTTGCGCTAGAAAGCCTTCATCTTCGAAAACTTCTAAAAGCCGTCCTTGACTGATAGTACCCAGCATTAACACCGGATTATGATGACTGGACTCCCATAGGTCGGGGTCTAAGCGTCGAAATAAATCTTTAGACTCAACGTTCCAATCCCAGTGCAAGTTATATGCCAGCCGCCGCAGCGGTTCGAGTCGCGGCGGTAGTGAAGGGGAGACGTTGAATGTACGAATTGGCTGCATAGGTTGGCAAAACTCCTAGTTTTAGCTATGGCTATTGTTTACTGTCTTTCCCCAATGTTGCCAATTCTTGATACTGTGTTTGTGAAAGTACGATGACTTTGTTAAGCATTAAGAATTATTCTTTCCCTTGCTGCTAAAGTTTACACCAAGAGACTTTCTAAGTCTATGCGTTCTCCTCAGGCAGATCTTGGCATATTAAAATTTAACTATTTTCTGATATTTAAGATCTCAATGCATAATTAGGGTCGAATTAGAAAATATTTCTATTTATTTTATATTTACAATGCGATCGCTTGGAAATTGCTTTGATGAGCTTTCAATTGGCTAACCAAATGGGCAAGTTCTGGCAAAATTAGTTTTTCCATAGCTAATTGTACAGCGTTACTAGAACCAGGTAGAGAAAGGATTAATTTATTTTGATAAACACCAGCAACGGCGCGAGAGGCGATCGCCCGCGAACCAATTTCTTGATAACTTAAAAATCGAAACAACTCGCCAAATCCCGGCAAGGTTTTTTCTAGCAACTTCTCAATGGCATCGTAGGTGGTATCTCTCGGCGCTATTCCCGTGCCACCATTGAAAATCACAACATCTAAATTTGTATTTTGACCCAGCAGTTCTATCTGTTCTTGAATCTGCGCTGGTTCATCTTTAATAATTACATAGGCTACTACAGAATGGTTAGCACCAAGGAGCAATTGCTGAATTAGCTGACCACTTTTGTCTGTTTCGGGGGAACGTGTATCGCTAACAGTAACAACAGCACAAGTTACTAAAATTCCAGGTGAGTTTGGGTGAGGTTGTGGTGTCATCGATTATGGATCATCGGTATAGGGCATGGGAAGGGTGCATTCGGTATAAAGATAATTTGATGCCCCATGATGCCACTTGCTTTATAATGGCTCCCCTATGCCCAATTCACATTAAGCTTTGTTAAATCCCAAATCATGTTCTGCGGCATAGCGCTCCATGAAACGCATAAAGCGTTCCCATTCTTCAGCCGATTTCATCAAATGAAGGGCTTCTAATGCTTCGGGTTTACCATTGACAAATTTACCCTTAACTTCACGGGTGACTATTTCCCCTTCTTCGTCAATTAAGTACATACCGGTAACTTCTTCGGTGCTACCTTGAGCCAAAATCTGAGGATTTGTAAAAATAAACGTCGCTGTACCACTATCGCCAGTGCGCGATCGCGTCAAGCGCACCTCTGGAATTACTTCTTCGTCAAGTCCTCTAGAAAACTGAATTTTCGCCATGATAAATGAATTTAAACTTTTGTGAGGGTTAATTTAATATTCTCTCATCATTTAGAACTCCTAGTGTAATAGAGCTTAGTGAGATCTAGCCTACATGTATTTAACTATAAAATCATTTTTTTAGGTATAAAATTTATGCTCGCTGCTTTTACCTCTCCTACTTTGGCTCTGATATCGGCTTTGCTATATTTGCTCCAACACCAGACCAGAGCAAGAAACCTAACAATGACAGTCCAGACAACGCATCTAACCAGATTAAGCTATGCATTTTTAGAGACATTGGAACAACCATTGGAAAGAGATAATGCCCTGGACTAGAGACACTAGTAATCGAATATAAGCCCAGAAATATATATGCCAACCAAAACATACCTTTTGTGTATAACCAATACCCTAGCAATCCAACTGGGGTCATCACAATCACAGCACCTATAATCCCAGAGGGCGTGAACCATTGTGGACCAGGGTATTGACTTAGAAATAGTGCATTGTCTGTGTAGTGTAGCCAAGTAGAAATGAGATTGAGTGTGATGATAGCTAGTAGAACTTTTTGATGACGTTTTGAGAGTGTCATTGTGTACTTCCTTTAAATGAAGTCAAAACTTCAAGGATCTGTTGACATCGTTATGGGAGCATCCACTTTCGGCAAATAGCCCTGCGCTAAGGCGCACGCTGCGCGAACAGACTGAAGTCTGGGGCTATACAAACTAAACCCGCCTGCGCGGGTTTTAAGATAGTCCGCGTAGGCGGTGAGACCAGCGCTGCGAGAAGGTTAGCCCGACCCAGGCGACTGGCGTTAGCGAGCTACGCGCAGCGTCTGGTAGAGAGCGTCACCCGGAGGGACTTTGTTTGTGTAGCCGCGATTTCCAATCGCCTGGTGTTTCTGACAAAAGTGGATGCTCCCAATCGTTATTGTTATGTTACTTCTTGTTTTTTCTTTGTAGATAAGGTTTTTGGCTCTTCCAAAAGCTTACTGTTATGAAACCTTGACAAAACATCCATCCCCAAAGCCGAGTTTAGATCAAAATATGATGATTCCATGACATTTTGATCCCCCAAGGGCTGATAAATTCGTCAAACAGGTAAAAAAGTGCCTTTAGACCCCTTGATCCCTACCAAGGGTTACTGGTTAATATTTACTTAACAAAAGGACACCTTCCGATCCCAAAGAAATGCTAATTTTGGCATGGACAAGGAATTGAAAGGAAATCAACTTCAATTTAAAAACAGACTAAAAAACTTAAAAACTGGGCAAACCAGAAGTCAGGAATAAAAAATTCATCTGGCTAGATGACATTTTGAATAGATTCTTTAACCAGGGGAAATCATTCACATTTCAAACTACTGGAGGCCAAATTCATGGCAAAAGAACGCCCACCGCTTGAGGAAATGACACTGCGGCAACTACGTAAAGTTGCTAGTGAATGCAGCATTTCTCGCTATAGCAGAATGCGTAAATCTCAACTGCTGGCAGCAATTCAAGAAGTCCAGCGCAACAAAGTTTCACTTAGCCCATCTCGTTCACTGGAGGCACAGGAAACCGTGGAAGCAGCAAAATTTGAATTAGGACAAGAAGATCGTACTGGTGGCTCTCTAGCTGATGTTGATGAAGGACTCGCAGATCTACCAGCAGGTTACGGTGACAGCCGGATTGTGCTTTTACCGCGTGATCCCCAGTGGGCTTATACTTACTGGGATGTTCCTAATGAACACAAAGAAGAGCTGCGGCGGCAAGGTGGACAGCAACTAGCACTGCGGATTTACGATGTCACTGACATTGATCTCGATCACCAAAGCCCTCACAGCATTCAGGAATATCCGTCTGATGAACTAGCGAGGGAATGGTACATCCCAATTCCAGTGAGCGATCGCGATTATGTTATTGATATCGGCTATCGTGCTGCTGATGGTCGCTGGTTGGTATTGGCTCGTTCTGCTCGTGTACATATTCCCCCTGTTTATCCATCCGACTGGATTGAGGATGTGTTTGTCACTGTCAACTTTGAAGAAGACTTACGTGATAAAACTGTCTACGAATTAGTTCCTCCTGCCAAGAAGATAGCAATAATAGCAGGAGCAAGAGCAGGCGCAAACGGTAGTAACCCCATCTACGACCAAATCTTTGGCATGGCTGAATCTGCCGAAGCGCAACGAGTTGCTGGTTCTCTATTCGGTTCCATGCAACAAGTACCGGGTTCCGCCCGTCCAGAAGAAGCTATCAGTTCCTACATCTTCCCCTCTGGTGTAGGTATGTGGGCAGTTCCCACTGCGTCTGGTTTAACCATGTCTGGTGCAGGAATGTCGGGTGTTGGTTTCTCAGCTTCCGCTGTACCAGTACGTCCGCGCCAATTTTGGTTAATCGCTGATGCTGAATTGATAGTTTATGGTGCAACTGAACCTGATGCTAACGTGACTATTGGCGGTCGTCCAATTAAGCTGAATCCAGATGGTACGTTCCGCTTTCAAATGTCCTTCCAAGATGGTTTAATTGACTATCCGATTTTGGCTGTTGCTGCCGATGGTGAGCAAACACGATCAATTCAGATGAAGTTTAATCGTGAAACACCTTCTCGCAATACTAATACCAAGGAAGAAGCCGTTGTAGAGTGGTTTTCTTAGATAGTAGATAACCCTAAATTTAAATTTTGAATTATTCCCCGCTATAGTCGTTCTGTAGCGGGTTTTTATTTATTAATCAAGATGTCTGTAAACAAAATATTGTTTTTATCTGTATTTATCCTTAGTATGAGCTTGTTATCGGGTTGTAAAGAAATTAAAGCAAATTCCGCGCCAAAACTATCTCAAACTTGTATTGGAGAAGATCCTAAATTCAGTATTGAGTTTTTCAAAACTAATAATAAAGGGCAGAAATATGCAAAAGGTATTAACCATGTAATTATTTTTAATCCTAAATCACCAGCATTAGATTTTAAAGTCAATGTAGGTTTATCTCATCAACTTTATGCTCAAGATGCTAGAGGTAAAATACGCAAAGAATATGTATCAAAACAGTTTCAGGAAATCATCTCCGATCAAAATTCAATATTAGATGGACTACAACCTATAGCAGCAATTAATGCAGACTACATAGATACTGATAATCAACCCCAAGGCTTAAATATTTCTCGTGGAGTGGAGTATTCGGGAGCCTTTAAAAACAGGCGTTCTTCCTTTGGAATTTCAGGAGGTAAACCGCAAGAGCGAAAGGCTACTATCCAAACTGGTAAAAGAGCAGCGAATATTCTCAATTATAATTTAGTCGGAGGTAATGGCAGATTCTATCGTCAAGGTGAGTTTACAGATATTTGTGAAGATTTAGGAGAGTTTGCCTGTAAACAAGCAACTAATAGATCTATGGTAGCGATAACTAATAAAGGTTATGTCATTTTGTTAGTTAATGACTCAAAAGCAAATTCCAATATTGAATTTTCACCAATTAATCAAGAGCTATTACCAGATAAATTTGATGATGTCTTAGAAGGTATTGCAAACAATAACTGTTTAGGTAAAATTCAAGAAGGAATGTTATTTGATGGGGGTATGTCTCCAGGGTTATATTACAATCAAAAAATATATGTAGAAAATTTTGGGCCAATAGGTTCAGTATTTTTAATTTATCAAAAGTCCAAATAGATTAAGTGCAAAAAAGCGGGATGCTACCATAAGCTAGATTGGGTAGCCTTGGGTGTGATTATTCCATAACCGTGAAAACAGATACCATCTTTTACAGCTTATTTCAGGCATTCCCCAGTATATTTTTTGAACTGATTAATCAGTCCCCAGCAGAAGCAGTTAGCTATGAATTTACATCTAGCGAAGTCAAGCAACTTGCTTTTCGGCTTGATGGTTTATTCTTACCAACTACTAAAGACCCAGCAAAACCCTTCTACATAGTTGAAGTTCAGTTTCAACCTGATGATGATTTATACTATCGCTTGTTTGCTGAACTTTTCCTCTACTTGCGGCAATATAAACCTTCTCACCCTTGGCAGGTTGTAGCCATCTATCCAACTCGCAGTATTGAGAGAGAATCAGATTTACAATTTAGCGAAATCTTAGTTCTTAACCGAGTCAAACGCATTTATTTAGATGAGTTGGAAGCAACAGAAAATTCTGTCGGTGTCGGTGTTGTTAAGCTAGTTATTGAGCCTGAAGAAACCGCACCAGAAATAGCAAGGCGCTTAATTAAACAAGTAAACAAACAGCTAACTGATGCAGTTACCAAGCGTGACCTGATCAACTTAATTGGTAATCGTTCACGGGGGTAATTAGTGGCTGAAATCCCGCAAAATCTAATGT
>JAYGHB010000123.1:0-41153 GCA_034931985.1 Halotia wernerae UHCC 0503
TTTTAAGTATGGGGTTCCCTACACCCTACACCCTATCCCCTACACCCTTTTCATAGGAGTTTTTTACGACGGTTTCAAATCTGTTCCCGAATCCTCTACTCTTGTTGGTTTTATCTTTGTAATGGTAATAGGACTTTGGTTAAGAAATAGTAAGTTATAATAGTAATCTACGAAGCCCAAGGTTTACACCGCGACTAACTCTGCGTTCTCTAGCAGATGTTGCAGTTCATCACCCGTTAACTGCTCCAGTGGTTTGTCTAAAAAGGATTCCGTATTAGTAGTCAGTGACACATCTACCATCGACAGCCACCACACCGCATCTAATGCAGAATCACAATGTATGCGCTGATGGGTTTCGTCTTCTGCACGGATAAACCACCACTTCCCATTGCTGCATCCCATTTCACCCAATTTCTGGTCATCGCGGTAAATGCCATTGTTCAGGATTTCAAACCCAAACTTTTCGCATTCAGTGAATATCTCCGCCATGATTTCATTACCCGTTGTAGTGGCTGTAGCGTTTTGTTCTTGTACGGGTAATGAACTGTCTTTGTAATGTATGCGAATATAGCGATCGCAAAGCATGGGGGTAGCAGCACGATGGATTTCCGCACCGTTTACCATGACTACCCAGCGTTGCGTTACAAAGTCGGTATGATCATGGGTGATTGCGGCTATTAGTTTGTCACCGCAGTAGTATTCGTGATCGTAAAAGGATATTTCGACTGTTCTGAGTTCTTCAGGGGCTGTGGTTTGTTCGTCAACCTTTTGAAACTGGGCGGATTGGTGGGTGAGGATTGCGTTGATCCAGGTGTCGGCTGCTCTTTTGTCCCCGGTGGGTGTTACGCCAAGTTCAGCGGCGATTCTTTTGAGGCGGGGGAGGGTGTAACGGGAAAGCGCTTGCTGTGTGTATTTGGGATGAGTCATAATATAGATCCTGTTAAAGGGTCAAAGGGCGATCGCTACAAGTTTTTCCAGGACTGGCGATTGCTCTTTGTTATTTTGTGTGTCTATATATTAGCGCTAATTGTCTAACACTGTCAATCATCTAGCGTGAAGATTTTGACGCTAGAATGATGCTATGAATTAGCGCATGGGAGAAATATTCGTGTCACGAGTTGCAGAGCTGCGTAAGCAGAAAGATTTGACTCAGCGCCAGCTTGCTGATTTGGTTGGTGTTGACCCTTCGACAATCCGTAATTGGGAGCGAGACAGAGGGGGTACAGAAACTTTTGCAAAGCTTGCCAAACTTTGCGAAGTGTTAGCTTGCCAGCCGGCTGATCTATTTAAGATTCAAAATATTGGTGAGGATGACTAGAGTTTGTGTTTATTGAAGTTCTAGCAATCGGCTACTCCTAGCAATACCTTCGCCAATTTACGAGGGTGAGATGATCATGCTTTAACCATTAACTCCCATTTCTTTGAGGGTTGGCAAAAACAATCAGTCCTAAAAATTCCTTTAAGGTTTCCTACAAGGGTTTTTTAACGTATTGACAGCAGGATAAGGGTTTCAGATGAAAAACCACCTTTTCATCGAAACGCTTATGTATGCTTAATTTTGCCACTCTTGCCAAAATTTATCTAGGCTCTTATTTTGGCAAAGGTATTGGTATCTATTAAATAGGTACTTGATGGCTAGTTAGTACCTATTAATATGAGATGAGTAGACAGAGAAAAGTCTTATTTAAAAAAGCCTTTAACGATGACAAATCCTCAAACCTTACAGACAGCGATCGCAGGCGCAACGAATGCCCATACCGGACTGCACCAAGCTATCCACGAGCTACGTCACGGGTCAGTGAACGAAGCGAAGCAACTGGTGGCGCGGCAGATTGCGGAGAAGAGCGAACGTGTTGATGGTGTTGTAGGGGGATGGGGATGGCAGTAGGTGCGAAAAAAATGTGAGTTTGTTTGCGTAAACTTGTTGATGTAATCAATGAGCATATCTTACGCGTTTAAGAGCATTATATAAAGCTTGTATGTAATTGATTGTTGCTTGTACAAAGATTTTCTTATGTTAAATATAAAATTAGTTTATGTATTTTTCAGTACAGGAGTTATCACAAAATTATTAATCGCACAAGAAGGAATTACATGATTGTTAATAAATAATTAAAACTTAACAAAGTATCTAATTTATAATAAGTAAATCAAATATAGATGCATAAAAAAGTAAAATCTAGTTTATGTTTAACTTGTAATGTATAAGTAACTACAGAAATTTGCATTTTGAAGATTAGGTAAATGAAGTTTATATGAGCTTTGCTTCAGTGGTAAAAAAAGAGGGAATAAAAAACTGAAGAGCCAACATTTTTTATATGACTATAGATATTTCCACGCTAACGTTTACTAACAAAGCTGATATTGTTCCTGATTTAGGGACTACTGCGGAAATCATAAATACTGGCATCGCTAACACTTTAGCGGGGAACGACACAATCATTGGTACTGCAACTGGCATTAATAGCGAAGGCATCAATAACGATGGCATAATAAGTACTAGCGCTGGCAGCGACACCATCACTGGCTCTGGCGTTATCACTGGCATCTGCAACCAAGGCATCATCAATACTGGCAACGGTGACGACACTATCGGTGGCACTACTAGTCTTTTGGGCATTGGCGCTAGCGGCGGTGCCATCCGTAACCTCGGCATCATCGATACTGATACTGGCAACGACACCATCACTGGCATTGCCACGGTTGCTTACGGCATCTACAACGATAACAAAGCCACCATCAATACTGGCAAGGGTGACGACACAATTACTGGGTCTGGCGGCACCTTTGGTATCTACAACGTTTCTGGCATTGTTGATACTGGTGCTGGTAACGACACCATTACTGCCACTGGGGGTGGTAACGCGGGTATCCGTAACCAAGACACCATCAATACTGGCGAAGGTGACGATACCATTACTGCCACTGGCTCCCTAAACGGCATTGAAAACCTCGCTGGTACTATCAATACCGACAAGGGTGACGATACCATTACTGCCACTGGCCAAGCAAGTGGCATTATCAATCATGGCATCATTGATACTGATGCCGGTAACGACATCATTAACGGCACTAGCACGGGCGGCAACTTCGGCACCGACACCAATAACATCGGCATCAGCAACAGTGGCACTATTAATGCTGGAAACGGAGACGATACTATCGCTGGCACTGGTACTGGCAGTGATGGCAGTGATGGCATTGGTATTAGCAATAGTAGCAGTTTGAATACTGACAATGGAAACGACACTATCACTGGTACTGGTACTGGCGGCAATGGCAGTGGCGGTGGCGACTTCGGTGGTGCGGGGATTGGTATCAGTAACAGTGGCAGTCTGGATACTGGTAATGGTAGTGACATCCTTACTGGCACTGGTATCGGTGGTATCGCTGGCGCTAGCAGTTTTGACAGCGGCAATAGTGGTGCGGGAACTGGCATCAGCAACAGTGGCAGCTTGAATACTGAGAACGGGAATGACACTATCACTGGCACTGGTACTGGCGGCAGCGGCAGCGGCCGCGCCAACAAAGGCGGTGCGGGAACTGGCATCAGCAACAGTGGCAGTCTGGATACTGGGGATAGAGAAGACACCATTACTGGCACTGGTATCGGTGGCACCAGCGGCGGCGGTACTCCTAGCAAATTTGGCGGTGCGGGAACTGGTATCAGTAACAGTGGCAGTCTCAATGCCGGGAATGGAAATGACACTATTACTGGCACTGGTACTGGCGGCACCAGCGGTACTGATGGTGGTGGCGGGGGTGCAGGGACTGGTATCAGTAACAGTGGCAGTCTCGATGGTGGGAATGGAAATGACACTATTATCGGCAATGGTACTGGCGGTACTGGTAGCAGAGGCGGCAGCATTGGTTTCAGATTTGGCGGTCTGGGGATTGGCATCAGCAACAGTGGCAGCTTGAATGGTGGAAATGGAAATGACACTATCATAGGTACTGGCACCGGCGGCAATAGCGGCTTTGAGCGCAACTTCGGCAGCAACGCTGGTGAGGGAACTGGCATCAGCAACAGTGGCAGTCTGGATACTGGGGATGGAGAAGACACCATTACTGGCACTGGTATCGGTGGCAATGGCGGCGGCGAAATATTGGGCAACGGCGGTACGGGAATCGGTATCAGCAACAGTGGCAGTCTGGATACTGGGGATGGAGAAGACACCATTACTGGCACTGGTACTGGCGGCAATGGCGGCGGCAATGTCGGCAGAGGCGGTACGGGAATCGGTATCCAGAACATTAAAGACGCTACGATCACTACAGGAGCAGGCGATGACACGATTACTGGCACTGGTACTGGCGGCAGCTTCGGCGGTGCAGGGACTGGTATCAGCAACACTAAAGATGCCACCATCACTACAGGCTGGGGCAACGACACGATTACTGGTAATGGCAACAGTTCAGGAGCAAACGCCACCGCTTATGGCATTTTCAACGACGGCACTATTAATACTGGTGCTGACAACGATATCGTCGATGCTCTCACTGGCGGCTTTGGTGGAACTGGCACTACCCAGCTTGAAAATGGTGCAGATATTCTCAAGGGATTTGGGAGCGGATTATTTGATGGCGGCAATGGCTACGATGAGCTGGTGTTCGCTACTGGAAGCTATACAGTCTCAAATGCAGCAAATACCCAGGGCTTCTATACGATAAATAATGGAACCACCGATATGTTCGTCAAGAACTTCGAGCTTATTATTAGTGCCAGTAATCCTGCAACTGCTTTTAGTTTCTCTAGTGTGATTGGCGAAACTTTTATGGTTTAGATATAAGTAGGTGGGTGGGAAAATTTATAAGTATGTAACGAAAATTTGACCAGAACAATTAGAGTGGAATTTTACACGTTCCGTACTGTAGTTTCCTCTTTCTCCCCTAGCTTGAATACCATCAATGACAGCGTAAGCAAGGTGTAGCTCATCATCGAATATTTGCCCACAGAGTTCATCTTTCTTAAGATGCTGCCACTCCAATTCAATTGGGTACCCTTCGGGAAGCAAGCTACATTTCAGAGCAATATTTGGGTAAAAAGAAGATGTACAAACCCTGGCTCTCCCATTTCGACCACAGATTTTGCACCTCTTTGCAGGGCGTGGATCGGCCCGTTATCCTGCACAATTACCCTTGTATGTCCCGTTTTTCCGGCATCAGCCGCTTCTTGTTCCATCATTTGGATATAAGACTTGCGGTCAACACCCCCAATAACCAAACCGTAAACAAAACTGATTATTGGTTGAAGAAATCCGATAATGCTTAATCTACGACCACGACGCAATGTGAAATTCTAAAACGTTTTTGTTCACCTTTGAAGTAAAGTTACATGGATGCTACTGGAGATAAAAATTTACTCATTTGGGACTTCCTGGTTTATGAGCTTTCTATTAACTTAAATACAGACGCTGTAATGACAGCAAAAATGACTGCGTAATAGGCTGGTAGTCTCGAAAGAGCAAAAATAAACGCTACTGTACCTCCCAATATACCAGTCCACGCACTTTCAGGATCAGCGGTCAATATACCAGGAAAGATGAGCGCGCCCAATGAGGCATAAGGTACACCTTTTAGCCACGATTCTGTAAATGGTGTTAATTTTAACTTAGAGATAAGCCAAATAGGAAGCAATCGAGGTATCATTGTAGCAATTGACATCCCCAATACTAGGAAAAGTTCAATTGTCATTAGAAGTTCTACCTTTTCTTTCAAGGAATGGAGAGAAAAACGACCCTAATACAATAGCAATAACTAACGACCAACCAGAAGAAATAAAGTGTTGTAGAACCACATTAATAACTATTGCAGCAGCTACAACCAAAATATATTTCCCTTTTTGTCGCAAAGCTGGCACAAGCAGTGCAATAAACATGGCATAGAGAGCCACGCTCATCCCTTTGCTTATTACCTTGGGAAGAAATAAAGCTATCCAAGAGCCAAGTATTGTGCCACCAACCCAGGCTAAAAATGAAAACATTATCAGTCCAGCCATTCCGGGGACAGTTCGGATATCATTGTCCTTTGTCAGCGAAGCAACAGCAAAGGTCTCGTCTGTTATACCTAAAGAGAATAGAGCCTTATTTGTGTCAGACATCCCATGTAGTTGCGGCAGCAACGATAGGTTCATGACAATGTGCCGAAGGTTCATGAAAAGCGTGGCGATTACGATCTCAAGAAAAGGGATGCCAGCAGAAAGCATACTCACTGCCATAAACTGGCTTGCTCCGGCATATACTGTAGCTGACATAAGAACAGATGCTGCGACAGATAACTGCTTTTCAGTACTGATGATGCCGAAGGAAACAGCAATCGGAATATATCCAATAACAATTGGTATCGCTGCCTGCAACCCCTTGTAGAATTTTGCTGATATAGAGGGCGTTATTATCAACGTGCAACCTTCCTAAAGACCATCACATGTGTTCCTGCATCAAATTTACCATCCCCATCTGTCGCAAAAACACGTTCATGTGTAAGGAGCTTGCCCGGATTTCTCACAAACTCCGAAAAAATTGGGAGTAAAAGCTGGTACAATGTATATAGAGTAGGTATTTCAGCAATTTTAAACGATGACTTCACTAGCAAAGCGTAGGCAAAGCCCGCCGCAGCCATCGATACCAAAACAGTTCAGATTTGAGCGGCCAAAATCGCCCCCAGTCGTAGTTAATTTCCAGGGTGGACAGGTAACATCGGATGCAGGGTTAAGCTTAATTGCTGAAATAGACAGAAAACTGCAAATCACATCACAGTTTGCACAGTGTTTCCAAGATTACCGAAAGCCAAATAGAATTGATCATTCGATAGAAAGCTTAATTAAGCAACGGATATACGGGCTGGTCATGGGGTATGAAGACTTGAATGACCACGAGGAATTACGTCATGATCCGATGTTTGCTGCTTCTGTGTCAAAAACAATGGGAATAGATGATGAACCAACAACATTGGCAGGAAAGAGTACATTAAATCGTCTTGAGCATTGTCCTGAAGATGTAGAACAAGGAGCAGACAGTCGTTACCATAAAATAGGTCACTCGTCAGAAGACATTGAAAGCTTATTTGTGAAGATATTTATAAAATCTTACTCCAAAGAACCAGGACAAATTATTTTAGATTTAGATGTAACTGATGATTTAGTGCATGGTAATCAAGAGCAAGTTTTCTTCAAGACTTATTATGGAGGATACTGTTACGCTCCACTTTATATCTTTTGTGAAAAACACTTATTGGCAGCCAAACTTCGCCCTTCTAATATAGATCCAGCAGCAGGGGCATTAGAAGAGTTGCAGAGAGTTATTAAACAAATACGGCAACAATGGAAGAATGTCGAGATTTTAGTACGTGGAGATAGTGCTTATTCCAGGGACGATATCATGACATGGTGTGAATCACAGCCTGGAGTAGATTATGTTTTTGGATTGGCGCAAAACAGTCGTTTAATTCAGATGACTACGACGACTCAAGATAGAGCCAAACTGGAATTTAAAGAGAAATTATCAAACAGAATTCAGGAGTCAGGAGCCAGAATTCAGAATTGAATTCTATGTGACTGGCGGATGAATAAATGGGTATAAGACCCCCACCAAATTTTTAATTTGGTGGTCTGCAATGAGTGGCGGGTCTGAATCCCCAATTCATTGATTCTGACTCCTGAATTCTGGCTTCTGAATTCTTCAATCTTTGGCATCAGATGACAGGAGGCTTGAGACGCAGGTGGGCAAGCAAACCTTTGAACACCTTTACTGAAGCTTTAGAGGCTTTTAGAACAGCCATGTCTTTTCGATTTTTTGATTGGTTGACCCTGAACCGGGACGTATTTGCTGCTTACAAAGCCAGTTTGGGCTTTATTTGGGCTTAATTTTTGTTTAAGTCCCGGTATGACAGGCGTGGGGAAGCAGCGAAGAAACGAGCGATTGATTTGCTGAATGTGCAGAGGTAAGGCTTCAGGCAAAGCGCAGATCAGCAGTGCAGAAAGCCCACCAGTAACTAATTGTTACAAGCAGCAGATTTCAAAGGATGTCCATTGTTTGCATAGCTATAACTATTGTTGTGTTCGTACCAGAAGTTATCGAAGTATAAACCAACAAAAGAACCACCCACTGACCCAATTAGGGAGCCAATCAGAGAGCCACCCAAAGAAAGTAGCATGGCAATTCCCGGCGACCCGCTCAACGCACCAACTACTGAGCCAAAAATAGAACCAACAACTGCACCACCTAATGAGCCAACAAAAGAACCAATTACAGAATTAATCTCATTCATCGGTTTACCACCTATTCTTAAGGACTATCTCAGTTGATCTAATACTAAACTGAAAGCAAACTCTACAGTGTAGGTTGAGCAAAGTTTTCTAAAAATACGATTTTTCTCGCTACAGTTCACTTTCAAAAGGTCATCAAGAAGGGTGTAGGGTGTAGGGAACCCCATACTTAACGCTCTTTCATCACTCTGGGTAAAGTATAATAAGGAAAAAATTACTTGGTTCTAGATTTCATCGATGATAGCGCCCAGAAAACCAGTCACTACTGTCACGTTCGTGGATGATTACTGTGCAGTATACGAAGACATATTCCCAGAAGTGAGAAGTTTTGAAAGTTTTAAATATCTTCATGTAGGAATGATATCGGAAATTAAGAGAAAGTCTTTGCCAGAGATAGCCAAAGTTGTCGGAATAGATAATGAACAGCCGTTATACCATTCTAATGTGAAGCTGCACATAACTAATTTACTGAAAGCCTTGTTATCTAAAGACTATTTCTATGCAGCTTCATAAAAAATTGGTATTACACCATTTTTTAACTGATTCTCCTTGGGATATTAAACTTTTGGTTGAGAGGAGATTGTCCTTAACATTCCGGGTTACATGACATTCAACTCTGAATAAATTGGAGACACAATTATTTTTGTCTGGCTAGAGTGATGAAAGAGCGTTATGGGTAACTGTAGCGATCGCCTTATCTTGGTATTGCTTATAAATTTTGACTGCATACGTGGTAGAAACACCGTGACTTTGCAGAAACACCATTACTTCTTTGATGGCTTTTTGGGTTGACCAAGCGTTTTTGATGAGAGTGATCCGCTTTTTGGCAATACCCTGAACTTCAATCAGTCGCTCAATCTGGTTTTCGATGATGTCCAGAGTTTCTAGCCCGAAGTGAGCAACAATGCGTTTTGCTGTGACTGGGCCAACTCCTTTAATGAGTCCACTGCCGAGGTATTTCTCAATTCCGGTAAGCGTGGCTGGTTTGGTTTCTTTATAATTGGTGACTTGGAATTGTGGGCCAAACTGGGGATGGTCACGCCAAAAGCCTGTGAGTTGAAGTGTTTGTCCTGGTTGGATATTTGCAAAACTACCGACTATTGTGGTTAGGTCTTTAAATCTGGGACGTACCAGACGTGCAACTGTATACCCCGATTCTTGCGAGTGAAAGGTCAAACGTTCCACTACTCCAGCGATGATTTCTTGCTGGGGATTAGCGTTAACTTGTTGATTAGTAGGAGTTGGGGAAATGGACATTAGTCTGTGCGAAAATGTCTTGTGCTGTCGTTACAGCAAAATTTTTAAAGTACAAGTATTAATGAGCCATTATTATAGTACAGAGATACTAAAATATTAGATATAATTGCTTGCTGTAACAAAACAATCAATATAAAGCATTCACAACCCATCTGCCATGCCGAAGCGCCTTCTTGTGGTCGAATCCCCTGGTAAAATCAAAAAACTTAGTTCAATTCTGGGTAGTGATTGGATTGTCAAGGCTAGTTGTGGCCACATCCGAGAACTGAGTAACGAAGGAGATGATTCACTGGGCTTTAGTATCAATGATGGCAGTATCAAGTGTAACTATATACCTCGTGACCAACGAGCTAAAGAAACAATTCAGAAACTCAAAGCGGCAGTCAAACAAGTTTCGGAAGTAGTGTTAGCGACTGATCCAGACCGAGAGGGAGAAACTATTGCTTGGCATCTGAAAGAAGTGCTGGGGTTGAGAGATCCAAAACGTGTAGTTTATACCGAGATTACGGCATCAGCTGTTCAAACGGCGATCACCAATTCCAGAAAACTCGATTTCAACTTGATTGGTGCGGGACTGTGCCGGGATTGCCTGGATAAGTTGGTAGGGTACAAGGGTAGCCCACTGGTTTGGGCTTTGAACAACGGCGCTAAAAGTGTTGGTAGAGTCCAAAGCGCCACATTACATCTTATCTGCCAGCGAGAAAGAGAAATCCAAGTTTTTGTTCCCCAGGACTACTGGAATGTTTTTGTTGATTACGCTGAAGGATTTCGGGCTTTTTACAACGGGACAACTGACTCGCTTTCAGATGCAAAGGAGCAAGAAACTGAGGCTAATGATGATGCGGCCAGTAGCAGTAAACAAGCACCAGAATCAAAACGTGTGCTGTCTGAAGCAGAAGCTACACGATTAGTTGAACAGGCACGACAGCATCCGCACAAAGTTATCCAGGTTGAAGGCAAAACCGTTAATCGTCAACCACCTCCACCATTTACTACTTCCACGCTTCAACAAGCAGCTGGTTCTAAGCTGAGATTTTCTCCAGACAAAACCATGCAAGTTGCTCAAAAGCTGTATGAAGCTGGGTTGATTACATATATGCGGACAGATTCAGTCATGTTAAGTCCCGAATTTTGCGCCAGTGCGCGTAAGTGGTTGGAGCAAAATGATCCAGCAAATGTACCGCAGCAGGCAGCAAAACATCGCAGTAGTAAAACGGCTCAAGAGGCACACGAGGCTATTCGTCCCACAGATGTATTCCGTCCATCAGCACAGTTACGGGAGGAATTGCCACCTGATGAGTTTAACTTGTATGTGATGGCTTGGAAACGAGCGATCGCTTCCCAATGTAAAGCTGCCCAACTGCGTAAAACTCAGGTGATCGCTCAGTCAGGAAACTTATTGTGGCTCTCCCGTGGTCAGGTGATTGAGTTTTACGGTTATGCGCGGTACTGGAATAATCTCAGCAAAGATTCGGTATTACCTTCGTTACAAAAGGGGCAAGCGCTGACTCTAGACAATGCAGGACATGAGAAGAAACAAACTCAGCCACCGACACGCTACAGTGAACCTAAGCTTGTACAACTGATGGAACGCAAAGGTATTGGTCGTCCCAGTACTTATGCTCCTACTGTCGCCACTCTCAAGAGACGCGATTATGTGGAGTTGAAAAAAGACCACTTGCAACCAACAGCTTTGGGATTAGAGGTTGACGCGTTTTTACAGAAGGCATTACCTGATTTGTTGGAGGCACAATTCACTGCGAAGATGGAAGATGCTCTTGATGCGATTGCCCTTGGTAAACAGGGTTGGCAGCAATATCTGAGCGCTTGGAATCAGGACTACTTTGTTCCAGCACTATCCAAAGCCAAAACACTAGTTGCCGGAGCATCTAATAGTACAGCTTCTATTGAGCGCAAGTTTGAAACTTCCAAAACTCATTGTCCTCAGTGCAATAGTTTGATGTCCAAAATCCCCAGCAATAAAGTCAAGAAAAAGTACTTCCTCAAATGTACCAGCGGCTGTGAAAATAGTGTGCTGTTTTGGAGCGATCGCTCTAAATCTTGGCAACCACCTCACAGCAAAGAAAGCGCGACAGAGCAAAAGCCACCAGTTAAAATAACTTCGTATCCCTGCCCTGTATGTAAAAAGCCTTTGGAGGAGTACAGTTATACAAAAGAAGGGCAAGAAAAAACTATGTTAAGGTGTTCAGATCCCCTGTCTCGCCAAGATAAAAAGCACAAGGATGTGGCTTACTTTGGCACAGTAAAAGGATGGTGGAGTCCTAAGTTTGGGGAATTAGCAAGTTAAAAACAGTACTTAATTGAAAAACCTAATAAAATCTTGATGAAGCATAATCTACTGCAATCATCAGCAAATAGGGTGATCTTAGCGCTCACACTTATTTTCGCTGCTATCATCATTCTGTTTGTGTACGGTGGATATCGAACTGCCGCTGAAATCAAAGCCTGTAAAGAACAAGGTGGTACTCCTATGTACCATACACAAGTTCAAGAATTTTTAGACGACGGACAGAGGGCTGAAGGTATTAGTCAAAAATTTCACTTTTTTGATCGTTGCGACTTTAGGAATAAATGATATTTTTCGCAATATTTCATTCATTATCCGCCTTCTTCAATAACTTCGAGTCCCAGGTGTAAAGCCCGATTTGTTCAGGCACTCTAGAGAATCGTCCTGTACGATGACCTCGTGATAATTCATTCAACACCTTGGGTTTTACTTCTCTGAAATCCTCGACATCAAGTTCTCCGTATAACTGTTCGGTAACTTCAGCCACAGTAAAAATTTTACCAAAGAAGGAAGGAGTTAGAAGGAAGGAGGAAGAAGGATGAACATAATCAAAAACTTCAGTTGTGGGTTTAAAGCCCACTTAAAAAATAAGGAAGAAGTCAGGAGGAAGAAGTCAGGAGGAAGAAGGAAGAGGTTCATCCTTCTTCCCTCTTGCCTCTTCCTTCTGACTTCATCGTTAAAATAAATATTTATTTCAAGACACGCAGTGCGATGAAATAATGCGTCCTTGCTTCAATCCCATGTTTTTAAACGTGGGTTCTTCTTCCTTCTTCCCTCTGACTTCTGACTTCGTGAACGGGGTTTTGCTCAAACAAAGATGTGAGGGCATCAATCAAAAACTGCCCCTCAAATTCCCCAAGCATTGGAACAAGATTAGTTTGTGCGACTGGTGAAGGTTTTCTGTTTTTGCTCTTCCTAGAAGACCTACTACGATTGGAGTTAAGCAATTTCAAGTCCAGCGTGTAACATCCAGGCTCGTCAGGAATCAGTGACCATTTACCGCTTTCTCTGCCATGAGTCAATGATGATTGGACTCTACCTTTTACTACTTTCAAAGCTTCTGGCTCTAAATCACCATAGAGCGATCGCACAATAAAATCAATGTGACACACCGTACCCCTATGCTGTTGCAATACTTTTAGAATTGCTTCGGTGCGATTGAGGGATTGATATTGCGGTAACATCGGAATTTCCGACCACAATAGCGACTTTTCTGGGGATTCTTCTTGTGACTCTGGCGGCTGCTCCTCTTCCTGTGGCTCACTAAGCTCCAACAATTCCAGTGGCGCTTGCAACGAATCTTCCTCATCGGCAGTTGTAACTACTTGACTTGTTTTTGGCGGCTGCTCAGTGTTTTGAAATTCATCAATTATTGGTGCAACCTCATAGTTAGATTCTACTAACTTAGTTTCAGTCTCATGCTCTGGGCTGCTGCTGTCATCTGACAACAATAAGTTTTGTGAATTGTCGTCGACTGGCTCAGTAACTTGTTCGTTATCAGACCAGCTAGACAACAATGCTTCTACGTGGTTAAGATTTGTTAAGGCTTCTGTGTATAATTTCTCGTAATCTGATGCTAGCAGACCATAGTAGTCTCGTAGTTCCAGTAGAGGAGCAAGAAAGGTATCAGGAGGTGACGGTAATTGTGCTTGATCGTCCATAGACTTTTAGTTTAAAAGATAATCCTTAACAGCGTCTTGCTGACGACTTAGAATACTGATTGCTTTGTTTTGAATTTGGCGAACTCGTTCTCGACTCAGATTGAGTTGTTTACCAATCTGTCCCAAATTTAATTCCTGCTCCGAATCCAGTCCAAAGCGTAAAGTTAGGACTTTTCGTTGTATGGGTGTTAACGATTCCAGCAGATTAGTCATGTCTTGGCGTAGGCATTCCTGGGTAATACGCTCGTCTGACAAGCTGCTTTCATCAGGTAAAATATCTAATAGCTCTGTATCTTTGTTATCTCCCACACGCAAATCTAGAGAAAGTGTCTGACGTGATGTGCTGAGATATTCCCGTATCTGGCTGGGTTGTAGGTCTAATGTTTCAGCAATTTCTGCAACACTAGCTGGGCGGCCGAATGTTTGAAACAGTTCACGTTGTGCTTTCTTAATTTTGTTGAGTTGTTCGGTGATATGAACTGGTAAGCGAATAGTACGGGAGCTTTGGGCGATCGCTCTGGTAATTGCTTGGGTAATCCACCAGTACGCGTAGGTTGATAACTTGTAACCACGATTGGGGTCAAATTTCTCGACACCACGCTGTAGTCCTAGCGCCCCTTCTTGAATTAAGTCAAGCAATTCCATGTTGCGGTTCTGATATTTTTTAGCAATCGAAACCACCAGCCGCAGGTTAGCTATCACCATCTTCTGTTTAGCCCGTTGACCAAGTTTCAGGATTTGAGTTAATTCGGTTTCGGTTTCACCTGTGTCCGCGGCTAATTCAGATGTTGTTGGTTGGCGATGTAGTTCTTGTGCAAGTTCAGCTTTTCGTTGCTCAATTTCTACCATCTGCTGCACCTGTCGGGCATAAGCGATTTCTTGGGAGCCTGTCAGCAAGGGGAAACGTCCGATGTCTTGCAGGTAGAGGCGAATCAAGTCTGAAGTGGGGGTAGAAGACATAAAACTTAACTATTAAGTAATAATACTGGTTTATTTACTTGTAGCAATAACCTTGTCGATTTCTGACAATTTTTGTTGCAAAAGAGAGCGCATTTCGTAAAGTTGTGTACTACTAGCTCTTGTGAGTAAATCTTCAGAAATTCCATTAACTTTTTGAAGTATTATTTTTACCTCTTTTAACTCTTGCTTATTTGACTTTAAATACTTGGTCTTAATTTTTCTAACTAATTCACGAGTTTCTGTTACTGTCAAATTTTTCTTTAAAACTTCATCTGTTGCCGCAATCCGTTCAGACGCTGCTTGATTTTCGGATATGTCTAGTGCTTTAGCAGAGAGAGTTGCCAATGCTAAGGCATGAGCGCCTTTAAGTCCCTGTTGCCGGATTGCCTGTTTTAAATCTGGAGGCAGATATAGCATTGGCATTAAATTAGCCTTCACAGAGCTAGGATTTAACCCTAACTCTAGCAACACTAGTAGCAGACTCTGCTCTGTACCTGTAATCCCCAGTAGTTCTAAGCCCTGCTGTTGTTCATCGGCACTAACAGCCATTAACTTTGCTAGTTCTTTAGTATTTCCATCTCTCTCTATTCTTTTAACCACCGTTCCCAGCATTGTGGAAACTTCATCCATTTCCAAATCAGCGGACTTGATTACTTCTTTAAATACTGCCTCTGCTTTATCTAAAGGATTCAGGTCTTCAAAGCCAAGAAAAGTTAGTAATGCAGATTGATCTAAGTCGTTAGGCATTGCTACTATTACTGCACGAATAGTTGACCAGCCTAGCAATTTAGCTCCTTCAGTACGGAGTTGACCATCTAGCAAGGTATAACGACCATTACCCTGTGGTACAAGAATTACTGCTGAAATTTGTCCGTGTTTTTTTAATAGCCGTGCTTTTGCTTGTATCAGTTCTGGTGTAATTGTTTGCCGGGGTTGATGAGGATTGGGATCGATTAGAGCTAAATCAATTTCTGCTTCTCCTGATTGATTTTGGAGCTGTTCTCGGAGTTTTTGCAGTTCATCCTCTAAATCGGGAGATTGGGCGGCTCTCAGTTTTTCTACCTCTGCCTGAAGTTCAGCGATTTTTTGCTCTTGCTCTGTTTTTTGAATTGCGCCGCTGAATTTATTAGCAATTTTAGGCAATGCCACGATTATTTTTTCTCCTTAATTAAAGCTGCTAAATCATCTGTAATTTGTTTAAAATCCCTACAAGCAGGATGTTTTGGACGGTACTTTTGTAAAGGTAATCCGTGGGCACTCGCATTTTTAAATTCATTTGAGTTGCGAATTTTAGGATAAAGCTTCAAATGTAAATGATTAGCGATCTCTGGTAATTGCTCTAAATATTGCCTGTGCATTGCCACCGAATCATCATACATACTCGGCACAAATCCTAAAATTGGTGGGCGAGGTTCTAACTGTAACTCATCACCTGTTGAAATGCACCATTCCACCAATTCTGCTGAACCAGAAATAGCTTTCATTTCCAGTTGCACTGGTACTAGTACATGAGTTGAAGCAGCTAAAGCATTAACATTTAACATTCCTAGTGTTGCAGGGCAATCTAAAATCACCAAGTTATGAGGTAAAGGGTAATTTTTTAAGCGATCGCTTAAAGCGTATTCTCCTCGTTTCCGGATTACTAACTCGTTTGCTAGTTCAGCTAACAGTGGATGCCCTTGACAAACTCCTACTTTTGACTCTTCCCAGACCGAGACTAAATTCCAATCCCCTTTGAAATCTTTTGATAAAACATTTACTAAAGTATTTGATACTTCTGCTGCTGGTAGTCCACAAAAAACATCCAAAGAACGCTGCGGATCTAGGTCGATCATTGCTACTGAGAAGCCACGTCGAGTCATTTCATACGCAATATGTACACTAAGTGTAGTCTTGCCTACCCCGCCTGCATTCGCTAAAAGTGAGAGAACTATCTGCTTCATATCAGTTTTGATGTCGGACTCTGAAATTCGACATTAAGCTTTGGAAAATGTACATCATACAATTAAAATTGTCATCCTTTGATGTCGGATTTTAAAATCCGACATATCTCTTGATAAGAGAAAACTATTGTCGTGAATAAAAATGAAATCTACGCAACGTCCATCCAAACCACCCCAACAGCAGCCAAAAACCAACGACCCAACCCCAAAGCCTGAACTTGTTGCTTATAAACCTGTAGAGAAACAGCAGCTAACCTCTCAGCCAGACCCAACTCCCAGCGAGAAAACCCCAGCCCTAGCGATACCTTCAGAAACGCTAGGGACGAACACTACCGATAAGTCGCTACCTCAAAAGAAAAGTAAAACTCACGCACGCGATCAAAGATCAGATTCCGCGCCTCAATCCAAACAGCACCAACATACACCCCAGGACGATGAAGAAGAGTTACCGCCCCAGAACTGTCAACATGTCCAATTCTTGGACTGCGACAAAGCAGTAGGGCGCGTAGTGTTCGAGTGTTGGCACTGTCATTCGGGGATAATCAGCGAGTTTACAGGTGAGCCAACAATGGGAGAATACAAAGGCCGCCCTTCAGTAATTCAGGTCAATATTCAATGCCCCAATTGTGAGAAGACAGCTATCAGGCTAACAACGGGGGAGGTGCTTTCAACAACAGCGATACCTTCACCTTGGAAGCAATGACGGCACACGCCAATATCAAGACCAACTTAGGGATAATGCAAAAGTTGAAATTTCTACCTTCTTTAATAACTGCAATAACAGCGCTCACACTTACTAGTTGCAGCACCGCTACTACTGAACAGTATGAAGCTACAGCACTTACTAGTTACACCTGGCAAGTTAAGTATGCCAATAACCTAAACAGTGAACCACAACCTCGTATTGAAACCTTTGCTACTACTTCAGTATTGAATCGAAATGGAATAAAACCACCAGGAGCAGTTGTTGGGCCAGATGACAAAGGACTATGGTGGCCTACTTTGCCGCCACGACCAAATGTTGATGAAGTTGAACAACGCAAAAAGCCTCAAGAAGAAGCAGGGAAACCCGAATTGTTGAAAGATGTAAAGTACAAACTGACCTATGGAGTGGGTAACACACAAAAGACGCTGCCTACTAATTATGATGTTTATCGACAAGTAGTGAAAGCTTACCCAACACGGACTCCTTTGCAATTGACTTTGGGCGTGAATGATAATTCAGTTGAAAAAGCTGAACCTGTAAGCAAGTAAGTTGCAGATGTTCGTCCTCAGACGCACTTTGCCGTTACACGGCTTGCTTGCCTCTTCCAGACGAACACCTGCTTTGCAGTTAAAGAGTGCCAAAAATCACTCCATCCACACCACCCACTGGGGCGCATCTGCCACCAGTTGAGCGAACCCATCGGGGCAAAACTCCTCAAACTCGACTATCACTCCCCACCTTTCATCACTTGTCAGCGAACTGAGTATTTCTTGTACCACGCTGAATCCCTGATCAACCTTCTGAGCCACTAACTGAGCATAATATTTAACTCGTTGCCACCACTCATTACTGAGACTTTCGTTTGTGTCCACACCCCCCCATTTATTACTCTCATCTCCATTGTTGGGGGGTGTGGACGGTGATGAAGAAGGCATGGGTGCATGGGTGCAGGGGTGCAGAGGAGATACTTGTATTAATTTTCCCCTCTGCTCCTCTGCTCCTCTGCTCCTCTGCTCAAATCCATATTGTGTCTGCATCCTAGCTGCATAAGCGGCATTCTGTTCCTGCTCCTCTTGTCGCCTCCGTTCCTTCTCTTCACGTTGCCGTTGCCGATAATCCAGCACCTTTCTAGCAAATGCAACATCATCAGCTTTTAAACGGTAATACCGAACCCGTTTCCCATCCTCTAATGGCCTTCTTGACTTTGTAGATAGCCCCAGTTGCGTAAGATACTGTCCCAAAATCCATATAGGGGATTGATCAAGCGGGATGGTCAGGTTCAGGATGCCCTTAACATGAGGCGCGGAACGCTTAGAAAATTCCGCTAGAGCTTCAATTGTCGCTTCGTTCCCTGTAACTTTAATCCCATCCATCAAATCTGTCAGCACCGTCCTCAGTCCCAACCGATGACGCATCAACCACGCGGTAGAATGATTACTCCAGTCGGTACAAATCGCAAGGCGATCACGTTCTGATTTATCTCTATCAACAACCACAGCAGGCGGTGTAATAAATTCCCGCCCTTGCTCATCGGTAATCATTTCCCCCGGCGCTGCTAAAATTGCTTCCAATGCCACAATCTTCTTTATCAACTTGCCGCCGTCGTCCTTCTCCACCAATTCCGGCGTTACTGACATCCCATAAGTGTCCTGAATGCGGAACTTCTCACACTCCAAAACTTCTTCAGGCTTCAAATAATCCTGGTGTTGTCTGCTGGCATAAGTCCTTCTGTCAATATCTTTGGCATCGGACACTTTGCGATAATGCTCCTCATTAATGACGTTTTGTGTGCCTCTCTCACCTTTTTATTTTTCTCTGCTACCCCGGATTATTGAGGGGATACTTAAAAAAGATCAACTAGCGGGAAAAATGTTTGACGACGAGTTAGAACTTGCCTATGCCGTAATTGATGGTGTTCAAGCTAGAGGGGAAAAAGGAAACTACAGTACACAACGTATTAAATTTAGCTCCAATAGCTCTGATTAACTTTTCGTTACATACTTATGAATTTTCCCGCCGACTTACTTACACAAACTGCTTTTCCCTTTCCACATTCTGTGAAAACTGAGGTCGAATTCACGTTAGATAAGGGGTTTTGTAGCCATTTTTTCCAGTTGAATTACTTTCAGTAGATTTTTCCAGTCTTCAGTTAGTCCTGAATCCTGGGAACCTGCCATGCGGAGTTCTGCTAGGCTTGTCAAAGCATCGTACCAAATACCATTTTTTGCGTAGATAGCTGCTTGTTGCTGTGGTGAGGATTGTTTCAGCTGCTCGCGTAATGATGCATCCAAATTCATACGTTGCACCCAGCCTTCTACATAATCTAATGTAACTGATTGCTTAGGGTTACAAGCGACTCTAACTTTAAAGAACCAGTGATATAGCTTGTTATTTTCTAGGAAAGCCGTAGTGTTTTGTAGTTGCACTCGCACAATTCCAGGTACTGGAGGTACTGAAATCTCTGCACGATGAATTGTTTTATTGTGTTCGGTTTGCAAAACAAACTCGATCGCCTGAACGGAAGATTGGTTATAGGGAACATAGAACCAAAAGCTGGGCTGTTCTACACTAGTTAAGCCCCACACCTGAGTAATCGCGGTTTCATCTGCACCTTGGTTCAAGTGTTGTTCATAGCTTGGCACAAGAGCGGTTAAAGGCAAATCAAGTCCAGTACAATCTCCTCGTGAAGCTCCTTCCCCTCGGTTCCCTGGTACGCCGCGATCGGGAGGCGGAGGTGGGTTAAAGCGAATTGACGCTGATTTTTGGCCTAACGCTGGCGAAGTACTCAGACAGTTAATGAAAATTACACTGAATGCAGTTAGTGAAACTAGTCGCTGAATCATAATTCGTGATTAATAAACTTTTAAATTTGTATAGTAGGCAAGCGTGAATATTTGTCGTTGAGACAAGGCAGGAGGCAAGAGGCAAGAGGCAAGAGGGTTTGAACCTCGTTAATCTTTCTTTACTTAGTTAGGTTTAATCGTGCCGACCTAATTAAAACTGATATTTGATTTTTGCAAAGTTTAGGTATAACTTACAGACTCGAATTTCTCTTTACCTATTGCCTCCTACCTCTTGAGTCATATCTATTTTTATTAACCACAAAAATACGTGCAGTTTTTGCATAAGGGGGAAAATATTTCATAGAGTAGGCGACTAGAATAATACTACTAATGAGGGCGATCGCAGAGGAAACCAGTGGTATCCAAGCGCTGTACTGAATGAAAACAACAAGACATATTCCGTAGAGGCTGGCGATCGCAATTGAAGTTACTATTCCTAAATAAAACAACGGTCGAATGTACCAAACCAGTAAAGTACCTGTTAACGACCATCCCCAAATCCAAATTGTTTCTTGCCAAACAGACCAAACCCAGATGAGTGATCGCCCATCCAGGGCTGCACTTAACAATTGACTAATCATTTGCGCTTGTAAAATAACACCTGGTATTTTCTCAATCGCACCTTCATTTGTGATGTAGGGTGTAAATGAATAGTCTTGAAAACTTTGGGCTGTTGTACCAATTAGAACAATTTTATTTTTTACTGTACTAGGGTTAATTTTTCCTGCTAGTACTTCTGTTAATGTCACCTGCGGCACAAATTTCTGTGGCGATCGCTCTTTGTGGTAATTCAACAAAATTTGATGTCCTGAAGCATCGATATTTTGGTATCCACTTGTGTGCGCTGTTAGTGGTTTAAAAGTGGTCTTACCTAATTTCCAAGCACCATCACTGGTAAAATTTAGATAAATATTATGAGTAGCCAAGTAATGCAGTGCTACTTGTACGCTGAAAGCATACGAAGCTTTGCAAGGTGAAGAGGGCGGTGGTGTTAATGCTAGCAAATGGCGACGGACAATGTTATCCGGGTCGATTACCAAGTCACTAAAGCCTAAGCGTTCTGGTGGTATTTCTGGTGGGGGTTTGATACCGGGATGCTCGGATTGGGGATCGCTAACTCGACAGACTGCACTTAGATGTTTACTGTTGTACAGATGCTTTGCAAGTTCTGGTAACTCTGGCTTAACAGCGCGATCGCGGTAAATATCTAATCCTATTGCTTGTGGTTGATATGCCTCTAATTTCTTCAACAATTTTAATAGCGACTCATCTGAGAGAGAACCTTGGGGTTTTTCTTGAGACTGTGATTGCACATCTTGTTCTGTGATTGTTACAACCAACAAGCGAGAATCAGGCTTTTCGTCTGGGCGTAGTCGCTGCAATTGATCGAATGCTTGTAACTCCAATCCTTGCAGTATTCCTAGATATCTTACCCCTACAACAAAAAGAGCGATCGCTAAACTCACACAACCAAGCCAAAAAAAATGATGCACAGACAAACTCCGCCCCTCTCCCTCTGCTTTTTTGTCAATCAACTGTTGCCAACTTGGCGGTATCTCTGCCAAATTTTGATAAATCACAGGTAGCCAACTTGCACAGGGAAATTGTCCATCCAATCCTTGCAGTCTTTCTCTAGCTTCACGCACTGCTAAATAAAGCGATTTACCTCCAGCATATGCTTGCAAAAAATGCTTCAGAAATGTCTGCGCCACTCGATCTGGTACAGGTTCACGCATGACAATCAACTGGGGAATCTGCAACGAAGCAAATTCTCGTGCTAGCCCTAAACCATCACAGGAGTTGAAAATTGCTAACTTTAAACCGCGTTCAACTGCTTGTTTGAGAGCATACTTTAACTGATTAATTGTCAAACTCTCTGTTTGGTTAATGTAAATTTGACCTGTTTCTCCTGTACTTTGACTGGAACTATGTCCAGCAAAAAATAGAATATCCCAATTTTGCTGCCAGAGATTATCTGTTAAGTCTTCACGAGATGGTTCTACAAAAAAGTGAATTTTTGTATTAGGCAGTTGCTCTAGGAGTAAACGGTCTGTATCTATATCAACTCCATGACTATCGCCTAATAATGCCAAAACTTTCACATTTGCAGTTGATATGGGTAAAAAATTGATTTTTTCATAAATATTGGCACTTAAGGCAATTTCTGCATTTGGGTAACGTTCTATTAACTCCCAAAGATGCCAAGGAAGCTTTTGCAGCTGATAGTCTTGAGTCTGTAAGATGATGCGAATTATGTCAGATGTCTGAAGTTTTTCGAGCCATTTTTCACGAATCGGGCGGAAAGATTCTGATTGCAACCAATAGTTAAAGCGATCGCGTAATTGTTGAGCTGCTTCGAGACACTCTTGGTCATTCGCAATTAACAGCTTTTGTTTTGGTAGCCCTTTAGGACGAGCAGCAAAATCTAGGCTACGATAAATCGCTTGCCAACAATTGAAATTTAGCGGTAATTCTCTCTCTGGCGGAAGTTCGCCAATAACTTCAGTTTCAGGGCGGCTGTTTTCTTCGCCAATTTGCAGAGTAACTGGAAACCCAGTCTCAAAGCTGCCTTTGCCAAATTTCAAAACTACCAATTTAGTCACCGGAACCTCCGCGCCGTAAAGCCTGCGGCATAGCTACGCTTAACGCGTAGCGCCTATTTTAGATATAAGGTTGTTCCCTTGTCCTTCTGGTCTGTCAATCCAAAAATGACAGGTGAAGGCAGGCAGGGGAAGAAAAGAACTTGATTTTTCTACCATTAACCCAGCAAACTTATTTTGACAGACTACTACATTTAAATTTATCAACATTGCTTGAAATGTTTGCGCTGACTTACTTATCATTTAGGGTTATTTTATTTATGCTGTTAATATCAAAATTTCTCCTAGCAACTTTGATGCATAGACTTATAATCACATTACTTTACATAGCAACTCTCAAAGATAAAGTTTGCTCAATTTCAGGAAAATCTCAGTCAAAGAAAGTAGTTTAAACTTATTTGCTGTTTAGATAAAATTCTCACTCTCATGCATTTAAGACAAAATATTATCGAAATTTTTTCTACCTTTGTGCTATTTAACGGTGATACTTTTGACCATTGGGTTACTGATTCCAAGCTGCGACGGAGTATGCACAATTGTTTAGAAAACCAGTCTTCTGGACAGGAGTTGGAAAGATATTGGGTTATTTACTGGCATCAGATTTGGCAAGTACAAGCAAGTCCAATTGCTGTTGCTCACATTGCAGCCTATTTACAGGAAGTCTGCTACTGGGTTGCGAGAAAAATGAAAATGAATGTACAAGGTCAACATTCTGTTGCGGATTTTTTTCAAACAGCGATCGCTCGTGTTGATAAAGTTATTAAAGGCTTTAACCCGCAATTAAGTTCAAATCTGAAAGTCTATGCAGAATACACCTTTAGCAATCTGATTAAAGATTTGTTACGCAAGCGTCAAGAAGTTGATATCTGTACTGACTGGGGATTATTACACAAACTAAGTCAAAAGCGTTTGGTAGAATCTCTCCAACACTCAGGTTATCCATCCCAAATCAGAGAGCGTTATGTTTTGGCTTGGAGTTGTTTTTTGCAATTTTATGCACCCCACAATGCCGCAACTGCTCACAAACTTCTTAAACCAGATAATTTGACATTACAGGCGATCGCGCAGCTTTACAATAGTGAACGTCTCAGTCAGCTAAATTCTCCAAGTCCGGCCTGCACTCCAGAAAGTTTGGAAACCTGGTTAGTTACTTGTGCTAAAGCCGTGCGTTCCTTTCAATATCCCACCTCAATTTCTCTGGATATCCCTGCACCTGGACAAGAAACGGGCGAATTGCTCGACCGACTGACGAACAATTCTCAAGACTCGGTGTTGAATGAAATAATTATCCAAGAAGAAGTAGAAAACATCGCATTGCGGAGTATAGAAATTAATCGGGTTTTGAGCGAAGCATTAGCAAAATTAGATACCCAAGCCCAAGTAATTTTACAAACATACTACAAGCAAGAATTAACCCAGCAGCAAATTGCTCAACAGCTAGGAGTTAAACAATATACAGTTTCTCGGCAATTAACTAAAATCAAAAAGACTTTACTGATGGAGTTAGCCCAATGGAGCCAAAAAACACTGCATATTCCGGTGGAATCTGACGTAATCGACAGTATGAGCAATTCTCTAGAAGAATGGTTGATTGCTCATTATTGCCCTCTCGTTTTGTCGTCGCCAGTGGAGTCTTTAAAATGACTTTTGATGTCACTTCAATTTCTCAACAGCTCACCTTAGAAATTTCTTTATCATCGCAAACACTAGAATTACCAGCTTTTTCGACATCAGGTGCAGGCTGGCGAGCTCGTCTTAACCAAATGTGCTTAGATGCATTTTTACCGTGGTTGAGAGAAGAAGAAATTCCCAGTGCAAGAGTTTGGACTCAAACAGCAGCTTTACCGAGCTTTTGGGAATTTGTCAATGGAACTGCGATCGCTTGTCAAGATATAAGATTAGTACTGATTCCCACAACGGCAATTGACACAGCAGAATTGCGCGTACAGCAGGAATGGGTGGATATTCCCGATTGGGTTGCTGATTATTATATTGCAGTACAAGTTAATCCTAATGCTGGCTGGGTAACAATTTGGGGGTATACCACCCATCGTCAATTAAAAACCAAAGGGGTGTATGATGCAAGCGATCGCGCCTATTGTTTAGATGAAAATGATTTAATTAAAGATATCAATGGTTTGTGGATTACTCGTCAATTTAATCCAGAAGAAATTTTACGTGAGTCAATTGCACCTTTACCGACGTTACCTTTAGCACAAGCAGAGAACTTACTCGAAAGACTAGGTAATTCTGAAGTAGTCTTTCCGCGTTTAGCAATTCCCTTTGAACTTTGGGGGGCATTATTAGCACATGGTGGCTGGCGACAACGTTTGTATGAACGACGACAAGGGTTGTCTGAACAGTGGTCAATTCAGTCATGGTTGCAAGCAGGAGTATCAAATTTAGCACATCAGCTTGGTTGGGAAATAACTAGATTACAATTAGCTCCTCGTGGTGTGCGAAGCCGAGAAACTAGTGTATCTTTGTCTCGGCAGTTGATAGTTGCTAATGAAATTTATGAATTGCGAGTATTCCCGAAAGGAAACTTAGCAGACAAAGTATGGCGGTTTGAATTACGCAATATAAATCCAGATGCAATGATTCCAGCAGGATTTAAGCTGAGACTGTTAACCGAAGATTTGCAACCTTTTGTTAACAATGAGGATACCGCAACAGAAGCGATGCCTCAGCTTTATATCGATGTAGAGTTAGAACCAGGAGAGGGTTTGGTATGGGAAGTTGAACCAACACCAGATGGATACGATAGAGAAATTTTACGATTTTAAGTACAAATTCACGCATTAGCTCACGCCCAGACACAGAGAAAAATCCTCTTTGCACCTTTGCGCCTTTGCGCCTTTGCGCCTTTGCGCCTTTGCGTGAGATAAATTCATATCGCTATTATGCAACACCCATATTTCACGAGCCAGCCGGACAAAATTTATTCTGACTTCTAACTCCTGACTTTTGAATCTTCATTTCATTTGGTACTTGAGCCACAAGCTGAACATCACCTCGTTCATCTATTACCCATCCTTGAGCTTCGATAATTGGCTGTTGCTTTTCAGCTAAAGTTGGTTTTGCTTGGGTGTGTGTCTCGTTTTCTATTCCTTCATCCAGAGTCACCCATTGGGTAACAACTGCCCTTTGACGCAATGGTTCACTGGGACTTAAAGGCATTCCTCCGCGTCCTGTGACAACAAAACTGTTGCTTTCCCCACGTCTAGGAATGCAGCTCTGAGCGATTTGCTGGGAAGCATCAACTAAATTTGTGGGTAGTTCCACTAATCCCCGACTAAGGTCAACATCAATTGTATTAAGTTCTATGGTGCCACTCAATTCAGGAGTTTTACCTCTAGCGGTAATGTCACTTTCTGAAGTACTCTCATTCCGGGACTGGGTGCCAAAGATGCCCATAGCTTTTATTCTGACCCGACCGCCACGAAAGTCATCGGAAGTGGCTGTGATATCGCTATTTTCAGCTGCGGCTAAGAATTTAGTATCAATATTAATATCACCACCAATCACATTTTCGCCAGTAGCGTTAGCAGTAATGTTGCTATTACGACGCAGCAAAATTAAGTCTTTTACACGCAGGGTGATAGTTGCTTGTGGTTGATTGGGATCAGTGTTAACGCTGCGAGTGTCAGCCGTCAAAGTGCCATTGTTCAAACGAACAAAACTCGCATCGAGAGTTAAATTTCCGGCATTCCCTGTTCCTTGACTTCTAACAAACACTCCAGCTTTATCTTGAATCAAAAGCTCACGGGTGTTCATTGTCAGGTTTCCAGCCGTTCCACTTGCACTGAACTCAGCACTAGTAGATATACCACTGGGTCTGCCGATGGGAGATTGACCAATCAATTGCACAGTGTCGGCTTTGATAGTCAAATTCCCTCCTTTGCCTGCACCAAATGTGACAGTATTTACCTGTGCCCCATCTCGAACAAGCAACTCATCAGTGCTAATCGTCATGTCTCCCGCATCTTTGGCTGAACCTTCGGCAGCTTGAGTACTTAAAAAACTGCTACCTCGAACACCAACAGTAGGGTTGCCAAATAGTTGCACAGTGTCAGCTTTTACAGTTAAATTCCCTCCTTTACCCGCACCAAATGTGGCAGTAGCTACCTGTGCCCCATCCCGAATCAGTAACTCACTAGTGTTAATGTTTAAGTCTCCCGCATCTCCGGTTGAGCCTGTTTCAGCACTAGCATTTATGGTGCTGCGCCGACCATTGGCATCGCGACCAATGACTTGTATTTTATTGGCTGTGATATTCAAATTCCCGCCTTTGCCTGCACCAAATGTACCAGTATCTACTGCTGCCCCATTTTGAATCAACAACTCATCAGTATTAATTGTCAAGTCTCCCGCATCTTCTGTATCAAATGTAGCAGCACTTATTAGTGCATAATCTTGAAGGAGCAATACAGGAGTATTAATTGTTAAAGAACCTGCTTTTGCTGCTCCATCAGTCTCAGTGGATAAGAAGGTAGGAAATGGAAAATCAGGATCAGTGCCAATTAATTGCACCGACTCTGAGGCATTTATAGTCAAATTTCCTCCCAAACCTGTGCCAGAGACTTGAGTTATTACAGATGCTCCCTCTTGTATAATCAATCGTTGGACATTAATGCTGATATTTCCACTGGGTGCTGAAGTGAAAGTACTAGCTCTAACAACAGAAGTTCCTTTCACGTCTAACTGTGAGGCTTGGATGGAAATTGCGCCACGCTCTTGTTGACTCTGAATACTGCTGTCTCTTTCAATAGCAATATCTACAAAACTTCTAGAAATTTGAATATTTCCTAAGTTGTTAGCATTCTGATAATTTAACGTCCAGCCTTGGTTTGTTTGATTGAGATTGACCTGATTAACTCCGGTGACACTACCTAATTCAATTCGCCCCCCTGGAGCATTCAGAAAAGCTCCCTCTATGGTTACATTGCCACCTACAAGAGCTAAAGTTTTACCTGAAGGTACTCTGAGTCCCAGCCCCTCATCACTGCTTCTGAGACCACTAATCCCCTGCACGCGAATATCTCCAGAATTGCCTGCAAATTGCAAGCCTATGGGAGTATTGATAGTTAATAACGGTGTCGTTTGTGGAGCAGTTGCACTAAAATCAAAGCCATCAGCAAATTTCAAGCTATTAGCAGTGCTACCTACAAAGGAACCTCCAATATCTAACCGTGCATTCTGCCCAAAAATAATTCCATGAGGATTAATTAGAAATAGATTGGCTGTACCGTTAGCGCGGATTAATCCGTCAATGTTAGAAACTGAGCCACCTGTTACCCGACTAATGATATTTTGAACATCGGTAGGATTATTAAAGAAAGCTGTACCGCCAGTAAGCACAGAAAACTCTTGAAAACTGTGAAAAAGATTACTTCCGGCTTTAGTTCCTGCCTCGATAATGGTGGTGTTGCCCTCTTGTCTCACATTAGAATTACTTGGGAGAGTAGTATCTGGGGTGATTTGAGCAAGTGAGTAATTTGACCAAAAAATTGGGAGACTACTGATAGTAATTCCTAATCCTCGCAGCCAATACCAATAGATTTGTTGCATATTGCATCCCCGCCGTAAACACACGGGGTTTTTAGCCTGTTCTTAATAAAAACCTTGTTTAATAATTGTCTCTTAAACAGGAACTAAAATTGCATCGACTTGTAATCATAATGCATCGACTTGTAATCATAATGCATCGACTTGTAATCACATTGCATCGACTTGTAATCGCATTGCATCGACCTGTATTCGTTTATGAAGAAGGGGGAAGGGTTTGTTTTCTCATCTTTTACCCTTTAGCCTTTTCTCAAGGCTTTTTATCTGACAGACTTTAAGCTTTCGGCTTTATCTACCAAAAAATCAGTAAAGATACTCATAACCGTACGTTTACGCAATTTAATGTTGCCATTAATGGACATCCCTGATTGCAAGGGAATTTGACGTTGATTAATCAGTAAATTCTGTCCATTGAGGCGTACTTTTGCTGAAAAACGCCAAAAATTATAAACTTGGTCTGGAGGTAAAGCATCAGAGCCAATCTCAATTAATTCGCCTTTGATGTCACCATATTCCTGAAAAGGAAAGGAATCAATTCTCACATCTACTTGTTGCCCTTCTTGAACAAAGCCGATATCGCGGTTGGTGATATAAACTTTAGCCACTAAGTTATCACTAGGAACGAGTTTGAGAATCGGTTCGCTGGAGTTGACGACAAAACCCGCTGTTTGAGCTTTGAGTTCAAAGACAGTTCCATCTACGGGTGCGGTAATTTTTTGATATTTGAGAGTTTGTTTTGCTTGAATTAATTTACTGTCAATTTCACCAATTTGACTATTAATTTCATAAAGTCGTTTCTGATTTTCAATAATTACTTTAGTTAATTGGCTATCAATTTCGGCAATTCTTTTGTCGTTGTCTGTAATTTTGGCTAGTAAGTCTTCTTGAGACAGTGCTGCGGTATTGAGAAATTTTTCATTTGTTTGAGCAACTGTTAACTGTAATTTCTGTTTTTCTTGAGTTAAGCGAATTACTTCTGCTTGTTTCAAATTTACCTCTTGTTCCTGTTTCAAAATCTGCATTTTAGGGTAAGCACCTGCTTTCTCTAACGTTTTGAGATTTCGGTAAATTTGAAGATTAATTGCTAGCACATCTTGAGCGCTACCTAATTGTATCTGCGTTTGCAGTAATTCCTGTTGTGTTTGTTGAGTTTCTAACTTAGCTGTTGCCAAGCGCGATGTTAACTCTTTCTGGCGATTTTGCAAGCGTAACTGTTGCTCTGGAGTGAGAGTTATTCCAGTAGTTGTGCCGTTTAATTGGGCGCGATATAATTCGTTTTCACCAAAAATAGCAGCTCGATTTTTAGTTAATAAAGCTAGTTCTGGTTGAATTTTTAAAACAGCTGTTTGCTGTTGTGAAATATTACCTTGCAACTGACGGCGGTAAAAGCTATTTTCTAATTCTAAAGATTGTTTAGACTGTAACTGAGCAGCTCGGCTTTGTTTCAATGAAGTTAGTTCAGCAGCAGAAGTTGTTTGTTCTAGATTAATCAGTATTTCACCTTTTTTGACTCGCTGACCATCTTTAACTAAAATCTCTTTAGCAACGCCGTTAACTGGAGCTTGAATTTCTTTAACTGCACCCTGCGGTTCTAGCTTGCCAGTAGCATGAACTGATTCTTCAATTTGGAACACTGATGCCCAAATTACTGCGAATGCGCTAACTCCAACTATAGTCCAAGCGATCGCTCTTGACCAAGTAGGTGTTTGTTGTAATAAAACTGGTTGATCAAATTGAATATTCATAATAATGGGGTATGAGAGAATAAATACTAATTTTGGCTAAATTTGCGTTTCTTGTTGTTGATACAAACAGTAGTAATAACCTTTACGCGCCATTAACTCTTCGTGAGTGCCTTGTTCTACTACAGCACCTTGTTCCATCATGAGAATGACATCGGCATTGCGAATTGTGCTGAGGCGATGAGTAATGAAAAATACTGTTTTGCCTTCAAAAGCTGTCGCTAAGTTGCGGCAAACTTGGGCTTCAGCGTTGTAGTCTAGGGCACTGGTGGCTTCATCAAGGATGAGTAATTGGGGGTTTTGGAGGACTGTACGAGCGATCGCAATTCTTTGTCTTTGTCCTCCAGAAAGCCCGGAACCACGTTCACCTACACGGGTGTTATAGCCGCTTGGCAAGTCCATAATAAAGTCGTGGGCAAATGCTACTTTAGCAGCTGCGATAATTTCTTCATCACTGCTTTCAGCACTTCCCAAGGCAATGTTTTCATGTACTGTTCCATCAAATAATAAGGTATCTTGTAACACCATCCCAATTTGGCGGCGTAAGGAATAGAGTTCGACTTTGGCGATATCATAGCCATCAATCAAGATTTTGCCAGATTTGGGTTCGTAAAGTCGGGGTAGCAATTTTAGCAATGTACTTTTGCCAGAACCGCTTTGTCCAACAATGCCAATAAAAGAGCCAGTCGGGAAATCTAAGTTAATATTGGAAAGTTGTAACGGCCCGTGTTCGCGGAAGCTGAAACAAAGATTTTCATAGCGGACATTACCTTGAATGCTAGGCATGAGAATATTTTGTGTCTCTGTTTCCGTTTCTTGAGGAGAATCTAAAATATCAGCCAGGCGTTGCAGAGATAAAGCTGTTTCTTGGAAATTTTGCCATAGTTGCATCAAGCGTAATAGCGGACTAGTTACATAACCTGCAAGAATGCGGAAAGCGATGAGTTGTCCTAAAGTGAGTTGTTGATTGAGAACGAGATAAGCGCCTACCCACAGCACTAACATACTAGAAAACTTGTTGAGAAAGCTGCTAAAAGAACTAGCAGTAGTTTGAGTAGAGACTGTTTTAAAACCTGCGCTGATGTAACGAGCATAACGTTCTTGCCATTGCCAACGCGATCGCATTTCTAAATTTTGCGCCTTGACTGTCTGCATCCCTCCCATTATTTCTACTAAGTAAGATTGAGTTTCAGCGTTGCGTTCGGCTTTCTCTTGTAATTGTCGCTGCATTAAGGGTGATACGATCAAGTTCAGCAAGCCAAAAAATGGTACTGTTACTAATGCTACTAAGGTGAGAATTGGGCTATAAAATGCCATAACCACAATGTAGACTACAGAAAATACTGCATCCATCACCACAGTTAAAGCTGTACCAGTCAAAAAAGAGCGAATATTTTCTAATTCGTGAATACGTGTTGCCAATTCCCCCACAGGATGACGTTCAAAATAAGATAATGGCAGACGTAACAAATGGCTAATTACTTCTGAACCGAGAGAAAGATCAATACGATTAGTTGTATCTACAAATAAATGTGTGCGAACTGTGGTGAGTATGGCTTCAATTACCGCTACTACTAGCAAAAATATCCCAAAAACTGCCAAAGTATCGGGGCTATTACCAACTAATACTTTATCAATAATGACCTGTGTGACTAAAGGATTTACCAGACCGAAAATCTGAATGACAATCGAAGCAATCAGTACTTCAATAAATACTTTGCGGTGGCGTTTGATTGCAGGTACAAACCAACTCAAATTAAACCGCGATTTGGGAGTATTTTTAGTAGTTTGTAACAGCAGTACTTCTCCTTCTTGTCCCCAACTTTCCGCAAAATCTCGCAGTTTGTAACGCAAAAATCCCATTTCTGGAACAGCAACAAGTAACTCTTGATTGCTATTTTTGTAAATAATTGCAAAACTATCTTGCCAAGCAATCATGATTGGTAGTTGCAAGCGACTAACGGCGACGGCGGGAACTTTCACCATCTGCGTTGTTAATCCCATTAATTCGGCGGCGGCTGCACAAAACTGTAGAGATATACTACCTTTGTGTTCCTGTTGCTTTGTCAAAACTCGCCGCAATACATCTCGACGCAAGGGGATATTAAAGTACTGGCTTAACATTACAAAGCAAGCTAAAGAACCATCTAACGGGCCTCTACCTCGAAAATAAGGATATTTCTTTTGTTTAACTTGGGTGGTTGATTCTTCGGTAATTGTAATTTCTGAAGCGTAGGGAATTTCTGCGGGTAAAAGTGCTGTGGATGTAGGATTTTCTTTAAGTAAATACTTTGGTAACCCCACTAGACGCATACTTGTATTAAATTTCCAAGTGGGATTAATATCATCTAATTCGAGACGACTTCCTAAAGGAAAATCAGAACTAAAATTACTGCTGACTAACCATAAAAATTCTGAATTGAATTGGTTGTGAGATACTTGACGCGCAGTAAATGTTTGGATAACTGCGGTTTCTGTTGCAGCTTGAGCAAGTCTAACTAAATTTTTGCTCCCATCTGCGCGCCGATTGAGTTCTTCTGTGAGCAGTTCGTATACTTCTAAAAATGTAATATGATTTTGCAACGCTAGACTAAAAGCTGACTCTTGCTTGAGTAATGCTTGAAAATCAGCAATGGGTAGATTAATCGTGATAACTTCAGTAGAAGCGATCGCAGTTTCACATGCAACCCCCCGCACATAACTTAACCAACCTAAAACCTCTCCTGGTGAAAGCAGTTTTAGTGTCACAGGATTCGGTTTGTGAGCATTGTAGCCTAACAGTCGAGCTTGCCCTTGATAGATAATACTAATTTGAGCAGGCATAGTTTCTTGAGTCACTATCACCTGTCCAATGTGATAGCGTAAAAATTGCGCCTGACTGAGCCAATTTTCTAAAATACTTTCTGGCAAGTGATTAAATGGAAATAAACTTGCAATTAATTCTTGAAGATTTACTGTTGTATTTGTCATCTCTTACTTTGCGCTCTTTGCGTCCTTTGCGGTTCGTTCATTATTACTATGCAACTTCTTGTACTTGGTCAGATTTAGGATTAATTCCCATCCAAACTTTTTCTTCTGATGACAATTGATTTAATTGTTCTTGAAACCAAGCTTCAAAATTTTCTTGCAGCAATCTTTGGCGCATAAAATCATCTAACTGTGCAGAAATCAGCTTTTCTACACGCACAATTATCCATGAATTTCCAAAAGCTACGGGTGGTTGAACAACACCAACTTGACTTGTGTAAAGTAGTTGAGCAAAATTGGGAGTAATGCTACCAAGTTCTACTGGGCCGATAATGCCACCTCTATCAGCTTCCGAACCTTGAGAGTATTTTCGTGCTAGTTCAGCAAAAGAATCTTCCTCTTCTGCTATTCGGAAAAATAGCTCGTTGACAATGCTTTTATTTTCCGTTTGCATCAAAGAATAAATAACTCGATCTAAAGATCTTTTGCGTTTGAGAAAGTAAGATTCTATTTGCTGTCCCCAAGTTATTTGTTTGAATTTTTCTACTCTCAGCTTTCGGGTTGCCAAAAGTTCTAATTGTTCTGGATTCAAACCGTAACGTAAACACCAATCTTGGATTTTTTCTGCGGTTGTCAAATCCCAATGCTGATAAAATTGTTTTAGGGCATGAGATGTTTCTGCTTGTGTGCAGGTAATTGGTGCGATCGCAGATTCGATTATCCTCTGCGATAATAATTGCGGTATTAGGTTGTGACTAACCAAAAAAGGGATAATTTCTTCAGGTATGTTGGCATCGCTCAACCCAGGCATTGTGCCGCTTATTTGTAAAACTTTACTCATAGTGGAAATATTTAATCCGTGCAGGGATAAAATTTAGAAATGCAAGCGGCACAGTTCAGGTATAGTTCTGTACCGCTTGCAAGATTTACCACTTCCAATGCACAAACTTAAGCAAAGGGTGTGGTGAAGTGGTCAAAAGTCAAGGTGTAGCCAGTCTGTCCACTGAATTGATTGACCTGCAAGAAGTAGTCACCTGATTGGTTAATGTTAGAAATTACATCTGCTGTGATACCACCATTAGTAGAACGTGCAATTTCCTCGCCTGTGTCAATAATCCGATTGTTGTTAAAATCCCGAACCAATCGGATATCAGCATCACCATTTAGGAGTCCGTTCAGTGTAATATTGACACCTTCAAATAATCCTAGAGAGAATTGGTAAGTATCTGCGGTGTCGAAGTCACCTACAGAACTAGAGCGAGTAACATCACCTGACAAGTTGCCAAGTTCAAATTCTCTAGGCAGAAGATTACTAAAACCACCTGTCGAATTGGGTGTAGTCGCAGACACAGCAAAATCGTAACTTATAGTGCCTGAACTACCAGGTTCAAAGCGACGGACTTGGGCAAAAAAAGTACCTATATTTTCTCGATTATTGATAGATTCATCTTTGTTGCTAGAACGAGCGGACGCATCAACCCCTTGGTCGTTGGAATCAAAGATACCGTTACCGTTGTCTCGAAAAAGTAACAACTCAGCATCATCACCAACGCTGATATCTGTCACAGACAAATTGAGATTGCTGGTACTGGTGGTTCTAAACTTAAAAACATCAGTTGTATCGGATGTAGTTAAAGTAAAGTTATTTCTGAGAACAGGGGTGCTGCCTATTGTACCAAGATCAAAAGTAGCCATTTTTTTCCTTTAGTTGAGTGTTGATAGTAATGTGATCAAGTTAAGAGCAGCAGATGTAATTTTTTGTCTGGATTCCAGCTCAAAATCAGCTGCAATTAAATTTCAGGATTTGAGAACGCAACAACTAAAGTGAAGACTGTTTAGTCTGAGTATTTGGGAACTCGTATTATCCTCAGCAATTAGTTGTCACACTTATCCATACGTGGGATATTCAGGTCTATGCAAACTTCAGCAAAAAAATTGGTGAAATAGTCAAAAGTCTATTGATAGTAGGACAATGGTTGCACTGATTGAGAAGTCAGGAGGCTTGTTTTCAATTAAGGTAAGCAGCAATTAACTAGCTAAAGTGAAAGAATAAAATGTGGAACGCCTTCCTTTTATTTCGGTATCTCCTGCTATTGCTAGTCACAACATTTATTTTTGTTACCGTTTCACCTGTGTTAACAGCATCTCATGCAATTGAATTGCCAATTGGGCATTTTTATAGACCAGAAGTACGCTTAAATGATTTAGCACAACAGGGAAAAGTACTGTATGAAGTAGGAAGGTTAGTAGAAGCGCAACAGGTTTTACAGAAGGTTTTTCAAGAATATCAGGTATTGGGAGACAAACTGAGGCAAGCTGTAACGCTGAGTAATCTTGCCTTGGTTTATCAGCGGCGTGGGATGTTTACCGAAGCAAAGACGGCAATCAATGGCAGTTTGCAACTGCTAGGTACTCAGAAATCAAAAAAATATCTGCACGTTCTGGCTCAAACGCGGGAAATTCAAGGAAGTATACAATTAGAGCAAGGACAATCTCAACAAGCATTACAAACTTGGCAACAAGCTGAGGCAGAATATACTGCAAGTAGCGATGTCTACGACGGGCTACGCCAACGCAGTGGTATTAACCGCAGTCAAGTTAATCAAGCACAGGCATTGCAGGTACTAGGATTTTACCGTCGTGCTTTAACAATGTTGACTCAAGTCAGTCAAAATTTACAATCTCAACCAGATTCGTTAACCAAAGTTATAGAATTGCGATCGCTTGGAGATACACTCCAATTAACTGGAGATTTAGAAAAATCTCGTGAAGTTTTACAACAAAGTTTACAAACTGCTCAAAAATTGCAATCTCTTCCAGAGATGACTGCAACACTCCTGAGCCTGGGCAATACTGCTAGAATTGCCGAAGATTACCAAAGTGCGATCGCTTTCTATCAACAAGCAATAGCCAAAACTTCTTCATCTGTTACCAAAGTCCAGGCACAAATCAATCTTCTAACTATTCTACTGAATACACAGCAAGAGAAAACTGCACAACATCTGTTAAAGCAAATTCCCTCTGAGTTAGATAATTTACCACTTTCTCAAGTAGCAGTTTATGCCAGGATTCATTTTGCTCAAAGCTTAATGAAACAGCAATCTGTCAATGACTCAAAAGCATCTGCTGCTAAAATGCTCGCTACAACAGTAAAACTAGCACAAACACTTAGCGACAAACGAGCAGAATCTTATGCGATCGGAACTTTGGGAAAGCTGTATGAGTATGATAAACAGTGGCTGAATGCCCAAAATCTGACACAGCAAGCACTTAACTTGGCTGAATCTGTGAATGCACCCGATATCGCCTACAACTGGTATTGGCAACTAGGACGCTTGCTAAAACAGCAGGGAGATATTAAAGGGGCGATCGCAGCTTATGATGCTGCTGTTAATGAGTTACAGGCTCTCAGAAATGACCTTGTTGGAGTCAATCGAGATGTACAATTTTCATTTAAAGAAAGTGTAGAACCTGTTTATCGTGAGTCGGTGGCATTGCTTTTATCGCCAGGAGATCAACTCAACGAACAAACATTAGATAAAGCACGCCAGCGAATTGAAGCACTTCAATTAGCAGATTTGGATAACTTTTTTCGGCAAGCTTGCTTAAATGTCACAAGGGTTGTAATAGACGAAGTAGTAGATCGAGATAATCCTACAACCGCCGTTATTTATCCAATTATTCTGCCAGAGCAATTGCAAGTTATTGTGAAAATTCCTCAACAATCTTTGCAATACTATTCAATAAATAAAGCTCAAATTGAAGTAGAAAAAATTTTAGGGCAACTACGGCAGTATTTAACTGAACCAGACAGACTTGAAGAAGTCCAAACCCTTTCTAGGCAAGTATATAACTGGCTAATTCAACCAATTGAATCTGAGTTACAACATACTAATGTCAATACTTTAGTCTTTGTATTGGATGGTGCATTGCGAAGTGTACCAATGGCGGCACTATATGATGGTAAACAGTATTTAGTTGAAAAATATGCTGTTGCTTTAAGTTTAGGATTGCAATTACAAAAACCCAAACCTTTAGCACCAGAAAATTTGCAGGTTCTGGCTGGAGGATTAATACAACCGCCATCCCAATTTCGACAATTCCCGCCTTTGCCAGAAATCAAATCTGAGTTTAACTTGATTGCAAAAACAGGGGTAGCAACCACAAAACTTTTAGATCGAGATTTTACTAGTAAGGTATTAGAAGAAAAGATTCGCTCTATTCCATTTAATGTTGTTCATTTAGCAACTCACGGACAGTTTAGTTCTCGTCCTGAAGATACATTTATTTTGGCAACAGATGGGCCAATTAATGTTAATGACTTTGATTTGCTATTGCGCCGTCGAGATGAAATATACTCACAACCCTTAGAACTGCTCGTCTTAAGTGCTTGTCAGACAGCAGAAGGAGATAATCGAGCAACACTCGGTTTAGCAGGGGTTGCTGTGCGTGCAGGTGCAAGGAGTACAATGGCAAGTCTATGGAATGTTGGCGATCGCTCCACTGCAATCTTAGTTGGTGAATTTTATCGTGAGTTAGTTTCTGCCAAAGTTACAAAAGCAGAAGCCCTGCGTCGCGCTCAAGTGAGCCTTTTGCAAAAGTATCCAAACTACAGCCGTCCAGGGTATTGGGCTGCTTATGTTCTCGTTGGTAACTGGTTGTAGATCAGCTGCTTGTCTGCGGCTGATGGGTATAGCGTTGAAGAATCTAACAGAAGGAAGCGCAGCAACTTAGGAGATTATGAAATTATGAAATTACATGGCAATTATATACAGAAGATAAATTAAATCTTGATTACTTCGGTATATGGAATGGAATTAAGCTGGTAAAACTGGCAGGACTGCGATTGGATAGGTTAGAGGGGAAAGGGGTAGCAATATCCCTAACCTACCCGACCACGGTGATGCCACCCATCACCCATTTTTCTTGATTTCTCCTACTTCACTTTTATCTAATTTGTCAATGAGTTAGTTATGTAGATATTTAATAGCTTGATAATAGGTTAATATTTGAATGTTTCAATTAAAAAATATTAAATTTTTTTAGCTTGTTACTACTAGTAGTGATTACACTGGTTATTAAATTCCTTCACAATTGCCCGTATCGTATAACCTCAATACCTCTACCAATTTACGAGGGTTCAACACCTGTAGAAACGCTATGAATACGTCCTAAAGCAGTAAGCTTGGCAAAAATCTGGTTTAATAAAATAGGCTCAGGAATTTCTGGAAGCATTTTTAAGACTTCATGGACATATCGAAAGCCACGGTAATGAGCCTTAAGGTCAATAATGCCGGAGTCAGGATTAAGGATGCGGAAATCGGCGAGAAGATGATGAGATAAATTAACCATAAAGAATGCTAGATTAGCAGCATTAGTCACCGCAGTTTGACCGAGGTTCATAAAGTCTTCCAATCCCCAAAATTGCTTGGCATCACGGAAGTTAAACTCGATTTGAAAGCGCAGTTTGTAGTAGTCAATTATTTTCTCAGATGACAATTTTAGGTCGCTGGAAAAAAGAATAACGTGACTGCGAGCATTAGTTTTGAGATTGGTTTTCACCAAAATAACTACATTCAGGGACTGGGCAAATTCTTTGTGCAGCAAACTAGCTTGATAAGTATCGGTTTGGATATCCTCTTCAATAATACTTTGACGCAAATATTCATCAGAAATATTACGCCAGTCTAGTTTCTCTCCGTATTTACGGCGTGAACGATGATTGCTATCAGGATTTTGGTAAGGGATGTATAATGCTGAATCGTGGCGTAACTTGGAAATTATATGCAAGTTGACCTGTCGAGCCATCTGCAAAGCATTATTGTTTCCAAAATGACCATCCAAAACTAAGTAAGTAAGTGGGATAAAGTTAGCTATCAACTTGACTAACTCATTAATCATCTTCTTAATTCTTAGTAATTCACATGTGAGAATTACTTCAGTTTTGTTTTTGTTTTTACTCCCTTTTGGTCGTCCACGTCCACGTTTTTCTTTGGCTTTTATTTCTGGTCTTGGCGATACACTACTTTTTTCTATATCGCTCTTGATCACCTGTTCTATTTGAATCGGAAATGAGTGTCTTTGCTCGACACTTACTAACGATAACGTAAAGAAAGATAGTCCTGATATTGGTTTACTTACTAGGCTGGAAAAGAATCTATCCAAACCATAAGTATGTTTTCCTGATTTGCTGACTACAACTTCATCTCCTGCCAGCAAATACACCTCATTCGCACGGAACAAATGCTTGCGGAAAAATAGCCAAAACAACGTCGCCCAAGGAATTACTGTATGAAAGAAACGCAACATCGTCCGATAACTACCACCAGCGCCTGTCCAACGGGAGATTCCTAACATCGTTATTCTCCCATTCATTGCTAGCATCGCCATTATTATCTGGTTCAACTGACGCATCGTCGTAGTATTTATCTGGGGTAATAGGCATTGTAAGAGTGATAGGATATCAAACATGGGCGAATTGTAGCGTTTGAGTTGTCGTTGTGGTAGACAATAACTCTACTACAGAGCGCCCTATCTCTTCACCCTCTTCTTTTGGCTAAGGTATTGTTACAGCAACGGCTTTTCGAGTTAGAAGGATTGAGGCAGCTAGAACTTGAGAACCAACGATTACAACGGCGTATTCAAGATTTGGAACACGCCGTACAAGAACGCCCTGGTCAACAGTGGGAAAATACTCTCACCCAGCAAGCTACCAAAGCGTTAAATAAAGAAGTTAAGCGGTCACTGGAGAAAACTATTGACCTGCGATCGCTAGCACAAGAACCACCCAAAGAAAATGCCACCGAATGTTTACACTTGATGGGCATAGCATTGAGCAATATGGCTTGTGCGATGAACAACACTCAGGCACTCCAGGCAGCTGCAATAATCCTGGGCAGTGAACCGACACCGCAGGCGATCGCATATCGAGCCGAACAACTACAACTACTGCCCCAGGCGATTAGTGAGATTCGGCGGGTACTGGCTCAACCTGAACGTAGCTGGTGGGACTATTTAGAAGTGGCGCAGGAGTATGAGGTTATCAAAAATGACTACTGGGCGGAATTGACACCGCAAGAGACAGAGTTAATCACTGCTTTGGAGAAAGCCGAACAACCTGCTGTGATTGGACTTGGTTCTATCGTCTCTCACGCTGACCCTTATCGCACTTTGTATGTGGAACGGGGTGAAGTCGTGGAGGATTTGGGCGAAGAGTTGGTGGTGGCTTGGGATTGTTGGAAAGAACGCTCAAAGAAAACTGACAGGTACTCAAAAGATGAATTGCGATTCTGGGAAGGCGAATAACAGCTAGATACAACTCGCGCTTACATACCCAAAAGACTTGAATGTGGCATAGGTGCGATGTCGCTGATATTGTCATGCGTCAAAAATTGGAGGAATCATGAAATTAATCACATCAACTGAAACTAAAACTGATAGCCCATTTGAACAAATCAAAAAAATTGATGAGCAAGGTATTGAATACTGGTTAGCCCGTGAGTTAATGCCCATATTGGGATATCAGCAGTGGCGACAGTTTGAGGATGCCATCACAAGAGCGATCGCTGCTTGCAAAAATATAGAGCAGGAAATCAAAGAACACTTTTTGCGCCTACCCGCAAAAAGTACTGGAGGCAGACCCAGAGACGATTTCAAGCTCAGTCGCTATGGTTGCTATCTGACAGCAATGAACGGTGATCCTCGCAAGTCAGAGATAGCTGCTGCACAAAACTACTTTGCTCTTAAAACCCGTGAGGCAGAGTTAGCCCCGCAATCTCAAGAGTTATTGTCACAACTGCTGGAGAAGATTGAACAGCAAAACAAGGTTATTGAAGAACAAGGTCAGGCACTCGCCCAAGTACAGACCTTACTACCCCCGTCATCTGATTTTATCCCTCCAGGCTGGGATGAGAACGTCTGGCGATCGCTACCGTCACAAGATAAACGTCACTTCCGGTTTCTGTTTCGCCGCCGCAACTTCCGACCATCTACAAAGAATGAAACCCTGGCTTTACCTGCTGCCACAACTGAACTTTGGAAGCAGAGGCAGATGGATGAATTAAAGCAAATGGTTGGTGAAGTCTCGCCCGAAGAGAAAAAAGAACTTCAGCTAGCAAAACAAGAGATGTTGAGACAGTTTTGGGCAGCAAGCCCAGACGAAGATGTGCCTTTCTAACCCATAACAGCCTTACGAATACACATAGAAGGTGAAATATGAGCAGCATTGCATCTACTGATAAATTCTCTGTTCTGATCATTCTGCGCCGAGAGTATCTGGACACTTGCGGGGCTACAAAAAGGGCTAGGATGCAGATAGGATAAGCCTCATAGCCCT